>JBMFWT010000005.1:0-79747 GCA_049964975.1 Acidiphilium sp.
TGCGAAATTTTATCGCCGCCACGGCCTAACGCCGCCGCACGCCTAAGTCATTACGATATAGCAACAAAAATCCGGCGCACACGCCCCGATTTGACATCCGGCCCAATCTGCGACACCGGATTGCCATGCGTCATTTTCTCGATTTCGAAAAGCCAATCGCCGAGCTAGAGGCGAAAATCGAAGAGCTGCGCCGGATGACCGATCCGGGCGCCCTCAACATCGCCGAAGAAGTGGCCCTCCTGTCCGATAAGGCCGAGCGCCAGCTTCGCACGGTCTATGGCAAACTCACCCCCTGGCAAAAAACCCAGGTGGCCCGCCACCCTGAGCGCCCAAAATCCAAAGACGTGATCGCCCGCCTGATCACCGATTTCATCCCCCTGGCCGGTGATCGCGCTTTCGCCGAAGATGCCGCAATCATCGCCGGCCCTGGCCGGTTTCGCGGGGAGCCGGTGATGGTCCTGGCCATCGAAAAAGGCGCCGATACCGAATCCCGCCTGAAACATAATTTCGGCATGCCCCGCCCCGAAGGCTATCGGAAAGCCCGCCGCCTGATCGACCTTGCCGGCCGATTCGGCCTCCCCATCCTCTCTTTCGTCGATACCTCCGGTGCCTATCCCGGCATCGATGCCGAAGCCCGTGGCCAAGCCGAAGCCATCGCCCGTGGGATCGATGCCTGCCTCGCCGCCCCAGTCCCCTTCATTGCCACCATCATCGGCGAAGGCGGCTCCGGCGGTGCCATCGCCATCGCCGCGGCGGATGCCGTATTAATGTTTGAGCACGCGATCTACTCGGTGATTTCCCCCGAAGGCTGTGCCGCCATCCTCTGGGAAGACCGCGCGATGGCCGCCCAAGCCGCTGAAGCGATGAAAATCACCGCCCAAGACCTCAAACGACTCGGCATCATCGATCGCATCGTCCCCGAGCCCCTCGGCGGCGCAAACCGCAACCCCGATGCCGCAATTGACGCCCTGGCCGATGTCATCACCGCAACCCTCGCGCCGCTGAAATCCCTCACCCCCGAAGCCCTCAAGCGCAAACGCCGCGATAAATTTCTCGCCATCGGCCAAGGCCCCATCGGCTAATCTCCCTTGTAGCGCGCCCGCCGCTATGGCAAGGCGAGACAATGCACAAGATAAGTGATTCCCACGCGATCGCCCTCGCGCCGCGTGATGATTTAGTCGCGCTGGATCGCCAATTCGTCGTTGCCCTGCAACGCGATGATGCGGACCTCCATGCCAAACTGATGCGCGCCCGCGCCGAGCCGGATGCGATCGACAAGCATGACGAAGCGGCCCTGATCATCGCCCTCGCCCCGCATCTGGTCGCCCAGCTCGGCACCCTGTTCGGAATCGAGGGCGAACTCGCCGCCATCGCCGCCCAAACCGCGATGCGCGACCCAATCCGCACCGTCAAACGCAATTTTGTCCAGCGCAGCGCGGTCAAACAATACCCCGACCCCGCCGAATCCGCCGGTCCAGCCCTACGCGCGGCCCTCGAATCCCGTGGCGTCACCCCGTTCAACGAGCTGAATTTCGCCCGCGCCGTGCTCAATTTCGAGGCCGCCAACGACCAAGAATCGCTCGATCTCGCACGCGAATACGCCGCCTGGGCCGCCCTGACCCATGCCGGCCGCGCTGCCCATCACGGCGATGTGCTGTTTCTGATCCCGCGCAAACTCAACCCCACCAGCCTCGTCGCCGTCGAGACCATCGAGCGCGATGGCGTGACCATGCTGCGCCTGCCGGAACATGAATGGCGCGCCCGCGATGGTTTTTCGCTCACCGATCCGGGTATGACCACCGCACAGGGCCTCGATCAATCCAATTACTGCATCTGGTGCCACGAACAGGGCAAGGATAGCTGCTCCAAAGGCCTGCCGGATCGCAAAGCCGGCGGCTTTCAAAAATCGCCCTTCGGCGTCACCCTAGCCGGCTGCCCGCTCGAAGAGCGGATCAGCGAAATGAACATGCTGCGCGCGGGTGGTGATCTGCTCGGCGCGTTCGCCACGATTCTGATCGATAATCCCATGGTCGCGGCGACCGGCCACCGGATTTGCAATGATTGTATGAAATCCTGCATTTTCCAAAAGCAGGAACCGGTCGATATCCCCCAGGCCGAAAGCGCCATTCTGCGCGATGTGCTTGCGCTCCCCTGGGGTTTCGAAATCTACGCCCTGCTCACCCGCTGGAATCCGCTGGATATTCGCCGCCCGATTGAGCGCCCCGCCAGTGGCCGCGCCGCCTTGGTTGTCGGGCTTGGCCCCGCCGGGTTCACCTTGGCGCATCACTTGCTCAATGAGGGCCATCATGTTGCCGCCATCGATGGCCTGAAAATCGAGCCGCTGGATTTCGACATTGCCACGCCGGTGCGCGATGCGGCCACGCTGTTCGAGAATTTGGATGACCGGGTGATGGCTGGTTTCGGCGGCGTGGCCGAATATGGCATCACCGTGCGCTGGAACAAAAACTACCTGAAACTCATCCGCCTGCTGCTGGAACGCCGCAGCCGCTTCGCCGCTTTTGGCGGTGTGCGCTTCGGCGGCGGGGCCACCCTCTCGATGGATGATGCCTGGGCGATGGGCTTTGACCATATCGCCCTCTGCATGGGCGCAGGGCGGCCCACCGTGCTCGATATCCCCAATGGTTTGGCGCGCGGCGTGCGCCAGGCCTCGGATTTCCTAATGGCGCTGCAACTCACCGGTGCCGCCAAGGCGGAATCGATTGCGAATCTCCAGCTTCGTCTGCCGATCGTGGTCGTTGGCGGCGGTCTCACCGCGATCGACACAGCGACCGAAAGCCTCGCCTACTATGTGCGGCAGGTCGAAAAATTCGCGCTGCGCTATCGCATTTTGGTGCATGAGCGCGGCGTTGCCGCCGTGCGTGCCGGCTGGTCTGCCGAAGATACCGCCATCGCCGAAGAGTTCCTCGCCCACGAAGCCGCGATCAGCGCTGAGCGCAAAGCTGCTTTGGCAGAATCGCGCCCGCCGCATTTCGCACCTTTGTTGGAATCCTGGGGCGGCGCAACCATCGCCTATCGCCGCCGCCTGATCGATGCGCCAAGCTACACCCTCAATCACGAGGAAGTCGCCAAGGCGCTGGAAGAGGGGGTCAAATTTGCGGAAAATGTTACGCCGGTTGCCGTTGAGCTCGACCCGCATGGCCATGCAGCCGGCTTGCGGGTGCGCCGCGATAATACCGATTTTGTGCTGCCCGCCCGCGCGATTCTGGTGGCGGCGGGCACCCAGCCCAACACCGTGCTGGCGCGCGAGGACGGGCGGATTCTGCTCGATGGCAAATATTTCCAAGCCATTGACCCCTCGGGCGATAAGGTTAGCCCCGAGCGCGCGACCGCTAAGCCTGCCAGCACCGATGTGCTGATGCACCGGGCCGCCGATGGCCGGATGGTCTCATTTTTCGGCGATTTGCATCCGTCATTTTTTGGCAACGTGGTCAAAGCCATGGGCAGTGCCAAGCGTGGCTACCCGATTGTCTCCGCACTGATGAATGCGCGCCCCGCCGCAGGCCAGGACCCGCTCGCGCAATTGCGGGCGGCTTTGGATGTGCATGTTCACGCGGTGCATCGCCTAACGCCCACGATTGTGGAAGTGGTGCTGCATGCTCCTGCCGCGGCGCGATCCTTCAAACCGGGTCAATTTTTCCGCTTACAGAATTTCGAGAGCAAAGCACCGGTTTTCGAGGAAGCCATCGCGGAGCCATCGGGCGTTGGCAGCAAAAAACTGCGCACGGTGCTGGCGATGGAAGGTCTTGCGATGACCGGCGCCAGTGCCGATGCCGAGCGCGGCCTGGTTTCGGTAATCGCCCTGGAAATGGGCGGATCATCGGATTTATGCGCCCATTTGCGCAAAGGCGAGCGGGTGGTGCTGATGGGGCCAACTGGCACGCCAACCCATATCGCTCAGAATAGCACCGTCGTGCTGGTCGGCGGCGGGCTGGGTAATGCCGTGCTGTTCTCGATTGGCGCGGCCTTGCGTGCGGCGGGAACCCGCGTGTTGTATTTTGCCGGCTATAAAAAATTGGCCGACCGCTATCATGTCGAAGCCATTGAGCGGGCGGCAGATGTGATCATTTGGTGCAGTGACGAGGCCCCCGGTTTTGTGCCGGGACGTGCGCAGGATCGGCATTTCGTGGGCAATATCGTCGATGCCATGTTGGCTTATGCGACGGGCGCCTTGGGCGCGGTGGAATTGAAGCTGGATGCGTGCAACGAGCTGATCGCGATTGGTTCGGATCGGATGATGCGGGCGGTCGCCCAAGCGCGGCATGGCGTGTTGCAGCCTTATCTTGCGCCAGGACATCACGCCGTTGGCTCGATCAATTCGCCGATGCAATGCATGATGAAGGAAGTCTGCGCGCAATGTTTGCAATTGCATGTCGATCCGGTGAGTGGTGAACGGCGGGTGGTATTCTCCTGTTTTAACCAAGACCAGAAACTCGATTGGGTCGATTTCGGTGTTCTGGCTGATCGGTTGGGCCAAAACCGTTTGAGCGAGCGCCTGACGGCCCAATGGATTGACCGGGCGTTGCGGGGTTTGGAACAGCGCCATGATGCCGCCGCGTGAGCGGTGTCAGGCGCGTAATCCAGCAACTCGCAATGACGGTGAAGTATTGGGTTCGGCGATCTGTTTCGGCGGAAGGCTGTGTGGCTCGGCAATCATATAGCCTTGGCCCCAACTGGTTTCGATGAAGTCACCGACGCCGAAATTCGCCATTTTCTTGCGAATTTTGCAAATGAATACGTCGATGATTTTTGCATTCGGCTCATCAAGACCACCATAGAGATGGTCGAGTATCACCTCCTTGCTCAGCACGCAGCCTTTGCGCAGGGCAAGGATTTCGATGATTTGATATTCTTTTTTGGTGAGCGGAACCGCAGCCCCGTCCACCAGAATGCGTTTGGAGTTGGTGTTGATTTCTACATTACCAAAGCCCAGCACAGCGTTTTGAAAGCCGCGCTGGCGCCGGGCTTGGTTTTGTACCCGGAGAAAGATCTCTTCATGGGAGGCAGCCTGGATGACCAGCTCATCGGCGCCGGCTTCGAGCACCCGCAAGCGGCCAGCCTCGGAGAGCTGGGCGGCAAGCACGAGTAAAGGAGCGCGCAAGCCAGCGCTACGCAGGCGGCGAATTAATTCGATGTCCGGCGCCCTGCCGTCGCTGAGATGCAAGATCACCGCGTCGTAATCATAGAAGCGGACGAGATCGAGCAGTTCTTCACCATCGGCAGCGTGATCGACAATGGCGAGTCTGGACTTCAGATACGGCACCAGCCGATCCAAATTACTATTATTCGTACCAAAAATTAGTATTTTCATGACAACCTCTGGTTTTCTGAATTCTTAAATACAACCAATAAGGGTATTCGTCAATAAGTATTTTGTGATGAGACATGCGGTTTTTAATTTGAGGCACGTCTCTATTTTTATATGGTGTTAAGGATTGCGGGGAGTTTGGCGTCTAGCTCGATGACAGTTCAATGACATAAAATTGAAGATTCGATGAATATACAACGAGAATCTCGAAGAGCGATTGCCTGCCAGGATGGATTCTGGTCTTGGACGCCCGAGCGATCGCAATGAAAAGTTACAGGAGTCTTCCCGTGCAGCATAAATTCAATCCGGCGAAACCAATTCTTCTGGCGGCCCTGTTGGGCAGTACCGCTCTGATGCCCGTCATGGCATGGGCGCAGGCGATCAATGCTGGCGAAGTCAGCGCTACGGGTGGCCAGGCGATATCCGGCGCTACGCCACAGCCGACCAAGAAACAGATTTTTAAATCCGGCCAAACGATTCGGGTGCTGGATAAGCAGTTACAGAACCAGGCGGGGCCGGTTGGCGGTGCTGCACGCGCATTGAGCTATGCGCCTGGCGTCAATGTGAACACGTATGGCAATACCGGGTCGACCAAAGCGACCATCACACTGAATGGTGTGGTGCAAGGTTGGGGCGGCTATGCGGGCTATACCCAGGACGGCGCCATTGCCGTGACGTTTGATGGCGTGCCGATTGCGGATGTGGTGACCGGACTTTGGCAGTCGCCGACGATCCCGCAGCTTGGCATGATCCAGAACACCAACGTGATTTATGGACCGGGCAATCCGGTTGATCGCTGGTACAATAACATTGCGGGCGAATTTCAATTCACGCCGATCCAGCCCACCGCCAAGGCCGGCGCTGATTTGAACCTGACTTATGGCAGTAACGCCCAAGAGAATCTTGAGTTCGACGTGCGATCCGGCGAGATTGATGGTTGGTCAACCGTGCTGGCGGGTGGATTTGGTCAGGGCGACAGTTTCCGCACGGCGTCCGATGGTTTCAAAAATCCCAGCCGCAATTATGCGTTTTACGGCAAGACGATCAAGACATTCACCGATGGCAGCTTCGAGCTGGGCGGTTATGTCGCGCAGAGCCGTGGCTACCGCGCCCAAGTTATTCCGTTTTCGCCGGTGGCGGGTGTAACGCTGAACGGCCAGCCGAATGGGCCGCTTTATAGCCAACCGACATCGGGTTATTACAGCACCTTGCCTTACAGTAGCTACAACAAGTTCGACGGCAATCAGCTCTATATGGCCTATGCCCGCGAGAATATCGATCTTGATCAGTTCACGTCGCTGCATAATCTGACCTTCTTTACCCGTATTGATCGCTTACATTCGCGGCTCAACGATGTGTATAATCTAGGGGCACAACAGGATGAGCATAACAACCCTTACACGTTCAGCTTTGGCGACAAACTCTATCTGACCGCTAAACTGCCTTATAACACAGTCAAATTAGGTGGTTATTATATTTATTCGCAATATAATAGTCGCAATAATTTTTATAATCCGGCCGCGCCTTATTTCGGTAATCCCGATGTGATCAATGCCGGCGGCAAAACCCGCTCCAGCTATTTCGATCAAAACAACGTCTCTGCATTCATCCAGGATGATATTCATCCGATCCCGATACTGCATATCACCCCTGGCATTCGCATTGAACAATTCATGGTCAATTATTCGCCAGAGACCTTGCAGGATTTCACCCTCGCACCGGGTGCTGCTGGGAATTTCAAAAACCAGAGCGCTGGCCCCGCCGATCATCAAACGCGGACCGGACTAGCCCCCTCGCTCGCGGCCAATTTGCAGGTTCTGCCGTGGCTTGCTGTGTATGGGAGCTATAGCGAGGAATGGAAATCGCCGCAGCTTGGTGGTGGTGGCGGGTTTTTCCAGAAAACTTCACTCCCGGGAAGCCTTTATCAGCTTGAATTTGGTCAGGAGTTTCAGGCCGGCTTCAAGGCGCATCTGGATCATGCCGGGCTGTTCAACCGCTTGTTGGTTGGCGTCAATTACTACCATTTGCGTTATTCCAAGCAATCGATCCCGATTACCAACGCAGCAGGTAACACTGTGATCGCCAGTGGCACGTCCGAGTATAATGGCGTGAATATGTATCTTGACGATAACCCCGTCTATAATTTGCATCTCACCGCGAATGCGAATGTCGAGCAGGCGAAATACACCACCTATAATGTTAATGGGAACGATTATAGTGGTTCGCCGGTATCGTATGTGCCGAACCTGCTGCTCAATCTTGGCGCTTACTACGATATTCCGGTCGGCGAGATGGTTATCCAGCCGAAAGGTTGGTTCCAATATACCGGCTCGCAATATATTTTCAGCGATATCACCAGCGCGCCGACGCGCCAGAAAATGGGCGGGTATGGTGTGTTCAACCTGTCCGTCAAACTCTCGACGCCGGTGCATGTTCCTTATGCGGGCACACGCAAGGTGGATGTTACATTGACCGCGCTGAACGTGCTGGATCGGCGTTATCACAGCTATTCGGTGGTCTCGGCGGGTGGGTATTTCGGCGGCACGCCGGGCTATCTGATGGGGTATCCGGGGGCGCCGCTTTCGATATTCGGCACGATCGGCATCCATTTCTGATTATCGAGACTTGGCCGTCGCGCCGCCGCGCGACTGTCACAAATCCTTCACACGCGAGCGGTGCAGCATCGGCTAATGCTGCGCCGCTCAATGTCGCGCTACTCGATCCGCAGGAGATCCACGATGTCACTCGCTTATATTATCCATCTCGCCAATTATTCTGATGGCGTGCTGTATGTGCTGGCGGGGCTATTTCTGCTCGCGACGGCGGTGATGCTGGACCGGGTTTGGTATTTGCGGCGCGCTATTCTGCGCGGCAATATGATTGTGCGCAAAATGGCGGCAATGACCACGCTCTCGTGCGCTGACTTCGATGATTTGCGCACGCTGGCGGGCAAGCAACCAGAGGCGGTGTTGATCGATACCGCCATTCATCATGTGAGTGAGTCAGGCCCGGCGGCGCTGAATAGCCGCATGGATGAGGCGATTTTGTTGGTTGCGCCGCGCCTGGATCAGCGGCTTTGGTTGCTCGATACGATTGTGACGCTGGCCCCGCTTTTGGGCTTGTTTGGCACGATTATTGGGATGTTCCATGCCTTCTCGGTGCTGGCGAAACCGGGGCATGCGCCGGCGGAGGTGACGGGGGGCGTTGCCGATGCGCTGGTGGCGACGGCGTTTGGCATTTTGATCGCCATGCTTGGCCTGGCCGCGTTTAACATGCTGCAAAATCAGGTGCGGTTAATTCTCCATCAGATGGAGACCATTCGCACTATGATCTTGAACCGCACGGATGGCTCGCCGTTGGTGCCGCTGGTGGCGGCGCGGGGATCGGCACGCGAAATCGCCGCCGCGCGATAAGGGTATTGACCATGAAAATGAGTTATTTCGAGCCCAAGAAGGCGCGCGTTGAAATCATTCCGATGATCGACGTGATGCTGTTTCTGCTGGTGTTTTTCATTATCGTCACGCTGCAAATGATCCCGGATTCCGGGGTTGCGATGCAATTGCCGACATCCACGCAATCGCAGCATCTCAAACATCCGAAATTCACCGTGAACATCACGCGTGATGGAACTATCAAGGTGAAGAACGCGACGCTCACGCCCGATCAACTCACCGCTTTGTTCCAAGCCGATGGTGATCCGGCGAAAACCCAAGTGACCATTGCGGCCTCGAAGCATGTTGCGTTTCAGCATTTCGTGACGGTGATGGACGCCTCGCGCAAAGCCGGCGTGACCAATATTGGCATTGCGGCGCAGCCGGTTCCTGCTGGCCCGTAATGGCTGTGTTCGCGCAATATCCGGGACCGGTGCCGCCGGTGCGCACCGAGCACCCCGCCTTGGCCCAGCAAGGCCGGTTTGGCTGGGCCTTGGCCAGTGCGTTGCTGGTGCAGGCGGTGTTGCTGGTGGTGTTTTTGCACTTTGCCAATCAGGCGGGGCCGGTTGTTGCCAAGCATAAATCGGTGATGAAAATCCATGTGATCGCCCCCCCCCCCCCTAAGCCGATCCCCAAGCCACCGCCGCCGAAACCCTTGCCGCCGCCGCCGCCCAAAGTGGTCACGCCGCCAAAGCCACCGCCGCCGCCGCCCAAACCGATCCCGCGGCCTAAGCCGAGGCCGGTGGTGCATCCCAAGCCGGTGCCGCATGTGCAAGCGCCGCCACCGCCGCCGCCACCGCCGCCACGACCACAAATCAGTGCGGCGGAGCAGGCGGACGCGACCGAGCTGTATGCGGCGCGGGTTCATGAAGCCGTGCAGGATGATTTGCATGTGCCCGAGCAAGTCGCGATGATGCATTTGCGCGGCACGACGACGGTCGCGATCACGATCGCGCCGAGCGGGGCGTTGCTGGGCGTATCGGTCGAGCGCTCGTCAGGGGCCCCGCCGATTGATCAGGCGGCGTTGGCTGCAGTGCGAGCGACGCGGTTTCCGCCGTTCACTGCCAAAATGCCGCATCATGCGGTGACGTTTGATTTGCAGGTGAAATTGCGCGGGGGTTAGTTGGGCGGCGGCGCTAACCCTTGTTTGCCGATCAATTTCATTGATTTAGCGGCGAAGCGCCATTTGGATGGGGCCGTCGCGGCGGCCATGGGTGAATTGGTCGACAAATTCGTTGCCGCTGGCCATCACTGCGGTCGGCGGGCCTTGCCAGATGATTTTGCCGTTGAACAGCATGGCGATGCTGTCGCCAATCCGGGCGGCGCTGGCCATGTCATGGGTGATCGCGATGGAGGTGCTGCCGAGGCGCTTCACGCAATCGACGATCAGCCCATCGATCACCGCGCCCATAATCGGATCGAGGCCGGTGGTGGGTTCGTCAAAGAACAAAATGGCCGGGTCAGCCGCGATGGCGCGGGCCAGGGCCACGCGCTTTTGCATGCCGCCGGAGAGTTCAGCGGGGCTGAGATCCGCGACTTGCTCGGTTAGGCCGACTTGGGCGAGCACGCTGATCGCGCGGGCGCGTGCGTCGGTGCGGGAAATGCGCTTGCGGGCCAGCAGGCCGAAGGTGACGTTTTCCCAGACCGATTCGCTATCGAACAGCGCGCCATTTTGAAACAGCATGCCGATTTGGTCGCGCAGGGCGCGGGCGCGTTCAGGCGCGGCGGTCAAGACGTCTTCGCCATCGATCAAGATACGGCCAGAATCCGGTTCGATCAGGCCAAGAATGCATTTCAGCAGCACCGATTTGCCGGTGCCTGACCCGCCAATCACCACCAGGCTGGTGCCGGAGGCGATGTCGAGATCAAGCCCGTCCAGCACTTTTTTGCTGCCGAAGCTTTTGCTCAGGCCCTGAATTGAAATCTTTGCTGAATTTTGGGTCATATCGTGAAAAACGCCTGCGTCAGCACGTAATCAAGGCCGAGGATCAGAATCGAAGCGGCGACCACGGCGGAGGTGGTGGCCGCCCCCACGCCTTGCGCGCCGCCGCGTGAACGATAGCCGAAAAAGCAGCCCATCAGCGCAATCACGAAGCCGAACACGGCGGATTTGATCAAACCGGATGCGACATCCATGCCATGCAGATGCTGGAGTGTTTGGCGCAGATAATCGCTGACATTGAAGCCAAAGCGCAAAGTGGCTACCAGCGTGCCGCCGGCGACGCCGAGAATGTCTGCGATCAGCACCAGGAGCGGCAGGGCGATGACGCCGGCGAGCAGGCGGGGCGTGACCAGATAACGGATCGGGTCGGTGGCGAGGGTGGTGAGCGCATCGATCTGGTCGGTGACGCGCATGGTGCCGATTTCTGCGGCCATCGCTGAGCCGACGCGCCCGGCGACCATCAGCCCAGCGAGCACCGGGCCGAGTTCACGGGTGAGTGAGAGCACTACGACGCTGGCAATGGCACTTTGCGCATCGAACCGGGCGAAGCCGGTATAGGTTTGCAAGGCGAGCACCATGCCGGTGAACACCGCCGTCATCGCGACCACGGGTAGCGAGAAGAAACCGATATCGGCAAAGGCGCGACCGATATTGCGCGGATAATAAGGCGGGCGGACCAGTCCAGCGAGGGCGGCGGCGGTGAACAGGCCCAATTCACCGAGCACGGTGATGAAGGCGATGGTGCTGCGGCCCAGCAGGGCGATGGGATCGAAAATGCGAGTCATAGGCCGCTATATAACGGTTCCACCACGCGCCGATAGCGGGGGCCTAAGCTGGTCAATATTTCATAGCCCGACGTGCTGGCTTGTTCGGCCAGTGTTTCAATGGTTTGCACGTCATCCAGCAAGGTCAGCAGGCTGCCGTGCTGGATGGCAGGATGGTCGGTGACATCGAAGGTGAGCAAATCCATCGAGACGCGGCCAATTTGTTGGATGATCGCGCCCTGATGGCGGGCGGTGAGCCGGTTGGAGGCGGCGCGGAGAATGCCGTCCGCATAGCCAATGGCAATGGTCGCGACGCGGGTGCGGCGGGGGGCGCTCCAGGTCGCGTTGTAGCCAACGCTGGCGCCGCGCGGGATTTCACGAATTTGCAGCACCGGGGCGGCGAGATGCAGCACCGGGCGCATCGGGTTGGGCGCTGCGGGCGTGGGATTGCCGCCATAGAGCGCATAGCCGGGCCGTGCGAGGTCACTCGCGGCGAGCGGGCCGAGGAACAGAGCGGCTGAATTGGCGAGGCTGGTTTTGGGGGTTTGGCCGCAGCTTTTGGCGATTTGGGCAGAGAGCGTGGCAAACAGCGATGATTGCGCGGAATTGCTGGGCGCATCGTGGATTTCAGCGGCGGCGAAATGGCTCATCAAATAATCGAGCTTGATCGCGCCGAGCTGTCCGGGGTTTGCGATCAGGGCGGCGATGTCATCGGCATCAAGGCCAAGGCGCGCCATGCCGGTGTCGAGATGCAGCAACGCGCCGGGGGCGTTGGGTTTGGCCGCCACGGACTGCCAATCGGCGAGATCGGGCAGGGTGTTGAGCACCGGATGCAGGCGATGGGCGAGAAATTCGGGGGCGGCGCCGCGCGGAATGCCGTTCAGCACCGCGATCCAGATATCTGGCAGCAAGGCGCGGAGAGCCATGGCCTCATCGAGCGTTGCGGTGAAAAAATGGCGGCAGCCTGCGGCCAGCAGCGCCGGGGCGGCAATGTCAACGCCGATGCCATAGGCATTCGCTTTGACCGCCGCGCCGGTGGCGGCGTGTGGCGTGGTTTGGCGGTTTTCGGCGTCGAGACGCTGCCAATTGGCGGCCAGGGCGGCGCAATCGATGCGCAATGTTGCGGTATCGGCCAAGATCACGGGACGAGGCTCACGGGACGAGGCTCATCAGGTGAGGCTCACGCGGCGCGGCGAAACAAGGATTGATCGGCGCGATAGGCCTTGACCAGCGCATCGAAACAAACCCGCACCGGCTCTGGATTGGGATTATCGCGCTCGATCCGGCGGATCGTGAAATGGATGTCGGCCATGGTTTGGAAGTGGCGCATGAAATAATAGTTTGCACCCGCGCCGGCCAGCGCGCCGATTACCGGGACCGCACCGGCCAGCGCCTGTTCGGACAACGTGACCGAGAGCCGCCCGGCGATGGTGCGCAGAAATACCGCGATCGGCGCTTGGGTGAGGGCGGCGCGGACGGCCCAGAAGCTTGCTTCGACATCGGCTTCAGGATCGCGGATGGCGCCCAGGCCGAACACTTCGAGGCAAGCGCGGCGCGTCTCGAGGGCGGATAAATCTTCGCCGGAATCGCGGGCGATTTCGGCGATGGCGCGAAACATCAGGGTCATCGCGAACGGGATTTCCGCGACCAGCGCTGGCCCGCCGAAAAATCCAGAGACGGCGCCGCTAGCGATCACGCTGCCTTGATAAAGCCGGTTGCGCGCCGGGCTATCCGCGGTGTCAGCCAGACCAAGCCGGGCGGCGCCGAGCAGGGACCAGAGCACATCGGACGCGGTTTCCTCGATTTTTTGCCGGATCGCCGGGGCGATCATGCCCATGGCGCGCTCAATCGCGCCGCCCGCATAGCGGCCAAGCTGCCCCAGCGTGCGCGGCATCAGCCCATGGGCGCTGACATAGAGCCGGGCGGCGCGCGCCAGGCTGGCACGATCCACCTCCGACAGATGCCGACAGGCATTGCCTGCGAGCACGCGTTCATGGGCCGGGATGGAAAAAGGGGCGTCTTGCATCTGGGACATGTGGGGTCAGAGATGCGTGGTATCCAGGTCAGCGAAGCGGGTGAATTCAGCCTCGAAGAACAGATCGACCTTGCCGGTGGGGCCGTGACGCTGTTTGGCGAGGATCAATTCGGCCTTGTTATGCACCTGTTCCATGTCTTGCTGCCATTTATCGAGGGCGGCTTGGAATTTGTCCTCACTCTCGAACGCCATTTGTTTGGGCATGCGCGCTTGCAGGTAATATTCATCGCGATACACAAACATCACCGCGTCGGCATCCTGTTCGATGGTGCCGGATTCGCGCAGATCCGAGAGCTGCGGGCGTTTATCCTCGCGCGATTCAACGGCGCGCGAGAGCTGGCTCAGGGCCAGTACCGGCACGGCGAGTTCTTTGGCGATGGCTTTGAGGCCCTGGGTGATTTGGCTGATTTCCAGCACGCGGTTTTCCGGCTTGGTGCCGGCGGCGGGGCGCATGAGTTGCAAATAATCGATGATGATCAAGGCGAGGCCCCGTGTGCGCTTGAGGCGGCGGCAGCGTGTGCGCAGGGCCGAGAGCGTCACGGCGGGGGTGTCATCGATAATCAAGGGCAGGCGCGAAATTCGGCGTGACACCGCGACGAAATTATCGAAATCCTTCTGGCCGATTTCACCGCGCCGGATCCGGTCCGAGGCGATGCGCGCCTCTTCGGCCAGCAAACGGGTGGCGAGCTGCTCGGCGCTCATTTCCAGCGAGAAAATCACCACTGCCTGGGTGGCTTCGGCGTTGGGATTATCGCGCCGCGCTTGCGCGAGCAGGGCTTGGGCGGCGCCAAAGCCGATTTTGGTGGCCAGAGCGGTTTTGCCCATGCCGGGGCGACCGGCGAGGATCAACAGGTCAGACGGGTGCAGCCCGCCGGTTTTGGCGTCCAGATCGGTCAGGCCGGTGGTCAGACCCGAGACTTTACCATCGCGCTCAAAGGCGCGGGCGGCGGATTCGATGGCGAGGGTGAGTGCCTTTTCGAAATCCATCGCCCGGCCTTCATTGCCGCCACGAGTCGCCAGATCGAACAAAGATTGCTCGGCGGCTTCGATTTGCCCGGCGCCATCAAGCTCAGCTTCGGCGCCGAAGGCCCGATTGACGGTGACTTCGCCGATATCGATGAGCTGGCGGCGAATCCAAGTATCGTGAATAGTCCGGCCGTAATCGCCCGCATTGATGATGCCGACCATCGCGGTGAGCAATTGGCCGAGATAGGCGGTGCCGCCGACCTCATCGAGAAGGCCGGAATGCTCGAACTCGGTGCGCAAGGTGATCGGATCGGCGAGTTGTCCGGCCTCGATGCGCCGCGCGATGGCTTCATAGATGCGGCCATGCACGGCATCCGCGAAATGCTCGGGTGCGAGGAATTCCGAGACCCGCTCATAGGCTTTATTATTGGCGAGCAAGGCACCGAGCAGGGCTTGCTCGGCCTCGAGGCTGGCGGGCGGCAGGCGCTGGGAGAGGCCGAGTAGCGGGGAGTCCATGGTATCCATCGGTGCGAGCATAGCCGGTCGGGCGCGGCTGTGACAGGGTTGGCACCCTGTGGATTAGGTGCATAACGGGGGTAACTCATATCGAGAGCAAATGTGGGTCAAGAGCAGATGGGAGCGCCACAGGATGGACGGGAGAGCGGGCATGCGGCGATGGCCGGTTGGGGTGATGATGGCGGTGCTGAGCGTGGCCCCGGTCCCGGTGTTGGCTGGCCAGCAATCGCTGGGTTTGGCGGCGCGCTTGGCGCATGAGTATGGCCAGGCGGCATTGCTGGCGCGTGAGACCCATGGTGGGGTGGAGGTGCTCGCGAGCGGCCAAGGGGCGGCGCGGGTCTATGTGTTTTTGCCCGAACGCCCTGCCTTGCCGGCGGGCGCGGTGCCCATCGTGTTTTTTCACCATGGCTGGCAAGGGATGAACCCGGTCAATTTTGGTGCCTTGATCGATCATTTAGCGCGCGAGGGCGAGATTGTGGTCTATCCGGTGTATCAGCGCTCGGCGGCGACTTCGCCGCAGGTGGTGGTGGCACGGGCAGCGGCGGCGGATCGTCGTGCGGTGGCCATGCTGGCGGCACGGGGCTGGAAGGTTGATAAAAATCGGGTTTTGTATGTTGGCTACTCGATGGGGGCGGCGATCTCGCTCGATTTTGCGATTGCGCGTGGCCATGATGGGGTGCCCGCGCCGCGGGCCATGGTGCTGATGGCGCCCGGTGATGCGCCGGACGTGGCGACCGGCCCGGCGGGGCGCAGTATCATTGGCGATTTGCGCCGTTTGCCCCCTGATCTACCGATTGCGGTGATGGCGGGTGCGCAAGATACCTCGATTGGTCTGCCGACCGCGCGGGCCTTGTTCAAGCGCATGTGTGGGGTGCGCGCGGATCGGCGGGTGCTGATGGTGCTGCCCGGTGCCTCGCATGACGGGGTGGTGGTGCATTCGGAGCATGGCGCGCCGGGGGCGCCTGATCGGCGCTATAATTTTCCGCTCAGCGATCAGGATTTTCCGAAGTTTCTGCCGGGACAAGCTGGATTTCCGAAGTCGGTTTCGATCAACCAGTTGGATTTTTTCGGCTTTTGGAAAGTGATTGATGCCATGGTGATCGGGCTTGATCACCGCACATTGCCCTCGGTGGTGTTTGATCAGCAGAATCCGGGGCAGCGTTATTTGGGCGTTTGGGCGGATGGCACGCCGTTTCCCCCGATCCGGATTGAAGATCCTTGCGTGCCGCGTTGAGCGAGCAGCCTTGCTGGAATGGGCGGTTCGCGTGGCGGCGGCAGTGGCAGCGGGGCGAACCAGGGGATGATTTGGGCGGTTAGTAAGCCAGCGCCGTCATCGGTCAGATGAATCCCATCGGGCTGGCGCAGATGCACGATGGGTGCGCCCTTGTCGTCGTTCGCGGGGCCGAGGGCGCGGAACTGGCCGGATTGGGTGCCGATGAGCGCGGCTGGATTCCACCAGACCGCATGCGGATCGGCAGCGACCACGGTGGCGGTGATACGGTTGAGTTCACGCATGCGCGCTGCGTAGCCGGGCTGCTGCATTGGCGGCAGGCCAATCCACAGCACTTGCTGCGATGAGGCTTGCAGCAGGGCCAGAAATTTGGTCAGGCGAGCGCGGTATGAGGCGATCCAGGCGGGTGTGCCATAGGCCAACACTTTGCCGGTGTGATCGACATAGCCCTGCGCGTCATTAGCGCCGATGGCGACGATAATCAGGTTCGGGTGGTGTTTGCCGATCATCGCGGGATATTCGGTCATCCAGTTGAACACATCCGGGCGCGCGAGGCCGGTGCCGGAGCGAAAGGCGCGGATTATCCGCAAGGCCGGATCATTCGCCGTCTGACGCAGCACCATGTCGCTCAAGCCAACGGCCATCATCGAATCGCCGACCAGCGCGATGGTGCGGCGATGCACGCCGGGTGGCAGCGGCGCCAAGGGCGGCAGGCTGGTATGCAGCGGCAAATTGCGCAGGATCGGCGATAAGGGTGGCGCTGGCGTGGGAGCGAGTTTGGCCGTGCTGGAGGCGATGGCCGTGCTGGGTGGGCGCGCCGATGCGATCACAATCGGGGTTTTTGGTGGCGTGGTTGCCATTGATTGCGCTGCAATTGAGGGGGCGCACGCGGCGGCCGGGGTGGGGGGTGCGATTGGTTGCGATGCCGCTAATTGCGCCGCGCGATCGCGCGTCCAATGCAGGCGGGCGAGATCGGCCAGCAAAACATGGCGCAGCGGATCGATGCCGAGTGGCCGCAGGGTTTGGTTGATTGTGGTGGTGACCGGCACCGCGACGCGGCGCAGCGGGCCGATTTCAAGCCGACGCGCCCATTGGGCGAGACCGCCGGAATCAAGGAGCATAATGACGACCAAAAACCCGATCATCCCCGCCATCACCTCACGCCGCGTGGCGACCAGTCCTTTGATGTGTCGCGGAAATTCCATGCTCAGAATTGGAAATAAATAAACGGCGCGACGCCGGTTGGCCCGAGCACGCTGATGATGAACAGGGCCACCGCTAGGCCGGCTCCGCGCAGGGCGGCGGGCCAGCGGGCCATTTCGATTTCCAGCCCAAACCGCCAGCGGCGCGGCAAATATTGGCCAAACAGGCCCAGAATCAGCACCACGACCACCGGCATGGTGGCCAAGCTTGCCGGGCCGGGCGCGGTCAGGCGGTGCAGAATTTCAAGGCCGATATGAAAAGACGGGGCGCGAAAGAAAATCCAGCCAAGGCAGACGGCCTGGAACAGCATGAGCCGCGACATCCAGCGCCAAGCGAGGCTGGCCCTGAGTGCCTGGATCGGCTTGCTCTGCAATCGCAGCCAAAGCCGATGGATCACCAAAAGCGTGCCCCATAACGCGCCCCAGAACACAAAGGTCCAGTTCGCACCATGCCACAGCCCGCCGAGCACCATGGTGATCATCAGATTGCGCAACGTGCTGGCCTCGCCGGCGCGCGAACCGCCGAGCGGGATATAGAGATAATCGCGCAGCCAGGTGGAGAGCGAGATATTCCAGCGATGCCAGAAATCCTGCGGGCTGACGGCGGTGTAAGGTGCATTGAAATTGCGTGGGAAGCGATAACCAAGCAGCAAGGCGCAGCCAATGGCGATGTCGGTATAGCCAGAGAAATCGCAGTAGATTTGGGCAGCATAGCCATAGACCGCGAGCAGCGTATCCGCGCCGCTGAACCGGCTGGGCGCGGCGAATACCGGCTCGACCAAGCGGGTGGCGAGGATGTTGGCGATGATGATTTTTTTGAAAAGCCCCGAGATGATCAGCAGGCAGGCGGTGTTGGCGCGGATGATGCGCGGGTCGCGCGGCAGAGCGAGTTGCGGCAGAAAGCTAGATGCCCGCAGGATCGGCCCGGCGATCAGTTGCGGGAAAAACGCGATATAGAGCAAGGCGTCGCGCAGATTGATTTTGATCCGCAATTTTTGCCGATAGGTGTCGGCGAGCAGCGAAATGGCGTGGAACACGAAAAACGAAATGCCGAGCGGCAATAGGGGTGAATTAAAACTGATCATCGGCGCGGGCGCGATCAGTGACCAGAGATTCAGCAGGCTGAGCAACGCGAAACTGGTATATTTGTAATAGGCCAGCGTGCTGAGATTGAGCGTCACGCCGAGGATCAGCCAGCGTTTGCGCTTGGGGCCAACGGCGTTTTGGATTTGCCGGGCGATCAAAGCGCTGCCGAGCGATACGGCGAATAACAGCGGCACATAGCTCCAATTCCAGAAGCCATAAAAACAATAGCTGGCGAGCAACAGAAAATTTTTATGCCATTCTGGGCGATGCGCGAGCGCCCAGGCGATCACCAGCACGACCAGAAAGAAAATGCCGTAAGAAACGGTGGGGAAGAGCATGATTTTAGACGAAATATCCCGATGATGTTGGACTTTCGTTACCGGAGAAGTCGGGATCACGAAAGGGTGACGGCGGGGTGATGGGCGGAAATTTTTGGTATTTTAACGTTTTCTTGACTTTTGCCACGCAAATTCCGGCTGATGATGGCACACACGCAACAGGTTGGCTGGCAGCAGGGTTCCGGGATTGCGGGCGGGCGGGGCGCGGTGGCCCTGCGTGAGACGGCGCGGCGCTTGGCGAGGCGGGGCGATGATCGCGCGGCGCGCGCGGCGTATCTGCGGGTATTGCAGGCTGATCCGAGCGATCATGATGCGCTGGTCGAGTTAGGCAGTTTGGCCGCAGCGTCGGGATTTCACGCGGCTTCGTTCACGGTGTTCACCCAGGCGGTGCGTTGTTATCCGCATTCGGCGATTGCCCATGCTGGTTTGGCGCACGCACTGATCGAGGCGCGGGATTTTGTTGCGGCGACGCGGCATGGTGAGATCGCGCTGCGGCTGCAGCCGAGCATGGTGGCGGCGCATCGCGCCTTGGCGCGGAGTTTGGATGCGCAGGGCGATCCACGCGCAGCGGCGCATCGTTATTTGGGCTATCATCGGGATGCGGTGGCGCCCGCGCGGGTGCAAGCGGCTGGGCAATGGCGGGTTTTGCTGCTGGTGGCGGCGCGTGGCGGCAATATTTCGGTGCAAGGCTGGTTTGATCCGGCCCGCTGGGCGGTGACGGCGGTGTATGCCGATTATCTGGCGCCGGATGCGTGCTTGCCGCCCCATGATTTGGTGGTGAACGCGATTGGCGATGCGGATTATGCGGGCTGTGCGCTGAATACGGCGATCCGGCTGATGGGGCCGTCGGGTGCGATGGTGGTTAATCGGCCCGATGCGGTGCAAGCAACGGGGCGCGAGGCCATTGCGCGGCGATTGGCGCGGCTGCCGGGGGTGATCACACCCCGATTGCGCAAGGTGAGCCGAGACGAGGCGGTGCGAATCACTCAGTTTCCGGTGCTGTTGCGCGCACCGGGCTATCATTCGGGTCAATATTTCGAGCGGGCCGATGACCAAGCGGGCTTATGTCAATCGCTGGATCGGCTGCCTGGCGCGACATTGCTCGCGATGGATTATGCCGAGACGCGTGGCGGTGATGGGTTTTGGCGCAAATATCGGGTGTTGATCATTGATGGCGTGATTTATCCGGTGCATCTCGCGATATCGGATCAGTGGAAAGTGCATTATTTTAGCGCCGCGATGGCGGCGCATCCGGCGCATCGCGCGGAGGAGCAAAAATTCCTGGACGATATGGCGGGCGTGCTCGGCACCGAAGCGATGGCCGCGCTGGCGGGGATTGGTGCCGCGCTGGGGCTTGATTATCTTGGCGTCGATTTTGCGTGCGGCGATAAGGGTATGGTGCTGGTATTTGAAGCCAATGCCACGATGCTGGCGCATCCGCCATCGGCAGAGCCAATCTGGGATTATCGGCGGCCGGCCTTTGCGGCGATTTCGCGCGCGATTGAGGCGATGCTGGTGCGCCGGTGCCCGGTTGGATCAGCGTGTTTGGAATGAGCCTGCCCAATTTGGATAAATCGGCCTCTCGACTCTCCCCGCCGCCGGCAAAAAGGTTTATCAGCGGTTTCGTGATGAAGTCGGAAAACGGGTGGGGAGCGAAACGATGAATGGTGCAGAGAGCCTGGTTCATACGTTGATTGCCGGAGGGATTGACACGGTCTTTGCCAATCCGGGCACCAGCGAGATGCATTTTGTCGCGGCGTTGGATCGGATACCGGGCATTCACTGCGTGCTTTGCCTCGATGAAGGCGTGGTGGCGGGGGCTGCCGATGCTTATTGGCGGATCACCGGCAAGCCTGCGGCGACTTTGTTGCATTGTGGGCCGGGCCTCGCGAATGCGCTGGCCAATTTGCATAATGCGCGCCGGGGCCGTGCTGGGATTGTCAATATTGTTGGCGATCAAGCGACCTATCATCGCCCGCTCGATGCGCCGCTGACCGCCGATACTGAGGGTTGGGCGCGGCCGGTTTCCGGGTTTCTGCGCACCGCCACCAAGGCGTCGCTGGTGGGGGCCGATGCTGCCGAGGCGATTGCGGCGGCGAAGGCGGGGATGATCGCGACGCTTATTCTGCCGGCGGATACGGCGTGGGATGATGGCGGTGTGGTGGCAACGCCGCGCGCGCCGGCGGGCCGGGCTATAGTGGATCGTGGTGTGATTGAGCGGGTCGCCACCGTGCTGCGTTCGGGCGAGCCGACGGTGCTGTTGCTGGGCGGGATGACGCTGCGTGAAGATCCGCTCGCAGTGGCGGGAGGCATTGCGGCGGTGTGTGGTGCGCGGTTGCGCGCCGAGATGTCGAACGCGCGGATTGAACGCGGGGCAGGGCGCGTTGAAATCGAGCGTGTGCCGTATTTCATCGACGCCGCTTTGCCTGCTCTGGCCGGTGCCAAGCATATTATTTTAGTCGAGGCGGTGCCGCCCGTTGGGTTTTTTGCCTATCCGGGCAAGCCGGGGCAGCTCTGGCCGGAGGATTGCACCCTGCATGTGCTCGCCCGCACCGACCAGGATGGGCCGGAGGCGCTCGACGCCCTAGCGCAGCGATTGGCGGCGGAACGGGCCACGCCATCGGCACGGACCCGGCCTGATCCGGCGCAGGGGCCAGTGACCCCGCAAGGGTTTGCTCAATCGCTCGCGGCGCTGATGCCCGAGCGCAGTATTATTATTGATGAGAGCGTATCCTTTGGCCGCGGCCTGTTTCCGATCACGGCCCAGGGGCCAGCGCATGATTGGCTGTCATTGACCGGTGGCGCGATTGGCGATGGGATTCCGATGGCGGTGGGCGCTGCGGTTGCTGCGCCGGATCGCCAGGTGATTGCGCTCCAGGCGGACGGTTCGGCGATGTATACGATTGCGGGTTTGTGGACGGCGGCGCGTTCAGGTTTGAACATTGTGTTCGTGGTGCTGGCCAATCGGAAATACGCGATTTTGCTGCATGAGCTCGCTGGCGTCGGGGCCAATCCGGGGCGCACGGCGTTGGATATGCTCGATCTTGGTCGGCCTGATCTTGATTTTGTGAAAATCGCCGAGGGCATGGGGGTGCCTGCGCAAGCGGCGAGCAGCCTTGATCAATTCAACACCCTGTTGCACGCAAGCATCAATCAGCCAGGACCGTCGCTGATCGAGCTGCGAATCGGTTGACCGACCCGCGCGGCTGCGGCAATCGGATCAGGCCATGAAGCTGCCATAAACCAGCGCCAAGGAGGGATTGGTCGAGGGGCTTTGGTCAAGGCAGCATTGGGACTGGCCGATGATTGCAGAGCGAATGGGTTTGAACGCGTATGGCGATACCGAGTAACCTAGCGGATGGGCGTCGCGCGGTGCGTGTGTGGCTGGCGCGCCATGATCTTACGCCGGCGACAGCGTGGACCCATTTGCGGGCCTTGGTTCGGGCCGATGAGATGTGGCTCGCATTGTTAGCGGCGGTGACCGGGGTTTGCTCGGGCATTTGCGTCTATATTATGGATTTTTTGGCAATTCATTTTCATTATTGGTTTTTCGCGCTGCCCAAATTGGGCGAGGGCTTGTCCGAGCAGGCGCAGATTGAACCGATCCGCGCGATCATTGTGCCGATTTTGGGTGGTGCGGTGCTTGGCTCGATGACATGGCTGCTGGCCAAATACCGGCCCGGCAATTTCGTCGATCCGATCGAGGCGAACGCGCTGTATGGCGGCAAATTATCGCTGCGGGATTCATTTATTGTCGCGATGCAAACTTCGTTTTCCAACGGCGTTGGTGGCTCGGTGGGTCAGGAAGCGGGTTATGCGCAGTTTGGCGGCGGGGTCGCCTCGTTCATCGGCCAGCAATTGCGCTTGCGGCGCAATGATTTGCGGGTGCTGGTGGGGTGTGGCGCCGGGGCGGCAATTGGGGGGGCGTTCAACGCGCCGCTTTGCGGTGCGTTCTATGGTATCGAACTGGTGATCGGGACCTATTCGCTGTCCAGCCTGACGATGGTGGTGATCGCCTCCTTGGCCGGCACGCTGGTGGTTGAGACGTTGATGAATGGCGGCGCGGCGCCGCTGAGTGTGGTTTTGCCAACCCATGTGCCGGGCTATGCCTATGTGCTCGCGGTGCTGCTTGGCACTATTGCTGGGTTTGTTGGGATTGGCATTATGCGCGCGGTGACGACGCTGGAGACGCTGCTGCGCCGGGCAAGTGTGCCGGTGTGGTTGCGACCGATTTTGGGCGGTACGGTGGTGGGGTTGCTTGGCTCGATTACGCCAAAGGTGCTCGCCTCGGGCAATTCATCGCTGCATACCGAGCTTGCGGTGATCTATCCGTTTGCCATCGCCATGGTGCTGTTGCTGATGAAATCCGTTGCGTCATCGTTTTCAATTGCAACCGGGTTTCGCGGTGGTTTGTTTTTTGCGTCTTTGTTCATGGGGTCGCTGCTGGGCCGTGGCTTTGGCGATTTGGCTATTTTGCTGCCGGTGCAGCATGGTGTGCCGATCGGCTTTTACGCGGTGGTGGGCATGGCGGCGCTGGCGACCGCGATTGTGAGCGGCACCATGACGATGACCTTCCTCACGCTGGAGAGCACCAATAATTTCAGTATTACCATTGCGGTGCTGATGGCCGCGATTGCTTCATCGCTCACGGTGCGGCGGTTTTTTGGCTATTCCTTCACCACCTGGCGGTTTCATTTGCGCGGCGAAAGTATTCGCAGTGCCGTTGATGTCGGCTGGATCCATAATCTGACGGTGGGCCGAATGATGCGCAAAATCGGCTATATCACCCATGAGACAACCGAGTTGGAGATGTTCCGGCAGGAATTTCCGCTGGGGCGCACGCAATATGTCGTCGCTGTCGATGCCGATGAACGCTATGTTGGGTTGGTTTACCCGGCGGAGACCCACGCGCCGGGCGTGCCGACCGATCAGCGGGTGCATGATTTTCTGCGCCATGAGGTTGATTTTCTGTTGCCGCAAATGACGGTGAAAGAAGCGATTCAGGCATTTGAGCGGGTGCAGTGCGATGTGTTGGCGGTGCTGGACGGGCCTGAGACGCGGCATGTGCTGGGTGTTTTGACTGAGCAATATGCCCTGCGGCGCTATTCCGAGGAGTTGGATCAGCGGCGGCGAGAATTGTCCGGCGAGTGAGCGGTGCTGGCGCCGTGGAGGAACAGCGCCACGGCGGCTTGCACGCGCTGATGTAGCTCGGCTTTGCTGGGCGCCTTGCCGAGGCCGAGCAGAATTTTGACATGGATATTGCCGATGGTCATGCCGTAGAGCATGTTCGCGGCTTCATCTGGGTCATCGATGCACAGATCGCCGCTTGTGTTGCAGGCCGCGAGAAAAGCGATCAGGGCGTCACGGCACGGCTTGGCGCTCTCACGATTCAGGATGCGCGAGAGGGTTTTGCCGTGGAGATAATCCACCATGATCAGCCGGGTCAGCGCGATTGTCTTGGCGCTGAGAATATGATCCGCCCAGCCGATCAGCAGATCGAACAGCACGGCGTCGACCGGGCGATTTTCGGTTTCGACCCGAAAATCGAAGGCTTGCTGGCGGCGGATCAGCAGATCGGTGAAGAGCTGCTCTTTAGAACTGACCAACTGATAGAGGGTGCGCTTGGAAATGCCGGCGGCGGCGGCGATCTGATCCATCGTCGCGGCATGGTAGCCTTGGCGGACGAATACGCGCTCTGCCGCCGCGATCAACGCATCGCGGCGGGCTTGCGGGTTGATCAGCACGCGGCGGGTGGTGACGCGACGCGGTGCCATGGCGGGGCAATTCATCATCAGGCACTCTTTCAAACCGCGATGTTCATTGCGCAAATCCGCCCCAAAATCAAGTCATTATTGCGCGATGAACGAACAAGTATCTGCAATCATCAAGAATTTTGCAGGGCTTGACGCGCCGTAGAGAAACTAGGTAGTTTCCGGCCCGTGAGTGTTGATAGGAAATTTGCGGTGCGCGCATTCGCATCTGGGACGTTGATCGTGCGCCGTTCGCGGTGCGCTTTGCTCTTTGTTGGCGCCGCTGGGTTAAGCGGGTGTGCCGTCGGCCCGAATTATCACCGGCCACCGGCCCCGCGTGTGACGGGCTATGCGGCGCCATCGGTGCAGCGAGGGGCGCCGGATCAGCGCGTGGTGATCGGGGCGCGGATCAAGGGGCAATGGTGGCAAGCGTTCCATTCCCCTGCGCTTGATCAACTGATTGCGGTATCATTGGCGCATAATCCGAGCTTAGTGGCCGCGCAGAACACGCTGCTGGCCGCGCGTGATCAAACCCGCGCGTTGGAAAGCGGGTTTTTGCCGAGCTTGAGCGGCAGTTTTCAGGCGACGCGTGAGCTGCAAAGTGGTCTTGCCAGCCGGGCCGCGAGCGGCGTGGGCGCGGGTGCCAATGCGGGATCAGCCGGTGCTGTGCCGTTTTCCTTGCTCAATGCCAGCGTTTCGGTTTCCTATGCGCCGGATTTGTTCGGGTTGGTGCGCCGGCAAGTCGAAGGCCAGCGAGCCGTGGCTGAGCAGCAGCGATTTGCCCTGGAGGCGGCCTATTTATCGCTGACCGCCAATGTTGTGACGGCGGCGGTGACCGATGCCTCGCTGCGCGATCAAATCGCAGCGACAAAGCGGATTTTGGCCTCGCAGACCCATGATTTGCGGATTTTGCGCAAGCAAGTCGCGCTCGGGGGCATCGCCGAGGCGAATGTTTTGACCCAAGAGGCGCTGCGTGCGCAAACGGCGGCCACGCTGCCGCCATTGGAAAAGCAGTTGGCGCAGGTGCGCTATCAGTTGGCGGCTTATGAGGGCGTGTTGCCGACGCAGTTTCACGATCCGCATATCGATTTGGCTTCGTTGCATTTGCCGCATCGCTTGCCGCTCAGCGTACCCTCGAAATTGGTTGAGCAGCGGCCCGATATCCGTGAGGCGGCTTCGTTGGTGCATCAGGATAGTGCGGCGGTGGGGGTGGCGACGGCGAATATGCTGCCGCAAATCACGCTCTCGGCCTCGGTGGGCCATGATGCGCTGAGCGCGGCGAGCCTGTTCACGCCGCAAACCTTGATTTGGAGCTTGGTCTCCGGCGTGACCCAACCGCTATTTGAGGGGGGGAATTTGCTGTTCAAGCGTCGGGCATCGATCGCTACTTTGCATGCGGCGGCAGCGGATTATCAAAATACGGTGGTGCTGGCATTCCAAAATGTGGCTGATTCGCTCGCGGCTTTGCATTATGACGCGCAGGCTCTTGCGGCTGATCGGGCGGCTGAAACGGCGGCGCGGCGGAGCCTGAATGTCACGCGCGATCAATTCAAGCTCGGCGCGGTATCGTTCACCACGGTGCTAACGGCGGAACAGAGCTATGACAAGGCGGTGATCACCCGGATTCAAGCTACTGCCCAGCGTTATGCCGATACGGCGGCGTTGTTTCAGGCGCTTGGCGGCGGCTGGTGGCATCGTCAGGATGTGGCGCCTTCGGTGCGCAAATGTTGCGGAGTTTTCCCATGAGCGGTTCATCGACCTTTGACGCAAAACCGAGCCGGAAGGCACCACGGCCACCACGGCCGCTGCTTCGGGTCATTATTGTGCTGGCGGTGTTGGGCGTGTTGTTGGGCGGCGTATTTGGCTGGGGCGCGGTCAAATCGATGTTTATTGGCAAGTTCCTGGCGACGTTGAAATATATGCCGCAGACTGTCTCGACGGTGGTTGCTGAGAAAACCCCGTTTGCACCCACGATTGAGGCCACGGGTAATTTGGTGGCGGAGCAGGGGGCTAGCCTGTCATCGCAGGTGGCGGGGATTGTGGATACGATCAGCTTCAAATCGGGGACGGATGTTAAAAAGGGCCAGGTGCTCCTGACCTTGCGCCCGAATAATGACGCGGCGGTGCTGGCGCAGTTGCAGGCGGTGGCGGCGCTGGCGAAAGTTACCTATCAGCGTGATGTTGCGCAGTTTCGCGCCAAAGCGATTAGCGCGCAGGCGGTCGATTCCGACCGGGCGACGATGGAATCGGATTTGGCGCAGGTGCAAAGCCAGCAAGCCCTGATGGCCGAAAAAGTGATCAAGGCGCCTTTTTCCGGGCGCATTGGCGTGCGTGCTGTCGATGTCGGCCAGTATCTCGCGGCGGGCACTGCTATTGCATCCTTGCAGAAATTGAATCCGATTGATGTGAATTTCTACGTTCCGCAAACCGATCTTGCCAAAATTCATCCGGGACAGGCGATTGCGGTTACGGTTGGCGGGTTTGGCGATGCGGTGTTTACCGGCAAAATTACTTCGCTCGATTCGGTGGTGAGCACGCAAAGCTTGATGATTTTGGTGCGGGGCACGCTTGATAACCCGCATAATGAATTGCGCCCCGGTAGTTTTGCGCGCGTATCGATCAGCACGGGCGCGCCGCAGGACTTCATCACCCTGCCGAAAACGGCGATTGCCTATAATGCGTATGGCGATACGGTGTATGTAGTTGTCGATCAAAAGAAGAATGGCAAAACCCAGCAAATTGCCGAGCAGAAATTCGTGACCCTCGGTGCCTCGCGCGGTGATCAGGTTGCGGTGATCAAGGGCGTTGCGCCGGGCGATGTGGTGGTTTCGGCAGGACAGTTAAAATTGCATCCTGGGTCGTTCGTTAAAATAAATAACAAGATCGCGCTGCCGAATAGTCCGGCGCCGGTCGTGCCGCTGCACTGATCGCGCGTCATGAAAAACCTTACCGCACTCTTTATCCGCAGGCCGGTACTGTCCCTCGTGGTCAGTGCCATTATTCTGGTGCTCGGGCTGCGGGCGATGGGCAGTTTGCCGGTGTTGGAATATCCCAAGACCGAGAACGCGACCATCACGATTACCACGACCTATCCTGGGGCCGATCCGAATACCATGGCCGGCTTTGTTACCACGCCCATCGAAAACGCGGTGGCGCAGGTGAACGGCATTGATTACATTACCTCATCGAGCCAAACCGGGATCAGCACCATCACCATTAATTTGGTGCTAAATTACAATCCGGACAAAGCCCTCACTGAAATCCAAGCACAAATCCAATCGGTGTTGAATCAACTGCCGAGCGGCACCCAGCAGCCGCAATTGAAATTGCAGGTTGGTCAGACATTGGATGCGATGTATATCGGCTTTAAAAGTTCGGTGCTCACGCCAAGCCAGATCACCGATTATCTGGTGCGCGTGGTGCAGCCGCAACTGCAATCGGTGCAGGGTGTGCAGACCGCCGAAATTTTGGGCGCGCAGAATTTCGCTATGCGGATCTGGCTCGATCCCAACAAGCTTGCCGCGTATCATTTGACCGCGAGCGATGTGTATACGGCGTTAGCTGGCAATGATTTTATCAGTGCGCTGGGCAACACCAAAGGCCAGATGACGCAAACAACGCTGACGGCTTCGACCAGCTTGCATTCGGCGGCGGAATTCCGGCAGTTGATTGTTTCGCAATCGGGCGGACAATTGGTGCGGCTTGGCGATGTGGCGACGGTCAAGCTTGGTTCGTATACCTATGAGGCGAATGTCGCGTTTGATGGCAAAACCGGCGTTTATATTGGCATTCAGGTGGCGCCGAATGCTAATTTATTGTCGGTGATCAAGGGGGTTCAGCAGCGGTTTCCGGCGATTCAGGCCGCTTTGCCCCAAGGGCTGCAAGGCACGATTGTTTACAACTCGGCCAAATTCGTGACGGCATCGATCAGTGACGTGATTGCCGCCTTGATCGAGGCGTTGCTTATTGTGGTCGCGGTGGTGTTTGCGTTCTTGGGCACGCCGCGCTCGGTCATTATTCCCGTGGTTGCGATTCCACTGTCATTGATCGGCACGTTCGCGGCCATGCTGATTTTGGGCTTCACCATCAATTTGCTGACCTTGTTGGCGCTGGTGTTGGCAATTGGCTTGGTCGTTGATGACGCGATTATTGTGGTGGAAAACATTAATCGCCATCTGGCGGATGGTGAATCGCGGTTCGAGGCGGCGCGCAATGCGGCGGCGGAATTGGCCAACCCGATTATCGCAATGACGGTGGTGCTTGCCGCGGTTTACGTGCCCATCGGCTTTCAAACTGGCCTGACCGGTGCGTTATTTACCGAATTTGCCTTCACCTTGGTTTCGGCGGTGACGATTTCAGCGATCATCGCGCTGACCCTCACCCCGATGCTCAGCTCGAAATTATTGCGCGCGATTGGGCCAGATGATGCTGGCTGGGAAGGGCGGGTGGTTGGGTCAATCGATCGTAGTTTTGATCGTGTGCGCCTATTTTATATGCGGCTGCTGCGCAGCGCGTTGCAGACCGTGCCGATCATTTTGATGTTCGGCGCGATTGTGTTGGGCAGTATTTATTTTCTGGCGAGCAGCGCCAAGAGTGAACTCGCCCCGCAGGAAGATCAGGGCGTGGTCATTTTGGCATCAACGGCAGCGCCGAATTCCACGCTGCAACAGCGGGTGATTTATGCGCATGAGCTGAACAAACTGATGTTCAGCCATAAATCGACCGATCATACCTTCCAGATCAACACACCAACAATCTCGATTGCGGGCATGGTGCTCAAGCCTTGGGATCAGCGCGCAAAAAATGCGAGTGCATTGCAGAATGAGATCCAAAATCAGGCCTCGGCGGGCATTCCCGGCGAGCAAATTGCGGCTTTCCAACCGCCCTCACTGCCGGGCTCGCAGGGGCTGCCGGTTCAATTCGTGATCAAGACCACCAATAATTTCCAGGAACTCAACACTGTTTCGCAGAAATTGCTGCAAGCGGCGTTGTCGACGGGTGATTTCATCTTCTTGCAAACCGATTTGAAAATCGACCAGCCGCAAGCGACGGTGGAAATTGACCGCGCCAAGGCGGCTAATCTCGGTTTGACGATGAGCGATGTTGGTGCTGCGTTGTCACGCGCGTTAGGCGGGGGTTATGTCAATTATTTCAGCCTGGATAATCGCTCTTATGAAGTGATCCCGCAGGTGGCGCAGAAATTCCGCCTGAATTCCGAGCAGGTTCTGGGCTATCCGGTTGCTACGGTGAATGGGGTATCGATCCCTCTCGGTTCGATTGCGCATATCGCCCATATCGTTATTCCGGAATCGGTCAATCATTTTCAGCAACTCAATTCGGCGACGATCCAAGGCGTGGTCGCCCCTGGGGTGGCTGAGGGAACCGCGCTGAAGGTGCTGGATGGCTTGGCTGCGAAAAATCTGCCGTCGGGATACGCCGTCGATTATGGTGGGGCGATGCGGCAATTCGTGCAGGAGCGCAGCGGGTTTTTGGCAACGTTCGGATTTGCGGTGATTGTTATTTTCTTGGCGCTGGCCGCTTTGTTTAATTCGTTCCGTGATCCGTTGATTATTCTGGTGTCGGTGCCGATGTCGATTTTCGGCGCGATGCTGTTTATCAATCTGGGTTTCGGTGGTCTCTCGATTAATATCTATACCGAAGTCGGCTTGGTCACGCTGATGGGGCTGATCAGCAAGCATGGTATTTTGATCGTCGAGGTCGCGAATGAGGCGCAGCGGGACGGCATGAGCAAGCTTGAGGCGATTGAGCACGCGGTGAATATCCGGCTCCGGCCGATTTTGATGACCACCGCCGCGATGGTGCTGGGCGTGGTGCCGCTGATTTTGGCGAGTGGGGCCGGGGCGGCGGCGCGCTTTAATATGGGGGCGGTGATTGCGGCAGGCCTGTCGATCGGCACGTTGTTCACCCTGTTCGTGCTGCCGGCAGTCTATCTGGTCGTTGCTGAGCAGCATCAAGAGGGTCGTGAGGCGACCATTGAGTGATTGACCGATTTGGGGGTGAGTGCGGTTTGGTGATCGTAAAGCCCTTTTCTTCCCGCGGGTGATGGCGTCATATTGGTTGCGATGAACCGCCAAACCCTCACCAGGATACTGGCTGCTTTCGGGGCCGTTCTCGTAGGAGCCGCTTTGGTTGGGCAGTTTTGGCTCCTGCGCGGGGCAATTGCCGGGCAAGGCGGCACAACGCTGTTGGCGATCTGGCGATTTCTCGGGTTTTTTACAATCTTGACCAATATTCTGGTTGCTCTGACCTTCACCCATGCGGCCTTGCGACCACAGCGCCGCACCGGGTTGGGATCATTTCGGTTCGAGGCGATGGTCGCGGTGTCGATCCTGCTGGTCGGTATGGTCTATACAGCGGTGTTGCGCGCTCTCTGGCAACCGACCGGGGCGCAGAAATGGGTCGATGCCGGGCTTCATGACGTATCGCCCATCCTGTTTATGATGTTCTGGTTGCTGCGTCCCCATGGGTGTTTGCGGTGGCGCCAACTGCCGTGGTTGCTGATTTGGGCGGCGCTGTATTGTATTTATGCGCTGAGCCGCGGTGCCGCTGATGGCTGGTATCCCTATCCTTTTCTGGACGCGGCCAAATTATCGTCCGCGCATTTGATTCTCAACATCGTCGTGCTGATTGGGGCCTTTGCCTTCGTGTCTGCGGCGCTCACCGCGCTGGATCAATGGCTCGGTCGCGCGCGGCGCCACAATTAACGGGGTGACTTTGCGAATGGCGTGCTTGCCCTTATGTGCAGATGCATGGATGCGCTTATCGTCACGGATTTGGTCAAACGCTTCGATGCGGTAACAGCGGTCGATCGGGTCAGCTTTTCGCTCGCCCAGGGCACAACCGTTGGGCTGCTCGGCGGTAATGGGGCGGGGAAGACCACGACAATTTCGATGTTGCTCGGTATTTTGCTGCCCGATCAGGGCCGGATCGTGGCGCTGGGTCATGATATTGCGCATGATCGGTTCGCGGCGTTGGCGCGGATGAATTATTCCTCGCCCTATGTCGCTTTGCCGATGCGCCTCACTGTGGCTGAAAATCTGCGGGTTTATGGGCATTTATATAATGTGCCACAGCTTGAGCGACGGATTCGCGACTTGGTTGAGGAATTCAATCTGGGTGATTTTTTGCATCGTCGGGCGGGTGCGCTGTCGGCGGGCCAGAAAACCCGGGTTGCGCTGGCTAAGGCTCTGATCAATCAGCCGGATTTGCTGCTTCTTGATGAGCCAACGGCGAGCCTTGATCCGGATACGGCGGATTATGTGCGCACCCGCCTTGAGATTTATCAGCGTGCGAGTGGTGCGGCGATTTTGCTGGCCTCGCACAATATGGCCGAGGTCGAGCGGCTCTGTGCTGATGTGTTGATGCTGAAATCAGGCCGCATCGTTGATCATGGCACGCCGGGGGATTTGATCGCGCGCTATGGTCGCACCGATTTGGAGGATGTTTTTCTGCAAATTGCCCGTTTTGGCGCGCACGGTGTCGGCGCATGAGCCGGCTCATGCAATCGGCCCGGCGGGTTTGGGGATTGATATATCGCCATCTGTGCCTCTATCGAAAATCCTGGCCGCGTTTGCTGGAGCTTGGCTATTGGCCCACGTTGGAATTGCTGATTTGGGGTTTCACCGCTCGATTTTTGTCAAATGAGCATCCTGGCCCGGTGATGGCGATTGGGGCTTCATTGATCGGCGGGGTGTTGTTGTGGGAGGTGGCGCTGCGCGCGCAAATCGGCGTGACTTTGTCATTCCTGGAAGAGATTTGGTCGCGTAATTTGGGGCATGTTTTTGTCAGTCCGCTGCGGCCTTATGAGCTGATTCTCAGCTTGTTGGGGGTGTCGGTGATGCGGGCGCTGGTTGGCCTCACCCCGGCGACAATTCTGGCGGCGTTGCTGTATCATTTCAACGTGTTTGCCATTGGCCCGATGCTGATTTTGCTGATGCTCAATTTGTTCCTGATGGGTTGGTGGATGGCGTTGCTGGTGATTTCGCTATTGTTTCGCTACGGCGCCTCGGCTGAGGCGCTGGCGTGGACGCTGGCGTTTGGCCTGACGCCGATTGCGTGTGTGTTTTATCCCATCACCGCCTTGCCGGCTTGGTTGCGGCCGGTCGCGGTGGCGCTGCCGGCTGAGCATATTTTCGCCGGCATGCGCGCGGCCTTGGCGCAGCACGCGCCCGCCTGGGGGCAGCTTGGCAGCGCCTTTGTGCTCAATATTCTGTGGAGCTTGATCGCTGTGCTGGTTTTTGCAGCCCAGTTCCGCGCCGCGCGCCGCACCGGCGCCTTGATTTCTATCGGCGAATAGGGCGTTTGCGCTCCATGCAGCGCACCACCACCCGATTCTGGTTGATCCGCCATGCGACGGTCGCGCCCGAGGCGCTCGCCGTGCTTTATGGGCAGCGTGATGTGCCGGTTTGCGGTGACCGGATGCTGACGGATGTGCCGCGCTATACTTATCTGGCCCGCGTTTTACCCTGCAACGCGGATTGGCTGGTTACCCCGCTGAGCCGCACCCACCGCACCGCCGAGGCGATCAGCCGCGCTGGGTATGGCGCCACCAATCCGGTTGTCGAGCCGGGCTTGATTGAGCAAAGCTTCGGCCAATGGGAGGGGCGCAGCATGACCGAGTTTGCCGGCGCGCGGGCCGAGCACCCGTTCTGGCCGATTGGCGGCGACGCCGAGCCACCGGGCGGGGAGAGCTTTGCCCAGCTGCGCAGCCGCGTGGGGGCGGCGCTGACGCGGCGCACCGAAAACCATCTGGGTCGTGATATTGTCGCCATTTCCCACGGCGGGGCGATCCGTGCGGCCATCGCCCATGCGCTGAGCCTATCGGCGCATCAGGCGCTGAGCCTTGCGATTGAAAATTTGTCGCTGACCGTGCTGGAGCACCACACGAGCTGGCATCCGACGCCGGCGGCTACACCCAAGGCGATTGCCGAAGGGGCTTGGCGAATCGTAACAATTAATGAACATTCTGCCATATAAGTCGTTTTTCGTCCGCTGCCACACAATCTCCATAAGAACTTGCTTCAGAAGAATGATCGATTAGCCGAAAGGAGATTTACACCATGACCATACGCTCCGCCGCGAAAGCCGCGACCCGCCGCTTGTTCAACCATAAATTGAGCCGCCTTGGCTTTGCTTCCGTGATGCTGGCCGTGCCACTCGCGGCCTGCTCGACGGGGTCATCCGCCGCGAATGGCAATGGCGCGCAAGTCCTGGTCGATCGCTCGACGCTGACTGTTGAGACCATGCTCGGTGGGGGCGGCGCAGCGGGCAATCAGGCCGCGCAGTTTCTGCGCCGTGCCAAGGCTGTGGTGGTTTGTCCGCGTATTTTCAAAGCGGGCTTTTTCATCGGTGGCGAGGGCGGCGATTGCGTGCTGGTGTCGCGCGCGGCCAATGGTTCTTGGTCGGACCCTGCTTTCTATTCGATGGGTAGCGGCAGTTTTGGCCTGCAAATCGGCGCGCAGGATGCCGAAGTCATGATGATGCTGATGAACCAAACGGCACTCAACGCGTTCCTGAACAGCCAATTCAAAGTCGGGGCTGATGCCGGGCTATCGGTAGCCACCATTGGCGCGGGCATTGGCGGCTCGACCGGCACGGCGCTGGGGGCGGACATTGTCACCTTCACCAAGTCACGTGGCCTATATGGCGGGGTCTCGCTCTCGGGCTCGGTTTTCTCCAATGATTCGGCGTTGGATCAGCAATATTATGGCCAAAGCGTTGGGCCCCGGCAGATCGTGGTGAATATGGCCGCACAGAATGCGGGGGCCAATCCGCTTCGCGCGATGTTGGGACGCTTCGGCGGCTGATCTTCACTTCCATCGCGTAGCGACACGCGTTACCATGGGTGCATGCCCAAGGCCGACGCGGAACCATTCTGGCAGGCCAAGCGCCTCGATCAAATGACCGAGGCGGAATGGGAGTCGCTATGCGATGGCTGCGGGCGTTGCTGCCTGCATAAATTGCGCGATGAGGATACCGGTGCGCTGTCCTATACCAATGTCGCGTGTCGCTTGCTGGACACGAATAGCTGCCAATGCAGCAACTACGCCCATCGGCGTGATTTTGTGCCCGATTGCATCAGCCTAACCGCGCAACTGGTTACCGAATTGGATTGGCTGCCGCCCTCCTGCGCCTATCGCCGATTGGCCGAGGGGCGCGGACTGGCACCGTGGCACCCGCTGATTACCGGCGATAAAATGAGCCCGCACGCGGCGGGGGCGAGTGTCGCGGGCCGGGTGATCAGCGAGGAACATGCGGGCGATTTGGAGTATCATCTGGTCGATTGGCCGCAGCGCGACGTGCCGCGTCGCGGGCGTCGGCGATGAGCGTGAACCAACCCGATCAAGAACAAATTCTGGTTGCCGGGCGCCCCGCCGGGCTGCGTTGGCGCCGCAATAGTCGCGCCCGCCGGGTGGCTTTGCGGATCAGTCCGCTGGATGGCGAGATTATCATTACGCTCCCGCCCCGGGCATCACGCCATGCCGGCTTGGCGCTGCTGCGTGCGCATGAAAATTGGGTTGCGGATCGGCTGGCCGCCTTGCCCAAACCCAGCCAGTGGCGATCGGGTGGCACGGTGCCGATTAACAATATCCCGCACCGCATTATCCATGATCCGCTCTGGCGGGGGACGGCGCGCATTGCGCTCCGCCCGGAGCCGAGCATCACGCTGGGCGGCGGCGCCGAGTTCCTGACGCGGCGCTTGCGCGACGCGTTGATTGCCCGTGCCCGCACGCAATTCACCGCGAAAGCCACCGCCAAAGCGATTTTGATCAATCGCCGCATCACCGGCCTGCGGATCAAGGATACCACCTCGCGCTGGGGCAGTTGCGCGCCGGATGGCACGTTGATGTTTTCCTGGCGCTTGATCATGGCCCCTGATTTTGTGCAGGATTATGTGGTTGGCCATGAAGTCGCGCATTTGCGGGAGATGAATCACAGCCCAGCCTTTTGGTCGCTCGCCGAGCGACTGACCCCGCATCGCGAGGCGGCGACGCAATGGTTGGCTGCGCATGGCCCGGCGTTGCTGCGGATCGGCGCGTGATTATACTGGCCAGCGCCTCGGCCACGCGAGCGGCGATTTTGCGCAAGGCCGGCGTGGAATTCGAAGCGATGCCCGCGCATATTGATGAATCGGCGATCAAGCACGCGGGTGCGGCGGCAGGCGAGGCACCCGGTGCGGTGGCGCAAACATTGGCGCGGCTCAAAGCGCAACGGATTGCGGCGCGCTGGCCAGACGCGCTGGTGATTGGCGCCGATCAAATTCTGTCGGTGGGTGATGTTTGGTTGGACAAGCCGGAATCAGTGACCGAGGCTGCCGATCATCTGCGCCGCTTGCGCGGCCAGACCCACACCCTGCATACGGCGGTGTGTTGCCTGCGTGATCGCCAGATGATTTGGCAGCATATTGCCGCGCCGACTTTGACGATGCGCGCCGTGCCGAATGATTTTATTGCCGATTATTTGGCGGCTGAGGGCGATGATTGTCTGTCCAGCGTTGGTGCTTATCGGCTCGAAGGGCGCGGTATTCAGCTCTTCGAGCGCATCGATGGTGATTATTTTTCGATCCTTGGTTTGCCGATTTTGCCTTTGCTGGGATTTTTGCGCCAGCACGGCACACTGCGCTGATCGTTTGGTTTTATCCCAATAGTCGCCCGATTACGCGGGCGGTGTAATCAACGACGGGGATGATCCGGCCATAATTGATCCGCGTCGGCCCGATCACCCCGATGGCCCCGACGATACGGTCATCGCGATTGCGGGCAGGTGCCACGATCATCGACACGCCGGCGGTGCCGAACACGCTGCTTTCCGCGCCGATGAAAATCCGCACCCCATCGGACCCTTCGGCCAGCTCAAGCAATTTCAGCATGGTTTCCTGATGTTCGAGCTGATCGAATAAGGTTTGGATGGCACCCAGCTTCTCCACCTGATCGATATCCGCAAGCAGGCGCGCCTGCCCGCGTACGATCAGCGACCCGCCACGGCCCTCGGCGGACCAGGTGGCCAAGCCGGCCTCCACCACGCTGCTCGCCAGCGCATCGAGCGCGGTGCGGCTCGCCGCCCGGTCTTCGGCGACGCGCGTGCGCAATTCTGGCAAGGTTCGGCCCGAGAGTTGGGCGTTCAAGTAATTGCCAGCCTCTTGCAAGGCCGAAGGCGGCAGGCCCGGGGGAATTTCGATCACTCGGTTTTCCACCTGTCCATCGGCGGTGACCAGCACCACCAGCGCGCGACCCGGCCCGAGCGGCACAAACTCGATATGCTTGATTGGCCCTTCGGATTTTGGCGCGAGCACCAGCCCTGCCGCTGAGGACAGCCCGGCGAGCAAGGTCGAGGCTTCGGTGAGCACATCCTGCATCGAGCGGTTGGATTGGCTGAGTGCATGCTCGATCACGTCACGCTCATCATCGGATAATTCGCCGAAATGCAGCAGCCCATCAACAAATAATCGCAAGCCGCGATCGGTGGGCAGGCGGCCCGCCGAGACATGCGGCGAGAAGAGCAGCCCGGCATCGGTCAAATCTGCCATCACGTTGCGAATCGTCGCCGCCGAGAGGTTCAGCGGTAAGCGGCGTGACAAGGTGCGGCTGCCGACGGGCTCGCCGGTTTCAACATATTGTTCGACAATTTCCCGCAAAATTGCGGCGGAGCGGGCATCGAGTCCGGGTGGAATCCGCCCCGGCGCGCCATGCGAGGGACGCTTGGGTGATTGGCTCTGGTCCATACGCCTAGAGTCGGCTATCGCAACGCGGAAATCAAGCATCAAGACCCCCAACCGCAGGAGCCTATCATGACCCTCTTCACGCGCCCGTCGGGCCGCGCCCATAATGCCCTGCGTCGGGTTGAAATCGTCACCGGCTTTTCGCACCATGCCGAAGGCTCGGCGTTGATCCGCATGGGCGGCACTGAAGTGCTGTGCGCCGCCAGCGTTGAGGGAAAGGTGCCAGGCTTTATGCGTAATTCCGGCCAAGGCTGGGTGACGGCTGAATATGGCATGCTGCCCCGCGCCACCCATACGCGCGGTGATCGCGAAGCCGCGCGTGGCAAGCAATCGGGCCGCACCCAGGAAATCCAGCGCCTGATTGGCCGCTCATTGCGTGCCGTGGTGGACCGGGCGGCGCTGGGCGAAATGACCATCACCCTCGATTGCGATGTGCTGAATGCGGATGGTGGTACCCGTTGTGCCGCGATCACCGGCTCCTATGTGGCGCTTGCCCTCGCGATTCGCCATTTACAAAGCAAGAATGTGTTGAAAGCCAACCCGCTGATCGGCCAGGTTGCGGCGGTATCCTGCGGGATTATCGAGGCGACTGGCGTGCTCGATCTGGATTACGCGGAAGATTCCAACGCCGAGGCCGATGCCAATTTCGTGCTCACCGCAGGCGGCGGCATTGTCGAAATCCAGGCGACCGCCGAGAGAGCGACCTTTAATGACGCGGCGTTCGCACAATTATTGGGTTTGGCGCGAATCGGCACGGATGCGCTGTTTGCTGCCCAACGCGCCGCCCTCGGCGCATAATCATGCTGCGCCTGATGCCGGGCCGCCCGCTGGTGATCGCCACCCATAACCAAGGCAAACGCCAGGAGTTCGCAACGCTCCTGGCGCCAGCAGGGATTATATGCACCGATGCGGCGGCGCTCAATTTGGCCGAACCCGCGGAAACCGGCGCGGATTTCGCAGAGAATGCTCAGATCAAGGCGCTGAGTGCGGCGCGCGCGACCGGTTTGGCCGCACTTGCCGATGATTCCGGCTTGTCAGTTGCCGCTCTGGGGGGCGACCCTGGTTTGCGGTCAGCGCGCTTTGCCCAAGAATGTGGTGGCTACACCGAGGCGATGGCGCGGTTGATCGCGGCCAGCCGGGGCGATACGCGCGCTTGGTTCACCTGCGCGCTGTGTTTGGCGATGCCGACCGGCGAAACCGCGACCTATCTCGGATTTTGCCACGGCAATATTGCCGAACATCCACGCGGCACCAAAGGTTTTGGCTATGACCCGATCTTTGTACCCTCCGGCCAAACGGCAAGTTTTGCCGAATTATCCGCAGAGCAAAAACACCAAATCAGTCATCGCGCGCGCGCGATCAGCCAGTTCCTCGCGGTGCTGCCGGTGCTCAGCCAGGGGGCGGCGCGGTGTTGATCATGGCCGGCAGTTCGGCGATCGGGGCGAACCAATCTGCCAGCCTGGGATGATCAGACCGCCAATTCTCCGAACCGAACCTGAAATCTAAATAGCCCAGGGCGCACGCTACGCTCACAGCGCCAATATCCGCCAGCGCCCCCAAGGATTCACGCTCAAGCATCGCGAGTGCGCGGTCCACCACCAATTTTTGCCGCGCCATGAAGCTTTCGCGTGCGGCATCCAGCGGTTTGGCGCTCTCCATCCGCCGGGCCACCGCCGCATCCAAAATACCATCGCCCACCGCTTGTAATCGCAACGCCACCCAGCGCGCTGCGCCGGCCTGCGGAAAGAGTGGCAACGCATCGCCCACCCGATCCAGATATTCGCAAATCACCGGGCTATCGAACAAGGAAAATCCGTCCTCGGTGAGTAAGCAGGGCACTTTTGAGAGTGGGTTTTCGGCGATTAGTGCGGCGGGGCTTTCATGCGGATTGGTCGGGATTTTCTCAATCCGCTGGTCAATATCGCGGAGTATCGCGCAGACCATCACTTTGCGCACATAGGGGCTGGTCGCTGAATAAAATAACTTCATCGTTCCGGTCCTCATTGTTCCCTGTCATTTTTGTCGGGGCAGCGCTGGTTCAAGCCCGTTCAGCCATCAATCTCGTGAAATAATGTATAATCGATGGCAAATGTGCCATCGTCGGCGCGGTCAAAAATATCGGCAAAGCGTTCGCCGAACCGAATATCGGCGGGTCCGTAAACATGCCGTGCGGTAACATTGGTCAGGAGCGTGTCATCAAGCCCGGTGAGCATCGCCAGAAATACCATATTCTGGGCGAGCATCGCTTGGGTATCTAACCCGTAAAGCGGGCTCTCCGGACCCAGACGATGAATGACGGTCCAGGACAGCGCGAATGCGGGCGAATGGGCGCGCTCTAACGGGATATCGATCAGGCGACGCATGGCATTGGCGTCTTCATCGACCTCATCGCGGATCAATGTGAGGGTCATGCGCGCATCGGTGAGTTGGTTGCGCCGCTGATTGGCGACGCGAAACATCAAGGCGTTCTCGCCGCGCAGGCGATGCACCACCATAATGCGTGAAAACAGCACCCGCGCCTGTGGCCGCGAGAGTCGAGCGAATAACAGGCCGGTCGCCAAGGCGGTCGATAGCAGGCCGATGATGATTTCGACACTCGCGATTGAATTGGCCAGGATTGATCGTGGATAGAGCGCGCCATAGCCGGTTGTGGAAAATGTCTGCACCGAGAAAAACACATCATCGCCGAAATTGCCCGGCCTTGCGCCGCCAATGCCGCCCGAGAGTGCATAAACGACGCCAAAGAACAGGTTGATAACCACGATACTGCTCGCAAGGAGCGCTAACAGCGCTGGCAGCCGCATGGTCATCAACCCATGAAACACATCACCAAGGCCTGATCGCGCGAGGCCGCGCCGCTCGATCCGGCGCAGCACATCGGCGGAAAATGGCGCGGCTTGCTTAGGGGGGCGCCGCGCCATTTTGCGCATTCAGGATTGTTGACGGCGCAAGAACGCCGGGATCTCCAACGCCACATCGTCAGCATGGGCCTGCCGAACCATTGGCTGCGGTGCCGCCGGCGCTTGAGCTTGCGGCGCATGATAGGTCGGTTGTTGCATCATCGGTGCGGCATGCTGTGACGTTGCCATTTGCGGATGTGGGGCAGGGGCCATGTAGCCCCGTGACGGCTCTCCACGTGACGGCTCTAAACGAGGCGCTTCGGCGCGGGGCGCCTCAGGCTCGGCTGCGCGGAAGCCGCTGGTCATCCGTGAGAACAGGCTCGCACGCTTGGCCGGCTCCGGCGCGGGCGCACGCGGCGCCTCACGATAGGGAACCGCAGCCGCCGGCGCCCGCAACGCGGGGCCCATGCCATAGGGGCTCATCGGCGCGGGCTGACGCGTCTCTTCGATGGCGGCGGATTGATCAAGCACAATCGGTGCCGCTTCGCCGACCACGCTGAGGGAGGGGCCTTGCGGTTGCATCGTCGGCTGCAAGCCCTGCGGCGCGATGCCGGGCTGGCCGCCACCCTGCTGCATCATGCCGATCGGCTGGCCATGGGCTTGAGGCATTGTTCCGGCGACGGCATCGACCATCATGTTGCCGCCACCCACCGCGACCAGCCGGGGCCGCTCGGCCTGGGCCGGGGTTGCTGTGTCAATGCCAGTTGCAACCACCGAAACCCGCACCCGACCGCCCAAGCTCTCATCAAGCGCCATGCCAAACATGATGTTGGCGTCTTCGTCCGCCTCTTCGCGAATCCGGTTCGCGGCTTGATCGACTTCAAACAACGTCAAATCGGAGCTACCCGTAATGTTGATCAACAGGCCACGCGCGCCTTTCATGTTGGTCTCTTCCAGCAGCGGATTCGAAATTGCGGCCTCCGCAGCGCGCATTGCCCGGTCTTCGCCTTCGGCTTCACCGGTGCCCATCATCGCTTTGCCCATCTCAGACATCACCGAGCGGACGTCAGCATAATCAAGATTGATTTCGCCGGGCACTACCATCAAATCGGTCACGCCGCGAACGCCCATGTATAACACATGGTCGGCCATCGCGAAGGCCTCTTTCCAGCCGGTGCGTTCATTGGCGACCTTGAACAAATTCTGGTTCGGAATAACGATCAAGGTATCAACAAAATTTTGCAGCTCGGCGATGCCTTCCTCGGCGGCGCGCATCCGCCGTTTGCCTTCAAACGCGAAGGGTTTGGTCACCACACCGATGGTTAGAATGCCACGCTCGCGTGCCATCCGCGCAATCACCGGCGCCGCGCCGGTGCCGGTGCCACCGCCCATGCCAGCGGTGATGAAGGCCATGTGGGCGCCATCAAGCTGGCGGGCCAATTCATCTTCAGCTTCCTCGGCTGAGGCCCGGCCAACTTCGGGCTTGCCCCCGGCACCGTTGCCTTGGGTGATATGCGGCCCGAGCTGGATCCGCCGCTCAGCGCGTGACAGCAAAAGCTGTTGCGCGTCGGTATTCGCGACAACAAACTCAACACCCGGCAAATTCAACGCGATCATGTTATTCACCGCATTGGTGCCACCGCCGCCGACACCGAACACGGCAATCCGTGGGGTGAAATCGGTATGATTAGTTTTTTGCACTGTTAGATTGAGCGTCATGGGAAACTCCTTAGGAAAGATTGAGGGATAGCGAAACGACAAGCCACTGAGCCGGAGCGCACATCACAATCGCTCCTGCAAAAACGCTTTAATTTTGCCGAATGGACCGCGCCGTGGTTCACGCGACAAATCAAGATCATGCAAGGTCTGACCATCGCCGGTGGCAAACGCCAGCAAGCCGGTTAGGGTCGAAAAATTGGGGCCGGTGGCGCTGTCAGGCAGGCCAATCACACCGAACGGCCGGCCAATGCGCACTTGCCGCTTCAGAATTTCTGCAGCCAGCTCCCGTGCGCCGACCAGCTGCGCCGCACCGCCGGTCAACACCACGCGGTTGCCCGCAGCACGACCAAGGCCGGAGGTGTCAATCCGGTCGCGCACCAACTCAAAAATCTCTTCAAGCCGTGGGCGGATCACTGAAACCAAAGCGCTACGCGGCACTTTCGCAATCTGGTGTTCGGCCTCACCGACCATCGGCACCGGCAGCATTTCGCGCGCATCATCGGGGCTGGGTTGGCAGGTGCCGTAAAGCGTCTTCAGCCGCTCGGCATGCGCAACATGCGTGGAGAGCAGCCGCGCCACATCATTGGTGACGTGCTGGCCGCCCACGGGCAATTGCGCGGTGTGCAAAACCTGTCCTTCGGCGAATACCGCCAATGTGGTAGTGCCACCCCCCATATCGATCACAATCGAGCCCAAGGTGCGTTCATCTTCCACGAGTGTGGCTAACCCCGAGGCGAAAGGGGCTGATACCATCGCCGTGATTTCCAACTCGCAACGTGCCAAACAAGCCGCCACACTCTTAATTGCAGTGCGGGACGCATCCACCACGTGTAGCCGCGCCGTTAGTGTTTCGCAAAACAGCCCGCGCGGATCGGCAACGCCATCGGTTTCATCGGTGGCAAAGCCGAGCGGCAGCACATGGATGGTGCAGCGCCCCTCGGCATTTGCCCGAGCGCGCGCCTCGCGCACCACCCGGCGGATATCGTCCTCCATCACCGGCCGACCATCAATGGGCCATTGCACATTGAACAACCGGCTTTCCGGCTGGCCGCAGGATAAATTGACCACCACTGATTTCAGCCTGGTATCGGCCATATCCTCTGCCGCACCGACGGCTGCACGAATTGCCCGCTCCGCCTCATCCAAATCGACGATACCGCCTGATTTGATCCCGCGGCTCTTTTGCCAGCCAAAGCCCAAGGCCCTGAGCCGCCCATCGCTTTCTGCGCGACCAATCATGCAGGCAATTTTCGATGAGCCGATGTCAAGCACACCAAATGGTCCGGTGCGGGTCGGGCGAGGCCGCATTTCCACATTGCGCGGCGGCGGCGGGTTGATGCCGGTGCGATTGGATAGGTCGTTCATGGACAGACCTCCTTCATGAGTGCTTCGGCTTGATGGTGGTGGCGGCGGGTTGGACGTATGGCTTCACAATCAAACGGTCATGTAACCGCAAATCGATCATCCGCACGGGCCGATTCAGGATGGCAATTTTATCATTGGCCCGATGCAAAAGTGCCAGCGCTGCATTCACATGTCGCGATGGAAGCTCAACCACGGCATGATCGCGCAGAATCAAGTTCCAGCGCAGATTGTCGATCCATTCGGCGGCGATCACCGCCGCGCCGATTGCCGCGTGGCGTTGCAGTAAGGTTAACAACGCACCGGCATGCGCTGGTGCCTGCGCACCGACAAACAACAATAAGCCAGGGTCACGCGCATGCGCCGCAGTGCCACCGCGTGCCTCAATCACCGATCCATCAGTGCCAATCAAGGCAAATCCATGATCGGGCCGTTGCCAAATTCCAGCGGGGGCGCGCTCATCAATACGAATACGCACGGTCGCCGGCAGGAGACGCTCGACGACGGCTTGACGCACCACGCCGAGCTGCTCCAACGTCCGCGCCGAGCGGCTCGGGGTCACATCGAAAATTGGCATGCCATCGCGCAACCCTAACGCCGCCTCGATCGCCGGTTTTGGGGTGGTGATGGCGCCGTCGATGACCACGTGCCGGACCCGGAATCCCATATCTGCCAAGGTTACGATAGCCGCCTGGCGCATGACATTGTGCGACCCGCCAGCAATCATCCGCCAGCCAATAGGCAGCGCTAATAATAATGATCCACCCAACGTGAGCAGCGCCACCGGCTTGAGCACACGCCGCGCCCGCCGCATCAGCAAGGTGCGCTCACTGGGCCGATCCTGGATTTTTCGGCTTTTTGGCTTCATTCGCGGCATGTTGCGCGCTCCACCATCCAGGCACAGAGGGTCGGAAAATCAATGCCGCACAGGGCCGCTTGCTCAGGCAGGAGTGAGGTTCGGGTCATTCCTGGCTGGGTATTCACCTCCAGCAGAATCAGTCGCCCTTGCGCAACATCATAACGAAAATCAGCGCGCGAAGCCCCTCGACATCCTAACGCACGATGCGCTGACAGGGCGATATGCTTTGCTTGTTCGGCCAATTCGGGATCGATTTGCGCAGGCACCTCATGGCGCGAACCACCGTCGGCATATTTTGCCTGATAATCATAAAACCCGTCAGCAAAAATTTCGGTCACCGCCAGCGCGCGATCATCAAGTACACTCACCGTGAGTTCTCGTCCGGCCACATAATCTTCGGCCATAACCAAATTGCCATAGGCCCATTCGCTCGCGATTGCTGCGCGGCGGTTATCGAGGGCTTTGACAATATGCACACCGACCGATGAGCCTTCGTTAATCGGTTTGAGCACATAAGGAGGGGGCAACGGGTCGGCTTCGGCCAGCTCGGTGATCGGCACAATCCGATGAGGCGCAACCGGCAATCCAGCCGCCGCAAAAACGGCTTTAGCCGCGGCTTTATCCATCGCCAGTGCAGAGGCCCGCACCCCCGAATGCGTATAGGGAATGCCCATGTAATCAAGCACACCTTGGATTGTGCCGTCTTCGCCAAACCGCCCATGAAGCGCGTTGAACACGGCATCTGGGGCTGGCGTGAGTGCGGCAATCAGCGCCGCAAGATCAGCGTTTACCTCGATCGGCGTGACTTGGTATCCGGTGGAACGTAATGCCGTCACCACTTGCGCACCTGTCGCCAGACTAACGTCACGTTCGGCTGAAATGCCACCCATCAATACTGCGATGTGTTTCATTTGGCACCGCCCGGCACACCAATGCGCTTGATTTCCCACATCAGTTCAACGCCGAAAGTCGCTTGAACGCGCAACCGCACCGCTTCGCCTAACGCTTCAAGGTCAGCGGCAGAGGCGTTTCCTCGGTTGATGAGGAAATTGCAATGCTTTTCGGAAACTTGGGCATCACCGTGGACCATGCCCCGGCAACCGGCCTGATCGATCAATTGCCAGGCTTTATGGTCAATCGGATTACGAAACGTTGATCCGCCGGTGCGCGCGCGCACCGGTTGTGTGGCTTCGCGTTGCGCCTTGATGGCACTCATCCGGGCGATAACCACTGTCTGATCGTCGGGAGTGGCGCGTAGCCGTGCACGCACCACGATGCCACCTGGCGGCAAGCGTGCATGGCGATAATCAAGGCCTAATTCGCCCGCCGAATAGCGCGCCAAGGTTCCATCCGGTCCAATAATCTCGGCCCAATCGAGCACGGAGCGGATATCGCTGCCGTAAGCGCCCGCATTCATCGCGATGGCACCCCCCAACGATCCTGGAATACCCGATAAAAATTCCAATCCACCCAGCCCAGCCATCGCCGCGTGTTCGGCAATCGTGCTGTCCAACGCTGCAGCACCCGCGATAATACCGTCCGGCTCGATGCCGATGGTGCTGAAACCACGGCCCAGCTTAACCACCAAACCCGGTATGCCACCATCGCGAATGATGATATTTGATGCCGCGCCCAAAATGGTCACCGGCCATTCCGGCGAAGCTGCGCTCAGGCAGGTTACTAAATCTTCGATATCGGCAGGCCGCACCAGCAATTCAGCCGGGCCACCCACGCGAAACCAAGTTCCAGCCGCAAGCGGCGCATCGGCGATCACCCGCCCGCGTAACGGCGGCAACGCAGCATGCCAGGGGGCTGCCATCGCATGCATCATGCAGCGCCCCCCAAACCGCGGCGGTTCGGATCACTGAGTGCTTGCAATTGCTGTGGCAAAGCCTGCGCCCAGGCAGTAATGTTGCCGGCACCCAGGCACACAACATAGTCACCCGGCTTGGCAATCGCCTTGACCATCTCTGCCAAATATTCAGAATTCGCGAGCGGAACGACCGAACGATGACCATGGGCCCGCAGCCCATCGACCAGCGCATCGCGGTTCACGCCCTCAATTGGGGCTTCACCGGCGGGGTATACATCGGCCACGATAACGGTTCCCGCATCATTCATGCAGGTGCAAAATTCTTCGAACAACGAAGCCAAACGCGAATAACGATGGGGCTGTACCACGGCAATAACATCACGCGCTCCCGCTTGCCGCGCCGCTTTTAGCACCGCGGCGATTTCCACCGGATGGTGCCCGTAATCATCGATGATGGTAACCCCACCAAGTTCGCCAACTTTGGTAAAGCGCCTTTTAACACCACGGAAATTACCCAGCGCAGCCCGGAGATGATCCTCATGCACGCCCATCTCGACGCCAATCGTGATTGCGGCCAAAGCGTTCTGCACATTATGGTTGCCCAGCATCGGCAACCGCAGCCGGTTGATCCGGCGCTCGCGCCCACCAAGCCGATTCGACAGCCGAACTTCGAACGTCGCGCCGTTGCGATCGGCCATGATGCGCTCAGCGCGCACATCGGCCTGCGGGGAAAACCCATAGGTAATGATGCGATGATCAGACAGATCAGGGATCATTTGCTGAACCGCCGGGTGATCGACGCACAGAACGGCGAAGCCGTAGAATGGAATGTTCGAGACGAATTGCCGATAGCCCGCCTCCATCGCCGCGTGCGATCCCCAATGATCCAAATGCTCCGGATCCATATTCGTCACCACGGCAATAACAGCGGGGAGCCGTAAAAAGGTGCCGTCGCTTTCATCGGCTTCGACCACCATCCAATCCCCCTGACCGGATCGGGTATTGGTGCCGTAGGCGTTGATAATGCCACCATTGATCACGGTCGGATCAAACCCGCCGCCTTCCAGCACCGCCGCTACGAGGCTGGTTGTCGTGGTTTTGCCATGCGTCCCCCCGATCGCGATCGACCAGCGCAGCCGCATCAATTCGCCTAACATTTCCGCCCGGCGAACAACCGGGATCAGCCGCGCCCTGGCCGTCGCGACTTCAGGATTATCACGCGGCACGGCTGTGGAAACCACAACCACCTGCGCAGACCCCAAATTTGCCGCGTCATGGCCGATCATCACCGGTATGCCGGCTGCCCGCAATCGCGCAACATTCGCGCTTTCCGCAATATCCGAGCCTTGCACGGCATATCCGAGCGTGTGCAAAACCTCGGCGATGCCCGACATGCCAATTCCGCCGATTCCAACGAAATGGATAATTCCGATCGAGAGTGGCATGGCCCTCATTGCACAATCTCCGCCATGACCAAGGCCGCTAATTGGTCCGCGGCGTCGATAATTCCGAAAGCGGCTGCCGCACGCGCCATATCGAACCGTTTTTGTGGATTGTCTAACAATTCAGTAACAACTTGGGCAAAAGCAGCGGCCGTCAGGTTGGCTTGATCCAACCGAATCGCACCGCCAGCGCGCACCAGGGATTGCGCGTTAGCTCGTTGGTCCGCGTTAATTGCCAGCGGAATCAAAACGGCAGGTCGCCCGATGACTGCGATTTCGGCAACGGTCGAACCGCCAGCCCGCGCAATTACCAATTGCGAACGGGCCATTTCAAGGGCAATATTTTCGATGAATGGCACCAATACCGCTTTGATGCCGGCTTGCGCGAGCCGTTCTCGTGCCGATGCTAAACCGGCTGATGGGCACTGCATGATGATCTGCAGCCGGGCGCGCAGCCGCTCGGGCAATAGAGCCAAGGCGTCAGGCACCAACGTCGCAAAAGCCAATGCCCCGAGCGAGCCGCCCATCACCAAAAGATTGAGTTGGTTGCCGTCGTCGTGATAAGGCGCAGCGGCTTGGGCAATAATCGCGGCGCGCACAGGATTGCCGGTGACCCGCGCGACACAGCCTGGTGGCACACCTTGCGTTTCTGCAAAACTCAACGCCAATATGTCAGCAAAGCGAGCGAGTAATTGATTGGCCCGGCCCAATGCGGCGTTTTGATCATGCAAAACAATCTTTGGGCGGGCCGATAATGTCCGCGCGGCTAACACGGGGGCGACCGACGGATAACCACCAAACCCTACCACGACCCGAGGCTTTGCGGCGGCCATGATCCGTCGCGCCTCAAGCACACCGCCGGCGATCCGCGCGATGCTGCGTGCGGCCCGTATCGGGGACCGCCCAACAACACCGGAACCGCCAATGATATGCTGCTCACAAGTCCGAAATACCGCGCTCTCTTGCGGGCGTGAGCGCGCATCCGTGAGTAGGATTACCCGCTGGCCGTGCCGGATCAAGCGATCGGCCAGGGCTTCGGCTGGCAACACATGTCCACCAGTACCTCCGGCGGCGATCACAACCGGCGGCATGTTGACTTCATTCATGCCGCACCGCGCTGGCGCGTTGGCGGCGCGAAAGGAGGTTCATCCAAAATTTTGCTGGTCGCGAAAACTCCTTGCCGCTTGCGCGTCAAGGCTAACAATAATCCGGTATGCAGCCCCATCGCTAGAACGGCGGAACCACCATAGGAAATAAACGGGAGTGTCATCCCTTTAGTCGGTATCAGCGAGAGAGAGGACGCCATATTGACGAAAGCTTGCAAGCCAAAGCTCACCAGCAAACCTGATGCGGCCAACGCAACAAATAAATCATTTTCACGGCGGAGCCTCAATAATCCGCGGAGCACCACGAAGGCGAACAACCCAACAATGGCGAGACAGACAATCAGTCCAAATTCCTCGCCAACCACGGCGAAGACGAAATCGGCGCGTGCATCGGGTAGAAAATGCTTCACCTGACCCTCGCCAGGGCCACGGCCCCACAAACCACCATTACCAAAGGCCGACAGCGCGGTAATTGCCTGATACGCATTATCACGTGCAGGATGCATAAATAATTCATATCGTGCATGCACGTGCGGGATAAAAATGATGGCGGCAACCAAGGCCCCAATCAGCCCCGCACCACCGGCGACAACCCAACCGAGGGCAATGCCATCCAAAACCAACTGCGCAAATGCGGTGCTGCCGACGAGCAACATGGAGCCAATATCAGGTTGTTTCAGCAATATCGCCAAAACCAGCCCGTTGAGCCCGAGGGTTGCCCACATGCCAGCAAAACCCGGCGTGCGCCGCCGCTCCGCCAGAAGCCACGCGGTGACGACGATCAACGCTGGCTTTAGAAATTCTGCAGGCTGGATGGTGAAGCCCGGCAAGGCAATCCAGCGCCGCCCACCAGCGATCACCACGCCATGAACCAAAGTGAAAGCCGTCAGGAGCAGAAACACAATGCCCACGCCAAGGGCCGTCAGTTTCACCTGTTGCAGATCAAGCATCGACGCGCCGATCATCGCCCCAGCCGCCAGCATCAAGTAAAAAATCTGCTTGATCATGATCAGCGTATGGGGATCCGCCAGCGATAATGTAGTGGCCGGCGTGGCGGCCAACGCCATGTAATAACCAATCCCGATCAGTGCGACTAAGGCAGCCAAGGTCCAGCGATCAACACTCCACCACCAGCGCCCGACGACCGAATTATCCGCGCGCGATACCCGGGCCATTATGCGGCTCCCCCGGCGTGATGCTCGGCCAATTGATGCACCAGCGCCACAAACTTCTCGCCACGGGCCTCATAATTGGCAAATTGATCGAAACTCGCGCAAGCGGGGGACAACAACACGGTCGGCACATTTTGTGCCCGTGCGAGGGCAAATCCAATCCCAACCGCGTGATCGAGCGTGTCCACGACCGAATGCGCGACGCCGTTTGCGCTGAGGGTATTGGCAAAATCGGTAGCCGCTTGGCCGATCAACAAAGCGTGTGCCACACGCGGGAAATACGGCGCCAGCGATGTAATACCGCCCGATTTAGCAACACCACCGGCAATCCAAATCACCCGTTCGTGACAAGCCAATGCGCGCGCTGCTGCATCAGCATTGGTTGCCTTGCTGTCATTGATAAAGGAAATCCCGTCAATTTCCGCGATCAAAGCTTGACGATGAGGAAGTCCTGGAAAATCTAACAAGGCCGGACCAATTGCGGAGCGCGGCACGCCAACCGCCATGGCCAGAGCGCTCGCGGCTGCGGCATTCTGCGCGTTGTGCGTGCCGGGCAGGGCTCGCGCCATGGCCAAATGAGCGAGCGTGCCATGCTGATCCCGCAACACCCCATTTTGCGCATAAAGGTCAGCGGGCCGATCGCCGGAGATACGAATTATTGGCACCGGGCGGCTCGCCATTTGCGCTGCGATGAGGTCTGATGCCGGGTCATCGATGCCGATTACCGTCGTATCAGCCTGGGTTTGGCGCGCAAAAATGCCTGCCTTTACAGTGGCATAATCAGCGAAACTCCCATGGCGGTCGAGGTGGTCGGGGCTTAGATTCAGCATTACCGCTGCATTGAAGCGCATCGTTGCGATTCGCTCCAACATGTAGCTGGACATTTCGAGCACATAAAAGCCGGTTTTATCCAGCAGTGGCAAAGCGAGCGCGGGCGGCCCCAAATTGCCCCCGGCGGCCACGGAGATGCCCGCGCGCTGCAAAATATGCGCAGTGAGGGCGGTGGTGGTCGATTTACCGTTGGTGCCGGTAATACCGATAAATTTCGCTTCCGACCCGGCGCGCCGCACAGCGATGAAGAGCGCCTCCGCGTCAGACCAGATCGGAACTCCCCGCGCAAGGATCAGCGCTGCTTGCGGATGTGGCTTGGGTAAGCGGTGCGGAATGCCTGGCGACAAAATCAGCGCGGTCAATGAGGCTGTGTGCGCGGGGAGGGCCACCCGTAACCCTTCGCGCGCCGCTGCGGCGCGGGCTTCGGGCTGATCATCCCACACGGTCACCATAGCGCCCATCGAGCGCAAGGCGAGCGCTGCTGGCAGGCCGTTGCGTCCCAAGCCGAGCACGGCGAACACATCGCCCGTGAAGACGGCAGGCCATGACAAATTATTCGCGGTCATCGGATTTTCAGGGTCGAGAGACCCACTAACGCCAGTATCATCGCGATAATCCAAAATCGGATCACGATTGTTGGCTCCGCCCAGCCTTTTTTCTCAAAATGGTGATGGAGCGGTGCCATCAAGAACACACGTCGTCCGGTGCGCTTGTACCAAAATACCTGGACGATCACTGAAACGGTTTCAACAACGAACAGGCCGCCGACGATTCCCAACACGATCTCGTTTTTTGTTGCAACCGCAACGGATCCGAGAGCGCCGCCGAGAGCCAGCGACCCAGTATCCCCCATGAACACGGCCGCCGGCGGTGCATTAAACCACAAAAACCCCAACCCCGAGCCAATCAAGGCCGCACAAAATACCGCGAGTTCACCGGCGCCAGGCACAAAATTAATTTGCAGATAATGCGCGAAAATCCGGTTGCCGACCAAATAAGCGATCAAGGCGAATGCACCGGCGGCAATAATCGTCGGCACAATGGCAAGGCCGTCAAGCCCATCGGTCAAATTCACGGCGTTGGAAGCGCCAACCATGACGACCATAGCGAAGACCGGAAAGGCTAGTCCGAGCCCGATGAGCAAATGTTTGAAAACAGGAACTGCAAGATCATTGGCAATCCCTGGGGGCATCAAACGGGTAATCCAAAGGGCGGCTCCCAGGCCGATGATCGCTTGGACAATCATTTTGATGCGACCAGCAACACCTTTGGTGTTGCGCTTTGTCAGCTTCAAAAAATCATCAGCAAAGCCCAGGGCCCCATAACCCAAAGTGACGAACAACACTGCCCAGACATAGCCATTTTCTAAGTCGGCCCAGAGCAATGTCGATGTGGTGAGCGCGATCAGGATCAGCACGCCGCCCATTGTGGGGGTGCCTTTTTTCTCGATTAAATGACGCTCCGGTCCGTCGGTCCTGATCGGTTGGCCATTACGCTGGAGCGATTTGAGCCAAGCGATCAGCCGTGGTCCCGAAATGAAGCTGACAATCAGCGCGGTCAGCCCAGCGCCACCCGCCCGGAAGGTGATATATCGAAACAGGTTGAGAGCATGGAATGCGGCAATATGCGGCAACAGCAGGGCATATAACATTAATTGCCCTCCGCTAATGCGGCAATAATCGTCCGCATCCCGCTGCCGTTGCTACCTTTGACTAACACAACGTCGCCATCGCGCAAGGCGGCACAGACCAGCGGGGCAAGGGCGGCTGCGCTCGCAGCCCAAGCGCCTTGGCGGTCTGCCGGCAACAAATCAAACATTGCGCGCATCTCAGGACCGCACGCGAAGATCACGTCAGCATGGGCAGCCACGGGTTCGGCTAAAGCGGCATGTTCACTCTCGGAGAAGTCGCCGAGTTCGAGCATGTCGCCGAGAACAACCACATGACGGCCTGGCTGTAATGCCAAAACGTCCAATGCAGCGCGCACAGAAGCGCCCGAGGCGTTATAGCTCTCATCCAGAATTGTGATATCCATCCCTTGGCGCTGCAGCTTCAGTTTTGCGCCACGGCCGCCAAGGGGCGCGAACCCGTTCAAGGAGGCCGCCGCATCGGTCACGTCAAGATCCATTGCCGCTGCTGCCGCTAGTGCCGCGAGGGCATTTTGCGCCATATGATGACCCGGGGCGCGCAATCGGCATCGCACCACCGTTCCTAAAATTCGCGCAGTGATATCGACACCTTCAGGATCATTTTCGACATCGAGTAAACGCGCCTCGTCGGCCATGTCGGTGCCAAAGGTGATGATCCGCATGGTTGGACCAACACGGCGCGCCATGATCGGCAAAAATGGACCGCGCGGGAGCACGGCGGTGCCATACGGCAGTAGCCCGCGCAGCAAATCGCTTTTTTCTTCGGCAATCGCTTCGAGCGAGCCCATGGCGCCAATATGCGTCGCGGCGATTGTGGTGATGACACCGACATGGGGACGGCTCATTTTTGCCAAGGGTGCAATTTCACCTGGATGATTCATGCCGATCTCTAAGACCGCGTATGCCGCATCGCGCGGCATTCTCGCTAATGTCAGTGGCACACCGATATGATTATTATGGGAAGCATCGGCGGCATGGGTGGGGCCGAATGCGTTGAGAATTCGTCGTAGCATCTCTTTGGTTGTCGATTTGCCAACGCTGCCGGTCACGGCGGCAACTTTCGCCGATGAGCGTGCCCGGGCAAAGTCGCCCAACCGTTCCAATGCGGCGAGCGTGTCGGGCACGTGCAATAATGGCTGATCGGCGGTTAGGTCGTTCCGTGACACCACCGCGCCTGCCGCACCATTGGCTAAGGCGGAAATAACGAAATCATGACCATCGCGTTGATCTTGGAGTGCGAAAAAAAGATCTCCTACACTCAATGTTCGCGAATCAATCGCGAGTCCATCGGCTTCGAACCGTGGTCCAACGAAAGACCCATTGGTTGCAATTTGCAGCTCATCCGCCGTCCATAGCGCCGTCATCCAACCAGCTCCGTAATTACCGCAGCGTCGTCGAACGGGATAATTGTCCGACCGATAATCTGTCCCTGCTCATGGCCTTTGCCCGCAACCACAATCACATCCCCTGACTGCGCGAGATTGAGCGCTTCAGCGATGGCCTGACGCCGATCAGCACGCTCAATAGCATCCGGGCATGATGCCTTGATCGCAGAACGGATCAAGGCTGGATCTTCATGTCTTGGATTATCATCGGTGATTACCGTCAAATCCGCGAGGCGGGCGGCAACGGCTCCCATCAAAGGGCGCTTGCCCGCATCTCGATTGCCACCCGCCCCGAACACCACAATTAAGCGGCCCGGCGTGTGAGGACGCAACGCGGTCAAAAGGCGCTCCAGCGCATCGGGTGTATGGGCGTAATCGACATAAACGCACACGCCATTTGGCAAGTTGGTAACAAGCTGCAACCGGCCACGAACGGGCCGCAAGCCTGCAAGATAGTCTAATGCGCGGTCAATCCCTGTCGCGCGTGCCAAAGCTGCCGCCAATAACGCATTATCTGCCTGAAATCGCCCGACCAGTTTCAGATCGATCGTGTGGCGGACGCCATCGACGGCGATGTCCAAGATTTGACCATCCGGCGTCGGGGTTGTGCTGACCAAATCGATTGCCGAACCGTTGGGTCCAACACTCATCAGCTCCAAGCGACGCGCTTTGGCGATCAACTCCAATGCTGCCCGGGTCATCGGCTCCAAATCGCTCATCGTGACCATCGGTGCGCCGCTTGGCAGCAGCGTATCAAACAGGCGTAATTTTGCCGCCCGATATGACGCCATATCGCCATGGTAATCGAGATGATCGCGCGTGAGATTGGTAAAAGCAGCGCCGATCAGCGTGATCCCATCAAGACGCCTTTGGTCCAGCCCATGTGATGAGGCTTCCAAAGCCACGTCATCAATGCCGGCGGCGCGCAACCGCGCCAATTCACCGGCTAGGGCGACGGGATCAGGCGTCGTCAGGCCTTCGGTAATTGGAAAACCTGAAGCGATAAGACCTAGTGTGCCAAGGGATGCTGCTTTGCGCCCGTCGGCGACACTCATTTGCCGCAGAAAATCCACGCTCGAGCTTTTGCCGTTCGTGCCGGTTACGGCTCTGATCCGGCGCGGCATTGGCCCTGCCAAATGAACAGCGATTTCGGCAAGGCGTTTGCGGGGATCAGCATCAAGCAAAAGAGGGCGCGGGGGAGTGCCAGGAGGCCATTGCGTGCCCAGCGGTGCTAAAACGGCGGCTGCACCCTGGCCCACCGCCGCTGCGATAAAGTCACGGCCATCAGCGCGCGTTCCCGGCAAGGCAGCAAAAATCATTTTTGGCCGCACCTGCCGACTATCGGCGGTAATGCCGATAATATCGATGTCTGGGGCCAGCCGCCATGCGGGTGGTATCCCATCCAATCGCGTTGCGAGGCGCGTCATGATTTCATCCCCCCGCACGTGTCGCGACCTTGGCTTTGGGTGGCTTCTCCCCGGCCAACGCATAAGCATATTGGCTCGCACCTGCCGGGAAAGGATGCCCAGGCCCCAACGCCCAAGATCCATGCGGGGGTGATGGGTCGAGCGGGATTGATAATTTCGCTTGTGCTTCCGTTAGTGCCTCGCCACTCAGTGGCATGATCCCGAGCATGGGTCCGATGCGGGCAATGATCCTCGCAACCGCAGGGGCGGCGACATAACCACCCGTAGTGAACCCATGGCAAAATGGCATCATCTTGGGCGTTGCGTGCGGCTGCAGCACCAGCACATACACAACATAGCGTGGGTGATTCATCGGAAATGCGGCCATGAACGAGGCATTATTCAAATGCTGACGATAACGACCGTTGGCACCAACGACTTGCGCAGTGCCGGTTTTGCCGCCCACCAAATATCCCGGAACACGGGCATAGACGCCCGTGCCATCCGGGGCCACCACCACATTGCGCATCATTTGACGCATTGTTAATGACGTTGAGCGTTGCATGACGCGCACACCAACCGGTGCGGGCACACCGGGCTGTGCGGCGAGCAATGTCGGCGGATAATATGTGCCACCATTGACGACAGGCACGACCGCAGAAATGAGCTGCAGTGGTGACATGGCAATGCCATTACCGAAACTCACCGTCATGGTCGTCAGCAATTTCCAATCGGCTTTGCGATGATAAATGGCTGGCTGAGCCTCAGGAAGCTGCACGGGTGGCTTTTTGAAGAAACCCAATTTGCGCAGCCACGCGCGTTGGATTTTTGGGCCAAGGATCGTGGCGATCCGCGAGGCACCGATGTTCGATGAAACGGCCAAAATATGCGGCACCGCCAGCCATGTATGCACCGGCTCAAAATCGGTCACGGTAAAGCCAGCAACATGCAGCGGGTGCGTGGTATCGAACCGATCCCAGGGATGGATCATGCCAGAATCGAGCGCCATCGAGAGCGTCATCAGCTTAAAAACGCTGCCTGGTTCATAATCGCCGGACACACACCGGTTGAACCGGGCATCGGCCGGCGCGGTGCCGAGCTGGTTGGCATTGAAATCCGGCACGCTGGCCATAGCCAAAATGCGGCCTGATTGCGCGGAGATCACAATGCCGCAAGCCCCTTTGGCATTGTAGTCGCGCATCGCCCGCAAAATTTCTTTGCGCACAATGCCCTCAGCGCCGATATCAATCGAAAGTTGCAAGGGTGTCGCTTGGCTTTGCGCGAGCCGCTGATCGAAATAGGCTTCCACCCCGGCAATGCCGCGCTGATCCGGCGTCACGCCACCCAGAATATGGGCCGCTAAGTCACCCTCAGGATAATGCCGGTGCGGCGTGTTTTGGAAATTCACGCCGGGGATGCCAAGGCGGTTGATTGCGAGCTCTTGGGCCGCGGTGATGGTGCGATCAATATAGACAAATTGCTTGGTGTGATCGCTCAGTTTCTTCGCAAGCCTAGCTTGATCGAGCGCTGGAATGATCTGGGTAATCGCGCGCGCAACGCGCTCCGGATGGGTGATTTGCTGCGGGTTGGCATAAACCGCAGCGCCGGGCAGCGAAACAGCGAGAATAACGCCATTTCGATCAGTGATTTCAGCACGTGTGGGCAAGGGTGGTGTGACCGGCGCTGGTGGCGGCTGCAGCGCGGCGATGGCTGCTTTGTCGGGTTTGAGCGGCGCAATAACAGTGGCCAACACCAATTTACCAGCTAACAAGGCGAATAGTAGCGAAAAAGCCAAGCCGCCCCATTGAACCCGGTTGCGCAGCACAACCATGGCCGCGCGACCGGCGAGATCGGGCGCGGTCACCCGCACATGTTCCATGCGCAAAGTGGCGTCCTGTGCCGATGCCCCTTTGCGACGTGCGGCATGGCGCCCGCCGAGCCGTGTCGGCAGACCGTCCGGCGCGGGAATATCACTCATGGCGCAGCGCCGCCCGATGCTGACGAGAGTGGCTGCGGCGGCGGCAAATTCGCGCCAAAACCACCAAATACCGAGCCTGAATCGCGCGGATGTGTCGATTCGGCGGTAATGCTCATCACCCGCGCGCCCATCGGGTGGACGGCGCGATTGAGGCGCGGCGCCGATGTTTCAGCCGGGAGTCGTTGCACCGGGATCGGGCGCCGTTGCGCTGCATGAACGATCGGACGGTGCAACTTTGGCGAGGCCGGCGGCACGATATGCACAACCTGCTGCACGTGCGGTTTCGGGCGTGCGGGTGGCGGCGGCGCGATTGCGGCAGCCAGATCGGTCTTGGCCTGCGCGACAATCGGTGATGTCGCCGGTGGCGTGGGTTGGGCATTATCGGCGAGCAAGGCTGGAGCGGGGGCCGCGCTGCCGGGCGGCGTGCTGCCAGCCGGTGGTAGTGCGGCGGCAAGCTGTTGCCATGAAACCAGCTGGTGGGGTGCCATCGGCTTAAGGTTCGGCAGGAATTGTTGCGAAAGCTTCGCCAAGCGGTTCGGGTCGTTTTCCTGCGCCCAGGTTGCGCGCAGCACCACCAGTTTTTGTTGCGTCAGTTGAATATTTTGGTTTACGGCGGCGATTTTGCGCTCAAGTGCTTCGGTATCGTGCTTGACCGCAAACATCCACGCTCCGGCGGCGATCGCCATTACACTCAGCACAATGTTGACCGAACGGATCATGCTGCCACCCGCTCGATCGCGCGTAACCGGGCCGAACGGGCGCGCGGATTGGCGCGGGTTTCCGCCTCGCTCGGTGTCAGCACCCCTTTGGTTAGCAAGCGAAACTGGGCCTTGGCGCGGCCATGATCGCTAACGGGTTGATGCCGTGAGGGCTGAGCGGTGCGTCCCGCCGCATGGGCCATGAATTGCTTGGCAATGCGGTCTTCAAGCGAATGGAACGACACCACCACCAACCGGCCACCAGGCACTAACAATTGGGCGGCGGCGGCAAGGCCTTTTTCGATCTCGGCAAGTTCTTGATTAACCTCGATGCGCAGGGCCTGAAAGCTGCGTGTTGCCGGATCAATACCCGATTTGTCCGGTCGCACCACGGAGCGAATGACCCGCGCGAGATCGAACGTGGTGTCAAATTTTTGCACCGCGCGGCGGGCGATAATGGCGGCGGCAATCCGGCGCGACGCGCGCTCTTCGCCGAACTGATAGAGAATATTGGCCAAATCCTCGGCGCTGGCGTGATTGACGATGTCGGCAGCGGTCTGCCCCTCGCTGCCCATGCGCATATCGAGCGGACCATCGGCACGGAACGAAAACCCGCGCGCCGGATCATCGATCTGATAGGACGACACGCCAAAATCAAACACGGCCCCATCAAGGGCGCTGACCCCCGCTTGCTCAAGAAGTGTCAACGCATCGCCAAAGCGGCCTTCGATCAAATGCAACCGATCGGGAAAACGCTGCGCCAGCGCAGCACCCCGCGCAATCGCTGCCGGATCACGATCAATCGCCCAGACTGTGCAGGGTGCCGCCTGCAAAATCGATTCCGTATACCCGCCGCCGCCAAATGTGCCATCAAGATAGTGGCCACCGGCGCGGGGCGCGAGCAGCATCACCGCCTCGTCGCGCATCACCGGAACATGGCTGAACCCGTTCATGTGCTGGGTCCGGCCGGGAGTGTCAGACCACGGGCGCGGGCACGCTCGCGCGCTTCAGCACGGCGGCGCTCGGCGGCGGCGGGCTCCCAGATTTGGAAAATCCGGCCCATGCCCATGAACACCACGCTGTCGCTCAAGCCGGCATGCGCAACCAATGATTCGGGCAGCAAAACCCGGCCTTCTTTATCCGCTTCCAGCGGAAACGCATCGGCATAAAGCGAGGCGGCCAGATCATCATGCGCCTCGCTAAACAGATCGATTTCCTGCATTTGCCGCTCAAGGGCGGCAAAAACCGGCGCCGGCCAGGCTTCAATACAGGGATGCTTATGCGAGGGGCGCAGGATCAGGCTGCTACGGCCCGCATCATCGGTCGGCGCGGTCGCGCGCAAGGCTGCGCGGAAGGACGCAGGCACGGAGACCCGCCCTTTGGCGTCGAGTCGGTTCTGATGGGTGCCGAGGAACTGGCTCATCCCGCTCTGTTGTAACCTTTCGTCTCGCCTGTTTTGCCCCGCTCTTGGCGTGTGGTGTGCGGCCCAAATTCAGTCGAACTGGGTTTTCATGGGATAACATGGGCCAATATGGGCGTCAAAGGGATTACGCCTGTTCGATTGCTATTTTTCCTTGGATTCCCATTAAAAATTGCCGGATTTGTGCCAACGGCGCGATGTTATTGTTTTGTTCTCTATTGCGGATGTGCAAAGCCGACGCCCCATTAGGCGTCGGATCGCTCTCAGACCCAGTCGATCGATCCGGTGCGGCGAATCAGTGGATCGTCATTGGCGGCATTTCCAGCCGATGTAATTGCGAGAGCGTGGTAATCATCTGAGCCTCGCGGCGTAGCCCCGGCGGCAGGCTGGCCAACCCCAGCGGATTGAGCTTGCCGATATCCTGATGCAGCAGATGCTTGAGCAACGCCTTGAAATTTGGCTTGCCATTATTGATCGCGAGCGGCGCGTTCGCTGGCAAATGCAAAGCGGTCCGCACCGCTGCAAGTGCCGTGTGATAGCCGCCAATCTTGTCAACGAGCCCGCGTTTCAGCGCCTGGGTGCCGGTCCAAACCCGCCCTTGACCGATAGTGTTGATCGCGGCTGGCGACATATGCCGGCCCGCCGCGACCCAGGTGACAAAATTTTGGTAATCCTGATTGAGCATCGTCTGCAAATTGGCTAGCTCGGCCTGATTCCAGCGCGTGGTTTGGCTATCGAAATCAGCATTGGCACCGCGCGATGCGCCGGCGATGGTCACGCCGATTTTGCTCAAGAGCTTGCCGAAGCTCAGCTTGCCGCCGAGCACGCCAATTGAGCCGGTCAGCGTCGCCGGATCGGCCACCAGCACTGCGCCATGGCTGGACACCCAATACCCGCCAGAGGCATCGAGCCCGCCCATCGAAATAATCAGCGGCTTATGCGCGCGCGCCGCCGCCGCCACTTGCGCACCAATTACCGCAGAGCCGGTCACCGTCCCGCCCGGCGTGTCGAGCCGGAGCAGAATCGCCTTGATGTCCTTGTCATGGATCGCATGATGCAATTCAGCGGCGAGTTGCCGTGGCGCAATGGCGCTTTCGGTATCACCAGCCGAAGGGGCTTGGATATCGCCATGGGCAATGATCAGCGCAATATGCGTTGCATGGTCAGGCGGCTTCGGCGCATCGGCCACATAGCGTGAAAAACTCACTGTCCGCCCGGCGAATACTGAAACCTCGGCATCAAGCGGCAACACCGCATCGATCAAACCATCTTGCTTCGCCTGTTCGGCACTGAATGGCGCCTGATCGATCATGGCGCGCACCGCCGCCGGGGTCTTGTTCAAGCGCACCGCAATCGGCGCGATGGCTGACCGATAGAGCGAACCGGCGAGGCTATTGAGCATATGCACATTGGCCTTGGAGGGGGCGGAGCGGGTGTATAGCTGCGGATAGGTTTTATACTGGCCGACATGCTCGAACTGCGCATCCACGCCGATGGTCTGCAACGCCGTGGCCGCGAACGGGGTTTGCAGCGACAGGCCAGTGACGCCGAAATCCCCGGCTTCGGACAGCTCGATCCGGCTCGCCGCCGTCGCCACGATATAAGCACCAAGCCCGGTCGCGCCATCAAAGGACATCGCACGGGCAATCACCGGCTTGCTGGATTCCGCACGAAACCGCGCAATCGCATTATGCAGTTCTTCGGCGGTGGTGAGGCTGCAACAACCGCTGCCGAGCGTAATATCCAGCCCGGTGACCCGATCATCATGCGCCGCACGGTCAATCGCCAGAACCGATTGCAGCAAGCTTGGTTGCGGGGCTTGACCGAAATGGAGCCAGAATGGCGTGCTCGCCGCGTCAACCGGATTATTCTCCAAATTGATCGCCAGATTGAACTTGCCGGTCAGCGTCTGTTTGACATTGATTTTATGGGCGTTGAAATTGAGCGCGGCGGTGATGATCCCGACCAGGATCAAGGTGGTGATCGCGCCGAGCACGAACACAATGCCAACCACACCATTAAACATCCACGTAAGCAGCCGATTAAAAAAAGAGCGGCGTTGCGGACCAGCGTTCATGCTCAAATCTCTCCGTTAGAGGATCGCTCCCTATCACGTTGCGCGATCATAGCAAGACACATGCTTGTGTGCTCTAAATTTTTTCAAAGCCCGGTTGCCCGATCTGATCGGGGAATTGCGCAACGCGGCGGAATTGCCGCGCATCGAAGCCATGATGATAAAATGTCTCGAGTTTGGCCTGGTAGGTCGCCTCATCCATCCGATTGCTGCGCGCGAAAACCCAGCCGAGCGAGCGATTAGGCAAGCCTGACAGGGCAATTGTGTAATCGTCATTGACATCGAATATCACATAAGGCACGCCAATTGTGCCGCCGAGCGCGGTCACGCGCCAGATCGCGTTGCCGGTACCCGGTTCGACATAATCAATCGAGGCAAAACGGAATAATTTGGCCGAGAAACGATCTTTATGGCCGTGATACGCATCGATAATCCCGCCGGCTGGGCGCGGCGTGTAGGTGGCATAGGCCCCGACATAGCCCGCTTCAGCAAAATACGGGATGTGCGCAATAATATACCATTTGCCGTAATATCGTTCGAGATCGATTGGCGCACGCGGTTGCAATGGCGGTTGCGGATATGAGCTGGTCGCGAATGTGCAGGCGCTCAGCAAGGCGGGCGCCGCCAGCATAGCGGTGCCAGCGCTCAGCACGCGGCGACGGGAAACGGGCGATTGGCTGCGCATAGACATCATTGCTCCTGAAAAACGCGCGATCGAACCATAGGTCGGGATGGCGCGCAAAAACGGCAAGGGTTGATGGCGGGAATACCCGCGTGCAGGCCCGATGGATGTGCCCGATGGATGCGAAGCAAACGGATCAGTCGCCCTGCTTGTCACCCCGCATGGTCGCTCATGAAGGTCATGTCAGCGCCATCATCGGGAAAAGCGGCGTTGATCTGGTCGGAGTGAGAGGATTCGAACCTCCGGCCCCTGCGTCCCGAACACAGTGCTCTACCAGGCTGAGCTACACTCCGCTGGACGGGGCTATAGCCAAGGGGGGCGGGTTGCGCAAGCGGGCTGGGATTTCGCGCGCCGCCCCGCCCGCACCGTCCGGCTCCGTATTGATCGGCCATCGCAGGTCGTAGTAGCCCACGGCCCGGAATAGCCTATTTTATAATCAAATATACGTAATATAATTTCATAATGAATAAATTATAACCATTTTGTGATTTATTTATAATCGTGTATCAAAAAATTCGTTGGGTTGGTGCGTTTTGAGCGTCGCTGCGTCGCGCCCAGATCGGCCAGCTGCCTTTCATCAAGTGCTTTGCAGGAGGTCCATCATGAAACCAATACGCTGCTCGATCCTGGCCTTGGCCACGCTCGCAAGCTCCGTCACGCTCGGCGTCGCGCAGGCGGCGATCACCTTGCCGCCCTCGATCGCGAAATCAAAAACGTTGCGCATCTGCAGCGCCATCAACCTGCCGCCGATGGAGTTCATGAGCCCGCAAACCCAGCCCGAAGGCGTCGATATTGATCTGGCCAACGCGATTTCGAAAAAGCTCGGCGTCAAAACCAAATTCATCAATATGCCGTTCGCCGGGCTGATCCCCGCCCTGCTCGCCGATCATTGCGACGTGATCATGTCGCAGCTCTTTATCAAAAAATCGCGCCTAAAGGTGATCGATGAAATCCCATACATGTACTCGCATGAATCGGTGCTCATCAAACCAGGCTCACCCAAAGTGCCTGACCTCGAAGCCCTGTCCGGCAAAAAAGTCGCGACCGTAACCGGCACCACCGCAACCGTGCTGCTTGATGCCGCCAATAAAAAACTCAAAGCTGCGCACAAAACGCCGATCGAACTGGTCTTGTTCCCCGAAAACACCCAAGCCCTCCAGCAGCTCCAGCTCGGGCAGGTCGCGGCCTATGGCGTCGCCTATGAAACGGCGCGCTATTATATCAAACATGTGCCAAGCCAATTCGCGATGGGAGGCCCGCCTTATTTCAAAATTGCCACCGGCATCGGCCTGCGCAAGGACGAAACGACGTTGAACCACGCGATCACCACGGCGCTGGATACAATGAAAAAAGACGGCGAATATCAGGCGATCTTCAAAAAATGGGATTTACAGCTCGACATGCTGAAATCCTGAACCCGCGCTATCCGCATGCATTTCGACTGGTCCTATTTCTGGCATCAGCTCTTGCAGCCAAACAGCGCATTCCTGCAAGGGCTGTGGCTGACCCTGCTGATTAGCATCGGCGGTCAGGTGATCGGCTTATTGATCGGCCTGCCCGCCGCTTTGGCGCGCCGGTCAACCAACAAGCTGCTCACATGGCCGGCGCGCACCTATATTTTACTCATGCGGGGCACGCCGCTCCTCGTGCAAATCGTGTTCATCTATACCGGTCTGGCGGCGGCGGGCATTCTGCGCTTTCACGATATCCATTTGGGCGGCATGGTGCTGGCGGGCAATGTCCAGGCGGGCATTTTGGCGCTCGGCCTCAACGAAGGCGCTTATATGGCGGAGATTTTCCGCGCCGGGATCGATGCTGTTGACCCCGGCCAGACCGAGGCGGCCAAATCACTCGGCATGACGCCGACCAAAATTCTGCGCTACGTGGTGCTGCCCCAAGCCTTTCGGATCATCCTGCTGCCCATCGGCAATCAGTTCAACATCATGCTGAAAAATAGCACCTTGGTCAGCGTCATCGGCGTGTCCGAAATGCTGTTGGTAACCGAAACGATCAATTCGGCCACGTTCCGCACTTTCGAGCTTTATTCAGTCCTGGCGATCTATTTCCTGATCCTAACCTCGATCTGGGGCTTGATCATGCGCTTGGTTGAACAGCGCATGGATCGCAGCCGCCTGCGTCCACCAGCACCGCGCCTTGGATCAGCATTGGCGGAGACTGTGTGATGAGTGAGATTTTGGTCCAGGCCGAAGGGGTGGTGAAGCGGTTTGGCCCGCATACCGTGCTCGATGGTGTCAGTTTTAATATCTATCGCGGCGAGACGGTGGTGCTGATCGGCTCGTCAGGGTCCGGCAAAACCACCTTGCTGCGCTGCGTTAATCATCTGGAAAAAATTGAAACCGGGCGCATCACTGTCAATGGCTATCTGATCGGCTATCGTCAGCATGGCGGCCGGTTGGTGGAAGACCGCGAAGCCAATATCGCCCGGCAACGGCGTGATGTCGGCATGGTATTCCAGCGCTTTAACCTGTTCGCCAATATGAGCGTGCTCGATAATATCATTCTCGCGCCAATGAAAGTGCGGGGCGAAAGCCGCCAAACCGCGACCGCTCGTGCCGAAGCCTTGCTCGCACGCGTGGGTCTGGCTGAAAAAGCCAACGCCCATCCATCCTCGCTCTCCGGTGGGCAACAACAGCGCGTCGCCATCGCCCGGGCTTTGGCGATGCAGCCGACTGTGATGCTGTTTGATGAACCCACCAGCGCGCTGGACCCCGAAATGGTCGGTGAAGTGCTCGCGGTGATGCGTGATCTGGCGCAAGAGGGCATGACCATGATGATCGTGACCCATGAGATGAATTTCGCCCGCAACGTTGCCGATCGGATCATCGTGATGGATCAGGGCCGAATCGTCGAAGATGGCCCGCCGGCTCAATTGTTTGATCGACCGGCCCACGCCAAAACCCGCGCCTTGCTCGCCCCTGCCCGATAATAGCGTTGCGCACGCGCAACGCGCGGCCAGCCAGCGTTGTCGGCATGCAACAGAGGCGGCTAGATCGATGAAATTGCTAAGATTTAACAGGCTTGGCCCTAATCGGTCGAGCGGTCACCGGCGCGCATGCGTTTTGTAACATCATGAAATATATAGAAATTACCCTATTTAGGGCGAAGCTGCTGCCGCCGCCGCGCAACAATCCGGGGTTCTCGCCGTTTCCGACGTTGGGTGGTAATACGCGCGCATGAGTGATCCGTTGAAGGCAGGAAATCGATTAGCGCAAGACCGGCGCGCGCGTCGTGGTGGCGGGCGCGCCACTGCGGGTGCCGGATCGTCATCGGCTGCGGGAGCGGCCTCGGGCGGGCGCGGGGCTGATCAGGGGCGCGGTTCGCGCAAAAAGCCGGCGCGCCGTGGATTTTGGCGCTTTACCGGCGGCTTCCTGGCGCGCAGCCTCTATCGGCTCGCAGTCTTGGGCATTCTGGTCGGGCTGATCGGCGGCGGCGGTCTGTTTCTCTATTTCAGCACCGGCCTGCCCAGCGTGAAGGCGCTGCGGCATTATCAGCCGCCGTTGGAAACCCGCATTTATGCCAGTGATTTCAAGCTGATCGGCGCGCTGGGCACCCAAAATCGCATCTATGTGCCCTATCATCAAATTCCCCCGGTGGTGCAAGCCGCGTTCATTTCGGCGGAAGACCGGAGCTTCTGGTCTGAACCCGGCATTGATCCACTCGCGATTGTGCGCGCCGGCTTCGTTGACATGACCCGGCTTGGCACGGGCGAGCGGCCACTCGGCGCCTCGACGATCACGATGCAGGTCGTCAAAAACATGTTGCTGGATAACCGGATCGATTTCACGCGCAAAATCAAGGAAGCGATTTTGGCGGTGCGCGTCGATCGGGCGATGACCAAGCAGCAAATCCTGACCATCTATTTGAACGAGATTTATCTGGGGCAAAATTCCTGGGGCGTGGCGGCGGCGGCGCAGGCTTATTTCGACAAGCCTTTATCCCGCCTGACCATCGCTGAGGCCGCTTCGCTCGGCGGCTTGCCGAAAGCGCCTACCAATTACAATCCGTTCTTGCACCCCAAGCGCGCCCTGCGGCGGCGCAATTGGGTGATTAATCGGATGCGAATCGATGGCGCAATCACTGCCGCACAGGCGCAGCAGGCCGAAGCCGAACCGCTCTTGCCCGAAGCAGCACAGAAAACCCGGCCCGTGCTCGGTGCTGGCTATTTCAGCGATGCCGTGCAGGCCCAACTGATCAAAATGTTCGGTCGCCAACGCACCATGGAGGGCGGGCTGATTGTGCGCACCTCAATGGTGCCCCGGTTGCAAACAGCCGCCATGACCGCAATGCGCGATCGGCTGGAGCGCTATGATCATCAATTTGGTGCGTTTCATGGGCCGATCGGTCAGATCCCAGCCGCCAAACTTGCCGATTGGCCAAAAGCACTGGCCGCGCAAGCCACGCCGCCGGGCATACGCCGGGCCTGGCGGTTCGGGGTTGTCTTGCACGCGACACCAGCCGCCGCGAAAATCGGCTGGCTATCCGCCCACGGCGCCGCGACGCATACCGGCCTGTTGACCCAGTCCGGCGTGCCCTGGAACCGAATGCAGGCGGGCAAGTCGATCGTGCCGTTGCCACGGGCGATCAACGGATTTTTGCGTCCGGGGGATTTGGTTATGATCGCGCCAGGGGCGGTCAAGCCGAAAAATGCGGCAGCCCCCGAATTGGCGCTCGAGCAAATTCCGCACGTGGAAGGCTCCATGCTGAGTATGGACCCGCGCACCGGGCGGGTATTGGCCATGGTCGGCGGCTGGAGCCACGCCATGAGCCCCTATAACCGGGCGCTACAAGCGCATCGCCAGCCCGGATCGGGTGTGAAGCCTTTTGATTACCTGACCGCCATGCAAGTCGGCCTGCAACCGGATGCAACGATTCTGGACGCTCCGTTCGTGCAACAGCTTTCCGATGGGCAGGTTTATCGTCCCGGCGATTATGAAATGACCTTCCTGGGGCCGGTGCCGGTCTTCTACGCGCTCGAGCAATCGTTGAATCTCGCGACGTTGCATATGGCGCGCCGGATCGGCCTCGCCAATATCGCCTCGAATTTCGAGAAATTTGGCATCGTCCACCATATGCCGTTGATCTATCCAGCCGTGATCGGCGCGCTCGACACTACTTTATGGCGTATGGTGCGCGGCGATGCGGCCTTGGCCGAATATGGGCGGCAGGTCACGCCCAGCCTGATCGATAGCGTCACCGCGCCCGATGGCCATATTCTCTATCAAGCGCCGGATCAGGTATGCGGCAATTGCACCGAAGGCTCGCCGTCACAGCCGCCGGTGTTGCAGCGGCCCGGCGCGCGCTTGGCCGGGCCTGATAGCGTCTATCAAGTGATCATGATGATGCGGAACGTGACCGAGCACGGCACCGGCGTGCCCGCCATGGTGGGGATCAACCGGCCGGTCGCGGGCAAGACCGGAACGACCAATAATTTCAATGATGCCTGGTTTGTCGGTTTCGTGCCGCAAATGGTCACCGGCTGCTGGATTGGGTATGATACGCCGCGTGATCTCGGTAATAACCAAACCGGCGGCAATGTCTGCGGCCCGGCTTGGAACCAATATATGCGCGTTGCCCTGCACGGGCAGCCGGTGGTGAATTTCCGCACCCCGCCGGGAATGACACTTGCGCAAGTCAGCTATGGCAGCCAGACGGTCACGGAGGCATTCAAGCCGGGGCAAACCCCCGGCGCCCAATCGAATTTGGGGCTGGTTGCCGATAATCCGGTCAATGGCAGCGCCATTCCGGCAGCGGCCACCGCCAGCAGCAGCGAATTCAACCCCTCGCCGGGTGCCTCGCCGACCACCGGCCCCGCAGCCAATGCCGCCAACGGCAATGCCCCGCCACCGGTCGACAAATCGTTGGGCGGCTTATATTAGATCAATCTTGGCTTAGGTCGTATCAACTGAGTTGAGCTAAGCCGATGAAATTGATCGACAAACAAAGGCTGGGGCGTGATTGATGATAAGCAATCGCGCTCTAGGAGCAATAAAGTCCCCATTCGAAAGTGATTGATCATGTCTGCCGAAACCGCCGCCATCGCCCAGCAAATCACCGAATCCGTTGCGTTGCTGCGGAGGCATCTTTGACTGGGATCGTGCCAATGAACGCCTTGCGGAGCTGAATGCCCGCGCCGAAGACCCACAGCTTTGGACCAATGCCAGCGCAGCACAGAGCTTGCTGCGCGAACGCAACCGCCTTGCCAGTCAGATTGATGCGGTCAAAGCGATTGAGCGCGACACCGATGACGCTTTGATGCTGGTTGAACTCGCCGAAGCTGAGGGCGATCAGGCGGTTCTTGCCGAAGCCGAAGCCGCACTGCGGCGCATTGGCGATGAGGTCAAACGCCGCGAAATCGAAAGCCTGCTCTCCGGCGAGGCCGATGGGAATGATGCCTATATGGAAATCAACGCCGGCGCGGGCGGCACCGAAGCGCAGGATTGGGCGGAAATGTTGATGCGCATGTATACGCGCTGGGCCGAACAGCACGGCTATAAGGTGCAAATTCTCGACCAGTCGGACGGCGAACAGGCGGGCATCAAGTCAGTGACGCTGCAATTTTCCGGGCCCAATGCCTATGGCTGGCTCAAGACCGAGGCCGGCGTGCATCGCCTGGTGCGGATCTCACCGTTCGATGCGAATGCGCGCAGGCAAACCAGCTTCGCGAGCGTGTGGGTGTATCCAGTCGTTGATGACACAATCGATATCGAAATCGACCCGTCGGATCTGAAGGTCGATACCTATCGCGCCTCCGGTGCAGGGGGTCAGCACGTGAACAAGACCGAAAGTGCGATTCGCATCACCCATGTGCCATCCGGCATCATCGTGGCCTGCCAGAATGATCGCAGCCAGCATCGCAACCGTGCAACCGCCATGGAAATGCTAAAGGCCCGGCTCTATGAAGCCGAACTGCAACGGCGCGAGGCGGCCAGTGCGGCAACCGAAAGCACCAAGCGCGATATTGGCTGGGGTCATCAAATTCGGTCTTACGTGTTAGCGCCATATCAATTGGTCAAAGATTTGCGGACTAATTATGAACGTGGCAATCCGGATGCAGTGTTAGACGGCGATTTGGATGATTTCATGGCCGCCTCGCTCGCCGCCCGCGTCGGCGCAACGCGAAGCGAAGCCTCGGCCCAGGCGGATTAGAGCGTGATTGCTCATCATCAATCAGGCTCTAATCTTTGTTTGTCGATCAGTTTCATTGGTTTAGGTCGAATTTGTCGATTCCACCTAAACCAATATTGATCTAATGCACCATCTCGGTGCGCTGAAAGGACAGATTGATGGATATCATTGAGAGTATCCGATCGGCATTCTCGCCTCCGCATCGCGCCGGCTACCCGTTCATCGCCGGTGGCGTGGTGGTGTGGGTTCTGGGCCTGTTTTTCGCGGGATGGTTGGCGTGGCTCGGTTTTGCATTTGCCTTGTTCTGCCTGTTTTTTTTCCGCGATCCACAGCGCGTCGCCCCGCCGCGCGCCTCGGTTCTGCTTGCCCCCGCCGATGGCCGGGTCGTGCTCGTTGATCACGCTGTGCCGCCCGAAGCGCTCGGTTTGCCCGATATTGCGATGCCACGGGTGGCCATTTTTCTCTCGGTGCTTGATGTGCATGTCAATCGCGCCCCCGCCGCCGGCGTGATTACCCGAACCGCTTACCGGCACGGCAAATTTCTCAATGCGGCGCATGACAAAGCCGCCGATGAGAATGAGCGTAACGCGCTCGCGATGCGCCTTGATAATGGTGCGGTGATCGCCGTGGTACAAATCGCCGGGTTGATCGCCCGCCGCATTGTCTGCACAGCGCATGAGGGCGATCATCTGGGCGCAGGCGAGCGGTTTGGCATCATCCGCTTTGGCAGCCGCACCGATCTTTATCTGCCGCCCGGCTCCACCCCGCTGGTCGCGGTCGGCCAGCGCATGGTCGGCGGTGAGACGGTGATTGCCGAACTCGTCGCACCGGCATGAGCGGGCAAAACAACAAATTATTCGTCCTCAAGCGCCCGCGCCCGCCGCGTCGGCCCCGCTTGCGCGGTTTGAGCTTCAACCGCATGCTGCCCAATCTGCTCACATTGATCGGCCTGTGCGTTGGATTTTCGGCCATCAGGTTCGCGCTCGATCAACGCTTTGGTGCCGCCGTCATCGCCATCGCGGTCGCCGGCACCATCGATGGGCTCGATGGTCGCCTGGCACGCTTGCTCAAGGCGACATCGCGGTTCGGCGCCGAAATTGACAGCTTGTCAGATTTTTTATGCTTTGGCATTTCGCCCGCGCTGATTTTATATCTCTGGTCGCTACATGTCTGGGGCGCGGTTGGATTTTTTCCCTCGCTGATTTTCGCGGCCTGCATGGCGCTGCGCCTTGCGCGCTTCAATGCAGCGCTCGACGCGGAAGCCCATCGTGATGATCCAACCCATCTGCCCGCTTCACGCTTTGCCGCCAATTTTTTCACCGGCGTGCCCGCCCCGGCCGGTGGCGCGTTAGCCTTGCTGCCCATTTATCTGGGGTTGGAAGCGCGCCAGCACGGGCTTGATGGTTTGGGTGATGTGGCGCGCGCGCCTTTGCTCTCAGCCATCGTGCTGATCGGTGCAGCGGGCCTGTCGGTCTCCACGCTGCCGGTCTGGAGCTTCAAAAATTTCAAAATCCCACCTGACTATGTTTTGTTTCTCCTCATTGGTGTGGTGCTCCTGGCCGCTTTGATGATGGCTGACCCGTGGGCCGGCTTGGCCTTGGTCGCTTTGGCGTATTTGGTCATGCTGCCGTTCAGTCGGCGCAGCTTCAAGCGGTTGCAGGCGGAAGCCGAAGCGCGGCTGCGCAACAATGACGTTAGAGGCGAGCTATGAATAATTTCGCCCAGCGCATCGCCCGCACCCGGCCCGCCGCCACCTTCGCCATGGCAGCGCGCGCGCGCGCTCTGCGCGAAGCCGGGCAGAGCGTGATCTCCTTGGCGATCGGGGAGCCTGATTTGCCCACCCCCGACCATGTGATCGAAGCCGCCCATGCGGCGGCGCAAGCCGGACAAACCAAATACCCGCCAGTCACCGGCACCCCGGCCCTGCGCGCCGCTGTTGCGCGCAAATTTGCCCGTGACCAAGCTCTTACCGTCGCGCCGGAGGATGTGCTGATCGGCAATGGCGGCAAGCAAATTATTTTCGATGCGGTCATGGCGCTGATCGAGGCGGGTGACGAGGTGATTATCCCCACGCCCTGCTGGGCCGGCTATTTGCAGGTGGTCGATTTCGCCGGTGGCACGCCAATCTTTGTGCCATGCTCGGCATCGTCGGGCTTTCGGCTTGATGCAGACGCGCTCGCCGCTGCCATCACCCCGCGCAGCAAGCTGCTGCTGCTCAATTTCCCCAACAACCCCTCAGGGGCCATCGCAACCCTCGATATGCTGCAAGACATCGCAGCCATTTTGCGCAAGGCCCCGCATGTGCGGGTCATCGCCGATGATATTTATGAGCATCTAGTGTTCGAGGGCGCCTATCACGCGCTCGCCGCCATCGCCCCTGATTTGGCAGACCGTATTGTCACGCTCAGCGGTGTATCGAAATCCTATGCCATGACCGGCTGGCGGTTGGGCTTCGCCACCGGACCGCGTGATTGGCTGCGCGCCATGGCGTTGGTGCAAGGCACTGCCACCGCCGGCGTCTCCACGATCAGCCAAGCCGCCGCAATCGCAGCACTCGATGGACCGCAGGATTTGCTCGCCGAACGGCGCGCGATTTATCGGCGGCGGCGCGATTTGGTGGTAGCCGGGCTCGCGGATGCCACGGGTCTTGATTGTCCGGTGCCGCAGGGTGCCTTTTACGCCTTTCCGGCGATCACTGGCTGGCTCGGGCGGCGCTCGTCCGCCGGGCGCGTGTTGGTCAATGATGATGACGTCGCCGAAGCCCTGCTCGATGAAGCTTTGGTCGCCACCGTGCCGGGCTCGGCCTTTGGCATGACCGGCCATATTCGCCTCTCCACCGCAACAGCGGATGCGGTGTTAGAAGAGGCCTGCCAGCGCATCGTCGGATTCAGCGCGTCTCTCTCCGATTAGGCACTCGCCCAGCCCGCCCTTGCCCAGCGCGCGGCCCAGCGCGCCTTGGCCCCGCGCGCCCTGAAGCCGTCAGAACCCCAAAAATCGGACCAAGATCGGCGCAAGGATCGCCGTCACCAAGCCATTCAGCCCAATCGCCAACCCACCAAATGCCCCTGCTGTTTCGCTCTCCAGCAGCAACCGCGCCGTCGCCAGCCCATGCGCCCCGGTGCCACCGGCCAATCCTTGGGCGCGCCGGTCGGTAATACGCAGCGCCTTGAACAAAGGCAGACACACCAAGCCGCCGAAAACCCCGGTCATCAACACAAAAACCGCAGTGAGCGAGGGAATACCCCCCAAATCCTGAGCAATACCCATGGCAATCGGCGTCGTCACCGATTTTGGCGCAATCGAAATCACCACATTGCGCGGCGCGCCGAGCCAATGCACAATCATCATCGCCGAAACCGATGCCGTCACCGAACCGGCCACCAGCGCCACCAAAATCGGGATCAAATTGCGCCGCATCGTCGCCAAATTGGCATACATCGGCACTGCCAACGCCACCGTCGCCGGCCCTAACAGGAACTGCACATATTGGCCGCCGCGAAAATAAGCGTGATACGACGTATGGGTGATCAGCAAAATCGCAGCCAGCACCGCGATCGATACCATAATCGGGTTCGACCACGCGGCATGGCGGGTGCGCCGATCGAGCCAAACCGCCCCCTGCCAGACCAGCAGCGTGATAATCAAGCCGAGCTGTGGCCCGCTTTGCAGATAAATCCACACATTATACAAATCATGGGGCATTAAATGATGCACCATCAGCGCTCACTCCGCGCCAAAAACTGCATCAACGCGCCGGTAACACCCAGCGCGAGCAAGGTTGACACCGGAATCGCAATCGCCACGGCCAGAGCGTTGGCGCGCAGCACACCGAGTTCGTTGACAATGCCAACCCCCGCCGGCACGAACAGCAAGCCCAAATTCCGCAACAAAGTCTGGCTCGTGGCTTGCATCGGCTCGCTCGGCCCGCGCCGAATAATCAACCATATCAGCATCAGGACCAGGCCCAGCACCGGACCGGGGATCGGCCACCCCGCCGCATGGGCGATGATGGTGCCGATCAACTGGCAAACGAGCAGGAGCGTAATGGCGCCAATCATATTGGTTCTCCAGCGGGAAGCAATTAAGATAGCTTTATGCGGTTTCGTTTGAAATTTGACCATGTCCTTTAGTGCAGACCCGATGATTGCCGGGCTGATCGCCCGCCTGCAAACCCAGCCCTCGCATACCGGATCACTGATCGTGACGATTTTCGGCGATGCCGTGCTGCCCCGTGGTGGCGAAATCGCATTATCCAGCCTATTGAGCCTTTGCGCCGATCTGGGCGTTGCCCCCGGCGTGGTGCGCACCGCCATGTCACGCTTGGCCGCCGATGGCTGGTTCACCAGTTGCCGCGCCGGGCGCGCGAGCTTTTACCGGATCGCCGCAACCAGGCGCGGCGAAATGATCCGCGCCAGCCGCCATATATTCGGCCCCGCCCGCCGCCCTGACGTGACGCAGCTCAATCTGGTCTTCACCGAAGGCAATGATTGGCTGCGCGCCCGCTTGGGGCGTTTGGGTTTTGTCGCGTGGCAAGGCGTGATGATCGCACCGCAGCGACCCTTACCGCCCTCATTGGCGCAGACGGCCCCCATGCTCACCGCAGCAGGTGATGCGGCATCGCTCCGCCAAGTCGCCGCCAAAGCGTGGCGATTAGAGGATTTGGCGGCCCGCTATCAGAGCTTTCTTACCACCTATCACGGCTTGGCCGCGCGCGCCCCCGCATTGCCGCCCCGCGAGGCACTAGCGGCGCGGATCTTGCTGGTGCATGATTTTCGCCGCATCGCCCTGCGCGATCCGCGCTTACCCGCCGCCTTGCTGGCCCAGGATTGGCCGGGCCACGCCGCCCGCCAGCTCTGTGCCATGATTTACCCAGCCCTGCGCGATGCCGCCGAGGCTCGGCTTGATGAAATCGGCGCCACCGCGTCGGGAGCCTTGCCCCAAGCCGAGCCGGACTTCGTGGCCCGATTTACCAACGAAGCCCGCGTCGGCGAAAAAATATCGCCGAGCGCAACCAAATATTAACTCACCGCCGCGATACTGGCGTCATGCACAACCAAGCATTCGATCCAATCGCCTATTGGCAATGGCGCTATCGCATTGGCGGCACCTCCGGCGCCGGTTCGCGCGGGCGGCTGGCCGCCTTTAAGGCCGAAATCGTGAACCGCGTGATCGCGGCCAATCAGATTCGCTCGGTGATCGATCTCGGCTGTGGCGATGGAGTGCAAATGTCCATGATCGGCGCCGACGCCCAAGGCCCGCATTATCTGGGGGTCGATGTCTCGCCGGAAGCGTTGGCCATGTGTCTCGCGGTGGGCGGTGGCAACCGGCGCTTCCTGCTCTATGAGGATTTCGCCGCCGCCACACCCGCACACACAGCCGACCTCGCCATCTCGATGGATGTGATTTACCACCTCACCGATGATGCGGTGTATCATCATTATCTTGATGATCTATTCGCCTGCGCCGAACGGATGGTGCTGATTTATGCGAGCAACGTCAACGCGATTCCACCAGATACCCATGTTCGGCACCGTTGTTTTACTGACACAATCAAGCATCGCTTCCCCGATTGGCGTCTGGCCGCCATGCAGCCCAACCGTTTCAAGTTCGATCCCACACAACCCGAGCAAACCAGCTTCGCCGATTTTTACCTGTTTGCTCCCGCATCAACCAACATATCCACGAGGATGCCGGCTTTGGGGGCCATCCTATGAGCGCCCACCGCCAGGAGCGCGCAGCACCGCCGATGCCACCGTCCCGGCTGGTCACCTGTCGTGGTCGGCAATGGTGGGTGCTAGATCATCCGTTGGTCGATCATGCCGTCGCAGAGCTGGTCAGTGGCTTTGAGGATTCAACGCTGCAATTTTTCGATGCTGCCTTGCCGCACTGCGCCCGCTTGATCGATGTTGGGGGCTATTTCGGTCTGCTCAGCCTTTACGCGGGCGACCGGGTCAATCAGGTGACGATTTTTGAACCGAGCCCGACTCACCGCTCGATCCTGCAAGCCAATCTCGCCTTGAACCCCGGTTTGGCCGCGCACAGCACCCTGGTTCCCGCCGCAATGGGCGCGCACGCCAGTGAACAACCGCTCTATCGCAAGGCCTTTGCCGATTCCGGGGCAAGTTTGTTCGAGGTGGTGGAGCGGCAAAATCTGCGGCGGGGTGAAGCGGAAGCCGTGGTCCGGGTGCTGCCCGCAGCCTCCGCCTTGGCCGAAGCCGGGCTGGATCGCGCCACCTTGCTCAAAATCGACATTGAGGGCGCAGAATACGAGGTGATCCCGGCAATCGCGGCCCTGCTCGCGCAGCATTTACCGTTTTTGCAAGTTTCGTTTCACCCGTTCAATCTGGTGGTGCCCGATGATGACATCGCCACCACATTGCTGCGGCTCCGCCGCATGATCGATGTGGTGGCAGCGCTGCGCTGCTACCCGTTCTGGTATCTGCTCGGCCCGGACGGCTGGCGGGAAATCACGGCGGATAATTTTACCGCATTTCTCCGTGGCGAGCTGCTCAAAGCCAAGCCCGTCGCGCGGATCGCCTCGCCGCAATACGGCCTGATCGATGGCGTCGCCTTCTCGCCAACGCGCCTGAACTTGCCATCCGCTCCGTCGCGTTAACCCAACGAAATTGATCGACAAACAACTAATCGACAAACAATTAATCGGCAAATAAAGGCTGGAGCGTGATTGATGATCAGCAATCACGCTCTAACGGCTAGCCTTGTTCTCAGTGTATCGCGATGACCGTTCCAATCGCGGCGCGTCAGCGCGAAGCCGATCATTTCTGGCTGACCGGTCGATACGCAATCGCTGGCTCTGCCGATAGGGGCGCAGCGTTATGGCGCGTCGCCATCGGGTAATCGGCATAGGTCAGCAGCGAGGGTGGCGGCAGGGCGTTGGGTGGCAAATGCGGCCCCGCTGCGGGCGGCTGCGCGGTCATCGGCATCGGCCCCATCATCGGCCTTGCCGCGCCGGGATATGCCTGAGCCGGTGCGGCCTGTCGTCCCGCAGGCAGTTTCCCCATGGCGGCAGGCAGCGGTCCGCAGCCAGGGCCAAACCGGCGAACAAAGATTTGTGCACGGCCATTCGCGCCGGGCAGGATTTGCATTTGCTCGGCACAAGCGCCTTGCGGGCCGCCCATCATCACCATCGAAATCCGGGTTATCCCCGGCGCACCCGCTGGCAGCGCGGCCAAAGTCGGCATCCCTTGGCTCAAATCAGCCAAGCTCGCCTGAAGCTGCGCCTGCATTTGCAGCATAGGGGCAAGCAACGCGGCCGGGCTAAGCATCGGCGGCAACGAAGCCACCGAGCCGGGCGTGATAATCAGCTTCATTGGCATTGGCATTGGCATTCGCATCGGCATCGGCACGGCAACCGGCAGCATCACCACCGCGATCGGCGCGTTGTTGGGTGCCGCGCGGGCGGCGAGGGGCACAGAAAGGGCTGCAGCAAGCAAACCCAAATGCATCCGGGTCAACATTTTCGCTCCTTTTTGGTCAGGCTGGTTACTTCAAGTCGATTGGTCCACGTTGGTCGATGGTCGTGTTAATCGGTGCCCGATATGTGGATTATCCAAGGCCGAAATCCAGGCGATTCCAAGCCATCGCGCATCACATCTGCGCGCGGTCCTCCAAGGCGAGCCTCATCACATCAAACCCTGTCGGCCCGAGGCCCGGCAGAATCGATATCTGCCGGGCAATCGGCACGAAGCCGTGCCCGCGCCAAAATATCTGTGCGGCAGGATAATCCGCCTTCACCGCAATGCCGATCTGCGGGGCCGCGTGGTGCCGCGCATAAGCCACCAGCGCTTGCACAATATCCCCACCAAGCCCTTGCCCTCGCCAATCGGGATGCAGCAGCAATAACCCAATCCAGAAATCACTGGGCGCCGGATGCCCAAAGGCGCAATCGACAATGCCAATCAGCGTTGTTTGGTGAAAAATCACCCAAACCCGCTTTTGGTCCCGGTCGCCATGCGGCGGCACATCGGCAAGGAAATTTTCGGTCTCACGCGGTCCTGGCGGCAGGCCGGTCGTTTCACAATAAAACGCGTGACAAGCCTCGCACACGCTTTGCAGCGCGGGCGCATGGGTCTCATCAAGCGGCACCAGGCGGGTGCGGGTAGGGGAGGGTGGCGCAATCATCCTGGCGCAGAGTAGATCAACGGCGTGGCTTGGCAACGCTGAGCCCGGCTGATAGGTCGCGCAACGAAGAGGAGTATGCACCATGGTCGATCGGAGCGTGAAAAAAATTGTCCTGGCCTATTCGGGCGGGCTAGATACCAGTGTGATTCTCCGCTGGTTACAGACCGAATATGGCGCCGAAGTGGTCACCTTCACCGCCGATCTCGGCCAAGGTGAGGAGCTCGAACCGGCCCGGCGCAAAGCGGAAATGTTCGGCGTCAAGGAAATTTTCGTCGAAGATTTACGCGAAACCTTCACCCGTGACTTCGTCTTCCCGATGTTCCGGGCCAACGCGCTCTATGAGGGCCAATATCTGCTCGGCACCTCAATCGCCCGGCCCTTGATCGCCCAGCGCCAGATCGAAATCGCCGAAGCGGTCGGCGCGGATGCCGTGGCCCATGGCGCGACCGGCAAAGGCAATGACCAAGTCCGGTTCGAACTGGCCTATTACGCCCTCAAGCCGGATGTGCGGGTTATCGCGCCCTGGCGCGAATGGTCTCTGACCAGCCGCACCAAATTGCTCGAATTCGCCGAGGCCCAGCAAATCCCTATCGCCAAGGACAAGCGCGGCGAGGCCCCGTTCTCGGTCGATGCCAATTTGCTGCACTCCTCCTCAGAAGGAAAATTGCTGGAAGACCCCGCCGAAGCGCCCGATGAAATCGTTTATCAGCGCACCATCAGCCCCGAAGCCGCGCCGGATGTCGCCACCATCATTTCCATCGGGTTCGCCCGGGGCGATGCGGTATCGCTCAACGGCGAAACCCTTTCGCCCGCCACAATTCTCACCAAACTCAACGCCCTTGGCCGCGACAATGGCATCGGACGGCTGGATTTGGTGGAAAACCGCTTCGTCGGCATGAAATCACGCGGCGTCTATGAAACGCCGGGCGGCACCATTTTGCTCGCCGCCCATCGCGCCATCGAGAGCATCACGCTTGATCGCGAAGCCGCCCATCTCAAAGATAGCCTGATGCCGCGCTATGCCGAGCTGATCTATAATGGCTTCTGGTTCAGCCCGGAGCGCCATATGTTGCAAGCGCTTATCGATGCGAGCCAAAACTCGGTCACCGGCACGGTGCGGCTGAAACTCTATAAAGGCAACGTCATCGTCATGGGCCGCGACAGCCCGAATTCGCTGTATTCAACCCGTATGGTGACGTTCGAAGACGATCAAGGCGCCTATAACCAGCAAGACGCCGCCGGCTTCATCAAGCTGAACGCGCTGCGCCTGCGCCTCGCCGCCGCCGCAGGGCGACGGGGCGGGGCGTTGTAAGCGCCAAGCTTACGCGGCTTGCGCCGGGCGTGCCTTCAGCGCCGTGATCACCGCGTCGGCCAGCGGCGCGGATGATTTCGGGTTTTGCCCGGTCAACAAGTTACCATCCACGATGATATGCGGGGCAAAATCAGCGCCAAGGCTGATTTTGGCACCCTGCGCGCGCAGCGTGGTCTCCAGCATGAACGGCACCTTATCATCCAATTTCACCGCGCGTTCCTCGCTATCGGTAAAGCAGGTGATCGACCGGCCTTTGATGAAATCAGCACCATCAGCGCCCTTCAACCCCGCAAACGCAGCCGGCCCGTGGCAAACGGCGGCGACAATTTTGCCCGCCGCATTAAAGCGCGTGATCGCGATGCCGAGCGCCTTGTTGCCCGGCAAATCCCACATCGTGCCATGGCCGCCGGGCAGAAAAATCGCGTCAAACGGCGCCGGATCGAGATTGGTGATCGGCTTGGAATGGGTCATCGCGTGCATCGCCTTGGTGTCGTTCTGAAACCGCGTCACCGTCGCGGGCAACGGCGATTCGGTCAGGCTACGGCCATCAATCGGCACCGCGCCACCGGCAATCGAGGCAATCGTCACGCTCGCCCCCGCATCAATGAATGCGTAATACGGCGCTGCGAGTTCTTCAAACCAGACGCCCGTCGGCTCAGCGGCGCCGGGAATCGCACTATGAGAGGTGGTTACAATCAGAATATGGCTCATCGGATAATCCTTTGATGATGAAGCGGCATCGCCGCGATAATGATCAGATGGGGATGACGCACGCCGATTGACACTGCCCACACGCAGCCTTGATCCGATCACGGGTCAAAACAGCCCTACCATCGGTGCACCGCACCATGGTAACCTGCGACCATGAACCCAATTCTGAATGCCCGCCTCGCGCATTATGCCCAAAGCCATCAGGACCGGCGTAACGAACTGATCCATTGCGTCTGCGTCCCCGCCATTTTGTTCGCGGTGATCGGCTTGATCGCCACGCTCAACCTCGCACTGGCGATCCTCGTAATCGGCCTGGCCCTGGTTTATTACGCACGATTGGGCAAATCCGCCGCCTTGCGCATGGCGCTCGTGATGATCAGCATGCTCGTGATCTGGGTCTGGCTGGTTGAGGCGCTATTCGGCGCGGAACTCGCGGTGGTCGGCGCGGTGCTGTTGTTTGTGTTGGCCTGGATCGGGCAATTTATCGGCCATTATTTCGAAGGCCGGAAACCGTCATTTTTCGAAGATGTGCAATATCTGTTGATCGGCCCGCTCTTCGTCATCGCGGTGCTCACCAGCACCGTGCCGCACCCCGCACCCTAGCAGCCTGTCGGAGTGAGATTGGCAGCAGTTTTTTGTGTCCGGGCTGAATTTGTTTGTCTGGTGTTTTGTTGT
>JBMFWT010000006.1:0-77209 GCA_049964975.1 Acidiphilium sp.
GGCCCCGACGTCAGCGAAATCCTGAAAAAACTTGGAATATCAAAACCAAAACGCTTGCTCTCCCTCGGCGATCCCGCCGAAACACAGGCAGCCGCTTAGGCACACGCCCAGAATTCGCCTTCCAACTTTGCCGATAAATAGCCAATGTTTACTCATGTGTGCCTCATGACCGCGAACCCAGGTTGGGCTGACCGGCATCCTCGCGACCATGCCCTATATCGCCTTGCAGCTTGTCGGCATGCAGACAGTGATTGGTGGGCTTGGCATCACTGGTGCTGGGTTGGGCGCCCGTCTGCCGCTGATTATTGCCTTTTTGGTGTTGGCCGCTTTCACCTTTACCTCGGGCTTGCGCGCACCGGCGATGATCGCGATCGTCAAGGATATCCTGATTTATTTGACGATCATTGTGGCGGTGATTGTTATCCCCACCGAACTGGGTGGTTTTGGTGCAATTTTCGCCAAATTGGCGCCGGCGAAGCTGTTGCTCGCGCATCCGCCGAAGGGCGGGACTGGAATTTATTCTGGTTATGCAACATTGGCGCTCGGCTCGGCCATGGCCCTGTTTTTATATCCGCATGCAATGACCGGTATTTTGTCGGCGCGCAGCCGCGAGGTGGTGCGGCGCAATGCGGTTATTTTGCCAGCTTACTCGTTCATGCTCGGCCTGATTACCTTGCTGGGCGCGATGGCCGCTGTGGCCGGGGTGAGCACGATGCCGCAATTCGCAAAGGGCTTTAAGGAATTCGGTCCGAACTTCTCGGTGCCAGCCTTGCTGCTGCATACGCTGCCCGGCTGGTTCGTTGGCGTTGCTTTCGCGGCGATTGCGATTGGCGCGCTGGTGCCCGCCGCGATCATGGCGATTGCCTCAGCGAACATTTTCACCCGCGATATTTGGCGGCAATTTATCCATGGGGGTGTTTCGCCGGCGCAAGAATCGATGGTGGCGAAATTATTCTCGATTGTGATGATCGTTGGAGCGCTGGCCTTCGTGTTTGGTTTGCCGCTGAAATATGCGATCCAGTTGCAGCTTTTGGGCGGGATGTGGATGATCCAGATTTTTCCCTCCATCGTGTTCAGCCTGTTCACCCGGTTTTATAATGGCTGGGCGCTGCTGATTGGCTGGGCGAGCGGCTTTGGCTTGGCGACGCACTTGGCTCTGCTCAATCATTTGGCGGGTGCGATCTACCCGTTCCATATTTTTGGCATGGTTATCCCTTGCTATATCGCCATTGTGACCTTCGCGCTGAACGTGATTGTCGCGACAGTGCTATCGCCGGTGTTTCACGCTTTTGCCTCGGATCGCACCCGCGATGTCACGAGTGCGTCTGACTATGCGTGATCGTTTGAGATAGGCTGCTTCCATCCCGCCGATCGGTGATTTCACCGGTCGGCGGGATGATTTTTATATGATTTTTATGAAACGGGCCGGGTCTTCGGCTCGTTTTTTTATGCCCTGAGCGCCCATTGATCGGCGTTGTCCTGGCCTGCGCGATTTCGGCGCAATGATGCGGAACTGATCGAGTGGAGCGGATTATGGGGGATTTTTTGGCCATCACGGTCATGATTGCGAGCTTTGCGCTGTTTGCCGTCTATGTCGTGTTTTGTGATCGGATCTGATGATGATTGACGTCGCCCTCGGTGCTGCCGTCTCGCTCGGATTGTTGTTTTATTTGGTTTGGGCCTTGATCCGACCGGAGGATTTTTGATCATGACACTCCACGGGCTTGGCTATATTGGCCTCGTGATGGGGTTCGTCCTGGCGGCTGCTATGCCACTTGGGCGCTATATTGCGATGATTTTTCGCGGCGATATACGTTTTGCCGGGCCCGTCGAACGGGGATTTTATCGCCTATGCGGGATTAATCCGGCGCGGCAGATGGGGTGGCAGGCTTATGCGATTGCGTTGCTGCTGCTGAGTGCGTTCCATGTGCTATTGCTCTATGCCATTTTACGGCTGCAAAATGATCTGCCGTTTAATCCTCAGCATATTCCGGGCATGGCTCCGATGCTGGCGTTTAATACGGCAGTTAGTTTTGCTACCAATACTAATTGGCAAGCTTATGCACCGGAGACCCAAATTTCGAACGGTGCGCAAATGTTCGGCCTCATGGTGCATATGTTCATCTCTGCCGCCGCCGGCATTGCCGTTGCTGCCGCACTGATGCGCGCCTTTGTGAGCGGTGGTTTGACCACGCTTGGTAATATCTATGTCGATATCACCCGAATAACCCTCTATCTCTTACTTCCCATTGCGTTGATTGCCGCCATCCTGCTGCTTTATGCGGGTGTTCCCCAAACATTTGCGCCATTTGCAACGGTCCATCCACTCGCGGGCGGCGTGCAAACCATTGCGCGCGGCCCGGTTGCTTTGCAGGAGGCAATCAAGGAGCTGGGAACCAATGGTGGCGGGTTTTTCAATGCCAATTCGGCGCATCCTTTTGAAAACCCGACGGCGCTGAGCAATTTTTTTGAGATTTTTCTGATGTTGGTTATCGGGTTCGCGCTTCCGATCACGCTGGGCCGGATGATTGGGCGCCCGCGTGAAGGGATTGCGCTGTTCACGGCAATGGCACTGATACTGGGCCTCGCCATGGTTGGCGATTACGCGGCGGAGGCCGCGAATAATCCCATTTTGGTGCATGCGGGCATTGCCGCGCAGCCAGGCAATATGGTGGGTAAAGAGGTGCGCTTTGGCATTGCGCAATCCACGGTTTTCAACAGTGCTGCGACCGGCACATCAACCGGCGCTATCGATTCGGTAACGGATAGTTATACGCCACTCGGCGGACTGGTGCCGTTATTTCTGATGCAGCTTGATGAAGTGGCGCCGGGCGGCGTTGGCTCAGGCCTTTATGGCATGGTGCTGTTCGCGTTGCTCGCGGTGTTTGTTGCAGGATTGATGGTTGGGCGCACTCCGGAATATCTGGGTAAAAAGGTGCAAGCGCGCGAAATCAAGCTCGCGATGTTAGCAATCTTGGTGCAAACCATGTTCATCTTGGCGGGTGCGGGATTTTCGCTGTTGACCAAATCTGGCTTAGGTTCGCTCGGCAATGCGGGGCCGCATGGGTTGACTGAGATGTTGTATGGCTGGACTTCGGCCACGGAGAATAATGGCTCAGCCTTTGCGGGTCTATCGGCCAACACGCCGTTGCTTGATTATGGATTGGGCATGGCGATGCTGTTTGGCCGCTTTGCCGTGCTGATCCCGGTGCTCGCCATTGCTGGATCGCTCGCGCTCAAGCCGAAATTGCCGTCCTCCAGCGGCACGTTTCCCACCGATGGTGGCCTGTTCATTGGTTTATTGATCGGGGTGATCATCATTCTGGGCGGCTTGCAGTTCATGCCCGCTGACACACTCGGGCCGCTCGCGGAGCATTATCTAATGAATGCGGGCAAGAGTTTTTAAGAGAGATCACGATGACCACAGACACGGATATTATCAGCCTGTTTGATCGTGCGATTCTGCGCCGCGCAAGCCTTGATGCGGTGCTGAAGCTCGATCCACGACAATTGATCCGCAATCCGGTGATTTTTACCACCGAAATGATCGCCGCTTTGGTCACAATTGTTGGGCTGTTGCATTTGATCGAAGCCAAACCGGGCGCGTTTTCACTAACGATTGCCGTGTGGCTTTGGATGACGGTGCTGTTTGCCACCTTTGCCGAAGCTGTTGCCGAAGGGCGCGGGCGCGTGCGCGCGGATGCGCTGCGCCGGGCGCGTTCGGACACGATGGCCAAACTGATCCTCGATCCACGGGCGCCTACCCTCTACAAGCCAACCGCTGCCTCCGATTTGCATTGCGATGATCTGGTTCTGGTGGAAACCGGCGACATCATTCCCTCGGATGGCGAAATTATCCAAGGTATTGCCAGCGTCAATGAGAGCGCGATTACCGGCGAGTCAGCGCCGGTGATCCGCGAGGCCGGCGGTGATCGCTCAGCGGTGACGGGTGGCACACAGGTGGTGTCGGATTGGTTGGTGGTGCGGATTCGTGCCGAGCCGGGCGCGACCTTTCTGGATCGGATGATTGCCCTGGTTGAAGGCGCTGAGCGGCGCAAGACGCCGAATGAGATTGCGCTTGATATTTTGCTGGCGGGGTTGACCGTCGTTTTTGTTATCGCGGTCGCGACCTTGCGCGGTTTTGCTGCCTATTCGCAAACCCATTTATCAATCGCGGTGTTGGCCGCATTGTTTGTGTGTCTGATCCCCACGACGATTGGCGGATTATTGTCAGCCATCGGCATTGCGGGAATGGATCGGCTGATCCGGTTTAACGTTGTGGCAACCTCAGGGCGGGCGGTAGAGGCGGCGGGCGATGTTGATGCGCTGCTGCTTGATAAAACGGGCACCATCACTTTTGGTAACCGCATGGCGGCGGCAATTTATCCAGCACCGGGGGTTGATGAACGCGCGATGGCGCAAGCGGCGTCGTTGGCCTCGCTGGGCGATGAAACACCTGAGGGCCGTTCGATTGTGGCGCTGATGCGTGAGCGCTACCAAATCAATGCCGAACTGCCCGATCAAGCGGTTTTGGTGCCCTTCAGCGCCAATACGCGGGTTTCGGGGATTGATGTGGGGGTGCAGGCTTGGCGCAAAGGTGCTGTGGATTCGGTGTTGCAACTAACAGGTGCGCCCCCCGTGGAATTTACCGATGTCGTCTCACGGATTGCGAGGGCAGGGGCGACGCCGCTGGCGCTGGCGGTCGATGATCGTTTGCTCGGTGCCATTGAGCTGAAGGACATTGTCAAGCCAGGGATCAAGGAGCGCTTTGCTGATTTGCGGCGCATGGGTATTCGCACGGTGATGGTGACCGGCGATAACCGGATTACCGCTGCCGCGATTGCTGCCGAAGCTGGGGTGGATGACGTGATTGCCGAGGCGACACCCCAGGATAAGCTTGGCTATATCCGCAAAGCCCAGGAGGAGGGCCGCCTGGTTGCAATGTGTGGTGATGGCACGAATGATGCACCCGCGTTAGCGCAGGCCGATGTGGGAGTCGCGATGCAAACCGGCACGCAGGCGGCCCGCGAGGCGGGGAATATGGTTGATTTGGATAGTGACCCCACCAAGCTGATCGAAATCGTGGAAATTGGCAAGCAATTGCTGATTACCCGTGGTGCGCTCACCACTTTTTCAATAGCCAATGATATCTCGAAGTATTTTGCGATCCTGCCTGCGATTTTTGTCGCCACTTATCCGGGTTTGGGGGCTTTGAATATCATGCACCTGACCTCACCGCGTAGTGCGATTTTGGCGGCGGTGATTTTCAATGCCTTGATCATTGTGGTGCTGGTACCGCTCGCGCTGCGCGGGGTAAAATTTCGCGCGGTGGGCGCTGCGGCACTCTTGCGCCGAAATTTATTGATCTATGGGCTTGGCGGCATCATTACGCCGTTTATCGGCATCAAGGCGATTGATTGGTTGCTCGGTGCCTTGCATATTTTTTCGTGATGGGACATCTCATGATCCGCGAAATTCGTTCTGCTTTGTCAGTCGTTTTGGTCGCAACCCTGATGCTGGGTGTGCTCTTGCCGATGGGTTTTACCGAATTGGCGCAATTTATAGCACCCTTCCAAGCGAATGGCAGCTTGCTCACGATCAAGGGCCGAGTGATTGGTTCGGCATTGATTGGGCAAAATTTCGCTGGACACAGCATTGATGCGGCGCGTTGGTTTCAGCCCCGCCCATCGGCGCTCACCGGGACCATTGCGCAAGGGCAAACGATGCCGACGCCCTATGACGCTTCAGAATCCGGCGGCTCTAACGCGGGGCCCACGAATAAAATGATGATCGATCATGTTCGCGCGCGTATTGCCGCCTATCGTGCGGCCTATGGTTCGGGGCCGGTGCCCGATGATGCGGTGACCAGTTCGGGGTCTGGCCTTGATCCGGATATTTCACTGGCGAACGCTTTGCGCCAGGCACCATCGGTGGCGCAAGCGCGGCATCTGCCGATCAATCTGGTGCGCCATTTGGTGCAGCATTCGGCAACGCACCGGTGGCTTGGTGTCATCGGCACGCCGCATGTCAATGTATTGAAGCTCAATCTTGCATTGACGGAGCTAAATGCGCGATGATCGGGCAGGATGGCCACGGCAGCCGACGATCAACGACCTGACCCGGACGCCTTGCTCGCCGCGCTTGCTGGCGCGCATCGCGGGCGGCTGAAGATTTTTCTCGGGGCAGCACCAGGGGTTGGCAAGACGTGGGAAATGCTGGTTGCCGCGCGGCAAAAGCAGGCCGAGGGGCTGGATGTGCTGGCCGGCCTGATCGAAACCCATGGCCGTGCTGATACGGAGGCGCAGCTTGGCGATTTGCCGGTGCTGGCGCGTAAGCCGGTTGCGTATCGCGGGCATGTGATTGAGGAATTTGACCTCGAAGCCGCCATTACCCGGCGTCCGGCGTTGCTGCTGGTTGATGAGTTGGCGCATACCAATGCGCCCGGATTGCGCCATGCCAAACGCTGGCAAGATATTGTGGATATTCTTGAAGCGGGCATTGATGTTTGGACGACGCTCAACGTGCAGCATTTGGAGAGTGTGCATGATCAGGTGGCGCGGATTACCGGTGTGCGGGTTACCGAAACGTTGCCGGATACGGTGCTCACGCTCGCGACCGAAATTGAATTGATCGATTTGCCGCCAGCAGAATTGCGAACGCGGTTGGAGCAGGGGCGGATTTACCGGCCGGATTTGGCGCGGCGCGCGCTTGATGGATTTTTTCGCCCTGGCAATTTGGCGGCGTTGCGTGAAATGGCGCTGAGGCGCGTGGCGCAACAGGTTGATCGCGATATTGCAACCTATATGCGCGCGCGGGCGATTGCCGGGCCGTGGCCGGCGGCAGAGCGGGTGATGGCGGTGATTGAGGCAGGTTCAGCGTCGGAGCAGGTGGTGCGCCATGCCGCACGGCTTGCGGACGCGCTGCGCGCCCCCTTACTCGCGTTTCATGTGGAAGCCGGCGTCAGTGGTGTTGTGCAATCGGCGCTGGATTTGGCACTGCAATTGGGCGGTACGGTAGAAACGACCACGCAGGGTGATGCGGTTGCGGCCATATTAGCGGCGGCGGCGCAGCATAATGTCGCGCATATTGTGGTGGCGCGCGGCGCCGCTAGGCTTTGGCCGACTTGGCCCTTGGCGCGCGCGTTAGCACGGCATGCGCGGGCTTATTCGCTCTATGTCGTGCCCGATCCCGCGGCGCGCCCGGCACCAGTCAAGCCAAAAAAATCAAAACCTCAATGGGCGCCTTACGCAATCAGTTTCGCGATCATGGCCGCCGCCACGGCGCTGGGCTATGGGTTGCGCGCGGTGGTGCCGCGCGATGCGATGGGTTTTGTGTTCACAGCTATTGTGGTCGGCGTGGCCAGCCATTATGGCCGGACCCTTGGCTTATTCGCAGCAGTTATCAGCTTTTTACTGTGGAATTTTTTCTTTTTGCCGCCGGTTTTCACCCTTTCGGTTGGCGATCCGCGTGATATTGTTGCGTTAGTGGTGTTTCTTGCGGTTGGCTTGCTGACCGGCACGTTGGCGGGGCGGGTGCGCACGGAGGCGGAGGCCGCGCGCAGCCGGATTGATGCGCTGCGCCGGGTGGCTTTGTTTGGGCGCACACTCGCTGCTGCGACGGATGCGGCGTCGTTGAGCCATGCGATTGAAAGTGAAGCCTCCGCTCTCGCCGGCGCCGCGATTGTGCTGCTCGCTGAAGGTAACGATTTGGCGCCCGTGGCAACGCTCAGCGATGCCGATCATGCGGCGGCGGATTTTGCGTTTCGTCATAAAATCGAGGCGGGGCTTGGCACGATCACGTTACCATCGGTCGCGTGGCGATTTTTTCCCCTGGCAACGGAGGCGGGCAGTGTGGGGGTGTTGGGGGTGAAACCAACGGGCGTGATGACCGAGCCAACGATTCAAGCTTTGAGCGCGCTTGCTGATCAGGGGGCGATGGCGATTGAGCGGCTGCGCCTAGCGGCGCGGGCGGCTGAAATTCGCGCCCAGACGAAAACCCAATCATTGCGTACGGCTCTGCTGTCGTCGCTGTCGCATGATTTGCGCACACCACTCACCGCGATTAGCGGTGCGGCGCAGACCCTGCTCGCCGCCGGCAGTGCAATCACGGAGGCGGTGTGGCTGGATTTATTGGCCAGCATTGTCCAAGACGTTGAGCGGATGACCCGATTTTTGACGAACATAACCGGCATGGCACGGATTGAGACCGGCGAGATTGTTGCGCGCCGCGATATCGTTGCACTACCGGCCCTGATCGAGGCGGCGGTGGCGCGGGTGCCGGACGCGTTTCATGCCGGCGTCAATATTGCTGAGGACGCACAGACGGTTTTGGCGGACCCGAGCTTGTTAGAGCAGATTTTAGTGAATTGCTTGGAAAACTCGGTGAAATATGCACCGGTGGGATCGGCCATTGCCATTGCTGCCCGGCGGGAGGACGCGTTGGTGGTGATTTCCGTCGCGGATGAGGGGATTGGAATTGAAGCTGATGATTTGCAGCGGGTGTTTGATCGGTTTTTTCGGGCCGAACGGGGGGATCGGGTCGCATCCGGCACCGGGCTGGGCCTTGCGATTGCCCGCGCCTTCGCCGAAGCGATGGGCGGATCGATTGAGGCGATGAGCCCGCGAACGGATTTGCCGCGCGATGGCATGCCCGGCACGATGATCACGATTAAGGTTCCCAGCGCATGAGTGGTCGCTCGATTCTGATCGTTGATGATGAGCCGCAGATCCATCGGTTTCTCAAACCGGCGTTAGAATCGGTGGACTATATTGTTTGGCGTGCCGATCACGCCGCTGAAGCGCTCAGGATGATCGCTTCGCGGATGCCCGATTTGATTTTGCTTGATCTTGGTTTGCCCGATCGTGACGGGCAGGCCTTGTTGGCGGAGATACGGCGGGATTATGCGATGCCGATTATTGTGCTGTCAGCGCGCGATCGCGATGTTGATAAAATCGCAGCGCTCGATGGTGGGGCCAATGATTATATCGAAAAGCCGTTCAGCCTTGGTGAGTTGTTGGCCCGGTTGCGCGCGGCGCTCCGGGCGAGTGCCACGGGCCCGCTTGCGGGGCCGGTTTTCGTCGTTGACGGGCTGGAACTGGATACCCATGCGCTGACCGGCCAATTGCAGGGCGTGATGATCCAGTTTACCCGCACGGAGTTTCGCTTGTTAGAGTTTTTGCTGCGCAACCGGGGGCGGGTGATTACCCATAGCGCGATTTTGAAAGCGGTTTGGGGCAGTGCGCAGGAACGGGAGATGAATTATCTGCGGATTTATATTGGCCATCTGCGCCGGAAGCTTGGGGCGTTTGGCGAAACCCATTTGAAAACGCGGCCCGGTGTTGGTTATTATTTCGAGTAGAGCGCGATTGGTCGGCGTCAGGCAAACGACCAAGATATAACCCTTGAAATTGGCTCGAACATGCTGATCCCGGCGGCAGCCGATGGTGCCGCCGGGGGCGCCAATCAGCTTTTCGGCGCGTAGAAATTACAATAGCCGGTGGCGGCGACGCTGCCTTGAACGACCATGCACATCGACCCGGTTGGGATATAATTGACGCAGCTTGAGCAATCAGCGCCGCCCGGACCGGGCTTGGCGATGTATCCGGCGGTGGCTTTGGTGGATTTGTTGTCCGCAAAGGCGGTTCGCCGCGCCAGCAAACTCATTGCCGATCCCGCAGCGCCAAGCCCGATCGCTTTGAGGGCGATACGCCGGCCATAGTGATTGTCGCTCATGGTAGGTTCCTTTCGCGTCGCGGGTTAAATCAGTGAAATTGATCGGCAAAAAACGCCGGAGCGTGATTGGTGATCGGCAATCACGCTCTAACGCAGAGTCGATAGTTATTTCGTGACAATCTCCGGTCCCATCGCGGCGAGCTTGGCGAGCAGATTATTTTGCGCGGCGGTCGGGATATGTTCTTTATCCATGGCCCGGATCATGTCTTCGGCCAGCGCGTTGAACGCGGCCTGGGTGACGCCCATATGCGCGTGAATGGCGCGCATATTCATGTTGAACGGGCAGCCGCCCCCTTCGAGATTGCAGACCTGATTGACCAAAGCGGCTTTCAGGGCTGGAATATTGGTGTGGGCGAAATAGAAATTGATGCGGTTATCAGCAGCAACATTGCCAACGAATGTGTTGATCAACGCCGTTATGCCGGGCCGGCCGCCAAATTCGTTGAAGTAAGTCGAACTGGCATGGGCTGGTGTAGTGATGATCGGCGCCATAGCGAGGCTGGTGGCGGCGATCATCGCGGCAAGTGCGTTACGGAGGGTGTTTTCGCGGCGATACGGGGTCATGATTGTGAGCTCCTGAGGCGTGTTAGGGAAAAGATGCAAGCCAGATTTAGAACGTCGCTGTGAATGAGAGGTACAAACCGTTCGAGTTTTTGGCACCCGCAATTGTGCCGAGTGCCGCATAGGCGGCAGTGATTGAGAGATTTTTGGTCGGGAAATAGGCCACGAAAACATCTTGCCAGTTGTTGGTGGTGTTCAAATTAAGCGCGCCGGCAACATCGAAATGCGGCATGGCGCGGAACTCATAACCCACGGCGAATTTCCGATCGGGGAAGTAGGCAAAGTCAAAGAACGGCTCGACATGATAGCCCGATTTAAATTGACCGGCGGCATTGGTGCCGCCAAAGCCAAGCAAGCCGTTATAGTTGGAATTGGTCAGCCGTGCGCCAGCACTCAACAGCGTATAATGGCCAAACAAGCCGTCGATGAATAATTTGGTGGCGACGACATAGAAGGTGGTGCCATCAAGATGTGACCCCACCGCTTTGGGCAGCGCTTCGTTGGTGCCCGGAAAGGCGCTGGTGACGTTTTCATGGTAGGACGCCCCCACCGCCACCACCGGGAGCATGGTGCCCTGATCGTAAACCGCGTTGCCAAATAGGCGAACTTTGGCGCTGATAATATTCTGGCTCAGGTTGAAATCCGGCCCGAGACCGAGTGACGCACCAGGGCTGCCAAGGTCGAAATTTTGCCGGGCAACCGATAGCTCAACGCGGTTAAAGAGACCGACCGAGGCACCACCCGAATTCAGCGTGTAGCTACCGGCGATCAAATGGGTAAAAAATCCGGTGACGCCGACTTCATCATTGGTGTCGTAGCCAGAAATCACCGCGAATGGGTTGATGCCACCGCCGCCAACGCCATTGATTGAGGTGACGCCGCCGGTTGCGAGTAATCCGCCTTGCGCCATCATCGCGTCCTGCGCCTGTGCCGCGGGGGCGGCCAAGACCAGGCTGGCACCGACCAAGGCGGTGCTGGCGAGCCACGCCATCACGACAGGCGCACGGGCCGGGGATTTGGTTTTCTTTTCGGATGGTTTGAGCATTTTGAGCATGACGACCTCCTGTTATGGTGGTCCGGTTACGATCCAACCGCAGGGTCGGATGCATGCGCGCAGACGATTTTATCATTCTGCTCGCCATCGCCTATCGCTGCGATAAAAATACAACAAATGACGCTCACCAGCGGGCTGCATCCGGATTGCCTCGCGCTGGGTATCCGCTTACGATCATGTTTGATGGTATCGATTTTTCCCCTCTGATGAGCAGCACGCTCGGCACCGCTGAAGATGCGCGGTTGCGCGATTTGCTCAGCCGTTGTGCTGGGCGTGATCGCGCTGCCCTGCGCGCACTTTATGATTTGACTGCGCCGAAACTTCTCGGCATCGCGCTGCGTCTGCTGCGCAATCGCCCGCAAGCCGAAGACGTGGTGCAAGAGGCGTTTTTGCAGATTTGGCGCAATGCGGATCGGTTCGATACCGCGCGCGGCTCGGCGATGGGCTGGATGGTCGCGATTTTGCGCTATCGGGCGTTGGATCGGATCGAATCCGAAAAACGCCATACCGGCACGGATGAATTGCCCGATGTCGCCGCCGAATTGCCCGTATCCGTTGAGGATCAATCAGCGCTCGCGGCCTGTTTGGCGACGTTGCCTGAACCCTGGCAGCGTTCGATCAATCTTGCATTCGTTGATGGTTATTCGCATTCCGAGATCGCCGAACTCACCAAAACCCCGCTTGGCACCATCAAGAGCTGGATTTTACGAGGGTTGGCATCGTTGAAACGGTGTCTTGAAGCATGAGCCAATCTTCGGAATTCGGCGAGGGATTGCCCCCTGACCAACGCGCTGGTGAATATGTGCTCGGACTCCTGCGTGGCATGGAGCGGGCGCAATTCGAGGCCGAGATGGCGCGTGACCCTGCTTTGGCGCGCGCGGTCGCGTTCTGGGAAGATCGGCTCGCGCCGTTGGCACTGGCCGCAGCACCCGCGACGATGCCAGCACCGTCGCTTTGGTCCGCAATTGAAGCGGCGATTAGCCCGGCGCAACCCGTTGCATCAGGGCGCGACCGGCTGGCCGCGCTCTGGAACAATGCCGGGCTGTGGCGCAGCGTCGGCGCGTTGGCGATTGCCGCAGCGTTGGTGCTCGTGGTGATCCGCCCCTTCCATCGCGCCGCACCGCCGCCGAGTATGGTCGCGCTTCTCAATCAGGGCAGCAAGCCGCTCTTTACCGTGTCGCTGCGCGAGAATGGCAGTGCGCAAATTCTGCCGCTCGGCCATGTCGCGCCGCCTGCGGGCAAAGTGTGGGAACTCTGGGCGGTGGCCAAGGGCGTCAAGCCGGTGCCGATTGGGTTTTTGCAGTCAGGCCCCACGCGCTTGCCGGCGGGCGATATTCCCGCCTCCCTGCGCAAACCGGGTGTGTTGATTGCGGTAACGGTGGAGCAGCCCGGCGGCTCACCCACCGGCACGCCCACCATGCCCATTGTGTTTGATGGGCCACTCAGCGCCGTCCAAGGTTGATCAGCCCGATTTTTCGGGTTGCACCGAAACCGTGCCGTCCTGAAACCGCACGATCATATGAGGCGTGCTGCGTGCCGTCGCGGCTTCGGAAATTGGTGCGCCGTCCGGTGCGGTCACCAGCGCAAAGCCGCGCATCAGCACGGCTTGATATGAGAGGGCGTTCAGCCGTGCGGCGAGGGCATCGAGCTTGATGCTGCGCTCGCGGAGTGCCGTGCGCATCGGCGGTGCCAGCCGTTGCACCACCAGCGCCAACCCATGGGTCTTGCCGGTGAGCAGATGTCGCGGATCGGGCAGGCGCGCCACGATCTGCTCCAGCCGGTGGCGCTTGGCCTGCGCATAGCGGGGCAGGGCCATGGCGAAACGCTCGCTGCGTTCATCAAGCCGCTGGCGCGCCGTGGCCATCAGGCTTGGTAAATCCGGCAACTGCCCGGCGGCGCGGTTCAGCCGCAAATGGCGCGCATTAATCTGGCCGGCGAGCGCGCCGGTCAGCCGGGCGCCGAGCTGGGCGAGGCTGGCCGAAACGCCGAGCCGGTCTGGCACCGCCAATTCGGCGGCGGCGGTCGGCGTTGGTGCGCGACGGTCGGCGGCAAAATCGATCAAAGTGGTGTCGGTTTCATGGCCCACCGCTGAAATCAGCGGAATTTGGCTCGACGCTGCGGCGCGCACCACCGCCTCGTCATTGAACGCCATCAAATCTTCGAGCGAGCCGCCCCCGCGCGCGACAATCACCACATCGGGCCGCGGGATTGGTCCGTCGGCGGGCAGGCCAGAAAATCCAGCGATGGCGGCGGCAATTTGCATCGCCGCTCCTTCGCCCTGCACCGCGACCGGCCAGAGAATGATCCGGCTTGGAAATCGCCGGGCGATGGTGGTGCGAATATCCTGGATCACCGCACCTTGCGGCGAGGAAACCACCCCAATCACCCGGGGCAAAAACGGCAAGGGGCGTTTGCGCGCATGCTCGAACAGGCCCTCATCGGCCAGCTTCAGCCGCAGCGCCTCGATGCGCGCCAGCATCGCCCCTTCGCCGGCATAATCGAGCCGCTCGATAATCAGCTGATATTCCGAGCGCTCTGAATAGGCGGTGATTTTGCCGGTGGCGATCACTTCGACGCCATTTTCCGGCTTCAAGCCCAGGCGGCTGGCATTGCCCTTCCAAATAATTGCGCGGATTTTGGCCCCATCATCCTTGAGCGCCATGTAAGTATGGCCGGAGGGGTAGGTTTTCATCTCAGTGATTTCGCCGCGCACCCGCACCCGGCTAAAGCTCGATTCGAGCGCGCGTTTAACCGCACCAGCCAGCTCGGAGACGGTGATTTCGGGGATATTATGCGGGTTGGGTGCTGCAATTTCTGACATCGGGCCGCACTATGCTAAGCCCGCGCCAACGCGGCAAGCGGAGCGGTTCGAAAAGGAGCAAAAATGCGGGTTTTGGTGGTTGGCGGCGGCGCACGTGAAGGCGCCTTGGCCTGGAAATTGGCACAAAGCCCGGCGCTCAGCGCCCTGTTCATCGCGCCCGGCAACCCAGGCACGGCTTCCTTGGGCAGCAATATCGCCATCGCCGTCGATGATATTGCCGGCTTGGTGGAATTTGCGCGTGCGCAGGCTATCGATCTGGTGGTTCCCGGCCCCGAAGCGCCCCTGGCCTTGGGCCTGACCGATGCGCTCGCCGCCCATCACATTGCCTGTTTTGGTCCGAGCCAAGCCGCCGCTCAGTTGGAAACCTCGAAAATTTTTACCAAGGAACTCTGCGCGGTCGCAGAAATTCCCACCGCCGCGTGGGCGCGCTTTACCGATCTGGCAGAGGCCCATGCCTATATCCGCGCGCGTCCGGCGCCCATGGTGGTCAAGGCCGATGGGCTGGCCGCCGGCAAGGGGGTGGTGGTCGCCTTATCGACCGAGGAAGCACTGGACGCCGCTACCGCGATGCTGGCTGACCGGGTTCATGGCGCGGCGGGCGCTGAAATTCTGGTCGAGGATTGCCTCACCGGTCCGGAAATTTCGTTCTTTGCCTTATGCGATGGCGAGACCGCGATTTTCGCGGGCATGGCCCAAGACCATAAGCGCGTCGGCGAAGGCGATACCGGGCCAAATACTGGCGGCATGGGCGCGATTGCGCCACCACCTTTGGATAACCCTGAACATCTCACCGAAACCGTCATGGCGCGCATTATTCGCCCCACATTGGCGGCGATGGCCGAGCGCGGCACGCCGTTTCGCGGCTTTTTGTTCGCCGGGCTGATGCTGACCCAATCCGGCCCGCAATTGATCGAGTTCAATGCCCGCTTCGGTGATCCGGAATGCGAAACCTTGCTGCCGCTGATCGCGGATGATTTGCTGCCCTGGCTCGTCGCGGGCGCGCACGGGGCGCTCGATCCCAGCCAAAAGCTGAGCTGGCGGGAAGGGGCTTCCGCGACGGTGGTTTTGGCAGCCAAGGGCTATCCTGGCGTCTATGCGCGCGGCGCGAAAATTGACCTGACCCAAGCGGCTCATTGCGGCGATTTATTGATTTTCCACGCGGGCACCGCCGAGCATGATGGCGTTTTGCGGTCGAATGGGGGCCGCGTGCTCGCAGTAACGGCGACGGGAACCGATTTGCGAACGGCGATTGAACGCGCCTATCGCGGGGTCGATGCCATTGATTTCCCAGAGGGATTTTCGCGCCGCGATATCGGTGCCCGCGCGCTGCACGCCCGCTAACCCCGATCAACTAGCGTTGATCGGATTTTCGCGCACTGGCCCGATCAACTGGCGTTGATCGGCATATAGGGTATTGGCCCGATCAACTGGCGTTGATCGGCATATAGGGTATTGGCCCGATCAACTGGCGTTGATCGGGCGGGGCCTTCCTTCGCTATCAATCGCAACAAAGGTAAAGACGGCCTTGGTGACCCGCCGTTCCGTCGTGGAATCGCGCGCGCGCCGCCAAGCCTCGACATTCACCTTGATCGAGCTGCGACCCACCGAGACCAGCATGGCGTAAACGCTCACCTCATCGCCGATTTTCACGGGCCGAATGAAGCTCATCGCATCCACCGCCACGGTGGCAATCCGGCCATGGGCCACGCGCCCGGCGAGATTGCTGCCGCCCAAATCCATCTGCGACATCAGCCAGCCGCCGAAAATATCGCCATTGGCATTGGCGTCCGCCGGCATCGCCACAGTGCGGATCATCGGCGGTGTTTGTGGCACCGCCTCGCTGGCATCAATCTCCGGGTCGCTCACCGATCAGCCGATATTCTGATCGATGAAGGCCTTCAGGGTCGATTTCGGCGCGGCGCCCACATGGGTCGCGACCGCTTTGCCGTCTTTGAACAGGATCAAAGTTGGGATGCCGCGCACGCCAAACTGCGTCGGCGTCATCGGGTTTTCATCGATATTGACCTTGGCAATGTCGAGCTTGCCCGCATACTCGCCGCTCAACTCTTCCAAAGCCGGGCCGATCACGCGGCACGGGCCGCACCATTCAGCCCAAAAATCCACCAGCACGGGTTTGCCAGCGCCGATCACATCGGCGGCAAAGCTGGCATCGGTCACAGGTTTCGTCATCGATTCGCTCCTCGTTGCTGCTAGGCAGAGTGGGGCGAGACGCTGCCGCAATCAAGCCCATCATGGCAGCCATTATCGGCAAGCGCGGCGCGGTGATCGATCAGCGCGCCTCGCTGGAGAGCGGTTGCAGCCGCCGCGCCTCGATCCCTTGCCAAATCAGTAACACCGGCACCGCAACAATCAAATCACGCGCCCGGCGCAGCAGCGAGACGGAAAGCGCAATATCCGGTGGCAAGCCAAATGCCGTGCCGAGCAACGCATAGGCCGCCTCCTGCACGCCAATCCGCCCCGGCACAAAAAATCCAGCCGCCAGGATCGCGTGCAACAACGCCTCAATCGATAGCGCCTGCCAGATCGAAATCGGCGTGCCAAACGCCCGGAACGCAACGAAGGAGGCGCAGCCGGTGCCAAACCAGCACAGTAAATGCATCACGCCAGCCCCGGCCAATCGGCGCGGCTGCGCATAAATCGCATCGAGTGCTGCTTGCAAATGATCGGCGCGCATCGCCACCTGGTCGCCTGATCGGCCGGCAATTCGGAGCGCCAACGCCCGGAAAATCCGCGAGCCGCCCTTTTGCGCAAAAATGAACCCCATCCCGCCCAGCACCGCCATCATCAGGCCGAGCGCCACGGGCATAACGAGTTGGTTATTGGGCACCAATGTCGCCAGCAGCACCAGCCCCACACTGATAAACACCAATTCCGACAGAAACTCGATCGTCACGTCCGCCAAGGTCGAGGCCGCTGCGTCGGCGAACGCAACACCGCCCAATGATATTGCCCGCCCGCCGAGAATGAACCCGCCCACATGCGAAAACGGCAGATACTCGCCCGCCGCATCGCGCACCAGCCGCCCCCAATAGAGCAGCAAAAATCGCCCTCCGCGCCGGCTGCGCAGCACCAACCGCCACGCCACCGCCAGCCCGGCGACGATAACCGCCTGAACCCCGAGATAGGCGATGAAATCCGAAACCCGCACCGCACTGAGCGCACGCACCACCCCCGCCCAGCCAAACCAAGCGATGGTTAGGGTGAACAAACTGACGCCGATCAACGCGGTGATCACCGACCATAACCGCGCGCGGGTCATAACCCACCTCGATGCGAGCAGCCGGGCAGGGATGGGGCACAACGCATCCGGTGCCAATAAAGCGGATATGAACACATGGCCCGTGCTTTACACGACGCTGCGCCATCCTGCCAATCGAACCGCGTCCTACCCCATGCGCAGGACGCGATCCGCATTGCCTATTCGGCGGCGATGGCCTGGCGCCCGCGCGTGGCGAGGCTCACACCCGCCAGCACCACGATATTACCGATCAAGGCGATGATCCCGACATTCACATCACGAATGCCAGCCGGCAAAAACGGCATCAGCGTGCCGAGCGATGCATGGCTAAAGGTTAGCCACGCGGCCAGCGCCACCCCGACCACAATGCCAGCAAACGCCCCCTCGCGCGTCACGCCGAGCCGTGGAAATAGGCTCGCCAACAAAGAGGGAAACATTTGGGTGACGAAACTATAGCCCACCAGCAGCAAGGTCACGATGGTCGAGCTGCCGGTGATGGTGAAATACACCGCAATCGCCATCACCACCGGCACCGCGCATTTGGCGATGAACACGATCTGATCATCGCTCGCGCGCGGATTGATCGCGCCATAGAGATTGCGTGAAATCAGCGTCGCGGTGGTCATGGTCAGCATCGAGCCGGGAACCAATGCGGTGAGCACGCCCGCCGCACCAACCACGCCGACAAACCAGGGCGGAAACTGCGCCACCACCAATTTGAACAGGGCCAGATTGGTCGCGGCCCCCTTCAAGCCGGGAATTTGCAATACCGCGGCAAACCCCACGAAATACACAAACAGCAAAATTAGTTGGTAGAGCGGCAGCACAATCGCGTTTTTGCGGAATGTCTTGGCCTCGCGCGCCGCATAGCAGGAGGCGAGCGTGTGGGGCCACATGAAAAACCCAAGCGCTGTCAGCAACACCGTCGAGACAAACCACCACACGCTGTTGCCTGCCGCTGGAAACACCAAAAAGCCCGGCTTGGCCTTGGCAATGGCATCAAACATCGAACCGATGCCGCCATAGAGGTGAAACGGCAAATAAATCCCCAAAAACAACACCACCGCGAGGATCATGATGTCTTTGGCCACCGCCGTCCACGCCGAGCCGCGAATTCCCGATACGATCACATAAATCGTCACCACCGCCGCACCAATGATGATGGCGGTATCCTTGCCAATCGCGCCATGCCCCGCGACGGCAACGATAATGCCAAGCCCGGTCAGTTGCAGCACCAGATAGGGGATCAGCGCGATGATATCGACCAGCGTGACCAGCACGCCGAGGCTCGGGCTTTGATATTTATGGGCGAAAAAATCAGGCTGCGACACGAGGTGATGATCCCGGCCATATTGCCAGATCGCCGGGAGCAGAAAATAGCCCATGACATAGGCAATCGAACCATAGGCCAAAATATAATAAGCCGGTGCGCCCTGCCCGTAGGCAAAGCCGGAGGCGCCGAGGAAGGTGAAGGTGGTGTAAATCTCACCGGCCATCAGCAAAAACACCAAAATTGCCCCGAAACCGCGATCACCAACGGTCCAGCTTTCCAGCCCCATGTCATGGCCGGAGCGGGCGACCAACCCCAGGCCCAGCGCAAACAGCGTCGCCAGGGCGAGAATAATCAGGGTGCTGGTCATGGCGCGCTATCCCCATTGCGCGGATCGAGCCGGTAGATGATCAACATCACCAGCGCGATGATTGCGATCCAGATTGAAATCCAGCCGAGTGGAAACGGCATACCGAGAATCAGCGGATGCACCTGATTGTGCAAAACCGGCCCGATCAACAGGAAAAACACCGGAATGATCGCAAGCCCATATAATAATCGCATGAGACACCCTTTGCTTGACGTGTGATTTATCGTGCGACTGACCAACCCCTTGACGAAACTGGACGGAACGCTGTCACAAAGCAAGGAAAATTTAGCCGCTTGCCCGCAACCCACGGGGCAAAGCGCTATTGATGGCGGGGCATCAGGCCGTGAATGAAGCCGAGCTTGCCAATCACGGTCGGGGAGAGAATGAACGGGTATAAATCGGCTTGCCCCAGGCTACGCGCCAGGCTGTTCATGGCAAAGGTCAACGGCAGCCAGCGCTGGATCAGCGCGCCGATGGTGGGGATTTGATAGGGGTTGGTCTCCGCCACCGGCATCGCCGCCAAGTCCGGGCCCGGCGGGCGCACGGCCAGCCCATAGCTGCCGGCGGTCTCCAGCGTGTCGATAATATGCAAATAATGCGCCCAGCTTTCGGCGAAATCTTCCCAAGGATGGGCGCTGGCATAGGCGCTGATATAATGCGCGCGCCAATCGGGCGGCGCCCCTTGCGCATAATGCCGCTCCAGTGCTGCGCCATAATCGGCGCGCTCATCGCCGAACAGAGCGCGGAACGCCTCTAGGCGGTCGCCATCGCGCACCAGCAAATCCCAATAAAAATGGCCGATTTCATGCCGAAAATGCCCGAGCAAGGTGCGATAGGGCTCACCGAGCGCGGCGCGTTGCTGCTCGCGGATGGTATCCTCGGCCTCTTCGACATTCAGGGTAATCACCCCGGCGCGATGCCCGGTCAGCGGCGGCTTCTCGCCCGGCAGCGTCGCCAGAAACTGAAACGCCAGCCCATGTGCCGGATTTTCGCGCCGGTCCGGCAGGGTCAGCCCCAATTGTGCGAGCGTGTAAATCAGCCAATGTTTTGCCGACTCGATTTTGCGCCAGCGACCCAGATTAACCGGATCGCTGATATCCGGGATCACCTGATTGAACCGGCACGCTGCGCAAAATAGCGCGCGCGGCTCGCCCGGCGCCGGCTCGGCAATCAGCCAGTTACAGGCATCATATTCGGCATTGATGCAAAACCGCACCCGCCGTTGCGGGTCCACCAGCGGGGTCCAGCGGCCCAGACACGCATCCTCATCATCGGTATGATCGTTCGGTCGGCGCAGCGCCGTCAGCTCCCCGCAATCGGCCAGATAGCCGAGCCAATGATCGCAGGAGTGACAATAGCGGTTCTCGAAATAGAGCCGCGCGCCGCACGATTGGCAGGTGAACAGGCGCATCGCGAGCCTTTCAACCCAAAACAAAATCGCCTTTGATCGAATGACCGATTCGATCAAAAGCGACCCAATGATGGAGCAAACCGAAAGAGGCGGAGGATCGTTACGAGAACGATCGCTCGCGCAGCGAATTACTTAATTTTCGCTTCCTTGAACGCGACATGCTTGCGCGCAACCGGATCATATTTCCGGAATTCGAGCTTACCCGTCTGCGCCTTGGCATTCTTCTTGGTCACATAGAAGAACCCGGTATCGGCGGTCGAAACCAGTTTGATTTGAACAGTGTTTGATTTGGCCATGATATGTCTCCAGAAATTTCGATATGGCGAAGCCGCGCCGTGCGGTCAAGCCCGTCATGGGTGCTGATGCCGATTTTGCCGCGTTCAGCCCGCCCGTAAGGGCCGGATCAGCGCCGCGTGATAGCGTGCCGGATGCGCAATCAGCGATCGCGCCACCTTGAAATCATCGTTCGCGCCAATCGTTGCCGGGCACGCATCGCGGATTTCCAGGATTTGCGCAAGCGCCAAGGGTGGGCGGGCATTGCGCGCGGCGGCAATCGAGGGGTCCATCAAATCACGCCCGTCGCGCAAAGCCTGCATCTGGCGGCGCACCGCCTCCGTGCCCAGGCTGGTGCACACTTGCGGGATAACCCCAAGCCCCTGCAAGGGCCAGCCGCGCGGCGCGATAATCCGGCTCCACGTGACATATAAGGTGCCGCCGCCCGGCAAATGCGCCACGGTTTGCACCAAACCCTTGCCCAAGGTGGCACTGCCCACCACCACCGCCCGGTCATTATCCGAGAGCGAGGCGGTAAACACCTCCGCCGCACTCGCCGTTTGCCCGTCCACCAAAATCACCACCGGCAGGCCTTGCGCCAAATCACCACCCTCGGCGTGAAAAATCTTGTTGGCCCCCGCTGCGCGCCCGATGGTTTGCACAATCTCGCCATGGCTGAGCAGCGTATCGATGCTGAGCACCGATTGCCGCAACACCCCCCCGCGATTGCCGCGCAGATCAATCACAATGCCCGCCGGTTGCGGGCTTTGCCCAACTAATCCGGCGAGGGCGGTGGCGAATTCCTGGCCGGTATTTGGCCCGAATGCGGTGACCCTGATCACGCCAACCCCATCGCGCATTTTGCTGAACACGGTCGGCGGCGGCACCACCGCCCGGGTCAGGCTGATGGTTTGCGGCAAGCTATGCGGCGGGCGCACCACCAATGTCACCATCGAGCCGACCGGGCCGGACAGCATGGCTTGCACCGCCGCCACGTGTTGATTGGTGATTTTATCGCCATCAACCGCCATGACCGCCATGCCCGGCTGAATACCGGCCTGACCCGCCGGGCCGCTCGCCGCGACCTTGGCCGCGATAATCGCCGCATCATCCGGCGCGTCATCGCGGCTGAGGGTGAGGCCAAGCCCCGCTGGCCCCGGCGTCGCATCCTGCTCGCGCGGCGATTCGTAGCGTGAATAGGGGTCAAAATGATTGAACAACTCATCGAAAAAACTGCGAATCACCGCCCCCGTCCCCGCGCGTCGCAACCGGCGCGAGGCCTTAAAAGCCTGCGCGGCCACCGCTGCACAGGTCTGCCCCCATTGTGGCCCGGCATCCGGCCCGCCCCCCGGCGCCGGGATCGCATAAATCACCCGATCCGGGCCGTACAGCACGATTTTTCCCTGCAACGCCTGCACCGTCAAATTAGGGTCGAGCGCTGTGAGGCCGGACAAGCCCCACACGGCGAGCTGGGAAATTGGCACCGGTTTGAGCAGGCGCGGTGCCATGAAGGTCAAGGCAGCCCCCCAGATTTGCGCCGCCTGATCGCTGTTGAACCGCGCGTTCGCCCCTTGCGTGGTGGTTTGCGCCTGCGCCTGCGCCACGGGCAAGATCAGCAAAACCGCAAGCAACCGCAGCCAGCGCGTCATGTCGGCAACGCGGCCTTGGCGCGGTGGCCTTTGCGGGCCGGTTTGCGCGCGCGCTGTTCGGACTTCGCCTTTTTTGCTTTTTTGCCCGGCTTGGCGGCATCATTCGGTGCCTGGCCGGCTTTGCCCCGGCGCGCCGCCGATTTGGCCGGGGCTGCCGCCGCGATGGCGAAAATCAACCCGCCGGTCACCGGTCGCGCTTCAACCAGCCGCACGGTGACTAAATCGGCCAGCCGATACACCACCCGGCTGCGCCGTCCGGCCAGGCTGTTGCTCGCCTCGTCATGGAACCAGAAATCCTCCGGCAAATTCGCAAATGGCACGAAGCCGGATGCGCCGGTTTCCAGCAGCGTCACGAACAGGCCAAACCGCGTCACCCCGGAAATCCGCGCATCGAACGCATCGCCGACCCGATCCGCCAGAAACGCCGCCAGATACCGATCCGCCGATTGTCGCTCCGCATCCGCCGCCCGCCGCTCGGTGATGGTGATATGCGTGCCCAATTCGGCAAACCGCGCGCCGGCGTCCGCGTCCAGCCCGTCCGCGCCGAGCTTTAATCCGGCAATCAAGGCTCGATGCACCAGCAAATCCGCATAGCGGCGAATCGGTGAGGTGAAATGCGCATAGGCGCGCAAACCCAGACCAAAATGGCCAATATTTTCCGGCGCATATTCCGCCTGCGACTGGCTGCGCAAAATCGCCTCATTGACCAAGGCGGCGCTCGGCGTGCCGGCCACCAGCCGCAAAATCTGGTCCAAATCGCGCGGATGCAATTGGTCGCCCGGCTTCAAACTGATCGAAAATGTGCTGAGCAGCCCGCGCAACGCATCCAATTTCTCCGCCGAGGGCGGGGCGTGTACCCGATACATGCAAGGCTGCACCAGCCGTTCCAACTCCTCCGCCGCCGCAACATTGGCGAGGATCATGAACTCCTCAATCAGCCGGTGACTATCGAGCCGGGGGCGCGGCGTGACCGAGGCCACATGCCCATCGGTACCCAGCGTAATTTGGCGCTCCGGCAAATCAAGATCGAGCGTGCCGCGTGCCGCTCGCGCCGCCGCCAGACGCTGATAGGCCCCGAATAAATGCGCAATCGTGCCGGTGGGCAGCCCTTCCTCGCGCTGGGCATCATGTGCCGCTTGCGCTTGTTCATAGGTTAGCCGCGCCGCACTGCGCATCAGCCCGCGGCCAAAACGGTGAGAAATTTTGCGCCCATCCGCGCCAATCCGCATCTCCACGAACAGGCAGCCCCGATCCTCATCGGGACGCAAGCTGCACCAGCCATTCGACAAGGCCTCCGGCAGCATCGGCACCACCCGATCGGGGAAATAGACCGAATTGCCGCGATGGCGCGCTTCGCGGTCCAACGCCGAGCCGGGCACCACATAGGAGGCGACATCGGCAATCGCGACGATCAACCGATAGCCATTCTGCTCCGGCACGGCGAACACCGCATCGTCAAAATCGCGCGCATCCGCGCCATCAATGGTCACCAGCGCCACATCGCGTAAATCGGTGCGTTGACCCCGATGTGTCGGCCCCGCCGCCTGCGCCTCCGCCACGGCTTCGGGCGGAAAAATATCGGGAATGCCCAGGCTGGCAATCGCAATCAGGCTGATCGAGCGTGCATCATCGATACCGCCGAGGCAGTCGATAATTTGCGCCTTTTGCAAGCCATAGCCGCCACCGGCCAGCGGTTCGGCGCGCACAATCATGCCGTCAGTCGCATCGCCCGCCGCCCCTGGTGGCACCAGCCAATCAGCGCGGATTTTCCGATCGACCGGCTCAATCCGCCCGCCGCGCGCCGGATTGCCCCGATCATCTGACCGGAACACGCCAATCACCGTCACCGGCACGCGATCTAGCAATTTGATCGTGCGCCCCTCATAGCGATCACCACCAATGCGCCGCAGCCGGGCGAGCACCCGCGAGCCAGGCGCCAAGGCCGGCTGACCGCTGCGCTCTGGGCGCATATAGACAACCGGCGCGCGCCCGCCGGCCCAATCAACCGGTCGCGCCAAAGGCTGCCCGTCCCGGTCCAACCCGGTTACCATCACCACACAGCTCTCCGCCAACGCGCGCGGCGCTTTCGGCGAGAGGGGCTTCGATTTTCGTGGCAATTTCATCAAAGCCCGATCCGCTGGAGAAACAACTGGTCCAGCCATCCGCCGCGCCCATCATCGCCCCGATAACGGCGCCGATAAAGGTCATGCATGCGAGTTCGGGCCAATGCCAACGCCATACGGCCAATGTAATGAAGTTACAACGCGTTGCCGACACCCTGGCTGCGCGATGACGCAAGTTTTACGACCCTGCGGCATTGCTACCACAGAAAGACGCTCATTTACCCCGTCGCGTCACGCGCCAGTGCGGTCTCGATCAGCGCGATGGTCGGGGCAATGCCATAGAGCGCAATAAACCCGCCAAAGCGCGGCCCTTCGCTTTGGCCCAGCAAAAGCTGATATAAACAGCCAAACCAATCGCGCAGAGCCGGGAACGGATGGCGCTTGCCGACATCATACACCAAAGTCTGGAGCGCCTCGGCGTCGGTGCTGGGGGGCAGCGCACGCAGCGACTCCGCCAAATCCTCAAGGGCGGCCCGTTCCAGCGCGCTCGCCGCGCGATAATGCTTCGCCGGTCGCACAAAATCTTGATAATAGCGCACCGCATAATCAACCAAGCGCGCCAGGAACGGCTCGGATTCCGGGCTGGCATCAGGCCGGTAGGCGCGAATGAAGCCCCAGAGCAGGTCCGGCGTTTCGGCATTCACCACCGAGGCTAAATTCAGCAACATGCCAAACGGGATGGCACTGCCCGAGGCCGCCGGAACCACCCCGCCATGGATGAACCAAGCCGGATTTTCTTCGGCCACCCCGCGCCCGGCGCGCAGCGCATCGACGCTGGTGATATATTCATCCGTCGCTTTCGGGATCACATCGAAATAGAGCCGCTTGGCCCGCTGCGGGGCAGCAAACATGAACTGCCCCAAGCTTTCCGGCGGGCCATAGGCCAGAAACTGCTCGACCGAGAGCCCGTTGCCTTTCGATTTGCTGATTTTCTGCCCAGCCTCATCTAAAAACAGTTCATAGGTGAAGGTTTCCGGCGGCGCGACGCCTAGTGCGCGCACAATCGCGCTCGATAATTTCACCGAATCGATCAAATCTTTGCCGGACATTTCATAATCAACATCCAGCGCAAACCAGCGCATCGCCCAATCGGCCTTCCATTGCAGCTTGGCGTTGCCATCCAGGATCGAGGTGGTGAAGATCGCCCCATTGTCCGGATCGCTCCACGTCACCATCGCCGCCGCCGCATCGACTTGATCGATTCGCACCTGCATCACCACGCCGGTTTCCGGATGAATCGGCAAAATCGGCGAATAGGTCGCGCGCCGCTCCGGCCCCAAGGTCGGGGCGATGATGTCTCTTATCGTATCGTGATGCGCCGCGATGGTGCACAGCGCGTCATTGAACCGACCCCCGCGATAATAATCGGTCGAGGAGGCGAACTCATAGTCAAACCCGAACTGGTCAAGGAAGGCCCGCAGCCGCGCGTTATTATGCGCGCCAAAACTATCATGGGTGCCAAACGGGTCCGGCACCTGCGTCAGTGGCTTGCCAATGAAGCCGCGCAATAAATCCTGGTTTGGCACATTGCCGGGAACCTTGCGCAGCGCGTCCATATCATCGGAAAACGCTAGTAATTTCGAGGGCATGCCGGTCAATTTGGTAAAGGCCAGCCGAATCCAGGAGGTGCGCGCCACCTCCATAAAAGTGCCAATATGCGGCAGGCCGGACGGGCCATAGCCAGTTTCGAACAGCGCATGGGTTTTGCCGGTGCGCGCCAACCGCTCGGCCACACGCGCCGCCTCACGAAACGGCCAGGAATTCGCAAGCGAAGGGGAATCACTCATAACCCCGGCTGTAACCGCCGTTTCGCCCGAACGCAAACCACGATATGAGCGCGCATGGCTGCCGCAACTATTCTGCTCCCCGACGCGCCCTGTCTCGTGGTCGCTTATGGTCACGCCGTGATCCTTTCGGGCGAGGGCGAACTGGTCACGCTCAGCATCGAGGATGCGCGCAAGACCCTCAAGACGCTCAGCCCGCCTTTGGTGATCCACGCGCCCTCGGTGCAAAAACGCTTGGGGCTGGCGCTCCCGGTTCTGGATATTCTGGAACTCTTCGCGTTTGCCCGGCCCGCACAAAATTGCGCGCCCACCCCGGCGGGCCTGGCCCGCGCGCTCGATGAGCCAGTGCCCGCCAGCCTGGAGGCCGCCGCGAGTTCCATGCAAAACTGGGTCGCCACCCTGCTCGGCCTGTTGCTGCAAGGGCGTGATTTGCCAATGAACCGCCATGCGGCCGGGCTGGCCGCGCTGATGGGCCAAGCCGGTTGGCCCTGGGCGCGCAGCGTGCTCGCCGCACTCGGCGCCCCCGCCGCCCGGCCCGATCCGGCGGGGCTGAAACTCTGGTCGATCCTGCCCGAATGGGAGGAGCAGGCACCGCGCCCACCGCCCACCGCCTTTCCCGTTGGCACCGACGCGGCGCGCGCCCGGCTGGCCCAAATGCTCGGCACCGGTGCTGAACCGCGCCCCGCCCAGGCCGATTACGCCTCCGCCGTCAGCGCCGCCTTCGCGCCGCGTGATCAAGCCGGCGCGCCTCATTGCGTGCTCGCCGAAGCCGGCACCGGCACCGGCAAGACCCTAGGTTATATCGCCCCGGCCTCGCTCTGGGCCGAACAGAATGACGGCCCGGTCTGGATCGCAACCTACACGCGGCATTTGCAGCGCCAGATCGAACAGGAACTCGAACGGCTAGAGCCGGACCCGGTACGCCGCCGCGCCCGCGTGGTGCTGCGCAAAGGGCGCGAAAATTATCTCTGCCTGCTCAACTATGAAGATGCGCTTGGTGCGGCCCGCGCCGGCACCCTGATCGCGATGGGGCTGATCGCCCGCTGGGCGCTGCTCTCGGGCGATCATGATGTAACCGGCGGCGATTTACCGGGCTGGTTCGCGGATTTGTTCGGCAATGGCATCCTGCCATCCATCGTTGATCGGCGTGGCGAATGTATTCATGCCGCCTGCGCCCATTGGAAACGCTGCACCATCGAGCATGTGGTCCGCCGGGCGCGCGGCGCTGATTTGGTGATCGCCAATCATGCCTTGGTGATGGCGCAAGCCGCCTGGGGCGGCCTGGATGATGCGCAAGTGCCCACCCGCTATGTGTTTGATGAGGGTCATCACGTCTTTGACGCGGCGGATAGCGCCTTCGCCGTCGAGCTGTCCGGTGCGGCGATGGCCGAATTACGCCGCTGGCTGCTCGGTGCCGAAGGCGGGCGCTCGCGCGCACGCGGCCTTGCCCGGCGGCTCGATGATTTTTGCGCCGCCGATGAAACGCTGCGCAGCCCGCTTGATGCGGTGCTGATCGCCGCCCGCGTGCTGCCCGGCGAAGCTTGGCTCGCCCATCGGCGCCTGACCGAAAACCCCGATTGGGCCGAAAATCCGCTCGATCAAGTCGGCACCGCCCCCGCCGAACAATTTCTCGCCGCCCTTGATGAAGCCGCCCGGGCGCGCGCCGCCAGCACCGAGCCGGAAGCAAAAGGCCGCATCGAGGTCGATTTGCACCCGGCGGGCGAGGCGCTGGTCAGCACCGCCGCAACGCTGGATCGGGCGCTGGAGCGGCTGGCCGCGCCGCTCACAACGCTGCGCCAACGGTTGCTGGCCCGCCTCGATAACGAGGCCGACACGCTGGAGGAGCGTGACCGCCAGCGCATCGAAGCGCTAGGCCGCAGCCTCGCCCGCCGCGCCATCGACCCGATCACGGCTTGGCGCCGCCTCCTCGCCATCGTCACCGGCCCTACCCCGGAGCCCGGTGATCGCCCCCACCGCGTGCTATTTATCCAGCGTGACCGCGATATTGCGCTCCTGGGCCATTTGCTTGACCCCACCGAAGCCTTTGCCGAGCTGATCGGCGCGCAAGCCCATGGCTTGGTGATCACCTCCGCCACCCTGCGCGACAGCGCCAGCCCAATGACCAACTCAGTGACCGGCCCAGTGACTAGTCCAGACGCGCAAGCCGCCATGGAGGCCAAATGGCGCGCCGCCGAAGCGCGCACCGGGGCAACCCATCTCGCCGCCCCGGCCATCCGCGCCGCCTTCGCCTCGCCCTTTGATTACCCGCACCAAACCCGGGTGATCATCGTGCGCGACATTCCAAGCCAGAACGAGGAAGCGCTCGCCAGCGCCTATCGCAGCCTGTTCATTGCGGCGGGCGGCGGCGCGCTGGGCCTGTTCACCGCGATCGCCCGGCTGCGCGCGGTGCATCGCCACATCGCCCCCGCGCTCGAAGCGGCGGGCCTGCCGCTCTACGCCCAGCATGTTGATGCCATGAATAATGCCAGCCTCGTCGATGTGTTCCGCGCCGAGCATAATGCCTGCCTGCTCGGCACCGATGCGATGCGCGATGGGGTGGACGTGCCCGGCAATGCGCTGCGCCTTGTGGTGCTGGAGCGCACACCCTGGCCGCGCCCGGATATTTTGCACCGGGTGCGGCGCAGCTTTCTCGCCGGCGGCGCGCCGCGCGACTATGACGACGCGATTGTCCGTTTGCGGCTGCGCCAGGCCTTTGGTCGGCTGATCCGCCGTGCGGATGATCGCGGCGTGTTCGTGTTGATCGATCGCGCAGCGCCGAGCCGCCTGCTCAACGCCTTTCCCGGCGGCGTGCCGGTGCAGCGCCTGGGCCTCGCCGCCGCCGTCGCGCAAATCCGCGACTTTTTCGCAGCCGATCCAGGCGATGACGGGAATAAGCTGTAACCTAAACAACACAGCTGCGAAACTTTAGCGCGTTTTTGCGCGCTAACCCAGCATTGTTGGTAAGCTGGCACGTCGTTTGCTGATACAAACCCGTTGTCCGTGACATTTTCGTGAAGCTGATGACATGGACGGGTGCAAGTGCCTAAAATTTAGACTTGTGTTGCACGCAATGAACATAACGGAGGCAGTATGTCGTTCTTAAACCCTAATTCTGGCAAAAAACCAGGCCGCCAATGGCTTCGCGCCGTCATCTGCTCGGGCGTTGCCTTGGTTGCCGCGCAGGCCCTTCCCCCCGCCGCGATGGCGTTCAACGGCCCGGCGAATATCAAGATCGATGGTGGTCCGCTCGGCCCGCTTGAGCTGTCCGGTGGTTTGGATGGCTATGGCTATGTGCTGTCCGGCGCAGGCAATTCCACCAATTACGGCTTGCTCGGCACTGATAAAACCAATGGCGCCGAATTGATGAACGGGCTGATCCAGCTCCAAAAAGCGACCGGATTGGTGCAATTCACCATTGAGGTCGGCTCCACCACCTCCATCGCGCTGGGCGGCAAGCCCTCGCAAACCTCGGTGCAAACCTTCTCCACCGGGCCGCTCTATGCGGGCTATGTCACTTTGGCGCCGACCAGCAATTTCAGCGTCTCGATTGGCCAGCTCGGCTCGCAGGAAGGCTATGAGTCCGGCATCGACTGGAACAATACCAACGTGCTGACTACTGATATTTTCGCGGTGGAAAACGCCCAAAGCCGTGGGGTGGAAGCCACCTACACGGCGGGGCCAGTGAGCGCCACGGTCGAATTCGGCGACGGGTTTGATACCGGCGTTTGGAATTTCGGCCAGGCCTTGGTCACTTACACGATCAACAGCAATAATGTGATCAACCTGTTCGGTGCCACCAATTTCGGCAAAACCGGACTCAACGCGCATATTTATGGGTCGGCCACCACGCCGTATAATCAAAGCTTCGTCGGCAATTATGGCGCTTATTACGTCAATTCGACGATGATTGGCGGTTTCTACAGCTACACCACGGGCAACCTCAATCTCGTGCCGGAAGTGCAATATGTCGAAGCCAAGCGCGATGCATCGCTGGGTCTGACCAAATCCTCCAGCAATTTCGGCGCCGCCGTGTTCGGCAACTATCAATTCGGCAAATCGCCTTATGCGCTGGCGGGTTGGGTTGAATATTTCAGCAGCAACGGCCCGGATAATTGGTTCGTCAATGCGGGTGCCAAAGGCTTCGGCATCTCAATCGCGCCGACATGGCAGAAAAACGATCTGTTCGTGCGCGGCGATGTCGGCTTGCTGCATTTAACCACACTCGGTGTCCCCGGCTCGGCGGGGTATGGTGCCAATGGCACCAGCCGCAATCAAGCAACCGCTCTCGTCGAAGCGGGCGTTCTGTTCTAAAGCGCATACTGACGATTAAGGCAGGGTGGGGTCATCATGACTCCACCCACGCCGCCACCATCGCCGCCACTCGCACCCATTGACGCGCCTGCCATCCGTCGCGATGATCGCCCCATCGGCTGGATCGGGAGACGCGGATGGATGATTTTCGGATAATGGCGGAGGATGGCATCGCCACCCTCATTTTGACCCGCCCGCAGCAATCCAACGCCCTCACCCTTGATTTCTGGCGGCATTTTCCAACCGCCCTGGAGCAGCTTGACGCCACCGGCGCCACCCGCGCTTTGATCATCGCCGGTGAGGGGCGTAATTTTTGCGCCGGGATGGATTTATCGGTGTTCACCGCCGGATCAACGATGAAGCCGGACCACGCCGCCGGCCGCGCCCATTTTTATGAAACCGCCCGGCTGATGCAAGACGCGCTGGCCCGCATCGAACAGGTGCGCTTCCCAGTGATCGCCGCCATCCAAGGCGCATGCGTTGGTGCGGGCCTCGAACTGGTCGCCGCCTGCGATCTGCGTTTCGCCGCCATCGATTCTTATGTGAAAATCGCTGAAATCGATATCGCCATGATGGCCGATCTCGGCGCGTTGCAACGCTTGCCGAAATTATTGCCCGATGCCATCGTGAAACAAATGGCCTATACCGGCTACGCGCTCCCCGCACCGCGCGCCGAGGCGCTGGGCTTTATCAATGCCACCGCCGCCGATGCCGCGAGCACCCTGCATCTCGCCCAGGCAGCCGCCCAAGCCATCGCTGCCCGCGCACCGCTCGCCATCGCGGGCAGTAAAAATTCGCTGCTCTACGCCCGCGATCATTCAGTCGCCGAATCACTGGAACGCGCCGGCTGGATGCAGGCCGCGATTTGGAACACCGAGGACATCACCGCTGCCATCACCGCGCGCGCCAGCAAAACGCCCCCGCACTTCAAAAATCTGCCCAGCCGGGCCAAAATTTGAGCATCCGCGTCATGAGCCAGCGCATCGCGATTGCCCAAACCCAAGGCTGCTTCGCCGCCCCACGCGCGGCCTTGGATCAGCTCGATCACGAGGCCCGCACGGCCCGGATCAACGGGGCCGATCTGCTGGTGCTGCCGGAGATGTTTCTCACCGGCTATAATCTGGGCGCCGAACGCTGTGCTGACCTCGCCATCACCCCGCATGATCCGTTGTTTGACCAATTGCGCAGCATCGCGACCCGCCATGGCATCGCTTTATGCGTGGGTTATCCCGAACGGGTGGGTGATCGCATCGCGAACAGCGCCGCCCTGATCGATGCATCCGGTCACTTGCTGCTCAATCATCGGAAAGTGCATTTGTTTGGCGCGCTGGATCGGGCGATGTTCTCCTGCAGCGGTGATCGTTTCGAGGTGGTGAATTGGCAAGGGTGGCGGGTGGGCCTCGCGATTTGCTATGATATCGAGTTTCCCGAATCCGCCCGGCTGATGGCGCTGGCGGGTGCAGATTTATTATTGGTCCCCACCGCGCTGATGACCCCGTATGATGTCGTCGCCAATCATGTTGTGCGCGCCAGGGCTTATGAAAACCAAGTCTATCTCGCTTATGCCAATCGCTGCGGTTCCGAACAGACTCTTGACTATGTCGGCCTGTCGTCGATCATCGCCCCCGATGGTTCAGCCTTGGCCCAAGCGAACGCCGATATTGGCCAGATTATCGCCCCATTGGACCCCGCCCGCCAAGCCGAAATCCGTGCGCGTGATCCGATGCTCGCTGATCGGCGGCCCGCTTTATACCAACCGATCCAGCATCCAAGGAGCGATCCGTGATGACCGATCATCCCATCACCATGTTCGGCCCGGATTTTCCCTTCGCCTATGATGATTTTTTGAGCCATCCCGCCGGTCTCGGCCAACTGCCCGCCGCCGCGCAGGGCACCGAAGTCGCGGTGATCGGCGCGGGCATCGCCGGCATCGTCGCGGCCTATGAATTGATGAAACTTGGCCTCAAACCGGTGATTTATGAAAGTGATCGGATCGGCGGGCGGCTGCGTTCTGAACCGTTCAAGGATGGGGCAGGGGCCTTTGCCGAGCTTGGCGCGATGCGCTTCCCGCCCTCCTCGCGCGCGCTGTTTCATTATCTTGATCTGGTCGGGCTGCGCACCACCGGATTTCCCAACCCGTTAGCGCCGGACACGCCCTCCACCGTCATTGAACTTGCCGGCCAAAAACATATCGCCCGGCGCAAGGAGGATTTGCCGCCTTTGTTCGCTGATGTTGAACGCGCTTGGAGCGAGGCGTTGGCTGAGGGGGCTGATTTCCCGGCCCTCACCCAAGCCATTCGCACCCGCGATGTCGCCGCGATCCGGCGCATCTGGCACAATCTGGTCGAGACGCTGGATGAAGAGAGTTTTTCGGGTTTCATTGCCAAATCCAGCGCCTTTCGCAATTTAGGCTTTCGCGCCCGCGAAGTGTTCGGCCAAGTCGGCTTTGGCACGGGCGGATGGGATACCGATTTTCCCAACTCCATCCTGGAAATTCTCCGCGTGGTCGCGACCGGCGCTGATGATGAGCATCGCCTGGTGATCGGCGGTGTTGAACAATTGCCCCGTCGGCTTTGGGCGCGCAGCCCAGAGCGCATGGCGCATTTCGCCCCCGGCACCTCGCTCGCGAGCCTGCACCGTAACGTTCCACATCCCGCCGTCGCGCGCATCGCCCCGGCCACCGGCGGCAAAATCGCGATTACTGATCGATATGGTAACCAACGCATTTTCGCCGCCGCCATCGTCACCTGCCAGGTCTGGCTGCTTTCTGCACGCATCGATTGTGCCGAGAGCTTATTTCATCACGATCTGTGGATGGCGATGGAACGGACCCATTACATGCAATCCTCTAAAACATTCGTGATGGTCGATCGCCCGTTCTGGCGCGATCGCCACCCCGAAACCGGCCATGACCGGATGAGCATGACCCTCACGGATCGCCTCACCCGCGGCACCTATTTGATCGATAACGGGGCGGATCAACCCGGCGTTATTTGCCTGTCTTATACCTGGAATGACGATGCGTTAAAATGGCTTGCCTTGCCGCTCGATGAGCGAGTGCGCCTGATGCTGCATAGCTTGCGCCAAATCTACCCCGATCTTGACATCGCCAACCATATTATCGGCGCGCCGATCACCGTCTCCTGGGAGTCAGACCCGAATTTCATGGGCGCGTTCAAAGCCAATCTCCCCGGCCATTACCGCTATCAACGCCGCTTGTTCAGCCATTTCGTGCAGCAGGATCTGCCCGCCCATCAGCGCGGCATTTTTCTGGCCGGCGATGATATTTCCTGGACCGCCGGCTGGGCCGAAGGTGCCGTGACCACGGCGCTAAACGCGGTAAGCGGCGTGCTTCGGCATCTGGGCGGGGCGGGCCATCCCGCCAACCCCGACCCGATTGATCGTTGGGCCGAACTCGCCCCGGTCCGCCTGTCCGAATAGCACGCCGTCAAAACCCGTCGGTCGCAGGCGTGAAGCGCAGCCAGCGCGCCGCAGCGTGGGGTAGTGCGAACAAATTCACCAATGTCGCCGGGATCAACCCACCCAAAATCACAATCGCCATCGGCCCTTCAATTTCATCCCCCGGCGATCCAGCGGCGAGGGCCAAAGGCAACAGCGCGAGGGCGGTCACGCTGGCGGTCAGTAAAATGGCGGGCAGCCGGTCCATCGCCGCCCGCCGCGCCAAGGCGGCATTCCAAACTTCGCCATTGTGTACCAAGCGCTTGGCGTGGAGCAGGAGCAGTAATCCATTGCGCAGCGTTAGCCCAAACAATGTCGCCAAACCAACCATCGCACCCAAATCAAGCTTGCCGCCCAACCCAATCCACGCCGCCGCAATGCCACCCGCTAACGCAACGGGAAGCCCCAAACAGAGCAACGCCACCGCCCGCGCATCCCGCAAGGCAAGGCCGAGCAAAACCATCACCCAGGCCAGCGCCAATAGCGCATGCAGCGCGAGGCTGCGCTGCGCCCGTCCCCCGGCAATCGCACTGCCGCCATAGGTCACGTAATAATCCCCCGCCTCCAAATGCAGCCTGGCAATGGTGGTGCGCAAACGCGCTAACACTGCGGCACTGTGACCGGGCTTGGTATGCACCGTCACCACCTGCACGCGCCGCCCGCCATCATGCAAAATCACCGAGGGCGCATTGATTTGCTGGATCGTGGCAATCGCCCCCAAACGGGTGATCCGCCCATCTCTCCCTGCAATCGGCAACGCCGCGAGGGCGAGCGGATCGTGGCGCAGCCCAGGGGGGAGCGTCACGATAATCGGCTCAACCAATAGGCCCCGATAAACCTGCCCGACAATCTGCCCGGCATAGGCAGCATGGATCGCGGCAACCACCGCATGATCGGTTAACCCCGCCGCCACCATCGCGCGCCGATGCGGGGTAATGCGGATCACCGGCTGATTGGGCGGTGCCGCGAGCGAGGCGGTAATCACCCCATGGATGCGCCGCGCCAGTCCGGCAATATGCCCCGCATCCGCCGAAATACCTGCCAAATGCGGCCCGAATACCGAAATTGTCAGGGGTGCGGTGAAACCCGATAACGTCTCGTTAATCCGCTCGGTTAGAAACGTATTGGCCCACCAGCGCAATCCCGGCACGGTTGCCAATGTCGCCAATATTTTATGCGCCGAGGCCACCGGATGCCGGTTGCCCGAATGGCTGAGCGTAATGTCGATTTCTGCTTTATTGACGCCAGGATGGCCATTGCCCAGCCGGGCGCGCCCGGCATGCAGCACCACCACCCCCACCTGCGGCAAGCGTTTTACCCGCGCAATCGCCCGCGCCCCAATTTGCAGCGTGGTGTGCAACGAGGTTCCCGGCGTGCTCAGAAAATGCGCGATAACATCCTGTTCGCGAAATTGCGGTAAAAATTGCGGCCGCAAAAACGGCACGCTCGCCCCCGCCACCAGCACCATCACCACCAAAACCAGACCAAACGCCCTTCCATGCCGATCAAATCGCGCCGCCCCGGTTTGATACGCCGTGCGTAGAATGTCTCCGGCCCGGTGCGCCGTCAGGGTCGGTCGCCGGGCCAGCAACAGCCCGCAAAGGGCAGGGGTTAGGGTGAGTGCGACCACCAGCGATGATAAAATTGCCGCGATATAGGCAATGCCCAGTGGCGCAAAGAGCCGCCCGGCCACGCCGCCCAGCAGCAATACCGGCGTAAACATCACCGCCACCGCGAAGGTGGCATAAATAATGGCGCTGCGCACCTCCAAGGAGGCGCGCAAAATCACCAGTAACGGCGCAACAGGTTTTTCTAATGCCAAATTTTCGCGCAAGCGCCGCGCGATATTTTCAACATCAACAATCGCATCATCAACCACCTCGCCGAGCGCAATCGCCAAGCCAGCGAGGGCCATGGTGTTCAAGCTCATGCCAAAGGCCTGCAAGCTCGCCATCGCCGCCAGCAGCGCCACCGGGATCGAGACGAACGAAATCAACGCCACGCGCCAATTACGCAAAGCAAGCATCAGCACGATTAAAATCAGCCCCGCCCCCACCAACAGTACCCGCCCCAAATCCGTCAGCGCTTCATGAATAAAGCCGGCCGGATCAAGCGCGTTGGGCAGCACCACCACCCCTTCGCTGTGCAGCGCCGGCGTAATCCGGGCAAGCGCCGCCCGCACGCCAGACGCCACCGCGAGCGTATTCGCGCCGCGCAAGGATGACACAATCAATAACAATCCGGGTTTGCCTTCGATCAGCGCAGCGCCAAAGCGCGGCGGTGTGCTCGCCTGCACCCGCGCCACATCCCCCAACGTCACCGGCAACCCATCGGCAACGCCCACCAAACTAGCGCGCAGCGCCGCCGCATCGCGGGCTTGGCCCTGGATGGCCAAATCAATCCGCTGATTGCCGGTATCGATAAACCCGCCGCCCAGCAGCGTGCTCGCCCGCCCCGCCGCCCGCGCAATCTGGTTGAACCCATAGCCTGATCGCACTAACGCCGAGGGCCGCACCATCACCGCCAAATCAGGCGGTCGCGCCCCGAAAATCACCACATTCGCCACGCCCGGCACCGCCCGCAACGCCGGGCGCACCAGCGTATCGGCCAAGGCGGTCAGCGTGATCAGCGAGCGGTGCGGCGCGGTCAGCCCAATTTCAACCGCCGTGCCGGTCGCTGATTGCAACGGCGCGATCACCGGCACCACGCCATGCGGCAGCCCCGCCTCAATCCCGGCCAGTCGCGTCGCCACGCGGGTCTTGTCCGCCGCAGCTTGGGTATCGCCAGCAAAAACCAATTGCACCGTCGAAATCCCGGCTTGCGATTGTGAGCGCATCGCGGTCACGCCGCGCAAGCCAAATAATCCCTGCTCAATCGGCGTGGTAATCGCCCGCTCAACCCCGCGTGGCCCAAAGCCCGGCGCTTCGGTGGCAATCTTGATCGTCGGCGGGGCAAATTCCGGAAACACGCCATAATGCGCACCCGGCAAGCGCGCGAGTTCGAGCAGGCACAGCCCGGCAATCACCAGCACCACCAGCAGGCGAAATCGCAGCGCCGCGCGGATCAGCGCGGTCAGCATAACGCGCCCTTCGCCGCTCTCATCGCCCCTGCGTGACCATCATCGAGCGTAACAAACCAGCCCCCGAAACCACCACCAGCGGCTGCGCGGGCAACGCTTCTTGCGGCACGAACAGGCTGTGCAAGCGTCCATCGCCTCGGCTGATCGCCCCGCGCCCCACCGCGAGTGACACGGGCTGGAATTCACCAGCGCGCGCCTGCTGCACAAAAATCAACACCCGCTTGCGCCGGTAAATCAGCGCGCTGGCCGGCACTTGATAGCCCGCCTGCGCAGGTCCGGTGCGCACCGCGAGCCGCAAGGCCGCACCCGCCGGCAGCGCCTCATCCGGCGTCCCATAAAAATATACTGGCACGCCGGTCAGCCCGGCGGGCAGCATTCCCGCCTCACCAATTCGGGTCCAACCCGCCGCCACGCCATCGGCTGCCTGCGGTGTAGCAAATACCAGCTCAATCAGCGGCGCCCCCTGCGCCAGCGCGGTGAGTGCGGGCGCCCCCCGCGCCTGATCGCTCATAATCGCCGCCCCCAAGGCTTTGCCATAAAGTCCTATCGCCCGCGCGCGCAGCGCATCGAGCCGGGCCACCGCAACGGTCCGTGCCGCCTCGGCACGCTGCAATTGCGCTTGCGCAATGTTATGCCCGGCCCGATACAGCGCCTCGGCGCGGCTCGCCTGTTGGCGCGCCAACCCGGCGCGCGCTTGTTGCTGCACCCAGGAAGCGCGCAACACCAAAATCGGTGCGGCATTGCGCACAATCGCGGTCATAGGCTGCGTCGGTGCGGTGCGCACCAGCGGTAAAGCGCGAAGTTTCACGCCAGCATCATGGCGCTGCGCCGCCGAGAGCATGAGGACGGGGGTTGATGACTGCGCGAAAGCTGCATTCGGCAGCCATCCGAACGCCAAAATCGCCGCCAAAATCACCGCCATCATCGCCGCATTTGCTTTGCTCATCCGCTCCGTCCCCGCCATAAAATCACATGCAGCGCGTCTTCAAGCCGGCCCGCCGCCCGCCACCGCGCCGCCCGCGCCTGCATCATCTCGCTCTGCGCCATCAGCATTGTTTGCCGCGCCGCAATCAAGCGGAGTTTGCCGATGGCCCCGTGATCGAACGCCAGTTGCGCGTTCTGCCCGTTTCGCACCGCAACCGCCATCACCGATGCGGCCGCCGCCAAGCTGCGGTTGCTCCCCGTCCAATCCGCTCTCGCCCGCCGGATTTGCGCCAAAACCCGCTCCTGCGCCGCCACAAATTGCGCCGCCGCAATCCGCCGCTGCGCGCGCGCCTGTGCAATCGGCCCCTGATTCTGATTGAAAATTGGCAATGGTAACGAAAAATTGAGCAAATATTTGTTCTGCCCCTGGTCATAATGATAGCCCGGCCCCAGCGTCACCCCCGGAAACTGCTCATCAATCGCCGCGCGGAGCTGATCCTGCGCCGCCCGATAGCGCGCGAGCGCGGCGATAATCGAGGGGCGATCCTGCATCGCCCGCGCCACCGCCGCCTGCAGCGCTGGTCCCTCCCTCACCGGCCTGATCGCGCCCCGATCCAGTCGGATACGCGCAACACTCGCCGGCGACACGCCGAGCGAGGCGGCCAGGGCTGCTTGCGCCAGCGCGGACGACCGCTTCGCCTGCGTCCAGCGCAGCCGCGCCTGTGCCTGGCCTAATTGGGCCTGTATCAGAGCCGGGGCCGCAACCATGCCATGCTGATAGCGGCTTGCGAGCAATGAGGTGCGCCAATTCGCCAAGGCCCGTGCCTGCGCGGCCAATACCACGCGTTGGCGCGCCTGTTGGTCTGCCATCAGCGCATCACGCACCCTGGCGCGCTCGCGCCACATTGCCTGCTCAATCAATTGCCGCGCCGCCTGATAGCGCGCCGCCGCCGCGCCAATCGTCGCCTGCCGCGCCCCGAAACTGCCGATCACGAAATCGATAATCGGCCCAATTTTCAGCGGTGAGGGCAGCCCGTCCGTCGCATTATAGCTCGGCGTCAACGAGAAAACCGGATTGGGCAGCGCCCGCGCCGTCGTGAGTTTCGCGCGCGCCAACGCCACCTGCCCACTTGCCAGCGCCAAATCAGGCCGCTCGTATAGCGCGGTCAGCACCAAGGCCCGCACCCCGTAAGGCCCGCTCGGATCGGGCGGGCGCGCCCCCATCGCGTTCAAAAATCGCTGCAAGCGCGGATCGTTGAAATTTTTCGCCCGTAGTGCCGCCGCCGATTGCGCCGGGTCAAGCGGGCGCGCATTCATCCGCGCACATCCGCTCAGCCCCGTCAGCACGAATACCAGCGTCAACATCGGCAGCACGGCCAAGGGCTTGATCGGTCGGCAAAATCCAACGCGCATCCCCCTCGATTGACCGCCGCATCGCCGATTGTCAATTTCCCGCCCGATCATCGCCCCCCGATTATCGCCCCCCGATTATCTCCCATTGCTCCAGCGAGCGCTTCACCCTATCGAGAGTCACCGAATAAGGAGCCAAAATGCGGATTTTGTTTTTGGGTGATGTGTTGGGCCGCACCGGGCGCGATGCGGTCGAAGCCGCCTTGCCTGGCCTGCGCCGTGACCTCGCGATCGATCTCGCCGTGGTGAATGCCGAAAACGCTTCCCACGGGTTCGGCCTCGCGCCTGACATGGCCGATAAACTCTTCGCCGCCGGTGCCGATGTGATCACGCTCGGCAATCATGCCTGGGACCGGCGCGAGATCATCCCCTATATCGCCCAACAAAAACGCTTGATCCGGCCGATCAATTTCCCCACCGGCACCCCCGGCGAGGGCATGGTCGATCTCACACTCCCTGGCGGCCAGCGCGTGCTGGTGGTCAACGCCATGGGACGCCTGTTCATGGACCCGCTCGATTGTCCGTTCCGCGCGATGGAAGCCCTGCTCACGCGCGCGCGCCTCGGCGCCACCCATGCCGCCATCCTGGTCGATTTCCATGGCGAGGCCACCAGCGAGAAAATGGCCTTCGCCCATGCTTTCGATGGCTCGGTCAGTGTGGTGCTCGGCACCCATACCCATTGCCCCACCGCCGATCATCAAATCCTGCCCGGCGGCACCGCCTACATGTCCGATGTCGGCATGTGCGGCGATTTCGATAGCGTCATCGGCATGACCAAAGAACCCGCCATCGCCCGCTTCATCAAAAAAATGCCCGGCGAACGGCTACATCCCGCCGATGGTCCCGCCACCATCTGCGGTGCCTTCATCGAAACCGACGCGACGGGCCGTGCCGTGCGGATCGAACCAGTGCGCCTCGGTGGGCGCCTCGCCCCGGCGATGCCGGAGCGATAAGTCAGCGCTGACGGCGCGGCATCATCCGGATCAGCAGCCGCTCACCGCGTTTTTCATGGCGGATTACCGCACTCACATGCAGCACAATCAGCGCGAGCAAACCAAGCCCGACATAAAAATGCAGCGCATAGAATAACGTGGCGATGGCGGTATTTTTGCCCACCAATTGTGGCAGCACCACCAAGCCGAACCAGCCCACCGGATGGCCATAGGCCTGTACAAACAGCACGCCAAAAACCGGCATGGCGAGCACCATCGCATAAAACAGCCAATGCGCCGCCGTGGACGCAATCCGCTCACGCGCCGGCACCGTCGCGGGCAGCGGCGGTGGCCGATGGATCAGCCGCAGCACCAGCCGCACCATCATCAGAACCAGCACCGTCAGCCCGGCGCTGATATGCAGCATCCGCAACTCGGGCCGCAGCGGCTTGGGTGCCAGATCATATTTCAAAATCAACCCCGCCACGATCAGCCCAATCACCGCGAGCGCAATCAGCCAGTGCAGAATTTGAACGGTGGTGCGGTATCGCGGTTCCATTAATGGCTCCATGCTAAACGTTCGATGATTGATGGTTTGAACCATCATTGCTCGGCGCGCTATAGAAGCATCGCCGTTACAATTCGATGGGGCCAGGCATTATTTTTTCAAGTCAGGGAGCATCTATGGATCACGAGGCCCCGATTCTCGCTGCCCACGCCGATTGGAGCGTCAATCCGGCCAAACGCGTTATCACCCACGCCCTGCACCAAGCTGGGCGCCACGCGGGGCGCTGGCTGGTGGACGCCCCAGAGCCGGTGGGGCCGCCCGGTGATCTGCTCGCTCGTTTGCTGCGCCGTGCGGCGGGCGCGCCGGTCGCCTTCGGTGTGGATTTTCCCCTCGGATTGCCCCGCGCTTACGCCGCGCGCGCAGGCATCACCGATTTCCCCGCCTGGCTGCGTGGTTTGCCTCCCGATGCGCCGTTGTTTCGCGTCTGCGACAGGCTGAACGAGCTATCCTTGGCCCGCCCATTTTATCCACGCGCCAGCGTCACCGGCGCCGGGCATCAGGCGGCGTTGGCGCACGCGCTCGGGCTGGCGGGCCCGCAGGATTTGCGCCGCGCCGCCGATCACCCAACCGCCCGCCGCCCCGGCGGCGCGCCGCTATTTTGGACCCTCGGCGCCAATCAATGCGGCAAAGCCGCCTTATCGGGCTGGCGCGATTGCTTGCTCCCGGCCTTCGCCGCCCAGACCAAGCTGCGCCTGTGGCCGTTCGAGGGCGAGTTTCGCGCCCTGCTGCACCCGGCGCAGATCGTCATCGCCGAAACCTACCCCGCCGAAGCCCTGGTCCAGCTCGGCCTCACCCTGCGCGGCAGCAAACGCAACCAAGCCGATCGCCAAGCCCTCGCACCGGATTTGTTACGCCGCCTCGCGCAGCTACAGGCCGAGCCAAGCCCCGCTTTGCACCACGCCATCAGTTCAGGCTTCGGCCCCAGCCCTACCGGCGAGGATCAATTCGATAGTCTGCTCGGCGTGCTGAATGTCATCGCGGTCATAAATGGCGCGCCCGATCGCCCACCCGACCATTCGCCCCCATCAAGCCTTAGCGATCCGGTGGAAGGCTGGGTGCTGGGCCAGATTGATTGGCCGATGCAGCGCCGTCATCCTCCAGCGCCTCCATCAACGAAGCAGCACCCGTCTCGCCCGCCGCGCGCAACCCGGCGATCACCCCGTGCCGATCCGCCAAAGGCCGGTTCTGACTGAGCTTGCGCTTGCCGATCAGGCTGGTGATGGTGAGTTCAATCCCAACAATCGCCTTGAGCTGCGCCGCGACATAATTCGCCGGCGCATCATCCACCTGCCAAGGGGTCGCGCGTGGCGCTTCGTGATGATCGGTCAATGCCGAAACAATCTCGTGCAGCCGGGCCGGATCATCAATCACCGTCACCGGGCCGGCCGCATGCACCGCCTGATAATTCCAGGTCGGCACCACCCGGCCGGTTTCGCGCTTGGTCGCATACCAGCTTGGCGAGACATAAAAATCATCCGCCTGGAAAATCACCATCGTCGCCGCGCCATCGCGCAAGGCGTGCCAATGCTGGTTCGCCCGCGCCATATGCCCCACCAGCCGACCATAGGGGCCAGGCTCGGGCGTGTAGCAAAGCGGCAAATGGGTTGCCTCCAGGCCCGTCGCGGTCGCACTCACCAAAATCGGCAGCCGCGCCGCGCGCATGATCGCGGCCATTTCATCGCGATCCTCGGCGCGAAACGAGGCCGGATTATACATCGCTTGCGCCACGCGCGCGCAACGTCGCCCGCACCGCTTCCTCCGGCACGCCCCGGTCGGTGAAGGCCTGGCCAACCCCGCGCACGAGCACGAAAGCGAGCTTGCCATCGCGCATTTTTTTGTCGTTGCGCATATGACCGATCAGCCCATCGACGCTGCCCGCCGGGATTTTATGCGGCAGACCCACGCTGGCGAGATGCGCCGCCACCAGCTCGGCCAAATCCGGGGCGCAAAATCCCAAAACCGCCGAGAGATGCAGCGCACACACCAAGCCAATTGCGACCGCCTCGCCATGCAGCAGCGCGCTGCCATAGCCGGTCTCCGCCTCGAACGCATGGGCGAAACTATGCCCCAAATTCAGCAAAGCCCGGCCATTTTCTGGCGCTTGCTCATGCGGGTCCGCCACCACCACCCGCGCCTTGAAGCGCACCGCCGCGCTAATCGCATGGCGCTGCGCTGCCGCATCCCCCTCGATCAAAGCAAGCCCCTGCGCCAGGCACCATTCAAACAAATCCGGCTCGGCAATCAGCCCGGCCTTCAGGATTTCCGCATAGCCCGCCGCGCGCTCACGCCGGGGCAGGGTGCGCAGGGTCGCAATATCGATCAGCACGATGCGCGGCTGATGAAACGCGCCGATCAAATTTTTGCCATGCCGCGAATTAATCCCGGTCTTGCCGCCCACGCTGCTATCCACCTGCGCCAGCAGCGAGGTCGGTATTTGCACGAACGGCAAGCCGCGCAGCGCACTCGCCGCCGCAAACCCCGCCAAATCCCCAATCACCCCGCCGCCCAGCGCGATAATTGCACTCCGCCGTTCGGGCTTGCAGGCCAAAATATCCTCAATCAACGCGCTAAACTGCGCCACCGATTTCGACCCCTCGCCCGGCGGCACGATCAGCGCCTGATGGGCAAAGCCATGCTCGGTCAGGCTTTGCTGCAGCTTTGCCAGATAATGCGCCGCCACATGTTGATCGGTCACAATGATCGCCCGGCGCTGTGGCAACGGCGCAATCAAATATTTCCCCGCCTGCGCCAGCATAGTGTCGCCAATCAGCACCTGATACGGCGCATCGACCAGATCAACCGCAATCGCCTCCGGCGGCTGGAACTGCGTCAGGGCGTGCAAAGCGGCGTCAGCGGTCATGGCGGCAGGCTCCGAGGTGCTATCGATCACAATATCCGCCAGTGCGTAAATCGGGCGGCGCGCCGCTTCAAGAGCGGTCAGAATCGCCTCAGGGTCGCCTTGATTGAGCAAAGGCCGATGGCTCCGCCCCACCACCCGGCTCAGCAGCAGCGCAATCGGCGCGCGCAACCAGATTGAGCGGGCTGTGCGCAGGATCAGCGCGCGGGTCTGCTCATCAATGAACGCGCCACCGCCGGTCGCCAGCACAATGGGCGGTCCCGATAGCAATGTCGCAATAATCCGCCGTTCCGCGCCGCGAAACGCCGCTTCGCCATGGCGGGCGAAAATCTCGGCGATGCTCATGCCCAATTCCCGCTCAATCACCGCATCGGAATCCTCGAAGGTCAGCCCCAGCCGATGCGCGAGCAACCGCCCGATCGCCGATTTGCCGCTGCCCATCAAGCCGATCAGCACAATACTGTGATTTTGACCGCGATGTTGCGGCGCATCCGCGTCACAAGCCATGCGGGCAGGGGAGGTGGGGTTGTGCTGCATCACCTGCGCGGCTTACCACATTCAGAGCATGGCGATAGAGCGACATATCGAAGCATTTCTGGAATTACTCGCCGCCGAACGCGGTGCCGCCGCCAACACGATTCTCGCCTACCGCACCGATCTTGACGCCTTCGCCAGCTTCTGCGCCGCGGCGGGCCATAGCCTCACCAACGCGGATCGCAGCATCGTGGCCGATTATCTCGCCTCGCTCGCCGCCACCGGGTTGGCCGCACGTAGCCAGGCGCGCAAACTCTCCAGCCTGCGCCAATTCTACCGGTTTTTGCTCCGCGATGGCGTGCGCCCCGATGACCCGACCGATCAAACCACCGCGCCGCGCCTCGGCCTCTCGCTCCCGAAATTTCTCGCCGAAGCCGAAATCGACCAACTCTTCGCCGCCGCCAGCGCCATCGCCGGCCAGCAAGGGCGGCTCGCCCGCGCCGGGCTGGAAATTCTCTACGCCACCGGCTTGCGGGTGTCCGAAGTGCTCAGCCTGCCCGCCAGCGCCTTGTCGAGCGATGCGGCGGTTCTGCTGATCCGTGGCAAAGGCGGGCGCGAACGCATCGTCCCGCTATCGGATGCCGCCCGCCAGGCCGCCGCCGATTTGCGCGCCCACCATGCCAAAGGCACGCGCTATTTATTTCCAGGTCGTAACAGCGCCGAGGCGATGACCCGTCAAGGCTTTGCCCTGATCCTCAAACGCGTCGCACTGAAAGCCGGGCTGGACCCCGCACGCGTCTCGCCCCATGTGCTGCGCCACGCTTTTGCCTCGCATCTGCTCGCCCATGGCGCTGATTTGCGCAGCCTGCAAATGCTGCTCGGCCATGCTGACATCGCAACCACCCAAATCTACACCCATGTGCTGGCCGAGCGGCTGCAAAAACTGGTCGATGCCCATCACCCGCTCGCGCGTAACGCCACCATCTCGCGCCGTGACGATGGCTGATGCAGCCGCAATTTTGCGCTCATCCGCCGCGCCAGGCTGCGCGCCGCCGCCCGCACCCCCTCGCCATCCGCCTCAATGTCAGGCGCATGGATCAATTCTAGCCGCAGAAATTGCGTCACTGCCCGGTTCAGCGACCGATGCGCCTGGAGCGCCGCCGCCGCACTCGTCGGCGCATCAATCAGCACAGCAACACCGCACGGCCCGATATTGGCGCCCGCTTTTGCGCGCCCCGGCAAGCCCGCTTTTGACCCAGATGCGCCCAGCATCGCCTTCAACGCCATGAACCCCGCCGTCACGCTCGCCACGTCCTCGCGCAACACCAAAACCCAAAAATCCGCCTCCGCCCGGCGAACCCCAGCCTCAATCCCCGATGCCGGGATCGCATCGCCAATCTGCACCGCCGCAATCAGCACGTCAGCTTGGGTATCGGCCTCGTCACCCAGCTTCTCAATCGCGGCATGAACGCCGGATTTTTCCAGCGCCGCCACCAAAGCGGTGAGCAAATCAGGGCAATGCCGGGTCGCCAAAACCAGAACGCGGCAGGGTCGAAACATCGGAGCACTCCATGCGAAATATCGGGCAAAAGCGAACAGCTCAAGCCGATTTTCGGCGTGGATGGCAGTGAGACCGGCGGGATTATCGCCCCGCCGTCTGGTCGGGCAGTATGCACATCCGTCTTGGTGTGCAGGATCAAACAAACCATGGCCAGGCCGATCATATCGCCGCGATGGTGCGGATGCGCACCCGGGGCATAATCTCGGTCTGCGCCAAAACCGGCGTGGTCGGCTGAATGCGTTCAATCACCGCCCGAAGATGGCTGCGCAGCATCGCACTGGTCAGCAACACCGGCGATTCCCCCTCGCGCGCGGCGGTCTCAAACACTTGGCTAATCCGCTTGATCAAATCAGACAGGCGCGATGGCGGCAGTGCCAATTGCCGCTGATCCGGCGGGCCAACCAACGCTTCGGCCAATTCCTGCTCCCATTCCGGGCTGAGCACCACCAGCGGCAAATAGCCTTGCGGCCCCAAATAGGCATCGCTCAATTGCCGGGCGAGGCGCGTGCGCACATGCGCCGCCATCGAGGGCACCGCGCGGATCTGCATGGTCCACGCCTCCTGAATCCCTTCCAAAATCGTGGCCAAATCCCGGATCGAAACACGCTCAGCCAGCAAAGCCTGCAACACGCGCTGCACCGTACCCACCGTGACTTGGCCGGGGATCAAATCCGCAATCAAGCGTTGCTGCTCGCGCGGCAAATCATCAAGCAATTTCTGCGTCTCTGCGTACGAGAGCAGCTCCGCCATGTTATCTTTCACAATCTCGGTCAAATGGGTGGTCAGCACACTCGCCGGGTCCACCACCGTGCAGCCTTTCGCCAGTGCCGCTTCGCGCAGCGACGGATCGATCCAGAGTGCCGGCAGGCCAAAGGCTGGCTCGGTCGTCGCCTCGCCCTCAATCGTCGGCAGCGCCGCCCCCGCGCGCATCGCCAGCACCTGACCAGGGCGCAATTGCCCGCGCCCTGCCTCAATCTCCTTGATCCGGATCACATAGCTATTGGCCGGTAGCTGCATATTATCCTGAATCCGCACCGGCGCCAAAATGAACCCCATCTCGGTCGCAATCGCCCGCCGGAGCGCCTTGATCTGCTCGGTCAGGCGCGGCGTGTCGCCCCCGGCCAGCACCAGCAGCCCATATCCCAATTCCAACCGGATCGGCTCGATCTTCAGTGCCTCGGCAATTGGCGGCTCGGTCAAAACCGGCTCCGCCGTCACCGCATCGCTCGGGAGCGCCGGCGGATGTTTCCATCGCTGCCACGCGCCAAACCCCGCCAAAGCCGCCAGCCCAGCGAACGGAATGAAAGGCAGCCCCGGCACCAAAGCTAGGCACAAAGCCGCCGCCGCCGCCAGCCCCAGCGGCTTGGGTGTGCGGCCCAATTGTGCCACCAAATTCGCATCCGCGCTGCCCTCAGTCGCGCCCTTGGTGACCACAATCCCCGCCGCAATCGACACCAGCAGCGCCGGAATTTGCGAGACCAGCCCTTCACCAATCGATAGCGTGGTAAAATCCGCCGCCGCATGCGCGAGCGACATATCCTTTTGCAACACCCCAATCACAAACCCGCCGACAATATTGATCGAGGTGATAATCAATGCCGCAATCGCATCACCGCGCACAAATTTCGCGGCCCCATCCATCGCACCATAAAAGCCACTCTCCTGCTCAAGCTCGGTGCGCCGACGCCGCGCGGTGATGTCGTCAATCGCGCCAGAATTCAACTCCGCATCAATCGCCATTTGCTTGCCGGGTATCGCATCCAGCGTAAAGCGCGCCGCCACCTCGGCAATTCGGCTGGAGCCTTTGGTAATCACCACAAAATTCACCACCAGCAAGATCGCAAACACGATCAGGCCGATGATCAAATCACCCCCCATCAAAAACCCGCCAAACGCCGCAATCACATGCCCGGCAGCATCCACCCCCTCGCTACCATTCGACAAAATCAACCGCGTCGCCGCAATATCGAGCGCCAATCGCAGCAAAGTGGTGAGCAGCAGCACGGTCGGAAAACTGGTAAAATCCAGCGGTCGGCGAATGAACAGCGCGACCATCAATACCAAAATCCCGCCGGTAAACGACAAAGACAGCCCCATATCCAGCAAAAATGTCGGCAGCGGCACAATCAGTACCGAAATAATAAAAACCACGCTGATCGCCAGCCCAATATCGGTGCCAAAGCGCAGCTTTTTCAGTCCCTCACGCCAAGTCAATGTCGATAACATGCGCTCTCCTTCAGGCCGCCAGGCCGGTCCCGGCACTCGGCACGCTCGCACCATGGGCCGCATAATCGCGTAATTTATTGCGCAGGGCGCGGATCGAAATGCCCAATATATTCGCCGCATGGGTGCGATTGCCCAGGCAATGGCGCAAGGTCTCCAAAATCAATGCCTGTTCCACCTCCTCCATGCGCCGCCCAACCAACGTCGCAATCTCGCGGGTCACGGCCTCACCGGGCAATGAAAGCGCAGTCGGGGCCGGCAGCGTCGGCACCGGCGCCCCCTCAAGCTCCAAATCGGCAATATCGATCAGCGCCCCGGCACTCAACAGCACCGCCCGATGCATGATATTTTGCAATTCGCGCACATTGCCCCGCCAGCCATAGCGCAGCAGCGCTGCCTCAGCCGCCTCGGATAGATGCTTGTCGCCAAGTCCGTTCGCCTGGGCATACCGATCAAGAAAATAACGCGCGAGCGGTAAAATATCCCCCGGTCGTTCGCGCAATGAAGGAATTTTCAGGGTAATCACCCCAAGGCGGAAAAATAAATCCTCGCGAAACCGCCCTAACGCCATGTCATCGATCAGATTGCGGTTGGTCGCCGCAATAATCCGCACATCAACCGGCACTGGCCGGTCGCCGCCCACCCGATCAATTACCCGCTCTTGCAGCACCCGCAGCAATTTCGATTGCAGCCGTAGATCCATTTCCGCAATTTCATCGAGCAATAACGTGCCCCCATGCGCCGCCTCAAATTTGCCAATGCGCCGCGCGAGCGCGCCAGAAAACGCTCCTTTCTCATGGCCAAATAGCTCGGATTCCAGCAACGCTTCGGGGATCGCCGCACAATTAATCGCCACAAACGGCCCCTCCGCGCGCGCTGATTGCCGGTGAATATGCAGCGCCAGAACCTCCTTGCCCGTGCCGCTCTCGCCCGTGATCAACACCGAGGCCGCCGAGCGCGCCACCTGCTGCGCACGATCAAGCACCGCCACCATCGCCGGATCACCAACAATCAAGCCTTCGCCCGGATGATGGGCAACCGCACTCAGCATCGCCGCTATCAGGTCCGGGTCAGGTGGCAGCGGCAAATAATCGCGCGCCCCCGCCTCAATCGCCGCAATCACCAAGGCCTCATCAGCCACCGCACTCGCCGCAATCACCGGCACGGCAAACCGTTCCGCCGCCAACCCCTGGATCAAAGCGGCAATGCCGCAGGCAATATCAGCAATCACCAAGTCAAACTGCGCCCGCCCGCGCAACACCCTTAGCGCCTCGCCCATCGTATCGGCCTGATCGATCCGTGCGCCCCGAGCCATCGCGATGCGCGCCGCACCCCCCAGTTCACTCGCTAACGACCCGATAATCAGGATACGCATGGCCCCGGCTACCCCGCCCGATCAGATTTGACGATTTCGGTCATGGTAATGCCCAGCCGGGTTCCCTCGATAATCACAATCTCCCCGCGCGCCACCAGCCGATTATTGACAAACACATCGATCGGATCACCAACCTTGCGGTCCAGCTCAACCACCGCCCCGCGCCCCAGCTTCAAAATCTGACTAACCTGCATCGTCGCTCGTCCCAGCACCGCGCTCACCAGCACCGGAATATCATAAACCGCGTCCAATTCGCGGCTTGGCCGCACCGGCTCGAACCCGTCATGATGCGCGTTGGCCGATGATGCCGTGACCGGCGCCGCCATCACCGCCGGTCCCGGCGTGTTAATCGTTGGCGCATCCGCACCCGCTTCTGTGATGTTAGATGACAAGTTCGTCTTCCTTTCCAGGTCCAATATCGATCTCACCGGCAGCGGCAAGCTCTTTAGTCACCGCAATGATCGAGAGTTGCGCCGCATCAACATCGCGCATACGCACCGGCCCCAGCGCTTCGATGTCATCGCGCAGCATTTTGCCTGCCCGCTCCGATAGATTATTAAAGAACAAATCCTTGATTTTCTCGGACGCGCCCTTGAGCGCCACCGGCAATTTGTCTTTTTCCGCCGCGCGCAGCACCGCTTGGATCGCCGAGGGTGAAAGCCGCCCCAAATCCTCAAAGGTGAACATCAACGAGCGGATCCGCTCCGCCGTTGGCGCATCGCGCGCCTCAATCTCGCCGAGTAATTTTGCTTCCACCTGACGATCAAACGCATTGAAAATATCCGCCATGCGGGTGAACGGGTCCGCCTCCGCGCGCTTGCCCATATTCACTATGAAATCAGCTTTTAGCGACCGCTCAACATCCTCCAAAACCTCGCGCGGCACCCCATCGATCCGCAGCATCCGCTCAATCACCTCAAGCGTGTGCGCTTCGGGCAGAATGCTCAAAACCCGCGCCGCATGCCCGCTATCCAGCCGCGATAACACCAAAGCCGCCGTCTGCGGATGCTCGGCCAACAAATAATTGGCGAGCATCTGGTCATCAACCTTCGCGAGCTTATCCCAAATGCTCTTGCCCGCAGGCCCCTTGATATCTTCCAAAATCTGATCCGCCCGCTCTGCCGGCATCGCGTTGCGCAGCAGCTTCTCAGCAACATCATACGACCCAGCAATCCCACCCGCCTGCTGCATGCGCTCGCTGAATGACTGACAAATCGCATTCAACGTCTCACGCGGCACAACGCCCAGCCCCGCCATCGCCGCCGAAATCTCGCGCACCTCGTCGTCGCGCATCAGTGATAATAATTTACCCCCCGGCGCCTCACCCACCGCGAGCAGCAAAATCGCCGCGCGCGCCGGTCCCGCAATCATGCCCAATCGTTGCTCGCTCATGCCGCCACCTCCTCAACCAGCCAATCCCGCAATACCGTGACCGAGGCTTCAGGATTTTCCTCGATCATCGCAATCACCTGCTCAAGCCCGCTCGGTGCGCCAAGTCGCTGCATGGCAGGCCCCAGCAATCCGGGCGCTTGTGGCACCTCGGTCTCTAACAGCGCATCACCCTCCGTCGCGTCGGTCAGGCGGGGTGCGTCCGCATCACCCTCGGAATTGCCCTTGGCATCTTCCAAAACCTTGCGCAGCATCGGCTTGAACACCAGGAATAACGCCGCCAGCCCCATCAAGCCGGTCACCAGCGTCCGCAACACCGGGATCAGCGCGCCGCTGCTCATCAAGCGCGCCATCATCGAAGGGCCGGCGGGTATCGGCACCGGCGGGGCAAACCTGAGCGATTGCACATCCACCACATCGCCGCGCGCCTTGTCATAGCCAATCGCCGCCTCCACCAGCGTGCGCAATTGCGAAAGCGTCGCCGCAGAGCGCGGGCGCCACACGGTCTTGGCCTTCGCCCCTTTGCCGGTTACCGTGGTGACGCCATCAACAATCACCGCCACGCTCAACCGTTTGATCGTCGGCGCCGCATGCACCACATGCTCCACCGTCTTGCTGATCTCATAATTGGTCAGCCTGCTCGCACGATTGCGCCGGTCCCGCCGCTTGGGCTGGTTCGAGGTCGTCTTCGCGCCGGGCAAATTATTTTGCACCGAAACCGTCTTGTCCTGGCCATCCACGCGGTCACTGGTGGAATCGCTGGTCTGTCGGCTGCGCACCACCCGGCTTTTCGGGTCATACCGCGTCGCCAGCCGATTGGTGCGATCGAAATTCATCGAGACCGTGGTGACCACCCGCGCCTTGCCCGGCCCAATCGCCGCCGTCAGCAAATCGCGCACCCGATGCGACAAGGCCCGCTCGGTTTGCCGGCGAATCGCCGCCTCATGCGCGTTGAGCAACAGGCTCGACGCCTGGCCCGCGCTGGCCAGCAACTCGCCCCGATCATCAGCAATGGTGATATTATCGGGCTGCAGCCCCGGCACGGACGAGGCCACCAAATTCAAAATCGCATTCACGCTCTGCTGATCAAGCGGCACCGCCCCGGCCAGACTGAGCATCACACTGGCCCGCGCCGGCTGAGTCGTCAGGCTGAACGCCGCCCGATGCGGCAGCACCACCTGCACCCGCGCCGCGCGCACCCCATGGATCAGCGTAATCGTCCGCTCCAGCGAGCCATCAATCGCCCGCGTCTCATTGATCCGATCCAGAAAGGACGAGCCGGTGAGCGGGTTCTGATGATCGAACAAAGCAAACCCATCCGCATTGCCGGCGGGCAGATTTTTCTCGGCCAATAACAGCCGCGCCTGATCGCGCGCGCCCGGCGTCACCATGATCGCATGGCCGCCCTCGGCAAGCCGATAGCGAATATGCCCCGCCTTCAAAGCCGTCGCGATTTTTGCCGAATCGCCCAAGCTCAAGCCGCTATACAGCATCGAATTGGCCGAAGCCCCGCCGCTGAGCGCCACCGCCGCCATCAAGGCCAGCACCGCCACGGCAATGCCCGCCAACGCGGCTAGCTTGGTGCGACCCAACCCACGCAAATTGTCCAGCAATTTGTTCATGAGCCGGTCCTGACACGGTGCCGATCAGCCATCGAAGCTCGGGGGGGCGCATAGTCAAACTCGGGCATTAGCGATTCCTGCGGTTACGACGTTTTTGCCGTGAACCCAGAATGGCCGACGAAAATAACTATTCGGTTAACGCTCGGCAGAATTTGCCGGGTCACGCCGCGCGGCAAAAAATGCCTGCAGCAGCGCCGTCGCCGCGCGCTCCTCCACGCCCCCCACCACCTCAGGCCGGTGATGACAGGTCGGATGCTGAAAAACCCGAGGCCCGTGCTCAACCCCGCCCGATTTCGGATCATACGCGCCAAACACCACCCGCTCGACCCGATGCAGCGCGAGCGCCGCTGCGCAAAGCGGGCAGGGCTCCAATGTCACGGTGAGGGTGCAGCCCGGCAAAAATTTCCCCCCCCCCAACGCCGCCCGTGCCGCCCGCAGCACTAGCATCTCGGCATGCGCGGTCGGGTCGGCCAACGCCTCCACCTGATTGCCCGCCGCCGCCAGCACCACCCCCGTCGCATCGGTCAACACCGCGCCCACCGGCACCTCGCCCCGCAAGGCGGCCGCGCGCGCTTCCAGCAAGGCAAGCTGCATGGGGGTCATCCGCTTCTCTTGCCTCGACCCGGCTTGCCGGTCTAGACCGCGCGATGACCCATCGTCCGACCATTGGCCTGACCCTCGATGCCGAGGCGCCCGGCGGATACTCCAAATTCCCCTGGTACGCGCTCCGCTGCAACTACGCGGACGCCATCGCCGCCGCCGGCGGCCTGCCGCTCGCCTTGCCGCATCTCGCCGCCCTTGCCAGCGATTATCTCGATCGGCTCGATGCGCTGATCATCACCGGCGGCGCGTTTGATGTCGATCCCGCTTTATACGGCGTCGATCAGCGCCACCAATCAGTCGCCCTCAAACCCAGCCGCACCAGCGCCGAATTAGCGCTCCTGCACGGCGCGCTCGCCCGCAACATGCCGGTGCTCGGCATTTGCGGCGGCGAACAACTCCTCGCCGTCGCCCTCGGCGGCACGCTGATCCAACATATCCCCGATGCCGTGCCCAACGCACTGCCCCATGAACAGCCCAACCCGCGCGATCAACCCAGCCACAGCATCGCCATCACCCCCAATACCCGCCTCGCCGCGATCACCGGTGTCACCCAAATGGCAGTCAACTCCGCCCATCACCAAGCCGTGGCCGATCCCGGCCCGCGCCTGATCGTCAATGCCCGCGCGCCAGATGGCGTGATCGAGGGCATCGAATCGCCCGATCATCGATTTTGCCTCGGCGTTCAATGGCATCCTGAGTTCCAGATCGATCCGGGCGATCACCGCCTGCTCGCCGCCTTCATCAAGGCCGCCCAATGACCAAATCCACCCCCGACCAACCCACCGTCAACGAAGCCGCACCCGTCGGCGAGCGGGTGGCAAAATATCTCGCCCGCGCCGGCGTCGCCAGCCGCCGTGACGCCGAACGCATGATCGAAGAGGGCCGCGTCGCGCTCAACGGTGCGCCCGTCACCCACCCCGCCACCTTTATCGTCGCGGGCGATCAAATCGCGGTCGATGGCGCGCTGATCGGCGAACCGGCGCGCACCCGCCTGTGGCGCTATCACAAGCCGGACGGCCTGCTCACCACCCATCGCGATCCCGCCGGCCGCCCCACCGTGTTCGAGCGCCTGCCCAAAGACATGCCCCGCGTGGTCAGCGTCGGGCGGCTCGATTTGAACAGCGAAGGGCTGCTGCTCCTCACCAATGATGGTGCCTTGGCCCGCCGCCTGGAACTGCCCAGCACCGGCTGGCACCGTCGCTACCGCGTGCGCGTCTATGGCATGGTCGATTCCGAGCGCCTCGCCGCCCTCAGCCAAGGCATCATTGTCGATGACGTGCGCTACGGCCCGATCACCGCCGAGGTCGATTCCGCCTCCGGTGCCACCGCCTGGCTCTCGGTCAGCATCACCGAAGGCAAAAACCGCGAAATTCGCAAAGTCATGGCGGCCCTCGGCCTGCAAGTTACCCGCCTGATCCGCGTCGCCTACGGCCCGTTCCAGCTCGGCAATCTCGCGGTGCGCACGGTCGCCGAAGTCAATCCGAAAGTCCTGCGCGAACAATTGCCGCGCCCCGCCGAACCGCCCAGCGCCGCCGCCAAGCGCGCCCAGCGCCACCGCAAATCCTGATGGCGCTGCGCCTGATCGCCGGCGCGTGGCGCGGGCGGGTGCTGGAAACCCCAACGGGCGCCATCACCCGGCCCAGCTCGGCGCGGGTGCGCCAAGCCTTGTTCGACATGCTGGCCCACGCCCCCTGGGCCATGGGCGGCGTGGTCGATCGCCCGGTGCTCGATGTGTTCGCCGGCTCCGGCGCTCTCGGCCTCGAAGCCCTGTCGCGCGGCGCATCCCGCGCAGGCTTCATCGAACAGGATCGCACCGTGCTCGCCGTGCTCCAGCGTAACATCGCCGCCTGCCGCGCCACCGCGCAATCGCGCCTCACCGCCGCCAACGCCCTCGCGCCGCCGCAAGCCCCCGCGCCATTCGCCGTGATCCTGCTCGATCCCCCGTACGGCCAAAATCTGGTGCCCCAAGCCATCGCCGCCTTGCACCGCACCGGCTGGCTCGCGCCAGACGCGCTGATCGCCGCCGAAATGGGCCGGGATGATCCGCTACCCGATCATCCGCTCCTCGCCGAGCGCAGCCACGGCCCGGCCCGGCTGATTTTCTACCTCAACCCCAATCGGTAATCCCGGCCCGCCGCGCCAAGCCCCGCACCCACCAGGCCCACACCGCAAACGGCACGAACGGCGCCGCCAGCGCGAGCAGTTTCACCACCGACCCAACATGCAAAAACACCAGGAGCGAAATGCCGCCAAACAGAGAGAATCCCCAATAAATCAGGGCAATCCAGCGCGCATCCATCCCGGCCCGATGCGCAATCTGGTATAAATGCCCCCGATGCGCCTGCGCCACATTGCGCGCTTGCGCGCCGCGCCGCACCAATGTCACCGCCACATCCAGCAACACGCCGGACAGCAATAACGGCACCACCAGGAACGACAACGTGACATGCTGATCCTGCGTCGCCGCAATCCCCAGCAGCGAGAGCATGAAGCCGCAAAACTGGCTCCCCACATCGCCCATAAAAATCCGCGCCCGTGGATAATTGAACGGCAAAAACCCCGCCACCCCGCCAGCCAGCAGCAAGGACGCGGTATAGACGAAAAACCCGCCATGCAGCCCGGCAATCACCGCCAAAAACAAACACGCAATCAGCGTGGTCCCCGCCGCCAACCCGTCCAACCCATCGATGAAATTCATCGCATTGGTCACAATCATGATCCACAGGATCGACAGCACCGGCCCAGCCCAACCCAGCCGCACCACCCCCAGCACCGGCAACGCCACATGATGCACCGCCAGCCCCGCCCACACTGCAACCAGCGCCGCCGCCAACTGCGCCGCCAGCTTCACCAGAAACGGGAAATCGAAAATATCATCGAGCAGCGAAACCGTGGCGATCAAAAACGCCGCCGCAATCACCCCCAAAAACAGGGGGGCTGCCAAGCGCGAGACTTCGCCATATCGGTATAACAGCAAAATCCCGAGCAAAAACGCAGCAACAATCCCAACCCCGCCCGATTTCGGCGTGATTTTCGCATGCGCCTTGCGCGCATCCGGCCGATCCGGCACGCCCACCGCGATCATGATTTTCACAATGATGCCGGAAAACAGCGCAAGCCCGGCCAACAGCGCGAGATGGCGCGGCAAGGCAAGGTCGGCAAAGCTGGTCGGCGGCGCAATCATCGGGGCCGGTATCACCTTAATCATGACCAACAGGCAACCCGCGCCACATCATGGGGCCGCCCCGCGCATCAGAATGCGGGGCCGGGGGCGGGGCCGGGTTGCCGCGCGTGATGTTACGGCGCGATATCAGCCCGGCTCGCCGCGAGCGCCGCCACACTGCCCGGCGTTCCGGCGATCAACCCTTGCATCGCGCTAATATCGGCCTGATCCAACCCACAATCGCGCAGCCAATCGCGCAAGCCCGCCTCATTGACCTCGCTGGGCCGCATAATCGCATCGGCCAGCACCGTGCAGCCGGTTTCGGTGACCTCGGCAAAACCGCCGCGCACCAGAAACCGATCAATCATCGCTTGGCCCTGATATAAATCGATCAAGCCAGGCCGCAGCACGGTGATCAGCTTGGAATGACCGGGCAGCACGCCCAAATCCCCCTCCACGCCGGGGATCACCACCATATCCACGTCCTGCGCCAGCAAGCGCCGTTCCGGGCTCAATATATCGAGGGCAACAGGCATGTCCCGATCAAACCTTCGCGTTCATCTGGTCGGCCTTGGCCACCGCATCCTCGATGGTGCCAACCATATAGAAGGCCGCTTCCGGCAAATGGTCATACTCGCCCGCGCAAATCGCCTTGAAGCTGCGCACCGTGTCGGCCAGCGGCACAAAAATCCCCGGCGAGCCGGTGAACACTTCCGCCACATGGAATGGCTGGGACATGAAACGCTCGATTTTGCGCGCCCGTGCGACGATCAATTTATCATCCTCGGACAATTCATCCATGCCCAAAATCGCAATAATATCCTGCAAACCCTTATAGGTTTGCAAAATCTTCTGCACTTCGCGCGCGGTATTGTAATGCTCTTCACCAACAATCATCGGGTCGAGCGAGCGTGAGGTCGAATCCAGCGGGTCCACCGCCGGATAAATACCCTTCTCCGAGATCGCCCGGTTCAACACCGTGGTCGCATCCAAATGCGCAAACGAAGTCGCAGGCGCCGGATCGGTCAAATCGTCCGCTGGCACGTAAATCGCCTGCACCGAGGTGATCGATCCTTTTTTGGTCGAGGTAATCCGCTCCTGCAACGCGCCCATATCGGTCGCGAGCGTCGGCTGATAGCCCACCGCTGAGGGAATCCGCCCCAGCAGCGCCGAGACTTCTGCACCCGCCTGGGTAAAGCGGAAAATATTATCCACAAAGAACAGCACATCCTGCCCTTCCTGGTCGCGGAAATATTCCGCCATGGTCAAGCCCGACAGCCCAACGCGCATGCGCGCACCCGGCGGCTCGTTCATCTGGCCATAGACCAGCGCCACTTTCGAGCCTTCGGTGGTGTTATCACCCAGCTTGATCACCCCGGCATCGATCATTTCATGGTACAAATCATTGCCTTCGCGGGTCCGCTCACCCACCCCGGCAAACACCGAAACGCCGCCATGGCCCTTGGCGATATTATTAATCAGCTCCTGGATCAGCACCGTCTTGCCAACGCCCGCGCCGCCAAACAACCCGATTTTGCCGCCCTTCAAATAAGGCGCCAGCAAATCCACCACCTTAATGCCGGTCACCAGCACTTCCGCCGAGGTCGATTGCTCATCGAACGCCGGCGCATCCCGATGGATCGGCATGGTCTGCTTGGCACCAATCGGCCCGCGCTCATCAATCGGCTCGCCAATCACGTTGAGAATCCGCCCCAGCGTCTCCGGCCCGACCGGCACGGCAATCGCATTGCCGGTATCGGTGACCGACGCCCCGCGCGCGAGACCATCGGTGCTATCCATCGCGATGCAGCGCACCGTGCGCTCGCCAATTTCCTGCGCCACTTCCAGCACCAACCGGCGATCGCCGAGCTTGACCTCCAGCGCGTTCAAAATGAACGGCAGCTCGCCCTCGAATTGCACATCCACCACCGGGCCCATAATTTGCGTAATCCGGCCCGTTTTATTTTGCACAGTATTAGTTTGCGTCATCTATCGGTTTCCTGTCAGTCCTGCAGAGCGAAATCAGAGCGCTTCCGCGCCAGAGATGATCTCGATCAGTTCGCGTGTGATATTGGCTTGGCGGGTTCGGTTATAGTTCAAGGTCAGCCGGTTGATCATGTCGCCAGCATTGCGGCTGGCATTATCCATCGCGGTCATCCGCGCGCCATGCTCACCGGCGGCACTATCGAGCAAGGCACGGTAAATCTGCACCGCCAGATTGCGCGGCAGCAGCGCATCGAGCACCGAACCATCATCCGGCTCAATCTCGTAATCCTCAGTCGGCATCGCGCGCTGGCCGGTCTCAGAGCGCCGATTATCATTGGCAATCCCCGGCTGATGGGTGGGGATCAACGCCATCATGGTCGGGCGCTGCGCAATCACCGAGACGAAATGATTGTAAAACAGCGTGCAAATATCAAAATTGCCCTGCTCGAACTCACTCACCAAACGCTGGGCAATCGCCTCGGCGTGGGTAAACTCAATGCTCTTGCGCCCGACGAAATTAACATCGCCCATCATCCGGTCGGCCAGATCGCGCTTGAGATAATCACGCCCCTTGCGGCCCACAGCAAAAATTTTGACGGTCTTGCCCTCGGCTTCCAGCGCCAACGCCCGCTGCCGCGCCGCGCGCGCCACCTGGGTATTGAACGCCCCCGCCAAACCACGATCAGCGGTCATCACCACCAGCAAATGCGTGCGATCGCGCCCGGTGCCCACCAGCAACGCGGGCGCATCGGGATTATCCGCCGCCCCCGCCGCCAATGCCGCCATCATCTCGGCCATCCGTGCCGCATAAGGCCGCGCCGCCTCAGCCTGCGCCTGGGCACGGCGCAGTTTCGCGGCGGCGACCATTTTCATCGCCTTGGTGATCTTCTGCGTCGATTTGACGCTGCCGATCCGATTGCGAAGCGATTTCAAGCTGGGCATGGTCTGTGCAGCGCCTTATGCGAAGTTTTTCGCGAAATTCTCAACAAAGCTGATCAGCTTGGCTTCGGTCTCTTTCTTCAGCTCACGATCATTGCGGATCGCCGCCAAAATATCGGCCCCGTCGCCGCGCAATTCCGACAGCAATAGCCGCTCGAAATCACCCACCCGGTTGATCGCCACCGCATCCAAATAGCCGCGCGTGCCAATGAACAGTGAAACCACCTGCTCCTCAACCGCCATCGGGCTGAATTGCGGCTGCTTGAGCAATTCGGTCAACCGCGCACCACGCGCCAGCAATTTCTGCGTCGCCGCATCCAAATCCGAGGCAAATTGCGAAAACGCCGCCATCTCACGATACTGCGCCAGCTCCAGCTTAATCTTGCCAGCCACCTGCTTCATCGCTTTGATTTGCGCCGCCGAGCCCACGCGTGACACTGAGTTACCAACATTCACCGCCGGCCGGATACCCTTGAAGAATAATTCGGTCTCCAAGAAAATCTGCCCATCGGTAATCGAAATCACGTTGGTCGGAATATACGCCGCAATATCGCCTGCCTGCGTCTCGATGATCGGCAACGCCGTCAAGCTGCCCGCACCAAATTCGTCGGACATTTTCGCCGCCCGTTCGAGCAAGCGCGAATGCAAATAAAACACGTCGCCCGGATAAGCCTCGCGGCCCGGCGGACGGCGTAACAACAGCGACATTTGCCGATACGCCACCGCCTGCTTGGACAAATCATCATAGCAAATCAGCGCATGCATGCCGTTATCGCGGAAAAACTCACCCATCGCGCAGCCCGTGTAGGGGGCCAAAAACTGCATCGGCGCCGGGTCGGACGCGGTTGCGGCGACCACAATGGAATATTCCATCGCGCCATTTTCCTCGAGCACCCGCACCAATTGCGCCACGGTCGAGCGCTTTTGGCCAATCGCCACATAAATGCAGTAGAGCTTCTTGCTCTCGTCGTCGCCCTGATTGATCGTTTTCTGGTTAAGAAAACTATCAATCACCAACGCCGTCTTGCCGGTCTGACGATCGCCAATAATCAACTCGCGCTGGCCGCGCCCCACCGGAATCAGCGAGTCGATCGATTTAATCCCGGTCTGCATCGGCTCGGTCACCGATTGCCGCGGAATAATCCCCGGCGCCTTGACCTCAACTTGCCGGCGCTCGGTGCTCGCAATCGGACCTTTGCCATCAATCGGATTGCCCAGCGCATCAACCACCCGGCCCAGCAATCCGCGCCCCACCGGCACGTCAACAATCTGCTTGGTGCGCAACACCGTGTCGCCCTCGCGGATCGTCCGGTCCTCGCCAAACACCACGACACCGACATTATCAAGCTCAAGGTTCAACACCATGCCCTTAAGCCCGGCATTCGGGAACTCAACCAGCTCACCGGCCATCACGTTTGCGAGGCCAAATACCCGGGCAATACCATCGCCAATCGAGAGAACCTGACCGGTTTCCGCAACATCGCCCGCAGTATCAAACCCGGCAATCTGTTGTTTCAGGATCTCGGAGATTTCGGCTGGGCGGATCTCCATATTAGTTAGCTCCCTTCATAGCGTATCGCAGACGCTGCAAACGTGATTTCAAACTTGTGTCGTACAAATTAGAGCCGATTTTCACCACCAGCCCTCCAAGCAAACCCGGATCAACCCGCTCGCGCAGCGTCACCCGTCCATAACCCGCCTCCGCCAGCCGCGCCGTCAACAAGCCGCGTTGGCTATCGGCCAAAGGATGCGCCGAGATCACCTCAACCACCACAATTCCGCGCCGCGACGCCGCATAAGCGCCAAACCCGGAAACCAATTCCGCCAAATCCGCCAGCCGCCGATTATTCGCCGCAACCGCGACAAACCGGCGCACCAAATCACCAAACCCTTGCCCGCTCAGCACCGCGTCCAACGCCGCCTTCACCTGATCGAGCGGGATCATATGCACCGCCAGCAACCGGCGCAGCGGTGCCGATTCCGCAATCAACCGGCCCAGCGCGTCCATTTCCTCAATGGTCCGATCAAGAATTTTCCGCTCATCCGCTAACGCGTACAGCGCCGTCGCATAGCGCTCAGCGAGGGTCGAGGCGATGTCATCCATGGCGACTTCTGTCACGCGCGGCCTTTCGTAGCGTTTCCACCAATATTTCCACCCGCCGGAACCATCCCGGAGCCAAGCGGACCGTTGAGATGCGGGCAAAAGCTACCCGTCCGCGTTTCCGTGCGGCGAGCGGGCACTAGCACAGCCCTCCCCACCGCGCAACCACACATCACAAAAACGAGATGGGATCGATATCAATGATGATCCGCACCGATCGCGGCAACCGCACCCGCGCCAACCAGTCGCGCAACACCGGCTGCACCGCCACCCGGCGCTCGGCTTTCAGCAAAAACCGCCAGCGATGCCGCCCCCGCAACATCGCAAACGGCGCCGGTGCCGGCCCCAGCACCACCAGCCCGTCTTGCGTCGGTGCCTGCATCGCCAACGCCCGGCAGGCAGCCGTCACCGCCTCCGCCTCATCCGCCGTCACAATCAGCGCGGCCAACCGGCCAAAAGGTGGCCAATGGCCCGGGCGCCGCAAATCCGCCTCCGCTGCGCGAAACCCCGCCAAATCCCCGCACGCCAACGCCTGCATCACCGGATGCTCAGGCTGATAAGTCTGCAACAACGCCCGCCCCGGCTGCTCCGCGCGCCCCACCCGTCCCGCCACCTGATGCAAAAGCTGCGCACTGCGCTCGGCGGCGCGCAAATCACCGCCCGCCAACCCCAAATCCGCATCCACCACCCCCACCAGCGTCAAATTCGGAAAATGCCAGCCCTTGGCCATCATCTGCGTGCCAATCACCAAATCCACCGAACCCGCCTCAATCGCACCCACCGCCGCCTGCGCCTGCTCCGCCGAGCCAATCGCATCACTGGTCATCAAAAGCTGCCGCGCCTGCGGCAACACCGCCTGCACCTCCTCGGCAATCCGCTCCACCCCCGGCCCAATCGGCACCAAACTCTCTGCCGCCTTGCAGGACGGACACTGCGTTGGCACCCGGATCGTATGCCCGCAATGATGACAGAGCAGCCGATCCCGCGCCCGATGCGCCACCAGCCACGCCGTGCAATTCGGGCACGACACCCGATGCCCGCAACGTCGGCACAGCATCAACGGCGCATATCCCCGCCGGTTCAAAAACAGCATCGCCTGCGCCCCGCCCGCCAAGGTCGCCGCCATCGCCTCGATCAATACCGGCGATAAAAACCGCCCCCGCTCCGGCGGTGCCAGCCGCAAATCCACCGTCTCGATCATCGGCGCCGCCGCCCCGCCATGCCGCGCCGCCAACACCCCATGCCAATAGCGCCCCTGCGCCGCATTCACCGATGATTCGAGCGATGGCGTGGCCGAGGCCAAAATCGCCGCACACCCCGCCAATCGCGCGCGCACCACCGCCATGTCGCGCGCGTGATAAATCACCCCGTCTTCCTGCTTATACGCCGCCTCATGCTCCTCATCGACAATCACCACGCCCAAATCAGCAAACGGCAAAAACAACGCCGAGCGCGCGCCCAACACCAGCGAAATCCGTCCTGCGGCCACCCCGCGCCACGTCGTCCGCCGCCTGGCTGGGCTGAGCGCCGAATGCCAAACCGCCGGCGCCGCGCCAAATCGCGCCGCGAGCCGCGCGGTAAACTGCGCCGACAGCGCAATCTCCGGCAGCAGCAATAACGCCTGCTGGCCGCCGCGCAGCGCCGTCGCCACCGCCTCCAAATACACTTCCGTCTTGCCCGAGCCGGTGACCCCCTCCAGCAATGTCACACTGAAATCCCGCGCCTGCACCAAAGCCTGCAACCGCGCCGCCTCTTGCGCCTGCGCGGCTGACAAGACCGGCCCCGGAAAATCCGGATCGGGCTGCGCCGCCTCCGCCCGCCGTGACCCACGCGCCAGCCCAACCGGCGCCAGCAAATTCGCCTTCAGCGCCAGCGCCAACACCGCCCCACGCGGCGCCATCGTATAATGCGCCACCCAATCAATGAATTTTCGCAAATCCGCAGGCAGGGCAGGGGCCTCCAATTTGGCCGCCACCGCTTTCAGCCGCGTCGAAGCCCCATCCGTCAGCCTCGCGTCCGGCGCATCATCCCACACCGCGCCCACCACAATCCGCCTGCCCAGCGGCACCGACACCAAATCACCCGGACGCAGCACCATCCCATCCGGCAGCGCATAATCAAACGGATGGTCAAAGGGCAAAGGCAGCAGCACCGTCACCCGGACGGCGCTCACGCCCCAACCCCCAGCCCACTAAACGTTAAAGCGAAACAGCAGCACGTCTCCATCCTGCACAACATAGGTGCGCCCCTCGATTCGCAGCTTACCCGCCTCGCGCGCCCCAGCCTCGCCCTGACACGCAATGTAATCCGCGTAAGCAATCGTCTCGCACGCAATAAAGCCGCGCTCGAAATCGCCATGGATCACCCCCGCCGCCGCCGGCGCGCTGGTCCCGCGCGGGATCGTCCATGCCCGCGTCTCCTTCGGCCCCACCGTGAAATAGGTCACCAGCCCCAGCAGCGCATACCCCGCCCGGATCACCCGATCGAGCCCCGAATCCGCCAGCCCCAACCCCTCCAAAAACTCCGCCCGCTCCGCCTCCGGCAATTGCGCAACCTCCGCCTCAATCGCCGCCGACACCACCACCGCCCGCGCCCCCTGCGCCTGCGCCATCGCCGCCACCCGCGCCGATTGCGCATTGCCCGTCGCCGCCGAGCCTTCCTCCACATTACACACGAACAAAACCGGCTTCGCGGTCAGCAAATTCAACCGCCGCACCGCCTCTTCCTCCCCCGGCGGCACGGCGCTGCGCGCCGGTCGGCCCGCCTCCAACGCCGCCAAAATCGGCTCCATCAGCGCCAACTCCGCCGCCGCCGCCCGATCATTCCCCCGCGCCTTCTTCTGCAAATTCGGCACCCGCTTCTGCAGCGATTCCAAATCCGCCAGCATCAGCTCCGTCTCCACCGTTTCCGCATCGCGCAGCGGATCAATGCTCCCCTCCACATGGGTCACATCATCATCCTCAAAGCAGCGCAGCACATGAATAATCGCATCCACCTCGCGAATATTCGCCAAAAACTGATTGCCCAGCCCCTCGCCCTTCGCCGCGCCCCGCACCAGCCCGGCAATATCCACAAATTCCAAACTGGTCGGCACAATCTTCACCGATTTACCAATCGTGGCCAGCGCCGCCAGGCGCGGATCCGGCACCGCCACCCGCCCAATATTCGGCTCAATCGTGCAAAACGGATAATTCGCCGCCTGCGCCGCCACCGTCGCGGTCAACGCATTAAACAAGGTCGATTTGCCCACATTCGGCAGCCCGACAATCCCGCAATTAAAACCCATAACCGCCCTTCGCCCCCGTCAATCCGCCGATGATTGCTGCAACAGCGCAACCTTGGTCATGAACGCCTCGCTCTGCCCCGCCGCCAACAGCCCCGCCGCCTCCGAGACCGCCTCCAACATCGGCACCAACCAATCCTCATCCGCACGGTCAAAATTACCCAGCACATGCCCCGTCACCCGCGCCTTATCGCCCGGATGGCCAATCCCCAACCGCACCCGCTGATAATCCGGCGTGCCCAAAACCTGATCGATGCTGCGCAAGCCATTATGCCCCGCCGCCCCGCCGCCGCGCTTCACCCGCACCTTGCCCGGCGCCAAATCAAGCTCGTCGTGAAACACCGTAATCGCCCCCGGCGCCAGCTTAAAAAACGCCGCCGCCGGCTGCACCGCCCGCCCGGACGCATTCATATACGTCAGCGGCTTGAGCAGCATCACCCGCTCCGCCCCCAAACTTCCCTCAGTCACCAATCCGGAAAAACGCCGCCGCCACGGCGCAAAACCGTGGCGGTCAGCCAACACATCAACAGCCATGAACCCAATATTATGCCGGTTCCGCGCCATCCCCGCTTCGGGATTGCCAAGACCGACCCAGAGCAGCATGGCCGAAGCCCAAAACTACTTCTTCGCAGCAGGCTTGGCCGGCGCCTTCGCCGCACCACCCTTCGCCGGCGCCGCCGGTGCCTGCGCCTTCGCCGGGCCGCCCTTGCCCTTCGCCGGCGCCGCTGCCGCCACCTGCGAATTCGGGTCCGGCGCCGCCTCAGCAATCACCGTCGGCGACGCCACCGTCGCAATCACAAAATCACGGTCAATGATCGTCGGGCGGGTGTTCTCCGTGCCCTTCAAATCATGCCAGCGAATATTGTCGTTAATGTCCAACGGGCCCAAATCAGCCTCAAATCGGTCCGGAATATTGTCCGGATCAACCAACACCTCCACCGAATGCCGCACCACATTGAGCACGCCACCCCGCTTCAGCCCGACCGAAATCGCCTCGTTCAAAAACACCACCTGCACCGCCACGCGAACCCGCTCACCAACCGCAAGCCGCTGAAAATCCACATGTTCTGGCGCATCCGTCACCGGATGAAACTGCACATCGCGCATCAACGCCCGGGTCTTCACCCCCGCCGCATCAATCTCATACAACCGCGAGCGCCAGCCGCCCCGCTTCAACTCACGCATCACCACACGCGGATCAAGCGCAATCAAACTCGGCTCCTGCTTCGCGCCATACACCACCGCAGGCACCATCCCACTCCGCCGTGTCGCCCGCGCCACCCCCTTGCCGGCCCGCGCGCGAACCTCGGCCGGGATCACTTCAAAATTGGCCATCTTTCGCTCCTATGCAACAGAAAAAGCCGGCCTCCAGGGGTGCCGGCACGCCGACCCACTACCCAATCACACCGCCCAACGCAAGCACCCCACCCCAACACCGCGCCCGACAGGCCCCAAAGAGGCGCAAAAGTTCTTTTTGTGAACAAAAAGAACCAAAAAAACTTCGCTCAGCCGCGTCAGTGTTGGCGAAGGGTCAATCACCCCGCCCGGAGCACCCCCGCAATCTGTTCCAGCACCCCCGCATCCTCAATCGTCGGCGGCACCAGCGGCGTCTGCCCGTTTGCCATTTGCTTCATCGTGGCGCGCAAAATCTTGCCCGACCGGGTCTTGGGCAGTCTTTGCACCACCAGCGCGTCGCGAAATGCCGCCACCGGGCCAATGCGCTCGCGCACCAGCGCCACCAATTCAGCGCTAATCTCCGCCTCCGCCCGGCTCACCCCGGCCTTCAACACCACCAGCCCCAGCGGCACCTCGCCCTTGATCGCGTCATGCCGCCCAATCACCGCGCACTCCGCTACATCGGGGTGCGCCGCCAAAACCTCCTCCATCGCCCCGGTCGAAAGCCGATGCCCCGCGACATTAATCACATCATCGGTGCGCCCCATCACCCAAATATCGCCATCCTCATCCACCGCCCCCGCATCGCCGGTGCGATACCAGCCCGGCAGCGCGTCCAAATAAGCCCGCCGATAACCAGCATCATCCTGCCATAGGCTCGGCGCGCAGCCCGGCGGCAGCGGCAGCTTAATCGCCAGCGCCCCAACCTCGCCCGGCGGCATCCGCACACCCTGCGCATCCAACGCCTGCACATCATAGCCAGGGCAGGGCCGTCCGCCCGAACCCGGCTTGAACGGCGTCAGCCCCAACCCCCGGAACCGCGCACTAATCGGCCAGCCGGTCTCGGTCTGCCACCAATTATCAATCACCGGCTTGCCCAACAGCCCGGCAATCCATTCCGCCGTCGGCGGATCGCACCGCTCGCCGGCCAAAAATAACGCCTGCAACCGCGATAAATCATAATGCGCGAGCAGCGATCCCGTCGCATCCTGCTGCTTGATCGCGCGCAACGCCGTCGGCGCGGTGAACAAGGTTTTCGCGCCATGCTCGGCACAAACCCGCCAAAACGCCCCCGCATCCGGCGTGCCCACCGGCTTGCCCTCATACATCACCGAGGTCACCCCCGCGAGCAGCGGCGCATAAACAATATAAGTATGCCCCACCACCCAACCCACGTCCGAGGCCGTCCACATCACCTCGCCCGGATGCACATCGAAAATCATCGGCACCGAGCGCGCCAGCGCCACCGCATGCCCGCCATTATCGCGCATAATCCCCTTCGGCTTGCCCGTGGTCCCTGATGTGTAGAGCACATAAAGCGGATCAGTCGCCGCCACCGGCACCGGCTCATGCGGCGTCGCCGCTGCCTCGGCAGCCATAAAATCCTCATCCCGCCCGGCCAGCATCGCCGCTTCCAGCGCCGGTCGCTGGAAAATCAGGCAATGCGCCGGCTGATGCGCGCTCAACGCCAACGCCGCATCCAAAATCGGCTTATACGCCACCACCCGCCCCGGCTCGAGCCCGCAGGACGCCGCAATCACCAATTTCGGCTGCGCCGCCTCAATCCGATTGGCCAATTCCGGCGCCGCAAACCCGCCAAACACCACCGAATGCACCGCCCCCAGCCGCGCACAAGCCAGCATCGCCATCGCCGCCTCCGGGATCATCGGCATGTAAATCACCACCCGATCGCCCTTGCGCACCCCGCGCGCCGCCAACGCCCCGGCCAATTTCGCCACCCGGTCGCGCAACGCCCGATAGGTGATGCGGCTCACCCGCCCCTCCATCGCGCTATCCCAAATCAGCGCGACCCGCTCACCCGCACCAGCAGCCACATGCCGATCCAGGCAATTGGCACTGGTATTCATCACCCCATCGACAAACCAGCGCCCAAACGGCCCCACTGATGGATCAAAAACCCGCGTCGGAGCGAAAATCCAGTCAATCGCCCGCGCCGCCTCGGCCCAATAGCCCTCGGGATCGCGCTGCCACGCAGCATAAATATCGTGATAAGATGAATTCATGGCGTCCTCGTTATTCTGATTTGCCCGCCAAACTATGCCGATCACCCAACCGGCGCAATGCACCCATCAGCCCAAAACAGGGCAGGGGAGACCGAAAAATCGAGGGACGGGCCGCAATAATATGGAGGTCCGGGCCGGAATCGAACCGGCATACACGGATTTGCAGTCCGCTGCATCACCACTCTGCCACCGGACCATCGGGGCCAGCGCGCTTATCAAGCCATGCGGGGCGTGCGGTCAAGAGCGTGATCGTCATTTCCGCCCCCAACCGCTTTACCGTCGCTTTACACTCCCTCTATAAGCCTAGCTCCAATGCGTCGCCCCATCGGGTGGTTGCGGAAGACTGAGGCGAAAGAATGAGGCGGTGGCATGACTGAGCAAAAAACCGATTTCACGACAGCGCGAACCCTGATGGTCGATCGCCAAATCCGGCCCAACGACATTGTCGAGCCGCATCTGATCGCCGCCTTCCGCACCATCCCGCGCGAAAATTTCCTGCCCGCGCCGCTCGCCTCCCGCGCCTATATCGATGCCGATATTCCGCTCCCCGAGGGCCGCGCGCTGCTCGCCCCGCTCACCATCGGTCGCCTGCTGCGTGCCTGCGCCCCGCAACCCGGCCTCGCCGTGCTCGTCATCGGCGCCGGCACCGGCTACATGGCGGCCCTGCTCGCCCAATGCGGCTGCCGCGTCACCGCCCTGGAATCGAGCGCCGCCCTGCACGCCATCGCCGCTCCCGCCCTCGCCAAACACGCCCCCGCCGTGCGGCTGCTCTCCGGCGATCTCGCCAATGGCGACCCAGATGGCGCGCCCTATGACCGCATCATCCTCGAAGGCCAGGTGGCAACCCTGCCCGAATCACTCGCCGCCCAGCTCAGCGCCACCGGCCGCCTGATCTCCATCCTGCGCGTGCGCGGCCTCGGTCGCGTCATCATCGCCGAAGCCGTGACCGGCGGCGGCTTTGCCCACCGCACCATCGCCGATTGCGCAGCCCCGTTCCTGCCCGGCTTTACCCCCAAGGCGGAGTTCGTATTTTGATCAAATCTCGCTCCACCCTGAGCATCACGGCCCTGCTCCTCGCGCTGGCAACGGTCACACCCGCCTTTGCCAACGCTGATTCAGCTACCACGCCGCCAGCAAGCCCCACCACCCTGGCCCAAGCGCTCGCGCAAGCCTACGCCAACAACCCCACCTTGCAGGAACAACGCGCCAATCTGCGCGCCACCGATGAAAACGTCCCCGCCGCCCTCGCCGGCTGGCGCCCCACCGTCACCATCCAAGGCACCGTCGGGCGCATCACCGGCACCAGCAGCGAGGCGCTGCCCAGCACCCAATTCAATTTTCAAACCGGGTTGCCGCAAACCGTCCTCAACCACATCAAACTCCCGCAATCGCGCAACGAAGTCATCGGCCAGCTCACCGTCACCCAACCGATCTACACCGGCGGTTCTACCCTCGCGAAAACCCATGAGGCGAAAAACAACGTCTATTCCGCCCGCGCCCAGCTCTACGCGACCGAGGAAACGGTCTTCACCAACGTCGTCCAAGCCTATGTCGCCGTTATCACCGATCGTCAGCTCCTCGCGCTCGATTTGAACAATCTCGCGGTCCTGCGCCAGCAGCGCCATGCGGTGCAAGATCAGTTCAATGTCGGCGAATTGACCGAAACCTCCGTCGCCCAGGCCGAAGCCTCGGTCGCCCAGGCCCACGCCACCGTCGAAATCGCGCGCGGCGATTTGCACATCGCCAACGAGAATTTCCGCCGCTATGTCGGCGCCTACCCCGCGAAAAATCTGGTCCCGCCGCAACCGCTCGCCCTGCCGGTCGGCTCCAAAGCCCAAGCCGCCAAAGAAGCCGCCCGCAACAACCCCAACGTCGTGGTCGCCGTGTTCGCCCAAGCCGCCGCCAAAGACGCGGTCGATGTCGCCATCGCCGCCCTCGCGCCGCAGCTCTCGGTTTCCGCCTCCGCCTTCGATGAAAACAACCCCAGCGGCCCGCACACCGCCTCCACCGGCGGCCAGGTGCTCGCCAACCTCACCGTGCCGCTCTATCAAGGCGGCACCGAATACGCCGCCATCCGCCAAGCGCGGGACAAGGTGCAAGCCGCCTTCGCCGCCCTGATCGATGCCCAGCGCACCTCCGTCGCCCAAGCCACCCAGTCCTGGGAGGCGTTGCGCGCCTCGCAAGCCGCCGTCCGCAGCTCCCAAGCGCAAATCCGCGCCGACGCCATCGCCCTCGATGGCACCGAACGCCAGGAAATCGTCGGCACCCGCACCACGCTTGACGTTTTGAATGCGCAACAAGCATTATTGAACGCCCAGACGCAACAAATTCAGAATATCGGCAACGTCGTCACCAGCTCATACGGCATTCTCGCCGCCATCGGTCGCCTCACCGCCACCGATTTAGGCTTGCCAGTTCATCACTATGATGATCTAAAATATTATCGTGCAGTCAAAGAGGCATTGTTTGGTAACGGTAATTTGGCCTATCATGATGTCGGGATTGCACCCAATGGCGATTTATTGCCCCATTCCGTGCCTACCAATCCGGCCCCGATGCCCAGCGTACCGGAGCCAACAATGTCAAAGCCGTCCGCGTCCGCCCCAAGGAGTTGATCGATGACCGTGTCCACACCGACCACCAGCGCCGATCCGTCAATGGACGAAATCCTCGCCTCCATCCGGCGGATGCTGAAGGAGGACGATCAAACCAGCGCCGGTAAATCATCGTCCCCCGCGCTCGATGCCAGCGCACCACCCAGCCCCGAGCTTGGCAACGTGATCGCGCTCGACACCTCAATGCTCGACCCCACCGCCGCGCAACCGGCCCCCATACCGACACCCGCCCCCGAACCCGCGCCCGAACCGGCCCCAACGCCCGCCCCCGTCGAGCCGCCCGCCGTGGCGAAAGTCGCAGATTTCCAAGTCCCCTCGTTCGAGGCGTTCCAAACCATCGAACCCGCGAAGCCTGCCGAACCGGCCCCCAGTGCCGAGCCAGCCCAATCCGGCCCGATCGGCGATGACGCCCAGCAAGCCGCCTTCTCCAGCACACCGGATATCGATATGCCGAGTGCCATCATCGGCGAGCAAACCGCGCGCGAAGCCAGCCGCCATATCGGCTCGCTGGTCCGCACCCTGCACGGCCAGCGCCGCGTCGCCATCTCCCGGGGCGGCCCCACCATCGAAGACATCGTCCGCGAAGAACTCCGCCCGATGCTCAAATCCTGGCTCGATGCCAATCTCTCCAGCATCGTCGAGCGCGTCGTCCGCGCCGAAATCGATCGCCTGATCGACCCGTCGGATCGTTAATCGCTGCCAACGGCCTGCCTTGCGTCATGCTCGCTCCTAATATTTTCTCTGTTCACGTAAAGTAGGCCGATGCTCGATAAAAATTACGACCCCGCCAGCTTTGAGGCGCGCCTCTACGCGCTCTGGGAACAATCCGGCGCCTTCGCCGCTGACCCCGCGCGCGACGCCGCCCCGTTCACCATCATGATCCCGCCGCCCAACGTCACCGGCAGCCTGCATGTCGGCCACGCGCTGGATATGACCATGCAGGATGTGTTGATCCGCTGGCGGCGCATGCAGGGCCGCGACGCACTCTGGCAGCCCGGCACCGATCACGCCGGCATCGCCACCCAACTCATGGTCGAACGCGCTTTGATCGCCGAAGGCAAAACCCGCCTGGGCATCGGTCGCGAAGCCTTCCTGAAACGGGTGTGGGACTGGAAAGCCGAACAAGGCGGCGCCATCACCGGCCAGCTCCGCCGCCTCGGCGCCTCGCCGGACTGGGCGCGCGAACGCTTCACCATGGATGCAGGCCTGTCGCGCGCCGTCACCCGCGTCTTCACCATGCTCCATCGCGATGGGCTGATCTATCGCGCCAAACGCCTGGTCAATTGGGACCCGCATTTCGCCACCGCCGTCTCCGATCTCGAAGTCGATATGCGCGAAATCAAAGGCAACCTCTGGTATCTGCGCTACCCAATCGCCTCCGGCGGCAGCATCATCGTCGCCACCACCCGCCCCGAAACCATGCTCGGTGACACCGCCATCGCGGTCCACCCCGAGGATGAACGCTACCAAGCCCTGATCGGCCAATCGGTGATCCTGCCGATCACCGGTCGCACCATCCCGATCATCGCCGATGCCCATTCCGACCCCACCAAAGGCAGCGGCGCGGTCAAAATCACCCCCGCCCATGATTTCAACGATTTCGCGGTCGGCCAGCGCCACGCATTGCCCACCCCCACCATCATCGATCGCGCCGGCCGCATTTCGCTCCGCGAAATCCAGGCCACCGCCAACCCGCCGGATCAAGCTTTCCTCGGCTCGCTCGACGGCATGGATCGCTTCGCCGCCCGCAAAGCCATCATCGCCCATCTCGATGCCATCGGCGCGCTCGAAAAAACCGAGCCGCACACCCATGCCGTCCCCCATGGCGAACGCTCCGGCGTGCCCATCGAGCCGATGCTCACCGAGCAATGGTATTGCGACGCCGCAACCCTCGCCAAACCCGCCATCGAAGCAGTCGAATCCGGTCGCATCCAATTCACCCCGAAACAATGGGAAAACACCTATTTCGCCTGGATGCGCAACATCGAGCCTTGGTGCATCTCCCGCCAGCTCTGGTGGGGCCATCGCATCCCCGCCTGGTATGGCCCTGATGGCCATATTTTCGTCGCCGAAACCGCCGACGCCGCCCATGCGGACGCTGCCGTCCATTACGGCGCCGCCACCGCACTCCGCCAAGACGAGGACGTGCTGGATACCTGGTTCTCCTCCGCCCTCTGGCCATTCTCCACCCTCGGCTGGCCCGATCAAACGCCCGAACTCGCCCGCTATTATCCCGGCGACGTGCTGGTCACCGGCTTTGACATCATCTTCTTCTGGGTCGCCCGGATGATCATGATGGGGCTTTACGTCATGCATGACGTACCGTTCCGCACCGTCCTCATGCACGGCCTCGTCCGCGATGAGCGCGGCCAGAAAATGAGCAAAACCAAGGGCAACGTCATCAACCCGCTCACCCTGATCGAAACCTACGGCACCGATGCCCTGCGCTACACCGTCATCGTCCAAAGCGGCGGCGGGCGTGACATCAAGCTCGGCCCAGCCCTGGTCGAGACCAATCGCAGCTTCATCACCAAAATCTGGAACGCCGCCCGCTTCTGCGAAATGAATGGCTGCACGCCCAACCCTGGCTTCCAGCCAACCGACGCCAAACTCCCGCTCTCGCTGTGGATTCTCGACGCCGCCAACAGCGCCATCACCGAAGCCACCCAAGCCCTCGAAAATTGCCGCCTCGGTGACTATGCCCAAATCGCCTACCGCTTCGTCTGGGGCGATTTCTGCGATTGGTTCCTCGAACTCGCCAAACCCGCCCTCGCGCCGGATCAAGCCACCAGCCCCGAAGCCGCCGAACTGCGCGCCGTCGCCGCCTCCGTGCTCGGCCAATTGCTCCGCCTGCTGCACCCGCTGATCCCCTTCGTCACCGAAGCCCTATGGGATGATTTCGGCTACGGCGCGCCCGGCAGCCTGATTACCGCGCCATGGCCCACCCCAGAACCCATCGCCAACGCGCAAGCCGCCCGCGCCGAACTCACCTGGGTCATCCGCCTCATCTCGGAAATCCGCGCCGTGCGCAGCGAAATGAACGTCCCCGCCGCCAGCCGCATTCCGCTCCTGCTCCGCGATGCCAGCCCCACCAGCCTCGCCCGGAGCCAAACCTGGCACAGCACCATCGCCCGACTCGCGCGCGTCACCACCATTGAACCGCTGGTCGGCGACATGCCGCATGGCGCCGCCCAAGCCATCCTCGATGAAACCACCCTGATCCTCCCGCTCGCCGATCTGATCGACCTTGCCGCCGAGCGCACCCGCCTGCAAACCACCCGCGCCAAAACCCAAGCCGAGATCGACAAAATCACCACCAAACTCGCCAACCAAGATTTCCGCGCCCGCGCCCCCGAAACCATCATCGCCGAAAATGAAGACCGCCTGACCACCGCCCAATCCGAACTCTCCCGCCTCGACGCCGCCCTGGCCCGCATCGCCTAACCAAACCCAAACCCAAACCCAAACCGGATTAAACCACCAGAGTCTGCTAACAGGATCATAACACGCCGATCGCCGCATCAACCCCATCAGGAGCGCGCGCATGGACAAACAGCATCATTACCAAGTCCGCGTGGTCTGGACCGGCAATCAGGGCACCGGCACCAGCCGCTACCAGGCCTATGAACGCACGCACGACATCATCGCCCAAGGCAAACCCACCATCCCCGGCTCCGCCGACCCCGCCTTTCGCGGCGATCCCACCCGCTGGAACCCCGAAGACCTCCTGCTCGCCGCCCTCGCCGCCTGCCACAAACTCTGGTATCTCAGCCTCTGCGCGCAAGCGGGCGTTATCGTCACCGCCTACGAAGACAACGCCGAAGCCCTGATGATCGAACACCCCAACGGAGCCGGCGAATTCCGCGCGGTCACACTCCGCCCCCACATCACCATCACCGCCGCGTCAAACCCCACCACCGCCCAAACCCTCCACCACCAAGCCCACGCCATGTGCTTCATCGCCCGTTCCGTCAATTTCCCAATCCATCACCAACCAACCATCATCGTCGCACCATAACCCAGCCATGACCACCCGATTGCGCTGTCTGTTAGGCAAGAAAAAGCCTGCTTTTTGCAAAAAGCAGCAAAAACTTTTCGCTCAATAAAAAGCGCGAAAGCGACGGTCAGGACCCATATCGGGCGGATCAAAGGGGTCAAAACGCCACATTACACGCGGTCTGTGACGGTAAAGGACGTCCGATCATCATGCTGCTCTCCGAAGGGCAGATGAGCGACCATAAGCGCACCAGATTGATGTTTGATGCCCTGCCACCCGCCAAGGATTTGCTCGGTGACCGGGGTTACGATAGCGACTGGTTCCGCGTCGCCTCGGTCAGCAAAAGCATCACGCCCCGCATCCCGCCACGCCAAAACCGTAAATCCAGCACATCTACGCTGCCACGCTCGACCGCCAGCGCCACAAAATCGAAAACATGTTCGGTCGGATCAAGGACCGGCGCCGTATCGCCACGCGCAACAACCGCTGCGCTGATACATTCATGTCCGCCATGACCATCGCAGCAACCGTGATTTTTTGGATCAATCAATGAGTCCTGACCGTAGGGAGCGACCAATTTTGAAGTGGCTTGGGCTCCCACAGCCAACAAAATCGAAGGCGAAGTCTCTCGGGGCATATTCCGAAAAAGTTGAAAATTTCTTCGGTTCCCTGTCTTCGAATTATGCTGCGGTTCTTAGTGTGACCATGATAACCGTTGGGATGCCGCTAATGGCACTACAAAAGTTGAAAGGAAGCACATGACCACCAAAAGCGCACCCCAATCCACACCGCGCACGCCCATGACACCCGCCGCCGCGTCGCGGATTCAGGGCGCTACCGCTAAGGGCAACGGCGGCTCGGTTGCCAAGGGTAGTTTCGCGGCGACTGCACAGAGCGTCGCTGCGAAGGGCGGCAAACGGTAACCAAACTGGGGGCGGAGTGATGTCCGCCCCCACCTTGAAGGCATGTAGGAGACCCGAGAATGGCCGACGTTATGATCCTGCCGAACCCTGCGATGCTGCTCAGAGATCTGGTAACTCGTGCCGGGCTTCGCCCTGCGATTACAGCCAATGGCGCGGACAAAGACCTGGATGACATGGCGACTGACGGGCGTCCGTCGTCAACGGGCGACCTGATGTTGAGTCTTGAGGCTCAGCTAACCCAGCTCCTGAAGGTTGAGTGCGGTGAAGCATTTGCCGAATTTTGTCGGCAGAGTTGGTCGATGACGAGAGAGGCCTTTCAGGCGCTGGCTCAAAATGTGGACACCAGCACCATCGCTGATGATCATGGGGCAACTCTGGTCCAGCGCGAATTCAATATACCGATACTTTATGCCTTCGCGGACTATGTCGCAGAACGTTTTCCTGGACCGGAGCGAGCAGTTTGGTGGGCTAGTCCTTTCTCTGCTTGGGTGAGTTGGGCTGCCGGCCGGACAGGAATTGCGGAAGCGGTGCTTTGCGACCGTATAATGATCCACTTTGAAGTCGATCAACGATCCGTCGAACGATGGCGGGAGGGTCGTCCAATCGATAAGCTCAAGTATCCGTACAGGGATAAGTTAATCGAAATTATTGCCAATGGAAAAAAAATCCAGATTGAAAGTGAGATCATCGATCAAATTTCCACATGGCTTGTTCTGGCCGTCTCATTCCAATCGCTTCATGCAGAGCTTCGATTAGCGTTGCAGTCGTATGGCAAAACCGGGCACCATTTGAGTTGGTCACCGAAAGTGGCCATTTATGAGCTCAGTGTTAGCGCCGCATTGCGCGGACAGGGGCCAATATTCGAAGCGACAGCGCCCCTAGTTTTGAAAATCACTGAATTGCTTAGCGAGCCGGAACTAGATCAGGCGGAAGTTCAAAATGCGCTTAGCAAATTTAAATCACTGATTTCGGGTGATATTGGGCTGCTAAAACGCGGATGCCAATTCACATATGATAGGCTCGCGGCCAATTTTGCCGCGCGTACGGGTAGGCAAGCGGAGGCACTAGAACTCTACGACGCAGCCGTTGAGGGGGTTTGGTGGTATGGAGGACCGGCCCAAAAGCAGATAATTCACGAGGCGTTGCTTTATGCCGTTGGAATTGGAGGTAAAGCTGCCGTTATTGAACGCTACTGGGACAAGTCTTTTCTGCTGGGTATAAATAGATGGCCAAAGCGTGCTCTGGACGACCAAGAGCGGCGTCGGCTTGCGATGGGTTTTGAACATGAGTTTCAGGGGAAAAAAGCGCAAGACAGAGTCCCGCCTCGGTTTGAAGTTACGTTGCAGAACGGGCCACTCATCATAAGCAAAGAGATGCTCAAGAACCCAAATCGAGTTACCAAATTTGCCGACGGTCGCACCCGGCGAACGCCGCTGATGCAAGCAGTTCAACAAGGGACGCTTACTGACGTACAACGCTTAATTGCGGCTGGAGGTGATCCGAATGCTTTCATTCCGGAATCCGGCCAAGGGCCGCTCTCGATAGCGATGTACCGTGCATGCAATCAGAAAGACGTTGCGATTATGGAATTTCTTCTATCGCTGAACTTGTCGACTGAGGCGGTAAATCGGCAATTTTCAACGCAACGCGAAACACCTTTGAAACTCGCTATCGAAATGGCAAACCCAG
>JBMFWT010000007.1:0-67520 GCA_049964975.1 Acidiphilium sp.
GTTCAAAATTATTTTCCCAATCTTCACCCGTCACTGATCCTTTAAACGCAACGACGTAATGCGGCGCGTCAGCTGAGCCGGTTTCGAAAACTTGAGCGCGAAAATCAGAATTGGGGGGTGACAACGCATCCGGCTGAATACCGATCTTGGCCAATTGAGTTTTACCGGTCTCGGTCGTTGGATCCAAATAAGTATATCCCGATGGAACCGGTGCCGACGGATCATAAGCATGTTCCGATAACATCGCCATATCACTTGCGTGCGCGAGTTGCGCACACGTTGGCTGATCAATCTTGGCCTTACACGGCGCGACCGGCCCCGCACCGCCACTGACAGCATCACTCATCGTGCCGCCATCGCTTCATGCCCGGCCTGATCCAACCATGTTGCACGTTGGGAGGGAGTGGCATCAGGGGTAAAGGCCGCCGAACAAAATCCAACCGTTCGGATCAGCCGCTCTTCGCCAACCGGCAAGGTCGCAATCACAAACGCGGCAATCTCCATCTCGGTGGTAAAACCAAATTCCTCGGCCCGGACGATCATCGGCTCAATCCGTTCCTGCACCGTCTCCGGTCTGACAATCTCGAACCGCTGATATTCATTCAAAACCATCGCGGCCAACCGTTTGCGAAAATCAACTTTATCCACAGTGCTAAACGCCGCCCACAAGCTGGGCGAAATCTGCATTTCACTCCGCGCCGGCACCTCAACCCCTTGAGGCCGATCCCACGCAATGCTCCGTCCTTCCGGCGACTCGCCATAGAAGGTGCGGATCGGGCCGAATAATCGGGCCTGCTCCAACGGCGTGCTATTCTTGATAAAAGTCTCCAGCACCCGCGGGTCCCAAAACCGGAACAGCACCAGCCTCCCATCAGGCAAGCGCACCCGCAGCAATGTTTTCAAATGCAAGCGCAAAGCCTGCATCCCCACATCGCCCCGGCAGGCAATGCCATAGCTTTTGCCCCGCCCATTCTGCCGCCACCAATCCAGCAACAGGCCCGGCTGTGGCATCGCCATCACATGGGGGGATGCCCGCCGCACCGCATCGGCCAATTCGCCGCCAAACAAACATTGCGCATCCGGCGCCAGCACCGTCATCGTGTCGAACACAATCGGGTCGCGCGCCGGGTCGAGCACCGCGAACAAATCATTGGGGAGTGCCCGATTAAAGGTATTATCAACCAGCATGGCAAATCGCGCAGAACGGCTTACCCAATGCCGCCGCTTCGGTCAGCACCGCCGCCTGGGCTGCGCCATCGCCCGCACTGCCCAACTCCCCCATCGAGGCCGCTGACCCGGTGCCGATCAACACGGTCGGGCACCCCAACGCAATCACCCCGCCATGCGCGGTTTGATCGCCCATCCGCGCCGCCTGCAACCCATTGATCAACACTGTCGGCGAACCCATCACAATCGTATCGGGCGGGCCAACGCAGGTGACGGTATCGCTCACCCGCGCCGCAGGCAGGCCCCCAATCAACACATTCGGCGACCCCAGAATGATCGGCCCGCCCACATGCGGAACCGGCCCGTCCGCCGCCGGGCATGTGTGCAAATCGGTAATTCGCGCTGCTGGCTTCTCGCCGGCCATAGATCAACCCTCGATCAAAACGGCTCTTCCGCGCCCGGCGGCACCGGCACGTGAAACGCCTTGATGGTCATCGAAATCAACCCGTAATACCCTAAAATCCCCACCAGCTCGACCGTGCCGGCCACACCCAACGCCGCCACTGCACGCTGATAAACCGGGTCGGACACCGCCCTCGTCTCCCATAATTCCCGCGCCAAATCGTAAACCGCTTGCGATGCCGCATCGGCGAAATGCACCGTCTCCCCCGCTTTGATCGCCGCAATCGCTGCCGCACTCACTCCGGCCGCCTGCGCGATCGGGGCATGAACATGCCATTCAAACCCGGCGCGCCAATAAGCTCCGGTGACCAAAATCGCCAATTCCGACAAAGCCGGCGGCAGTGACGTGCCGAACCGGCAAAACGCCCCCAAAGCCTGCGCCCGTTCGGCCAATTCTGCGCTCTGCAACCAAACCGCGAGCGGCCCTTCCACAATTTTGCGCGGACCCGCCAAAATCGCCTCATAGGCGGCGCGCTGCTGCGGGTTCATCGCTTCCGGCGCCAGGGTCGGCACCCGTGGTGGCACGGCGCTCAATGCCGGAAATGCCGCATGCCGGTGAACACCATGGCGATCCCGGCTTTATCCGCCGCCGCAATCACCTCCGCATCCCGGATCGACCCACCCGGCTGAATAACCGCCGTGGCCCCTGCCGCAATCGCCGCTTCCAACCCATCGGCAAACGGGAAAAACGCGTCCGAAGCGACGACCGACCCGGCAATGGCGTCCCCACCTTTCAGCGCTGCAATTTTCGAACTATCCACCCGGCTCATCTGCCCCGCACCAATTCCTGTTGTCGCCCCCGCCTTGGCGTAAATAATTGCATTCGATTTAACATGTTTTGCTACCGTAAAAGCAAATAGTAAATCATTAAGTTCGGCGTTGCTCGGCGCGCGGTGCGTGACCACCCGCAAATCCTCACGCCGCACCCGGCCAGTATCCCGGTTTTGGGCCAAAAATCCGCCCGCGACCGAGCGGATCATCACGCCCCCTGAAGCCGGGTCAGGCAAGCCGCCCGTCAATAACAGGCGCAAATTTTTCTTGCGCGCCAAAATCTCGACCGCCGCCGGCTCGGCATCCGGCGCGATGATCACTTCGGAGAAAATCTCCGCCATCAGCGCCGCCGCCGCGGCATCAAGCGTGCGGTTCACCGCGATGATCCCGCCAAACGCACTGACCGGATCACAGGCCAGAGCCTGCTCCCAGGCATGCGCCAAATCACGCCCCATCGCCACACCGCACGGATTGGCATGTTTGACGATCACCACTGCCGGGTGGCTCAATTCGGCAACACATTCAAAAGCAGAATCGGTATCGTTGATATTATTATAGGATAGTTCTTTGCCCTGCACCTGCCGGGCCGTGGCCACACCGAACCGCGCACCATCGGCATAGAAGGCCGCCTGCTGATGCGGGTTCTCACCGTAGCGTAAATCCTGCTTTTTCACGCCCGCCACCGCGAGCCGTGCGGGGAAAATCTCGCCGGATTGCTGGGCAAACCATGCCGCAATCGCCGCATCATAGGCTGCCGTGCGGGCAAAGGCCGCTGCCGCCCAGGCCTGACGCTGCGCCAGCGACGTCCCACCATCGTTGAGGGTTTCGATCAGCCCGGCATATTGCGCCGGATCGGTGAGTACGCCGACAAAATCATGATTTTTTGCCGCCGCGCGAATCAAGGCCGGGCCGCCGATATCGATATTCTCCACGCAATCGGCGAAATCGGCCCCTTTCGCGACGGTCGCTTCGAACGGGTATAAATTGACCACCAGCAGATCGATCGGCTTGATCCGATGCGCGGCCATTTGCGCGACATGGGTTGGATCATCCCGGCGCCCGAGCAGGCCACCGTGAATTTGCGGGACCAGGGTTTTGACCCGGCCATCCAATATTTCAGGAAAGCCGGTAAAATCGGCAACCTCGACCACCGCGATCCCGGCGTCGCGCAACGCCCGCGCAGACCCGCCTGTTGAGAGAATTTCCACACCCCGCGCCGTGAGCGCCTGCGCCAACGGCACCAGGCCGTTTTTGTCGGACACTGAAATCAAGGCGCGCCGGATTGCCAAAAGATCGTTCATCACCCGCTCCTATACCGAACCCACCCCACCGATCAGGGCGTCACCGCGACAGCCGATACCGCATTCGCCGGTGATCCGTGAATGATTTTGGTGCTGATCAGCAAATACACCACGGCCTTGTGGTCAGGATCGACAAAGCGATAAAGGTCGAAATGTTTGACTAGCAGCGATGCTGAAATCGAGCCGATTTGCTGGCGACGGGGCATATTGGCCGGCAATTGCACTGACCCGGTGGCAACACAGGACAAGCCGAATTTCGAGGGGTCGGTTGCGACTCCCAAACTGCCTTTGATCCCGCCGGTTTTGGCAAAGCTGGCATAGCACGCGACATTCGGCAGCTTCGGATCATCCAGCCGCTCGACCACCACTTTATTATTGGCCCCCAGCAGCCGAAATTCGGTGGATGCCGCGCCAATCCGCGTTTGCGCCTGGGCGACGCCCGCCATCAGCGTGGCTCCCAGCAGCAATCCTGTCAGCATGGTTTTCATTCGCCGTTCTCCTGTTCGATCAAGCGTTGATAAAGCCTCAAGGTCTGCGCGCAAATCTCGGTCTCCGAAAAATTCGACAGTACCCGCGCACGCCCGGCACTGCCCATCAATATGCGCAAATCGGCATCGCCAATCAGCCGCGCCAAGGCATCTGCGAGCGCGACTTCGTCCTGTGGCGGGACCAATAATCCGGTTTCCCCATCGATCACCGCCTCGCGGCAGCCGGTCACGTTGGTGGCTACGCAGGGTAGGCCACTCGCCATGGCTTCGAGCAAAAATTTTGGCATGCCCTCACGATAGGAGGGCAAGCAAGCAATATCGCATGAAGCGAGCAAGCCCGCCATATCACCCACCGGGCCGAGCCAGCGCACGGGCGCTGCACCGCGTAATTCGGCCTCGCTCAAGGCGGCTGGATTGCCAGGATCCGGCGCGCCGGCCAGCAAGAAATTGGCGATGATCCCTTGCGCATGCAGTAATTTTGCCGCTGCGATGAATTCGCGGACCCCTTTATCGCGCAGCATGCGCGCACCGAGCACCACCTGCACCACTTTGTTGGACCGGGGTTGAGGCGTAAACTGGGTGATATCAACGCCGGCCCCGCAGATCAGCACCGTCTGCGCGGGCGCGATGGCACCGGCGGCGATCATCGCGGTGCGATCCTCGTCATTCTCGAACACGGCAACCGCGCCGCGCGCACCAATAGACGCGCGCAAGGCGATGCCAACAAAAGGCCGCAACAGCCGTGCTTTCAGCGTTGGCGAGGAAAACACAAAACCTTGGCCAACCGGCGCATTCACCACGCGGCGCAGCTTGGCGAGCCGAGCCGCGAGACTGCCCAGTAGGATTGGCTTGAGTGCGACATGATGCACAATATCGGGCTTGAGGGCGCGATAATGCCGCACGATGCTGCGCAGCAGCCGGAATTCCGCCCACGGGTTCAGCCGGGCGCGCACAAAATCGACGCCGATCACCGTGAAACCATCCGCGCGCAAGGACGACGAGGCGGCGCTCGCGGTGCGGGTGAGAACACTCACCCGCCATCCGGCAGCCTGGGCGGCGCGGGCGCGGGCGTGAAAATGCGAGGCAAAAAACCAATCCTCGCCGATTAAAAACACGATATGGCGCCCGGCGGGTTTAGGGTTGGCTGTCACGCACCGACCCGGTCTGCCAACGCCACGCATCGCGGCACATATCTTCAATGCCGAACCGCGCCCGCCAGCCGAGAATTTCGGCGGCCAAACCTGGATCGGCATAGCATTCCGCCACATCGCCGGCGCGGCGCGGCGCGATCCGATAGGGCACTTTAACGCCGGTGGTCCGCTCGAAGGCAGATATCATCTCGAATACGGAATAACCTGTGCCAGTCCCCAAATTGACCGTCAACGCACCATCCTGGCGGAGCACATGGGCGATGGCGGCCACATGCGCCTCGGCCAGATCCATGATGTGAATGAAATCGCGCACCCCGGAGCCATCATGCGTGGGGTAATCATTGCCAAAGACCGCCAATTCGGCGCGCTGGCCAGCGGCAACTTGGCACAGGAACGGCATCAGATTGGCCGGCACGCCGCGCGGGTCCTCGCCGATCAGCGCAGAGGGATGCGCGCCGACCGGATTGAAATAGCGCAGCACGGTGGCGGAGCGCAGCGTGCGGGTGCGCACCAGATCCGTGATCATCCCCTCCATCACCAGCTTGGTGCGACCATAAACGTTGGTAACGCGCAACGGGGCTGTCTCGGTGATCGGGCACTGATCGGGCGCGCCATAGACGGTGGCCGAGGAGGAAAACACCAGCCGCTCAATGCCTACACGGCGCATCGCCGCGAGCAGCCGCACCGTGCCGACGATATTGGTATCGTAATAAAGCAGCGGTTCCGCCTCGCTCTCGCCGACGGCCTTTTTGGCGGCGAAATGGATCACCGCGTCGATCTCGAAGGCGGCGAGGCCTGCGCTCAGCGCCGCCTCATCGCGAATATCCACCTCGATCACCGGCAAGGTCACGCCGGTTAGCCGACGCAAGCGCTCAGGCACATCGCGCGCGGCGTTCGAAAAATCATCAAGCAGCACAACATCATAGCCGCGTTCAAGCAAGGCCACAGCCGTATGCGAGCCGATGAACCCTGCCCCGCCGGTCAATAAAATTCGCGCCATGCCCACACCTATTTCATGATCAATAACGCGCTGCTATCCGGCGTTAGCCCACTTTGGTCAACGCCCATTTCACCTGCTGCGCGCCATCGACCATGCCGGTGAGCACTAATTGCTCGGCCCGGCGCGGTTCCACGCCACCGAAATAAACGCTGTCCTCGATGCTGAGCGCCGCACCATCGGCGCGAAACCGCCAGCCTTGGCCGCTTGGCAGCCTTAGCAGCGCACTGCCGCTATCTTGCTGCAAGCTGACCGTGACCGAGGGGTGCAAATGAAACCGCAAGCTGTATGGCTGGCCTTCATCAGCCTCGATGGCGTCTTCGCCGCGCACATCCTCGCCGCTTTCAGCGAGATAGAGACGGCGGCGATGCAGGGCGCCGAACAGGCCGCGCCAGCCATCATGGCTAAGTTCGAGCCAATGCGCGCCATTGGCCTCTTGGCGCTGCGCATCGACCTGGGTGGGGCGGCGACCCAAGCCGTTTGCCGTGAGTTCGGAGGAGGAGACGTCCGCGATCACCAAGGTGGAATGCGCGGCGGTGGCACGCAGCGCATCGTGCCATTCGCCAGCGGATGCCGGTGCGGCCCCGCAATTGACCACCACGCGCTCACGCCCGACCGAAAATTCGAATGACAGCGTGCCGGCATGAGCCAGCCGATCCGCACCCGATGGCGCAGGAACCCCGGCATCGACGATGATGACGCTTTTGCCGGCTGCGAGTCGGTGAAATCCGCTCACCGGCAAGGCGTTGGAGCTGCGCCCGGTGCGCCCCGCCTGGCTGAGCACCAGATCGATCAAATTGGGCCAATCCTCGCGCGAGCCGTTGAACAGCGCCAAGCCACCATCGCCGTGACGCAGGGCGCGCAGGGCGACGGCCATACGTTCGATGGCGCCGGGCAAAGCGGCGGGGGCCTCGGCGCGGCCCGCTTGCAGCAAGGCGCGGATCTCGGTCAAATCCTGCAAGGCTTGCAAATGTGCCGCCGGGCTGCGTTCGACATGACCGCCATCGGCCAAGACTTGGCGTTCGATTTCCGGTGGTAAAAACCGTAAGGCGCGGGGCAAAAACACGGCATGTTCCGGCATCGCGACCGAGGCGGCGATCAGACCTTTGAGCGCGGTTAATCCAGAACCATCGCGTGCTTCGGCGGGCAAGGCAGCGGCGAGGGCGCGCGCATCCGCGACCAGCCGCGCCATCATTGATTGGCGAAACACATCATCGGCAGAGGCTGCGAAGAAATCGTAATGGCCGAGCCAGGACGCCAAGCGCGCCCCGGTCACCGCTGGTTTCATGGCCCGCTCCGGCAACGACCCGCACTCGATCCAATCGCTGATCAAGGCCCGCGCCCGCGCCCGTGCCGCATCGGTGCCAAGCGCGCGCAAATCGCGCAGCCAGGTGAAGCCGTGAACATGATCGAGCAGCAAAATACTGCCATGGGCATCAGCAAAACTGCCGGGCACCAGGCGGCGTGCGGCGCCCCGATAATCGATATCGCCTTTGAGCAAGCGGGCGCCGTGGCCGGGATCACCGGGCCAGGGATCGCGGATCGATAAGGAGGGTGCGTCGGGGATGGCTGGCCCGCGCAGCCCAGCGAACCGCGCGACCCATTCGCGGGGGCCGCTCATCGGTGGCGCTCCGCGCTGAATGACAGTCGCTTGGGCCGTCGCGTGCGATTAGGGTTCATCCGGTAGGCCATGGCGCATCTTAGAGGAGCGAATCGCTTCACCACAAGCGCCGCCGCGCAGCTTGTTGCGCGGGCCGGTTGGCCGCCGTTCAGCCTTGCCGGTGCTTTGCGTAAAAAACTATTGCAATCGATTGCAAACCCGTCTACCGATACTGGTAGCTGAGCAATTGCTGAGAGGCGTTAGTCAAAACGCACCAGATTCGACAGGGAGAGAACAATGATCCGCCATCGCGCACTATCACCACACGCACCTTCGCTTTTTGTAACGACGGCGCTGGTCGCCACCATGTTGAGCTTTGCCTGCGCGCAAGCCCAAACCACCCAACCGGGCAATGCAACGGCCCCGGCCCAGGCTGCGAAATCGACCAAGCCCGCTGGCACTCAAGCGGGAACCCAGGCCGGAACCCACGATGCAACGAATGTCAATCCGCTCAATCTGAGTGCGATCGTGGTCACCGGCACCGCCCATCATGTGACGGAAATGCAGTCCAGCGTGTCGGTGAGCACGCTAGGGGCAACGCAGATTAGGCGCACGGGGGCCAATTCGGCGACGGCGGTGTTGCGCAATGTGCCGGGCATTCACACAGAATCCTCTGGCGGCGAGGGCAATGCCAACGTCACTGCGCGCGGTTTGCCGATTTCGGCCGGCGGCACACGCTATGTGCAGTTTCAGGAAAATGGTTTGCCTGTCTTGCAATTTGGTGATCTAGACTTCGCGACACCGGATAGTTTTGTGCGCATCGATGGCCTGCTCAGCCGCGTGCAGGTGGTTCGGGGTGGCTCCTCCTCGGTGTTTGCGACCAACGCGCCGGGCGGCATTATCAATTTCATTGATCGCACCGGTCGCGATCAAAACGGCAGCGTTTCGGTCACGAGTGGGCTTGGCTTTGATGAACGCCGGGTCGATTTCAATTATGGCGGGCCGATTGATGCCAATGATCGCGCGGAAATCGCTGGTTTTTATCATGTTGGCACCGGCAACCGCACGTCCGGCTTGCAAGTGTTCAATGGTGGCCAGATCCATGGCAATTTCACCCATGATTTTTCCGGCGGCTTCATTCGGTTCCGCTTCAAATATCTGAATGATCAAACACCGACCTATCTGCCGGTGCCGGTGAGCACGGTGAATGGCCAGATTGTGCCGCTGCCGGGCATCGATCCACGCTTTGCCAGTTTTTACTCGTCCAATCTTGGCTCGGACGTGACGTTGACGCCCTCGAACGGGCGTGCGGCGACCAATTTTGCGACTGGATTGTCAACCAAGACCAAATCGATTGGGTTTGAACTGCGCAAGACGTTTGATAACGGATTTCGCGTGGATGATAATTTCAATTTTGCTGCGAATTCGGGGAATTTCTTGGGGATTTACCCGAGCGGCAACTCGATTGCCTTGACCGGCGCGACCTATGCGGACGGCCCGAATGCCGGTTTGCCGTTCACGGGTGCGGCGTTCCCGGCCGTGGTGTTCGATACCAAATTGAACAATCTCAATTTACTCGCGAATAATCTGCAGGTTTCGCGTAACATCGCGACCGGCGGCTTTGGCACATTGACACCGAATGTTGGTTTCTATGCCTCCCAGCAGCGTGTTTTTGAAACCTGGAACTTCAACAGCTATATTTTCCAGGCGACGCAGAATAATCCAGCGTTGATCAACAGCACCACCTCGATCGGCGGTATCGGCAGCGGGTTTGGCGGCTGCTGCGAGCGGGTGATTAATAACACCTACGTCACCACCGCACCTTATGCTGACCTTGGCTGGCAGATTGGCCATTTCAATTTCGATGGCGGCATCCGCTACGATATGCAATCGGCCTCAGGCTATTATAATTTTGGCACACTCGGCCCGAATGGCGCGTTCTATACGCCCGCGAACCAGCAGCCGGTGAATTACAAAGTTCACCATCTGTCCTATTCGTTTGGCGGCAATTATGAGTTTGATCGTCATCTGTCGGTGTTTGCCCGGATTAGTAATGGTGTGTCGTTCAACGGTGACCGGTTGATTTCAGCGCCGAATAGTTCGCTGGATGGCACGGTGCCGATCCCGATCAACGTGGTGAAGCAATATGAAGGTGGCGTGAAATTCCGTCAGGATAATTTCAGCAGCTTCGTGACCTTGTTCAACGCCGATACTGCCGAATCGAACTATGATCTGACCACGCAAGTATCTTCGACCAATACGTATCGCGCCTATGGTGCCGAAGTTGATCTGGGATATTCCTACCACAATCTGACGATCAGCGGCAGTGCGACCTATACCCATGCGCGGATCACCAAGACCAACATTGCTGACACGCTCGGGCGGATTCCGCAGCGCCAAGCCAATTGGATTTTCCAAATCTCGCCGACCTATTACTATCATCACCTGACGGTGGGCGCGAATATCGACGGCACGACGTCATCCTATGGCGATAACCAGAATACCATCGTGATGCCGGGTTATGTGTTGTTTGGGGCGTTCTTGAATTACCAAATCACGCCGAAACTATCGTTGCTGATCACAGGCGATAATCTTGCCAATGCCATCGCCTACACGGAGTTTGACAATATCAGTCCCGGCGTGGCCACGGCGGCGCGCGCTGCCAATGGCCGGACGGTCAAGGCCACGCTGCGCTACAAGTTCGATTGATGATGGCGTCCCGCCCGAGCGATCGGGCGGGATTTTTCAGGCCGGCGGCGCTGACGAGGCTCTGATCATCAACGTTGTGGGCAGTTCCACAGAATTCACGGCCTCGCCTTCGATCAGGCGAAATAATAGATCAACCATGGTGCGCGCACCCAAAGCGATGTCCTGACGCACGGTTGATAAAGCCGGCGTGTAGGCTGCGGCCACCATGATATCGTCAAATCCGACCACGGCAACATCGTGCGGCACTTTCAGGCCGTGCTGATCGAGCGCGCGGATCGCGGCAATCGCCACGATATCCGAGGCGGCGAACACCGCATCGATGGCGCGGTCACGATCGAGAAATCCGGAAATGGCGGCGAACGCCCCCTGCCGGTCAAATGGCACGGGCAGCAGCAAATCGGGCGCGACCGACAGGCCGGCCTCGTTCAAGGCCTGGCAATAGCCTTGATAGCGGGCGGCGACTTCGGGCAATTGCCGATTACCGAGGAATGCGATGCGCCGATGGCCACAGGCCAGCAAATGGCGCACCGCCGCTGCGGCCCCGCCGCTATTATCCGAGCCCACCGTGATGTAGCGATTATCGGGCTGGCGCGCGCCCCAGACCACCAAAGGTTGGTAATGCTGCGCCAATTCATTGATCAGATCATGTTGCGTGCTTTGACCGATCAGCAGCACACCATCGGTGCGGCCCTCGCGCAGCAGGTCGGTCAGCATGCGCGGCACGTCTGAGCGGATTTTGCGCAGCAACAAATCATAGCCGCGATTGCTCAACTCGTCCGCGAGATTGCCGAGCATTTCCAGAAAGAACGGGTCGGCAATGCCCTGCTCGGATTCGTGCGAGAGCGGAAACACCACACTGATGGTTCCGGTGCGCGATAGCCGCAGATTGCGCGCCCGTTGATCGATACTGTAACTATGGCTCGCGGCGATGTCCTCGATCCGCTTGCGTGTGGCGGCGTTGACCAGCTTACTGCCGGCTAGAGCCCGCGACACGGTGGATTCCGAAACCCCCGCGAGCATTGCGATATCGGCCATTTTGACCTGGCCACCGACATCGCCCAATATCCCCGGATTCAATTCCGGTTCGGCGGCGAGCACGCGTTTTGATCTCTGGTTGGGCAATCCGTGATCCAATTCTGGTAAAAGCGAAGGCTTGCTCCGCGATGAACCATCAAGCGGTCATAACCGATCCATTCGCGACTGGGCAAGCGCTGTGCAATGAGCGGCGCTCTTGCTGGGAAGCGGGGTCGCTGGCAAGTTGCCGTGATGCCAAGCGAGCTGACCGGTGATTGGAGCTGAACCGTGGGGAGGGCACACTTGCAATCGATTGCAGTCGTGTTAAACCCTGGATTAGCGAGGATAGTCACGTAACGACCGGGCGCATAATGGGCTTGGATCAAGCCGGGTCGCGCCAAAACAACGGGGAACGACGAGGGCATGATGCAGGAAGACGCCAAACCGGTTTTATCGATCTGGCGGATTATCCTGATGAATGTCGGTTTCTTTGGCATCCAGTTCAGTTTTGGCCTCCAACAAGGCAATATGGGGCCGATTTACAGCTATCTCGGCGCCAGCGAAGCCGCCCTGCCCTTGCTACAATTGGCGGGGCCGGTGACCGGATTGGTGCTGCAGCCGATCATCGGTGCGATGAGCGATCGGACGATTTCCCGGTTTGGCCGACGCGTTCCCTATTTTTTGATCGGCGCGGTTCTGTGTACCATCGGGCTGTTCGCGATGCCCTATAGCCCGGCTCTTTGGGTGGCGGCGGTGCTGCTATGGCTGCTGGATGCGGCGAATAATATTACGATGGAGCCCTATCGGGCCTATGTCAGTGATCGGTTGAACCCACGCCAGCGCACGGCTGGGTTTTTGACCCAAGGTGCGTTTACCGGGTTGGCGCAGACCCTGGCATACATCGCACCCACCGCTTTGGTGCTGCTGGGCATGCATCGTAACGCGCTGAGTGCCAATGGCATTCCCGCGATTACCCGAGCGGCGTTTGTAATCGGCGCGGTGATCTCGATCACGTCAATTTTATGCTCGGTGCTCACCGTGCCAGAACTCAAATCCAGCGCCGCCGACATCGCCGCGATGCGCGCGCAAAAGCCGGGCGTGCGGGCGACCTTGGCGGAAATCATCAGCGCCATGCGCGCCATGCCGGGGCCGATGCGGCAAATGGCTGTGATGAGCCTGTTTCAATGGTATGCGATGATGGCCTATTGGAGCTACGTGATTTATTCGATCGCACAGTCGGTTTACCATACGGCCGCGCCGACGTCGGCGGGGTTTCGTGCGGCGGTGCTGACCAATGGGCAGATTGGGGCCTGGTATAATTTGATCGCGTTTGTGGCAGCGTTTTTGATGATGCCGCTGAGCCGCCGGTTCGGGGCGCGCCGATTGCACGCTGTCAGTTTGACCGCTTGTGCGATCTCGATGCTGACCATTCCGCTGATTGGCGATAAATCGATGTTATTTATCGCGGTGATGGGCATTGGCCTTGGTTGGGCCAGCATGATGGGCAACCCGTATATCATGCTGGCCAACTGCATTCCGCCGGCGCGAACCGGCGTGTATATGGGCATATTCAATATGTTTATCGTGGTGCCGATGCTGATCTTTGGCTTGACCATGCCGTTGATTTTTCATCCGCTGCTCGGGGGTGATCCGCGCAACGTGCTACTGTTAGCGGGCGCGTTGATGCTGCTCGCCACACTCGCCACGCTGCGGATTCGCACGACTGCGCCGACAATTTTGCCGCTCCAACAACCGGATCATCATGCTGTCTAACATTGCTACAGCGCATACCAGCGCCATCACGCCGCCGCCCACCGAATGGTCCGGCGCAATCATTGCCCGCATCAAGCCTGATCCGGCGCGCACCGCGCCGATCATCAACGCAATCGATGCGCAGCCGATTTTACCTGATCTTGACGTGTGGGACATGTGGCCGCTCGCCACCGCCGATGGCACGGCGGCGGTAATTGCCACCATCGCGGGAACTGGCACGCTTTGGTTTGCGTTGGCGGCGCCAAAATGCCCGGACCCGATTGATCGGCACGGGCTTGCGCGCATCCGCCTGCTTTGGCACGTGGGGGCGACGTGGCATGATGCTGGCAACGCGCTGCCCGATTTATGGGCGCCGGGTAGCCGCGAATGGTCAGGCTCAGCCTTGCTTGATGCGGATGGCGTGACGGTGCATTTATTCTTCACGGCGGCGGGCACACGCGGTGAAGCGATTCTGACGGTGCAGCAACGGTTATTTCAGACCAAAGGCCAGCTCAATTGCACCGATGCTGCGCCGCGCATTGATGATTGGCAGCCGGCGCGGGAAATTGTGGTGGCGGATGATCACATCTATTTGCGCGTGCCTGCGGAGCCGGGATTACCTGGTCACATCAAGGCTTTTCGTGATCCTGGGATTTTTTGCAATCCCGCCGATGGAAAAACCTATTTGGTCTTCGCAGCCAGCATCAAGGGCGAAAGCCATCGCGCTTGCGGCGCGGTGGGCCTCGCAGTGGCGCGCGATGCCAGCCTGGAGCACTGGGATTTACTGGCGCCGATTGTCACTGCGATTGGTGTGACCGATGAGCTGGAGCGCCCGCATTTGCTGTTTCGCGCCGGGCGATTTTATCTGTTCTGGTCCACGCAAAGTCAGGTTTTTGCGCCGGGTGGCCCCGCAGGTCCGACCGGGCTTTATGGCATGGTGGCCGAGCAGATTTCCGGCCCCTATTGTCCGCTGAATGGCGACTCCCTAGTTATAGCGAACCCGGCGGCGGAAAAATTGCAGGCCTATAGCTGGTGGGTTCTGGGCGATGGCTCGGTGATCAGCTTCATCGATTATTGGGGTCTGCAAGGCCGTTCGCTCGCGGATCATCCTGCGCTGATCCGCAGCCAGTTCGGCGGCGTCCCCGCTCCGGTGTTGCAATTGCGCATCGAGGGGGAATCCGCCGTTCTCGACCAACCCGACTAACCGCCTGCGGAGCAAAAAATGAATTTTACTCAGCCGATCATTGATGATTTTGACTATATCGTGTTCGGTGGCACGGGTGATTTGGCACGGCGCAAGCTGCTGCCGGCCTTGTATCATCGCGATGCCGATGGACAAGTGCCCGCCGCCTCGCGGATCATTGGGTCAGCGCGCGCGGAACTGACGCGCCAGCAATTTCAAACCTTGGTGGAAAATAGCCTGACCGAGTTTGTCGGCGCACAAGCGCTCGACCCGGCATCGCTCACCCGGTTTCTGGAGCGGCTGCATTACGTGTCGTGCGATGCCACGGCTGAGCGTGGTTGGGCTGAGCTTGCCACATTGCTCAACACCGCGCCGCGCAAAGTGCGTATTTTCTATCTGGCCACCGCACCGGAGCTCTATGGGGCGATTGCCGATACGATCAAAAATCACCAGTTAAATACACCCGAAACCCGCATCGTGCTGGAAAAGCCGATTGGTCATGATCTCGCCTCGGCGCGCGAGATTAATGATCGGGTCGGGGCGGTGTTTGATGAGCGCAATATTTTTCGCATCGATCATTATTTGGGCAAAGAGACCGTGCAAAACCTGCTGGTGTTGCGTTTTGCCAACTCGCTGTTTGAGCCGGTGTGGAACCATAATGGCATTGACCATGTGCAAATCACCGTCGCTGAAACCGTGGGCGTTGAAGATCGCGGCGGGTATTACGATCATACCGGGGCGCTGCGCGATATGATCCAAAACCATCTGATGCAACTGCTTTGCCTCGTCGCGATGGAACCGCCGGCATCGCTGGACCGCGAATCGGTGCGCGATGAAAAGATCAAGGTTTTGCATGCGCTCGCGCCGATTACGGCTGCGGATATCGCGACCAAAACCGTGCGCGGGCAATATCGCGCTGGGGCGATCAATGGCAGCCCGGTGCGCGCCTATGCCGATGAGCATGATATTGCGCCTAACTCCAGCATCGAAACATTTGCCGCCCTCAAGGTCGAGGTGAAAAACTGGCGCTGGGCGGGGGTGCCGTTTTATTTGCGCTCGGGCAAGCGGCTGCCTGAGAAATTATCGGAAATCGTGATCCAGTTCAAACCGGTGCCCTACTGGATTTTCCCGACCGGGTCGGATCAGGCGCAGCCTAATCGGTTGGTGATCCGGGTGCAGCCGAACGAGCATATCCGGCTGCATCTATGGACCAAGGAACCTGGCCCCGGCGGCCTGCGGCTGCGCAACGCGCCGCTCAATCTCAGCTTCGCCGAGACCTTCAAGGAGCATTTGCCCGATGCCTATGAGCGGCTGCTGATGGATGTGGTGCGCGGCAACGCCACCTTGTTCATGCGCCGCGATGAGGTGGAAGCCGCGTGGCAATGGACCGAGACCATTTTGGACGGGTGGAAAAATGCCGGGGATCGGCCCCGGCTCTACACGGCGGGCACCTGGGGCCCGACGGAGGCAATCGCGATGATTGTGCGGGATAATCGAAGCTGGTTTGATGAACAGGCTGGCGAGCCGATCCAATCATGATCGTGGTATCCAAATGTTAGAACGTCACCCCAACGCGGAGGCTGATCATGGTGCTTGACCCGATTGCCCGTGTGACTGATCGCATTCGCGCGCGCAGCGCTACCAGCCGCAGCGCTTATGTCGCCCGCATCGAAGCCTTGATCGCGCGCGGTGTGCATCGCGAGGCGGTGGGCTGCGCCAACCTCGCCCACGCGATTGCCGGATGCGCCAAGGCGGATCAGGATGATTTGAAACAAGGCGAAAAACCGAATATCGGCATTGTCACCGCGTATAACGACATGCTCTCGGCGCATCAGCCGTTTGAGGTTTATCCGGCGCTGATCAAAGACGCAATCCGTGCTGCGGGTGGCGTGGCGCAGGTGGCGGGTGGGGTGCCGGCGATGTGCGATGGCGTGACCCAGGGCCGCGAGGGCATGGAGCTGTCGTTGTTTTCACGCGATGTGATTGCCATGGCGACCGCCATTGCCCTGTCGCATGACGTGTTCGATGGTGCTTTGCTGCTCGGCGTGTGCGATAAAATTGTGCCGGGTTTGGTGATCGCGGCGCTGAGCTTTGGTCATTTACCGGCTATTTTTGTGCCCGCCGGTCCGATGCCGTCTGGCCTGTCGAACGGTGAGAAATCGCGCATTCGCCAGCTATACGCCACCGGCGAGGCCAGCCGCGCCGAATTGCTGGACGCGGAAGTGGCGGCGTATCACGCGCCGGGAACCTGCACATTTTACGGCACCGCGAATTCCAATCAGATGCTGATGGAAATCATGGGGCTGCATTTGCCGGGCGCCTCGTTCGTCAACCCCAACACCGCGCTGCGCACCGCCCTCACCCAAGCCGCCGCCGCACGGATCCTCACCATCACCGCACGGGGCAATGAATTCACGCCGGTTGGCCTGATGATCGATGAACGCTCGATCGTGAATGGCATGATCGGCCTGCTCGCCACCGGCGGCTCGACCAATCATACCATCCATTTGATCGCCATGGCCCGCGCCGCCGGGATTCACATTACCTGGCAGGATTTTTCGGATTTGTCCGATCATATTCCGTTGCTGACACGCATCTATCCGAACGGGTCGGCGGATGTGAACCAGTTTCAAGCCGCGGGCGGCATGGCGGTGCTGATCGCCACGCTGCTCGATCATCGCCTGTTGCATGGCGATGCGCGCACCGTGTGGAGCGATGAGGGGCTCAACGCCTATCGTCAGCGCCCGACGCTGGTTGATGGTGCGCTCCGCTGGGTGGCAGGCCCGGCTGAAAGCTTGGATACCGGCATTCTGCGCCCTGCGGATGCACCGTTTAGTGCCGATGGCGGCTTGAAAATCATGCGCGGCGTGTTAGGCGAGGCGGTGGCAAAAATTTCCGCCGTTAAAGCCGAGCACCGCCTTGTTGAAGCGCCGGCGCGGGTGTTTCGCAGCCAGGAAGCGATGCAGGCCGCGTTCAAGGCGGGCGAGCTGCATCGCGACGTGGTGGTGGTCGTGACCCATCAGGGGCCGCAGGCCAATGGCATGCCGGAATTGCACAAGCTGACGCCGCCGCTCAGCGTGTTGCAGGACCTTGGCTTTCGGGTTGCACTGGTGACCGATGGCCGCATGTCCGGCGCGTCGGGTAAAATCCCCGCCGCCATCCATGTGACGCCGGAAGCGAGCCTGGGTGGCCCGATAGCCCGACTGCGCGATGGCGATATCATTCGGGTTGATTGCACCACCGGCACCCTCACAGCGTTGGTTGATCCCGCCGAATTTGCCGCGCGGGCGCTGCCGGAGATTGACCTGTCTGCTTCCCATAGCGGGCTGGGTCGTGAATTATTCAGCAGTTTTCGCCAGGCTGTCAGCGGCGCCGCATCGGGCGCGAGTGTGTTCGCATGACCCAACAAGCCCGGCTCGCTGATTATCTCGCACTGGCACCGGTGGTGCCGGTGGTGGTTATTGATGATGCGATCCACGCGATCAGCCTAGCGGAAGCCCTGCTCGCGGGCGGGATTGGCATTATTGAGGTGACGATGCGCACCGAGGCGGCGCTGCCCGCCATCGCCGCGATGGTGCGTGCGGTGCCGCGCATGGTGGTGGGTGCCGGCACCGTTCTCACGCCCAGCCAGTATGAACAAGCCTGTGCCGCAGGGGCGCAATTCATCGTCGCCCCTGGCGGCACGGCGCCGCTACTGGCCGCAGCATCGCAGAGCAAAATTCCGTTTTTGCCGGGCGCTGCCACGCCGAGCGAGGTCATGACGCTGCGCGATGCCGGGTTTTTGCTCCAGAAATTTTTTCCCGCTGAGCCAGCCGGCGGTATTCCGATGCTCAAGGCACTGGCCGCACCGATCCCGGACGTGCGGTTCTGCCCGACCGGCGGCATTTCGCTGAGCAATGCAAGCGATTATCTCGCACTGGGCAATATTGCCTGCGTCGGCGGCTCCTGGCTGACACCAAGCACCCTAGTCCGCGCCCAAAACTGGACGCGGATCAGTGAACTCGCCGCGCAAGCCGCCCAATTGCGACAGAGTCTCCCGCCACGCTAATTTTGCGCTCCCTCGCGCTGGATGCGTGCGTTTTTGCTCCGTCACGCTGAATGCGGGCGTTTTTGCTCCGTCACGCTGGATGCGTGCGTTTTTTCTCCGCCGCGCGGGAGCGGGTGCGATTAATCGTCGCGCTGGATGCGCTCTTGGCGCTCATGGCGTTCTTGGGCTTCGATCGACAAGGTGGCGATGGGGCGTGCCATCAGGCGGCGCAGGCCGATTGGCTCGCCAGTTTCCTCGCAATAGCCATAGTGCCCGGAATCGAGGCGACCGAGCGCTTGATCGATCTTGCCGATCAACTTGCGGGCGCGATCACGCGTGCGCAGCTCCAACGCCCGGTCGGTCTCCACGCTGGCGCGATCGGTTACGTCCGCCTCATGAATCCCGCCTTCGGACAAGCTGGCCAAGGTGCCGTTTGCCTCCATCAGCAAATCGCTCCGCCAGCGCAGCAAACGCTGCCGGAAGAACTCGACTTGCATCGGATTCATATAATCTTCGTCATCACTCGGCATATAGTCAGGTGCTAAAGTAACCAACATGAACGCCAATCCTCCGACTTGCGGGGCAGGGGGACACACTGCCAGCGCTATCTGACGCGGCTTATAGCGATGCCCTGTTGATCAGCCAAGCCACTTCCAACGCTCTTCATCATCCGGTCATGATTTTTCCAATAAAGCGGCTTGCACGCAACGCCGCCGCGCCAGCTCCACCTGCGCGCGCAGTTTGATTTCCGCCAAAATCGGTACCAAAGCCGGGTCAGCCGGCGCGCTCATCGCCGCCAGCGCCTGATCGAGCGCGCTCAACCGCACCCCCAGCGCGCCATGAACCTCGTCCAGTAAAGCCAACTGGATCGATTCCAGCGCGCTCAAAACCTGCTCGCCGCCCTGCCGCGCCAACCGATCACGCAGCACCGGGGAGGCATCATCCTGGAGCGCCAGCACGCCGCCCAGCCCTAACGGCGCCACGTTTGGCGTGGCGGCACCGGCGATTGGCGCCATCTGGAACCCCCCGACCGGACGCGCCCCTCGCACCATACCCCAGCGAACCCGCTCCGCCGCCCGCACGCCGCTGATCATACTCATCGCCGTTCACCCATTAAAATTTGCCGTTATCGCGAACACCGGGCGATTTTATCGGTAAATTGTTAACTTTTCCCTGCCATAAACCGATTCATGCGAACGATTTTTTTCTCCCGCTTGGTGCGCTGGCTGGCTCTGGTCCCGAGGCTGACGCTGGCTCTGCTCCTGCTCGCGTCGATCAGCGGCGCAGCGCAGGCGCAGGTGCGGATCAAGGACATCACCGATATTCAAGGCATCCGCAACAACCAACTCGTCGGCTACGGGCTGGTTGTCGGGCTGAACGGCACCGGCGATTCGCTCAATAATTCTATTTTCACCAAGCAATCGCTGATCGGCATGCTTGAGCGGCTCGGCGTCAACACCCAAGACCAAGCGGCTTCGCTGCAAACCAAAGACGTGGCAGCGGTGATGGTCACCGCCAATCTGCCCGCCTTCACCCATAGTGGCGAGCAGATCGATGTGACGGTTTCGGCGCTGGGCGATGCGAAAAATCTCACCGGCGGCACCTTGCTGGTCACGCCGCTTTTGGGGGCGGATGGGCAGGTTTACGCGGTAGCCCAAGGCTCGCTGGTGACCGGCGCGATTGCCGCGCAAGGTGCCAATGCCTCCTTCACCCAAGGCGTGCCGACAGTGGGGCGGATTACCAATGGCGCTATCGTTGAGCGTTCGGTGAATTTTAATCTTGCCGGCGAAACGTCACCGAAATTGGAGCTGCGAAACCCTGATTTCAACACCGCCGCCCGCATTGCGCGGGCGATCAATCACCAGCTTGGCGGCGGCGTTGCCACGGTCGATGACCCGCGCACCATCACGCTCGCGCTCCCGAAAGGCGAGGTGGTGACTGATCTGACGGCCATTGAGGAGCTACGTGTCAAGCCATCAACCCCGGCGACGGTGGTGGTTGATGAGTCGACCGGCACAATCGTCATGGGTGCCGATGTGCGGATCAGCACGGTCGCCATCGCGCAAGGTGATCTGACGGTGCGCGTCACCAATACGCCAGAAGTCAGCCAGCCCAATGCGTTTGGTGCCGGCAAAACCGTGACGACCGCCCAAACATCAATCTCAGTCAGCAAAGGCAAAGGAAAACGCATGGATATTCTCACAGGCAGCGTGAGCCTGCGCGAGTTGGTCGCGGGGCTCAATTCGCTGGGCGTGGCGCCGCACGACATGATCGGTATTTTGCAGGCGATCAAGGCGGATGGTGCCTTGCAAGCCAAGCTGGTGGTCGAATGATCAAACCCATCGCTGCAGCGCTCAACCGGCTCCAGGCCCCGGCGCAAACCCCGCAAGCCATTCACGCCGAAGCCAAAAAATTTGAAGCGATGGCGATTGCACAGTTCCTCAAGCCAATGTTTCAAACCATGGGCCATGCCGAAGCGCCTTTTGGCGCGGGCAAACAATTTCAGGCGTTTCAGCCGATTTTTCTGCAAGCGGTGGCAAGCGATATGGAGGCGCGCGGCGGACTTGGCCTCGCGCCCGCCATTGAAGCCTCACTCACGGAATCGGCCCAACCTCCCCATCCCAAACCCTAGATCAAGGCTGCCGCAATGACCCACCCTGCTCTACACGCCCTCACCACGAGCGCCACCACCTTGACCGCCTGCCTCAATCAAGAAACTGCCGCCGTGGCTTTGCAGAATTGGGCTGCGATGAATGATGCGCTGGAGGCGAAACGTGAGGCGATTCGCCATTTTGAGCTGGCCTGGGCGGCGGCGGCACGTTGTACCGGGTTCGATCAAGCGCAATTGGCGCGCACACTTCGCCCGCTATGGGATCAACTTGATCGGGCGATCACGGATAATCGCGACGGGTTGGCACGGGCAATCTCCGCGCAGGATGCCGTGATTGCCACGGTGCTTCACGCGCTGGATGAAGATCCCAGCTTCACGACCTATGGCAGCCCACAGAATAAGCCAGTTCGGGCGGTTGCACTGACCACGCGCGCGTAAATTTTGCCTCTCGCGCTGGATAGTGGCAAGGCAGATTTATGCATGTTACGCTCGTGACCGAAGCCCCGTTCATCGCCGTCTCCGGCGCGTCCTTTTATCATCGCCGGATGCTGGCCGCATTTGAGCAGGCTGGCGATGACATCGAGATCATCGCGTTGGATCAGCCGGCACCGCCTGATCTGGCCGAAACAATCACCCCGGGCGCCTCGATTCTGGTTGAAGGCAGCGCGCTGCGTTGGCTCGGCGAGAGCATCGCACCCTTGCAAGCACGCGGGGCTTGCGTGCTGATCCATCACCCCAGCGCGCTTGAACCTGGCACGCCCGAACCGGAGCGCGCAGCGCTGAAGGCGCTGGAGCGTCATAGTCTGCCGGGTTTCCGTCGGGTGATCGCGGCGAGCGCGCCGATTGCCGAACGGCTTGCCCATGAATTCTGCGTCGATCCGGATCAGATTTGCGTGATCACCCCCGGGACAGACCGCCAGCCACGCCGCATGCTCGATCCCGCCCGCCCGGATGGCAGCCCCTGCACCGTGTTGGGCCTGGGCACTTTTGCACCGCGCAAAGGTCACGAGATTTTGCTACAGGCCCTCGCGACGCTCGCGGATTTGGACTGGCATCTGATCCTGGCGGGTGCTCCGCGCGACGCGGCTTACCATGCGCGCATTCTTGACCTGATCGATACGCTCGGTCTCGGCGCGCGGGTTTCGCTCCGCCCCGCCCTCGCTGGTGCCGACCTGGATGCGGCCTGGGCGCAAGCCGATCTATTCGCCTTGGCCACGCGCTTTGAAGGTTTTGGCATGGCGATTGCCGAGGCCATGGCGCGTGGCTTGCCGATTGCCATCACCAATGGCGGTGCGGCTGGCAGCCTCGTGCCCGCCGCCTGCGGCATCATCGCGCCGGTCGATGACGTCGCCCAATATGGCAAGGCGCTGCGCCGATTGGTCTTCAGCCCGTCGCTGCGCGCCGAGCTTGGTGCGCATGCCTACGCGCATAGCCAGACATTGCCCGATTGGCCCCATCAGGCGGCGCTCCTGCGTGCGGCGCTGATCTGATCAGCCGACATGTTATTGCGCAATCAAGCGGCGTTCGCTAATTCTATGTGGAAATTCGGAGCAAAACCATGAGTTTTAAAGTTGCCGTCGTCGGCGCAACCGGTGCCGTGGGCCGCGAAATGCTGAAAACGCTGGCTGAGCGGAATTTTCCGGTCAGAGAAATCGTGGCCTTGGCTTCGCCGCGATCAGCGGGTCAAATGGTCAGCTTTGGCGATGATCAGGTGCTCACCGTCAAGAATCTCGAAACTTTTGACTTCACCGGCACTGATTTTGCCCTGTTTTCGCCCGGCGCGGCCATTTCGGCGATCCATGCGCCACGCGCCGCCGCCAGCGGGTGCATCGTGATTGATAACACCAGCCATTTTCGGATGGACCCGGATGTGCCGCTCGTTGTACCCGAAGTGAACCCCGAGGCGCTGGATAAATTCTTCGCCCGCGCCAATTGGCGCCGGATCATCGCCAACCCGAATTGCTCGACCATTCAGATGGTGGTGGCCTTAAAACCCCTCCATACCCGGTTCACGGTCAAGCGGGTGGTGGTTGCGACCTATCAATCCGTCTCCGGCGCCGGCAAAGAGGGTATGGATGAGCTGGAACGCTCGACCAAGGCCACCTATGTCAATGATTATAACAAGCCGGAGATCTTCACCAAGCCGATCGCGTTCAACGTCATCCCGCATATCGATCATTTCATGGATGATGGCGCGACCAAAGAAGAGTGGAAAATGGCGGTCGAGACCCGCAAAATCCTCGATCCTGATATCGCTGTGATCGCGACCTGCGTGCGGGTGCCGGTCTTTATCGGCCATGCCGAGGCGGTTCATGTCGAATTCGCGCGCTCCGCCCCGTTGGAGGCCGCACGCAGCGCGCTGCGCAGTGCGCCCGGCGTGATCCTGTTCGATGAGCGTGATGATGGCGGCTATATCACCCCGGCCGAATCACAAGGTGAGGACGCGGTTTATGTCTCGCGGCTGCGGGTGGACCCCACCGTTGAGCATGGGCTCGCTTTCTGGTGCGTGTCCGATAATTTGCGCAAAGGGGCGGCTCTGAACGCTGTTCAAATCGCGGAAACATTGCTTGAACGCGGTTTGTTGATTAAGCGCGCCGCGTAAGCGCACCTGCGTCCACCGACCAGATCGCGGCTTGATCCTGCCAAAGGCCGGTCTCGGTCGCGGTGCAAAAAACATGCATCGAGCCGCCCAGCAAATGATCGCGCAGGGCAGCTTGGCGGGTGTGGTCCAAATGCACGAAGGGTTCATCGAGCAATAAAACCGGCGGCGTGCCGCGCCAATCGCGCACCAATTCGGCGTGAAACAGAATAATCGCCACCAGCATCGCCCGCTGCTCGCCGGTCGAGGCCAGAGCGGCCGACGCGCCGCGCGCATCCGCGATCGATAAATCAGCACGCTGGGGCGAAATCGGCGTGTGGCCTGGTCCGCGCGTCGAGGCTAGCCGCGCCCGCAGCCGATCTTCCACCTCGACCGCCGGATGGGCGGCGAGCAAGCTGCCGATTTCGCACAGCAAATCGAGCCGAGCCGGCGGAAAAGCCGCCATCGCTGCGCGTGGTGCCATTGCTGCATTCAGCCGGGCGATCAGATCCAGCCGAGACGCCGTCATCGCGACCGCATGACGCGCCATCGAATCTTCCAAAATGCCGCACCAAACCGGATCGAACCGCCCCTGCTCAAGTAAACGGTTACGATTGGCCGCCGCCGCCTCGAACGCTGCCACCTGGCGGGCATGGCCGGGTTCTAGCGCCAAGGTCAGCCGATCCAAAAACCGCCGACGCGCCGACGCGCCCTCGGTAAAGAGCCGGTCCATTTGCGGGGTTAGCCACACGGCGCTGAACAAGGACGCCGCTTCGGCGCTGGATACGGCTTGGCCGTCCACGAAGAATTTCCGGCGTTCGCGCTCGCCGGTGCCAACCGTGCTGGTCAGCTCGAGCCGCTCAGCCGGGCGATCCTGCGCGGTTATGGCGCCGGCCAGAGCAAAACCGCCACCAGCATCCGGGGCGCGGCGCGCCAAATCGGCGAATTTCGCGCCGCGCAAGCCACGCCCGGGGGCGAGCAGCGAAATCGCCTCCAACAAATTGGTTTTGCCGGCACCATTCGGGCCGACCAGCACATTGACCCGCGCCTCAATCGTCCAGTCCAGCGCGGCGTAAGAGCGAAAATCGACGAGCCGCAACGCCGCCAGATGGGTCAATGCTGCATCACACCCGCGTCATGCGCGTATCATACACGCATGGGCATCAGCACGAATACCGCACTTAAATCACCCGCATCGCGCACCAAGGTCGGTGTTGCGCCATCAGCGAAGCAAAACTCGACATCGCCAGAGATTTGCTCAGCTACATCGTTCAAATAGCGCGATTGGAAGCCGATTTCGATCGGCGTTGAGTCGTAATGCACCTGGCCGGATTCCAGCTCCTCGGTCGCGGTGCCCTGCTCAGGGCTGGTGGCAGAAAGCACCAGCATATCGCGGCCGACCGATAATTTGATCGGGCGGTTGCGCTCGGTCGAGATCGCGGAAACGCGGGCGACGGCGGCGGTGAAATCTTTTTTATCGACGCGCATGATTTTGTCGTTCCCGACCGGGATCACCCGGCTGTAATCGGGATAGGTGCCATCGATCAACTTGCTGGTCAGGCGCATGGTGCCAAACTCGAACTGAATCCGCGTCTCCGATAGGGAAACGCCGATCTCGCCGCTGCTCTCGTCGAGCAATTTGCGAACTTCATTGACGGTTTTGCGCGGGATAATCACCCCCGGCATGCCCGTCGCCCCTTCTGGCAGCGGCTCTTCGACCCGCGCGAGACGATGCCCATCGGTTGCGACTGCACGCAACACCGGTGTGCCGTCGGTTTCAGCGACATGCACGTAAATACCGTTCAGATAATAACGGGTCTCCTCGGTCGAAATCGCAAATTTGGTGCGATCGATCAGGCCGCGCAGGGCCTGGGCGGGCACGGCGAAACGATGGCTGAGCTTGCCCGCATCGAGCTTGGGGAATTCATCCGTCGGCAACACGACCAAATTAGTGGCATAGCGCCCGGCCCGCAGCGCCAAAGGTGCGTCACCGCCCGGATGATCGAGCTCGATGGTCGCCCCCTCTTGTTGGCGGCGCACAATTTCATACAGGGTCGCGGCAGGCGCGGTGACCGCGCCATCGCGCATGGTCGTTGCCGGAATTTCCTCGATCAGCGCAATTTCCAGATCGGTGGCCGCGATGGTCAGCCGCCCCTCGCGCACGGATAAGAGCACATTGGCCAAAATCGGGATTGTGTTGCGGCGCTCAACAATATTTTGCACATGGGCCAAAGCCTTGAGCAATGTCGCGCGGTCTGCCTTGAACTTCATGGTGTCCTTCCAGTCTTCCCGGCCGGCAGCCGGCCTCGTATTTTGAGCTTCCGCTTCCACGCATAGCCTAGATTCGCGCCAGATAGAACAGGGGGATCGCAGGCTCTTCATCAAACCGCCATCATTCGCCGCGTGACAGGCCGCCTCACTCTTGATAAGGCACCCGCGTGGGTGGCTATGCCGGTCGCCAACTTCGTCTCACCTTAACCGCGAACCAACGGGAGCGCCCATGTCCAGCATCGCCCCGCCCGCCCTGATTCATGGCCGACGCTTACCCAATATCTGGGATGCGGCGGCTATTGCTGTGGTTTTGGCTATTCTGATCGGCGTGGCCAATGTCGCGCAAGGCACATTGGCGCCGCTCACCAGCGTGCAAGCGACGGCGATCCATCTTAACCCGGCTTACCTGCCCGGCTACGCGCTGCGCACCACCTTGCGGATGTTCGCCGCGATGATCGCCTCGCTGATTTTCACCTTCACCGTCGCCACCCTGGCCGCCAAAAGCCGGCGGGCCGCGATTATCATCATCCCGATTTTGGATATTCTGCAATCGGTGCCGATTCTTGGATTTCTATCCTTTACTGTCTTGTTTTTCTTGCATTTATTTCCGGGCCAAGAGCTTGGCGCGGAGCTTGCCGCCGTGTTCGCCATTTTTACCAGCCAAGCCTGGAACATGGCGTTCAGCTTCTATCAATCGCTGACCACCGAGCCCACTGATCTCGATGAGGCCTGCCGCAGCTTTGGCTTGACGCCCTGGCAGCGCTTTTGGCGGCTCGATGTGCCGTTCGCCGTGCCGGGCTTGGTATGGAACATGATGCTATCCATGTCCGGTGGCTGGTTTTTCGTGGTCGCCTCCGAAGCGATCACGGTGGGCAATACCACTTTTACCCTCCCTGGGATCGGCTCTTATGTGGCGGTCGCGCTCGGCAAGAGCGATCTATTGGCGATTTTCTATGCGGTCATCGCGATGCTGGTGGTGATTTTGCTCTATGATCAGCTTTTATTTCGCCCGCTGGTCGCCTGGTCTGGCAAGTTCCGGTTCGAGACGGTGCAGGGCGCGGCGAGCAGCGAGCCATGGGCGCTCAAATTGTTCCGGCGCACGTTTTTGCTGCGCCAAATTGGCGGCTGGGTTGGTGATCGGGTCGCGGTCATTGGCCGGATGCGCATGGGCCGCGCCGACCGCACATTCCGCAGCGCGGGCGCAGCGGAGCGCTCATCGCTGCTGGCCGATGCGGTGTTTTATTTATTGGTCGCTGCAGCGGCTTGCTACGCGCTCTGGCAGGTGGTGGCGTTTTGCGCTGCCCATTTGCACTGGTCGGATCTGTTCACTTGCATTGAACTTGCCTGCTTTACGCTGCTGCGGGTGATCGCGGCGTTGGTAATTTCCTGCATCATCTGGGTGCCCATCGGCGTTTGGGTTGGGTTGCGGCCCAAAGCGACCAAGCTGGTGCAACCGGTTGCGCAATTTCTGGCCGCCTTCCCTGCGAACTTGCTGTTTCCGGTGATCGTGGCCGGGATCGTTGCGTTCAAACTGGCGCCCAATATCTGGCTGACCCCGCTGATGATCCTGGGCACTCAATGGTATATTTTGTTCAACGTGGTGGCTGGCGCCTCCGCTTTGCCGGGCGATCTCAAGGAGGTGGCGGCGAGTTTCGGCCTGCGCGGGGTTTTATGGTGGCGCCGCTTGGTGATCCCGGGAATTCTCCCCTATTTCATCACCGGCGCGCTCACCGCGACGGGTGCGGCCTGGAACGCCTCAATCGTCGCCGAAGTCGCATCCTGGGGCAAGGTGACGCTGGTGGCGAATGGGCTTGGCGCTTATATCGCGCAGGCCACGACCGCCGGCAACACCAGCAAAATCGTGCTCGGCGTCGCCGTCATGTCCGCCTTCGTGCTGAGTTTTAACCGGCTGATCTGGCGTCCGCTCTATGCCTATGCCAGCCGACGCACCAATCTTGGGTAAGGAATCAACGATGGATCAACAGGCCAGCGCCACCATGTTGCTCGAGGTCAACCATTGCGGTCAGGCCTATCCGAAGGATTCGAACAACGAATTGATCGTGCTGGATGATGTGAACGTATCGCTGCGGTCAGGCGAAATTGTCGGGCTGTTGGGCCGTTCCGGTTCGGGCAAATCGACACTTTTGCGAATCATTGCCGGGCTGCTCCGCCCCACGCGCGGCGAGGTGTTGTGGCAGGGCAAACCGGTGCGCGGGCCGGTGCGCGGTGTGTCGATGGTGTTTCAGAGTTTTGCCTTGTTTCCCTGGCTCAGCGTGCAGGAAAATGTTGAGCTGGGGCTTGAAGCGCAGGGCGTGCCGCGCGCCGTGCGTGAAAGCCGTGCGGAGGATGCGATCGATTTGATCGGGCTTGGCGGTTACGAAAGTGCCTATCCCAAGGAACTATCAGGCGGCATGCGCCAGCGCGTGGGCCTCGCCCGCGCCTTGGTGACACATCCCGATCTGCTGTTGATGGATGAGCCGTTTTCCGCCCTCGATGTGCTCACCGCCGAGACGCTGCGCACTGACTTGATCGATCTTTGGTCGGAACGAAAACTGCCGGTGCAATCGATTCTGATGGTGACCCATAATATCGAGGAAGCGGTGTTGATGTGCGACCGGATTTTGGTGTTTTCCTCTGATCCGGGGCGGGTTGCCCATGAAATGACCGTGCCGTTCGCCCATCCGCGCAATCGTTTGGCGCCAGATTTCCGTCAGATGGTCGATGATATTTATGCGGTGATGACGCGGCGCAAAACCCCGGCGGAATTGCGCACCCAACCTGCGCACGTAGCCACCGGTTTTGCCACCCCGCTGCATCCGATTGGCACCAATTTGATGTCCGGCTTGTTAGAGACCCTGGCCGCCGACCCCTATCAAGGCAAGGCCGATCTCCCTGCTTTGGCCGCCGCCTTGCAGTATGAAGCGGATGAATTGCTGCCCTTGGGCGAGACGCTGCAATTATTGCGCTTCGCCGATTTGGAAGAGGGCGACATCAAACTAACCGAGCAGGGCAAGAACTTCGTCAATGCCGACACCGATACGCGCAAAAAACTCTTCGCCGAATCCCTGCGCGCCCATGTGCCCCTGGTCGCGGCGATCCGCCAAGTGATTGATGAACGCTGGAACCATCGCGCCTCCGCGGTGCGGTTTCGCGATGAGTTAGAGGATCATATGTCGCCGGAACGCGCCGAGGAAACACTGCGCACGGTTATCGCCTGGGGCCGCTTTGCTGAGCTTTATTCCTATGATGAAGAAGCCCAGCAATTCAGCCTGGAGGACGTCGAGGAGGAGTAATCCGCCCTCTGTGCCTAACGGGGCGTGCGACGGACAGCCTTAAGCCGAGTGGATCGATGATCCACCCGGCCTGAAGCGTGATACCGCCGAAATCAGTCTGCCTGACTAACCCGAAACGCGACCACCGCCGGCATGGCGGCCCCGCTGCTCACCACGGCCCGCATGACGCTGACCACCCGGCGCTCCCGCGCGATGCGGCTGCCCACCCCGGCTATTATCACCCCGATGCTGGCCACCATTACGGTTTTGCCCACCACGATTTTGCGGCGGACGCTGCACGCCATGCGGCACGCCGCCAGGAATGAGCTGGCGCCCGATCAGTTTTTCGATATCGCGCAAATAGGCCAATTCGGTTGGCTCACACAGCGAAATCGCAATGCCGGTCGCACCGGCGCGCGCGGTGCGGCCAATGCGGTGAACATAGGATTCCGGCATGTTCGGCAGCTCGAAATTGACAATGTGCGAGACGCCATCAACATCAATGCCGCGCGCCGCAATGTCGGTCGCGACCAGAATTTTCACCCGGCCCGAACGAAACCCATCGAGCGCACGCTCACGCTGCGGCTGGCTTTTATTGCCGTGAATCGCCGATGCGGGCAGGCCAGCGGCTTCGAGATGCTGCGTCACTTTATCCGCGCCATGCTTGGTGCGGGTAAACACAATGGCGCGGTTCATTTCCGGCACCGCCAGCAATTCCACCAATTTCGCCCGCTTATCATTGGCGGACAGCAAAATCACCTGCTGATCGATCCGCTCAATTGGCCGCGATTCCGCACTCACCGCCACTTCGCGCGGATTGGTGAGGAATTCACTGGCCAAAGCGCGAATCGGCTTTGGCATGGTCGCGGACAGCAGCATGGTTTGGCGCTGCGCCGGCAAACGCGCCAGAATTTGGCGAATGGCCGGAATAAAGCCCATATCCAGCATCTGGTCGGCTTCATCGAGCACCACGGTCGTGGTTTGATCAAGGCGAATGGCGCCGGTGCCCATATGATCGAGCAGACGGCCCGGCGTTGCCACCAGCAAATCAACCCCGCGCAGCATTTGCTTGGCTTGCGGCCCATGTTTCGCGCCGCCAATCACCACGGCAATCGAGGGGCGGACGAATTTGCCATAAACCCGCGCACTCTCGGCAATTTGCTGAACGAGTTCGCGCGTTGGCGCAAGGATCAACATGCGGCAGGTGCGATCGGCGGGGCGGCTGACATCATTAGCCAGGCGATGCAGCAATGGCAGCACGAACGCGGCGGTTTTGCCGGTGCCGGTCTGCGCAATGCCGACCATGTCGTGGCCTTCAAGGATAATCGGGATGGCCTTGGCCTGGATCGGCGTCGGCGTGGTGTATGATTCTGCGGCAACGGCACGCAGAACGGGCTCGGCGAGGCCGAGTTCGGTAAATAAGGTCAAAGGAATACTTTCAGAACAGACCGCCGATCCAAAAGGATCAACGGTGAGGAGAAGGGAGGCGGCATGCGTAAATCAGCAACCTGGACGATGCGCACCAAGAAATGGCGGCAAACCTGAGTAACGGCATGAGAAACTCAGTGAACAGGGCCTGCGGTGCGGTAAACCGAATTTACGAGCGCTGTTCTGTTGAACGCGGTTGAGCACGATTCCATCCCTGGCGCAACAGCGTCATCGGCAGCGCGGGCGCGCACCCGGTGGCAGCGCTCACCGAGCATACCTACCAATTGATTGATTTAATTTAGTTTTGTATCAAACGACGCCATTAATGCCAATATTTGCATGGGTGGCCTGTGCGCCGCCCCGTGGCTCAGACGGTTTTGACCACCACGCCTTTCCAGAACGCAATCCGCCCTTTGATCGCCGCCGCTGCTGGAAGCGGTTCGGGATAATACCACGCCGCGTCCGGGTTCTGCGCGCCCTCGACATTGAGCGAGTGATAATGCGCCGTTCCCTTCCACGGGCAACGGCTGGTGGTGGCGGAGGGCGTCAGCACGCCCTCGATGATGGCGCTGGGCGGGAAATAATGATTACCTTCCACCACCACCGTGTCATCGGATCGGGCGATTAAACGACCATTCCAATAGGCTTCGATCATTGCAGAGCTCCTTTGTTCACCGTGATGAGGCTGCGCCTTGAAACAACGATGCTGCCACGGCACATGGAAATTAGGTGGCGTTGAACGCGCCGAACTCAACCCTGCGCCGGCCAGCCCCAAGGAGCAACCATGATCCCAAGCCTGTTCGTCAGCCATGGTTCACCCATGCTGGCTTTGACCGATACGCCAGCGCGCCAATTTCTCGCCGGCTTGGGGGCGCGCATGCCCCGGCCCCGCGCCATCGTTGTGGTCTCGGCGCATTGGGAAACGCCAACGCCGATGGTGAATGCGGTGGCCCGCAACACCACCATCCATGATTTTCGTGGCTTTCCGCCAGCACTTTACGCGCTGCATTATGAACCACCGGGCGATCCGGCCTTCGCCGCACGGATTGAAGCGATGCTAACCGAAGCGGGTCTTGCCACGGCGATTGATCCACAGCGCGGCCTCGATCATGGCGCCTGGGTGCCGCTATTGATTGCCTATCCTGACGCCTCGATCCCGGTGTTGCAGGTCTCGGTGCAACCCCAGGCCGGGCCGGCGCATCATTACGCCCTCGGTCAGGCATTGGCGCCGCTGCGCGCCGATGATGTGTTGATTCTCGGCTCCGGTTCCTTCACCCATGATTTACGCCGGTTTCGTGGCCAAGCGGTGGATGCGCCCGAAAGCCCCGATGTTAGCGCCTTTGCCGCGTGGATGGACCGAGCGATCCTTGCGCATGATCTGCCCGCTTTGCTCGATTATCGCACCCGCGCTCCGTTTGCACGCGAACAGCATCCAACCGAAGAGCATCTGCTGCCGCTTTATGCGGCTCTGGGCGCTGGTGGCGGCACGGCAACCCATTTGCACCGTTCAGCAGAACACTCAATTTTACGAATGGATGCCTACGCTTTTGGTGATCGCGGGTGAGGCTGCCCAACGTCCGGCCGCTTCACGATCCACCAGCCAAATCAAGCGACCTTGCGGGTTAAGGCGCGCCGCCGGCGCCGTTTGATCGGCCCCCGAGAGAATCGCATCAAGCATTGCGCGTTTACTCGCACCGGCAACGATGAACACCACGCAGCGGGCACTCTCTAACACCGGATAGGTCAAAGTCACCCGCGCTTCGGGCCGCCCCTCTGTCACCGGCAGCGCCCAGCGCGTCCGTTCCTCAAGCAAGGAAGGTTGGTTCGGCAACAGCGACGCGGTATGCCCGTCATCCCCCATACCAAGCAGGCAGAGATCGAAAAATGGTTTGGCCGGATCGAGCGTTTCTGCACCATACAGAGCGTGCAGTTGTCCCGCATAAGCCCGCGCCGCCTGCTCCACACTCAACCCGGCAAACGGCACCGGATGCAAGAGCGGGTTCGGCGCGTCCGCCATCGCTGTGCGGATCATCTGGATATTCGCATCCGGATCATCCGGCGCCACAAATCGCTCATCCCCTAACACAAACTCGGTTCGCGCCCAGGGAATTTGGGCGCGGAATGCAGGGGATGCGAGGGCCTGATAAATCGGCTTGGGGGTTGACCCGCCAGCCAGCCCGATGATCGCGCGACCAGGAGCCGATGCGCAGGCCTGCGCGATCAACGCTGCACCCGCCTCGGCGAAACCCGCGCCGTCTGGCACGATCTGCAACTCACCGCGGCGCGGGATCATGGCGAGGCTCCAAGAATGAATTGATGGATCGCATTGGCAAACCCGTTTTGCTCATTGCTGGCGGTCACACAGCTAGCCGCCGCCTGCACATGCGCGCTGGCATTGCCCATGGCAATGGAGAGGCCGCTGCGCGCAAACATTTTCATGTCATTGTCGGAATCGCCAATCGTCACGATTTGCGCGTGTGGGATATTGAGGTGCCGCGACAGAAAATCGACAACAGCCCCCTTGTTCGCGCGCGCATTGGTAATGTCGAGATAATAAGGCTGCGAACAGCTCGCCGACACATGATCACCGAGCGTGGATTGCGCCTCTAACACCGCACGCTGCAGAGCGGGCGCATCATCACTCACCCCAACAATTTTGATCACATGACCCAGATCATGCTTCATAAAATCATCGGTAATTTCTGGCTCAAACCCAACAGTTGTTGCTTCATGCGCCACATGCGGGGCGAATTTATCGCGCACCAGCCAACGCTGCCGCGTATAGACCCAGATATCAAGACCATGTACGGCCAATAAATCCAGGGTTGTCGCAATATCATTGGCTGGAAACGCATGACATTCGATGATGCTGGCCAAATCCGGGCTGGTCAGCACACCGCCATTAAACCCCGCGAGCGGCGTGCTGAGCTGCAGCTTCTGGCTAATGGTTGCCATGCCGCGCGGCGGGCGGCCACTGGTGATCGCGATTGCAATCCCGGCTTGCCGTAAGGCAGCCACCGCACCAATTGACGCTGCCGTGAGTGATTTGTTATTCGTCACCAATGTGCCATCAATATCAGATAAAACCAGCTTGATGGTGCGATCCATCACGACGCCTTCTGCTTTTGCGGCAATGCGATGGTGCGCCAGATGCGCTCTGGCGCATCATCACTCAGCAAGGCGTCCGCCGCCGCCGGCCCCTGGTCACCAGAGCGATAAGTGGGGATTGGTGTTTGATCGGCGGCCCATAAATCCAAAACTGGCTGCACCACACGCCATGTTTCCTCCACCATATCGGCGCGCTGAAATAATGTCTGATCGCCAATCATGCAGTCATAGAGTAATGTTTCATAGCCAATATTCGGCTGCGGCGCAAACCAATCCGCATAGCGAAATTCCATCGCGACGGGTGCGAGCCGCATGGTCTGACCAGGATGCTTGGCTTCAAACTTCAGTGAAATTCCTTCATCCGGTTGTATGCGCAAAATCAGCCAGTTGGGCGGCAAAGTCTCTAACGACATCTCTTGAAACGCCGCGAGCGGCGCCCGTTTAAAACGAATGGCAATTTCGGTGAGGCGCGCGGGCAAATGCTTGCCGGTGCGAATGTAAAACGGCACACCAGCCCAGCGCCAATTATTGATCCGCACGCGCATGGCGACATATGTTTCGGTCTTTGAGTCAGGCGCAACATTCGGCTCCGCACGATAGGCGACGCAGGATTGCCCACCGATCATGCCAGCATCATATTGCCCGCGCACCACATCCTCAGGGCCGAGCGTTTGAAGGCCGGTAAATAAATCGAATTTTTTGTCGCGGATCGCTTCTGGCCGAAAGCCGGTTGGCGGTTCCATTGTTACCATGGCCAGGAGTTGGAACACATGATTGGGCACCATGTCACGCAGCGCTCCCGTGACATCGTAGAATTTTCCACGCGATTCCACGCCAACAGTTTCTGCTACGGTGATTTGGACATGATCGATCCGATCACGATTCCACAGCGGCTCAAACAGGCTATTGGCGAAGCGGAGCGCAAGAATATTCTGAACCGTTTCCTTGCCCAGAAAATGATCGATCCGATAAATCTGAGACTCGACCAAGGATTGTAAAATTGTTTGATTGAGCGCCCGCGCCGAGGCCAAACTATGGCCGAACGGTTTTTCAATAACAACCCGGCGCCAAGATTTCGCTCCATCGTCCTGCGCCGTCAATTTCGCCGCCCCAAGATGGGTCACAATCGGCCCGAAAAACCGGTCGGCAACCGCGAGATAGAACAACCGATTACCGACCGTGCCATGGTCTTGTTCCAATGCACCGAGTTTGTCGGCAAGGGCGTGATAAAATTCATCCTTGGTGAAATCACCTTGGAGATAATGCATCCGCCCCGCGAGTTTCGCCCAAACTGCCGGATCGACGCAACTGATTTGATCCTCAGCACTCGCGTTGCCAACGAATTCAGCGAGTGCCGCGTGCAACGAACTGGCCCATTCCTCGCTCTGCCGATCTGCGATATCGGCACCGATGATGAGAAAATTGTCGGGGATTAAGCCAGTTTTTGCCAAATTATACAAAGCAGGAACTAATAATCGCTTGGTCAGATCACCACCCGCACCGAAAATAACCATCGCACAAGGATCAGGCTGTTTCATTGCGGGGGTTTCGGACATTATTTTTTGACCCCGCCGCCTTGCTCGATATGGCCGCCAAATTCCTGGCGCATGGCGGAGAGCAATTTTTCACCAAATGTGTGTTCCTCGCGTGACCGGAACCGCGCAAATAATGATGCAGCCAACACATTGGCCGGCACCGCCTCCTCAATCGCGGCATCGAGCGTCCAACGACCCTCGCCAGAATCGGCAACATAGCCGGAATAAGCGCTCAGCGACGCATCATGACTGAGCGCCGAAGCGGTTAAATCAAGCAGCCAGGACGAAATCACGCTACCGCGCCGCCATACCTCGGCAATATCCGCCATATCGAGATCATACCGTTGATCGGCTGGCAATGCCTCGGAATTCTTGTTGCGTAACACGTCAAAACCCTCGGCATAGGCCTGCATCAAGCCATATTCGATACCGTTATGCACCATTTTGACAAAGTGCCCGGCACCATTCGGCCCTGCATGAATATAGCCCAGTTCAGCACGCGGGTCGCGACCCTGCCGATTGGGCGTTTTATCAATCGACCCCGCGCCAGGTGCGAGGGTTTTGAAAATTGGATCGAGATGCTGAACAATGTCGGTCTCGCCGCCAATCATCATGCAAAAGCCGCGCTCCAGCCCCCATACGCCGCCCGAGGTGCCGACGTCGATATAATGAAGTCCAGCCTCCGCCAGCATCTTTGCCCGACGGACATCATCTTTATAAAAACTATTGCCGCCATCGATGAGAATATCCCCTTTCGCCATTAATTTGGCGAGATCATTGACGGCATTTTCGGTAATCTCCCCCGCCGGCAACATCAGCCAAATGGCACGCGGCGCACTCAACGCCTGGACCATGGCTTGAACCGTATCCGCCCCCTCAGCGCCCTCTGCCACCAAAGTTTTGATCGCCGCTTGATTGGTATCAAAGACCACGCAATGATGACCAGCACGCTGCAAGCGCCGCGTGATGTTGGCGCCCATTTTACCAAGGCCGATAATCCCGATTTGCATCGCTGGTCTCCTTATGAAAGGGCTTGTTCGATCGCAATTCTCAACGTTTTCATACCGGCATCGAGATGATGCAGATGCACCCGCAGCGCACGCCGCCCGCGCTCCTCCAGCACCCCCAAATCCCCCATGGCTTGCGCCGCCTTGACCACGCCAAAGCTATAGCGATGGCCTGGCACTGGCAGATCATGCCCGTCTTGGCTGGTGATTTGCAGGAATAGGCCGCTATTCGGCCCGCCTTTATAGGCCTGACCGGTGGAGTGCAAAAACCGGGGCCCAAAGCCAACACAGGTTGCAATGCGCAAATGATCCCGGATCATCCGCCGCATATGCGTCAGATGCTCGGTTTGCGTTTTATTATGATCGATATAGGCGAGCAGGGCACAATAATCGCCCGACTTTGCCGCTCGGAAATGAGCTTTCAGATACGCGGCCAGCGTAGCATGCGAGCCCAGGCGCGCGCTATTCGCCGCATCGGCATAGAGCGAAATCCCATCGCCCTCAAAAATTGGCGCTGGGGCGTCAAGACTGCCGGTCTGCTCAAATCCATCGGTCAACGCCCGGGTTTTGATTTTACTCGCCTCGACATCGGGTTGGTCGAACGGGTTGATGCCGATGATGGCTCCGGCAATCGCGGTGGCCATTTCCCACCGGAAAAACTCTTGGCCCAGGCTTAAGCGGTCAGTGACGCTGATTCGCACCACAGGATGCCCCGCGCGCGCCAACGCATCAAGTTCAGCATCCTGTCGTGCATTGGTCTCATCAGCCAGCGCCAAATGCACGAATACCCGATCATGGCCATAATGCTCGCTCTTGCCGAGCGGTTCGCCATCAATGGGGATCAGGCCCCTGCCCTGCTTGCCGGTTGATTCCGCAATCAGCTGCTCGAGCCAAGCCCCGAGATCAGCAATACCCGGCGAGGCGATAATGGTGATTTTATCACGCTGAAACTGCATCGCTGCTGTGCCGAGCAAAATGCCAAGCTGCGCCGCTGCATTCAGCGCAACCGGCACATCAGGGCCAGCGCTAATCACCATATCACCGGTTTTGGCCAATAATTTTTCAACATCAATGCCAATAGCGGCAGCCGGCACCAAGCCAAATTTGGACAGCACCGAGTAGCGCCCGCCAATACTCGGCACGCCATGCATGAGATGCGCGAAATGCTGCGCCTTGGCCTGCTGTTCAAGCGCAGAACCCGGATCGGTCACGGCGGTGAAATGCCGCGCCCACGCCGCCTCACCGACTGCTTCGATCATGCGCGCCCGATAATAAGCGAGCATGATATTCGGCTCTAACGTGCTGCCCGATTTGGATGAGACAATAAAATGCGTGGTTTTAAGATCGAGTTTAGCGTCGAGCGCTCGAATTTGCGCGGGGTCTGTGCTGTCGAGCATCAAGAACTCGGGATGGTTCGGCTGCTTACCAAAGACGGTCGCTAACACCTCCGGTCCAAGGCTCGACCCGCCCATGCCGAGCAGCACGACGTGGCGATAACCCGCTTCTCGGATAGTCTGCGCATAGCGCATCAGCGTGCCGACATGCGCGTGCTCATGATGAACAATATCAAGCCAACCCGTCCAATCTTGTTCACCCTGATTGGTCCACACGGTTGGATCGCTCGCCCAAATTTTCCGCAGCGTTCCGCTCGCTTGAAATTCTTTTGTTTGAGCCGTCATCGCGGCCGTCAAATCGGCGTTCGCCTCAAGGCGCATCGGGTTAACGGGGTGCAACACGGCACGCTGTGTTTCGACAGCGCCCAAGAGCTGATCAAAGGCCGCCGCAAATTGCCGAACCCCATCGGCAACGAGCTCATTCGTAATCGCATCAAGCGAAATGCCCGATTGGGCAATAGCCTGCAAAGTAAGCTCAGCTTCACGCACATGCTCGGTAATCGCATGCGCATTCACGCGCCCATGGTCGCGAAATGCATCCATCGTCGCAGGCGGCATGGTATTGACCGTGTCTGGACCAATCAGGGTTTCGACATAAAGCGTGTCTGGATAATGCGGGTTTTTAACGCTGGTCGAGGCCCATAATAGCCGCTGGGTCTGCGCGCCGCGCTGGGCGAGGGCCTGCCAACGCGGTGAGGCGGTCAGAAATTGATAGTGCCGGTAGGCCATTTTGGCACAGGCAATCGCCGTCTTGCCGAGATGCGCACGCAGCGCGGTATTGCCCTGATCGATGCGTGATTGCAGGTCGCGATCAACCACATTATCGATCCGGCTGATAAAAAAGCTGGCAACACTGGCAATGTTTGACAAATCACCGCCTTGCGCCGCCCGGTCTTCGAGGCCGGCGAGAAAGGCCTCAGCGACATCTTTATAGGCCTCAACAGCAAAAAGTAGTGTCACATTGATCGACAGCCCTTCGCTGATCAATGTGCGGATGGCCGGCACACCCTCTGGCGTGCCGGGCACCTTGATCATCACATTCGGGCGATTGACGTCGTGCCATAAGCGCCGCGCTTCCGCGATGGTGCCTGCCGTGTCATGCGCGAGATAGGGCGAAACTTCGAGACTGATATAACCATCGCGCTTGGCGGTTTCATGATAAACTGGCAGCAACGCATCAGCCGCATGCTGGATATCGGCAATCGCCAAATGCTCATAAATCGCCATCGGCGGATGGTTGCGGCGCTCGGTGAATTTGGTAAGTGCTTGGCGATAATCATCAGCCGAGCTAATCGCTTTTTCAAATATCGCCGGATTGGACGTCATGCCTTTCAGCCCATCGGTCTCGATCATCGCTTGCAACCGGCCCGAGGCGATCAAGGGGCGATCAACAAAATCAAGCCAGGGCGATTGACCGGCTTTACTGAGTTGACGGAGCGGATTCATGGCAGCATCCTTGGTTAGAAAATTCTGGGTATCAGATCAGTCAGGGATAAGCAGCGATAATCGAAATCATCAACCGAAATCGATCAACCCGAATGCGCGATACCATCCCACAAGCGCACACCGCCGGTGATCCCTGTCTCATTCGCGATCAGCTTGATATCTGGGGTGGGCGCGGTCTCGATCAACCGGGCATTGCCGCCGCCGATGTAAAGCATGTCGAAATTGGTGAGCACACGGAGCTGTGCGATGACCCGATCGACATGCTTGCGCCATTTTTTCGGACCAATTTTTTCAAGCACCGCATGCCCGACATAGTGATCATAGCTCTTGTTTTTATGGGCATTATGCTGGCCAAGCTCGAGATGCGGCGCGGCCACACCATCGGTAAACATGGCGAACCCCATGCCAGTGCCCAGCGTGATCACTGTTTCGAGACCCACGCCAGTGATTGCCCCCAGCCCTTGAATTTCGGCATCATTCGCGAGCCGCGCCGGGCGCTTGAGCCGGTGCTGCAATGCGCCGGCCAAATCAATCGCGTGCCATTCGCTGCCGTCATGCGCCGGATCGCACAAATTGGGCGCGGTGAGGATTATCCCCCGCCGCACCGCACCGGGAAAACCAATGCTGATCCGATCAAACCGCCCCAACGGCTTGCTGAGCTGCTCGATCATGTCGATCAGCGTCTCCGGCGCACAAGGATGCGGCGTCGCGAGGCGGGCATGGTCGGATTGCATGGTGCCATCTTGCGTCACGATACCGGCTTTGACATGCGTGCCCCCGACATCGATGCATAAAGTGCGCTTGCGCGCAGAACCGGGTTGTTTGCTGGCAGCCATGGGATGAGGTCCTCCGTCGGTGCTGGTCCTGATTACTCACCGTTATCCGCCGGATTGCGCCGTTTGGCAAAACCAGCGTCCCGACAGGCTGACAGGCGCGCAAAATTGGCATAAAGGGCGCGTATGACGTCAACACCCACCGAACTGATCCGCAATTTTTCGATCATTGCCCATATCGATCACGGCAAATCGACCCTGGCTGACCGCTTGATCCAGGCCACCGGCGCCCTGACGGCGCGCGAGATGACCGAGCAAGTCCTTGATAATATGGACATTGAGAAAGAACGCGGGATCACCATCAAAGCGCAAACCGTGCGGCTGAGCTATCCCGCGAAAGACGGCAAAACCTACACCCTGAACCTCATGGACACGCCGGGTCATGTCGATTTCGCGTATGAGGTGAGCCGCAGCCTCGCCGCGTGCGAAGGCTCATTGCTGGTGGTGGATGCCTCGCAAGGGGTGGAAGCGCAAACGCTGGCCAATGTCTATCAAGCAATCGATGCGAATCATGAGATTGTGCCGGTGCTCAACAAAATCGATCTCCCCGCCGCTGAACCGGACCGGGTCAAGCAGCAGATCGAGGATGTGATCGGGCTTGATGCCTCCGATGCGGTGGAGATTTCGGCAAAAACCGGCCTGAATATCGAAGCCGTGCTGGAAGCCCTGGTCACGCGCCTACCGCCGCCGGTCGGCGATGCAGAGGCCCCGCTGACCGCCCTGCTGGTGGATAGCTGGTATGACCAATATCTGGGCGTGATTATTTTGGTGCGTATCAAAAATGGTCGGCTGCGCAAGGGAATGCGCATTCGCATGATGTCATCCGGCGCCGTTCACACGGTCGAGCAAGTCGGCGTTTTCGCGCCCAAATTGCGCCCTGAGGACGATCTCGGGCCAGGTGAAATCGGCTTTATGACCGCCGCGATCAAAACCGTGGCCGATTGTAACGTTGGTGACACCATCACCGATGATCGCCACCCGGCCACCGAAGCTTTGCCCGGTTTCAAACCCTCAATCCCGGTTGTCTGGTGCGGCCTGTATCCGGTTGATGCCGATGATTTTGAAAAACTGCGCGATAGCCTGGGCAAATTGCGGCTGAATGATGCGAGCTTTCATTATGAAGCCGAAACTTCTGCCGCCCTCGGCTTTGGCTTTCGCTGTGGCTTTCTCGGCTTGCTGCATCTGGAAATCATCCAAGAGCGCCTGTCCCGTGAATTCGATCTTGATTTGATCGCGACCGCGCCTTCGGTGGTGTATCGGATGCATAAAACCAATGGCGAGGTTCAAGAACTCCATAACCCCGCCGATATGCCTGACGGGTCATTGATCGATTTCATCGAGGAGCCGTGGATCAAAGCAACCATCATGGTGCCGGATGATTATCTGGGCGCCGTGCTAGGCCTGTGCAATGAACGGCGCGGCCAGCAGGCTGATTTAACCTATGTCGGTAATCGCGCCATGGCGGTGTATCGTTTGCCGCTCAACGAAGTGGTGTTTGATTTCTACGATCGCTTGAAATCGGTCTCGCGCGGCTATGCCAGTTTCGATTATCAGATGGATAATTATGTCGAAAGCGATTTGGTGAAAATATCGATTCTGGTCAATCTCGAACCGGTCGATGCTCTGGCCTTCATCGCCCATCGCTCAGTCGCCGAGACCCGTGGGCGCTCGATTTGTGCCAAGCTCAAAGATCTGATCCCCAAACAGCTTTTCAAAATCGCCATCCAAGCGGCGATTGGCAGCCGGGTGATTGCGCGCGAAACCATCGGCGCGCTCTCAAAAGACGTGACGGCCAAATGCTATGGCGGTGATATTTCGCGTAAACGCAAACTGCTCGATAAGCAAAAAGAGGGCAAAAAGCGCATGCGCCAGTTCGGCAAGGTCGAAATCCCGCAATCTGCCTTCCTGGCCGCGCTGAAAATGGATGCGTGAACAATGATGCCCATCAGCAGCGCCGCGCTCGCTGGCTTGGTCGTCATTGCCCTAGTGCTGATTATTCTTGTGGTTTTGCTGGTCAGGCTCGGCGGTCGGCTCGCTTCGTTGGAAGCGCAATTATCCGGTCCCGTTGCCGCCAGCATTGGCGATCAGGCGCGCGCCGCAGTGAGTGCCGGTTTTGATCGGTTGCAGGACGGCGCTCGCACCCAAGCCGATCAATCCGCCCGGAGCAACAGCGCGATCCATGGTGCCATCAGCGAACTCTCATTGCTGGTTGCGGAAAAACTCGGTGCTGCCGAACAGCAAGCGCAAGCCAGCCGGGCGCAAGCGCTCAATGAAACCCTCGCCTTCATCACCCGCCTCACCGAAAGTCAAACCCAGCTTGCAGACCGGATGTCGCGCGATTTGGCCGGCGTTTCGGTTGCTTTGCGCGAGGAGCAGGAGAAATTACGCACACGGGTGGAACAGCAGCTCGAGATTATTCGATCCGGCAATGAAAAAAAGCTCGATGACATGCGCGCCGCCGTCGATGAGAAATTGCAATCGGCGCTGGAGCAGAAAATCGGCGAGAGTTTCAAGCGCGTTGCCGAACAATTCGCACAAGTCCAGCAAGCGATTGGCCAGGTGCAAAATGTGGCGACCCAAGTTGGCGATTTGAAGCGGCTATTCGCCAATGTGAAATCGCGCGGCGGCTGGGGCGAGCAGCAAATCCGCCAAACGCTGGATGACACACTCCCGCCCGGCACGTTCGAGGCGAATTTCCGTCCCGACCCGACGAATAACGACATGGTTGAATTCGCGGTGCGCATGCCGGTGCGCGATGGCGAAACCAGCGTCTATCTACCAATCGATGCCAAATTCCCCACCGAGGATTATGATCGCTTGCTGCTCGCCGCCGAGGCCGGTGATCGCGAAGCCGAGGCGCAAGCGATGAGCGGACTGGCGAACCGAATTCGCAATGAGGCGAAAAAAATTGCGCAAAAATACATCAAGCCACCGCGCACCACCGATATTGCGATCCTGTATTTGCCAAGCGAAGGGCTGTTTGCCGAAGTGGCGCGCGCCCCGGGCCTGATCGAGCAGGTGCAGCGCGACTATCGGGTGCTGATCCAAAGCCCAAGCCTGCTCCCGGCGTTACTGCACACCATCCGGGTCGGGCATTTCACGGTGCAGCTTGAGCGCAAAGCCGGTGAAATTGGCAAAATCCTCGGTGCCGTCAAAGGCGAATGGAGCAAATTGGGCGAAGCCATGGAAAGTTTAGCCAAACGCGCCGATTCGCTCAGCAAAGGCATCGAATCGACCCAAACACGGGTGCGCGCCGTCGGGCGCACGCTGCGCAGCATCGATGCCATCGAGGCCGAACCCGGCATGATCGTGCCGGAACTCGCGGTCGATGACACTGAGAGCTGATAATATCGGCTTTGTTGATCATTCGTTAAGGTTAATAGGGTAGGAGCGAGCGTGACATGACAGAGATGATGAAAGCCTGGGCAGTCGTGACCAACGGGGCGCCGTTGCAGGAAATAGCGCTGCCAATGCCCGAGCCGAAGGGCACTGAGATTCTGCTGGAAGTGACCCATTGCGGCGTGTGCCATTCGGATTTGCATATTTGGGATGGGTATTATGATCTCGGCAGTGCTGGCCGGTTCGATATCATCCAGCGCGGCATTTCGCTGCCCTTGGCGCTGGGGCATGAAATCGTCGCGCGCGTTGTCAAACTAGGGCCAGAAGCCAGCGGCGTGAAAATTGGCGATCAACGGATCGTCTATCCGTGGGTCGGCTGCGGGCAGTGCGAACGCTGCCGGGCGGGCGACGATAATCTCTGCGCCAAGCAGCGCTCCTTGGGCATTTACCAGCATGGCGGCTTTGCCACCCATGTCATTGCCGCCCATGCGGGTCATTTGATCGATCCGGGCGATCTCGATCCCGCCTTGGCGGCAACCTATGCCTGCTCAGGCATTACCGTGTTCGCGGCCATCAAAAAAATCATGCCCATCGCGCCGGATCGGCCCGTGGTGCTGATCGGCGCTGGCGGGCTTGGTCTATCCGCCATTGCGGTGCTCAAAGCGCTCGGCCATCGCGCGATCATCAGCGTTGATACCAGCCCGGAAAAGCGCGCCGCCGCCGAACGCGCCGGTGCGAGCGCCACGGTTGATGGGGGGGCGGAACGGCTCGATAAAGCGATTATCGAGGCCTGTGACGGCCAGCCTTTGGCGATCATCGATCTAGTCAACGGCTCCGGCACCGCCCAAGCGGCTTATGCCAGCCTCGCCAAAGGCGGCAAATTGGTCATGGTCGGCCTGTTTGGTGGCGAATTAAAATTGCCCCTCCCCTTTGTGCCGATGCGGGCTTTAACCCTGCAAGGCAGCTTTGTCGGCTCGCCGGGCGATTTGCGCGAGCTGGTCGGTTTGGCGCAAGGCGGCAAGCTTCCGCCTTTGCCAATTGAAACAGTGCCCCAGCGCGACGCCGATAGCGCCTTGCACCGGCTCAAAGACGGCGCCGTGACGGGCCGACTCGTGCTGGTCGCTGACGCGGTGTGATCGACAAGCTCGATTATCTATTGGCGCTGGCGCGCGAGCGCCATTTTGGCCGCGCCGCAGAGAGCTGCGGCGTGACCCAGCCGAGCTTTTCGGCGGGGATCAAGGTTCTGGAAGACATGCTCGGCATGCCTCTGGTCGAGCGATCATCGCGGTTTCGGGGTTTTACGCCGGAGGGCGAACGCGTGCTGGAATGGGCGCGCCGCATTCTCGGCGATGTCCACGCGATGCGCGCCGATGTGAGCGCGCTCAAGCACAGCCTCACCGGCTTGTTGCGCATCGCCGCGATTCCAACCGCACTCGCCACCATCACCGAATTAACCACGCCCTATCGCGCCCGGCATCCGAATGTCCGCTTCTCGATCCAATCCTGCACCTCCAATGAGGTGCTGCGCCGGTTGGAGAATTTCGAGGTCGATGCCGGCGTGACCTATCTTGATAACGAGTCGATTGGCCGCGCGCGGATGATCCCGCTCTATGAAGAGCGCTATCGCCTTCTCACCTCGGCTGACGCCCCACTCGGCCATCGCGAGCAAGTCTCCTGGTCCGAGCTCGGCGAGATTCCGCTCTGCCTCCTGACGCCTGACATGCAAAATCGCCGGATTCTGGACCGGCTTTTGCAGGATGCCGGGGTTAGCGTTGAGCCAACTTTGGAAAGCAACTCCATCGTGGTCTTGGTCAGCCACGTGCAAACCGGGCGCTGGGCCTGTATTTTACCCGAAAAACTCGCGCTGATTTTCGGTCTCACCGCCAAATTGCGCATTATCCCGATCATCAATCCCGAAGAAGTTCACACGGTCGGGCTGGTTCTGCCCGACCGCGATCCGCTATCCCCGCTCGTCTCAAGCCTCGCCGCCTTGGCCCGGGAACGCGGTGGCTTGGCGTAAACGCCCCAGTTGATAGCTATTTTCTATTAGTTAACGGAAATTTGATCTTGTTTTGCCGTGCAATTCGCGGGAAACGCTTGGCAGCTTAGAATGTAATAATTTGCTTAGGGGTGGGGTGAATGCCGAACACAACAGGCTTCGATGCACGAATGATGCCACGACTCCAGGAAATTATTAGTCAGTTTCAAGATGTTGACGGCGGGCTGCTGCCGCTGCTCCATGAAATCCAGTCCGCGTTCGGCTATGTCCCGCGGGAGGCGGAGCCTGAAATCGCCAAAGCCCTGAACCTTACTCGGGCTGATGTGCATGGTGTCATCAGCTTCTATCACGATTATCGGCGCGCGCCGGCGGGTCGCCATGTGCTGAAATTATGCCGCGCCGAGGCCTGCCAATCGATGGGGTCCGAAGCCCAAGCCAAAGCGCTACTCGATCATCTCGGCCTGAATTGGGGCGAAACCTCTGCCGATGGCCGGATCACCATTGAGGCGGTCTATTGCCTCGGCCTGTGCGCCACCGCCCCCTCCGCCCTGTTCGATGATCAGCCCATCGGGCGCACCAACGCGGGTCGATTGATCACATTAGCGGAGGCCGCAGCGTGATGGATATTTTCGTCCCTCAAGATATGGCCGCAATCGCCGTCGGTGCCAATCAGGTGGCCGATGCCATCATCGCCGAAGCCAAGCGCCGGAACATTCCTGTTCGCCTGATCCGCAACGGCTCGCGCGGCATGTTTTGGTTAGAACCGTTGGTCGAGGTTGCAACATCGTCCGGGCGCGTCGGCTATGCCGATGTGCAGGCTGACGATGTCGCCAGCTTGTTCGATGGCGGCTTGGTCGAGGGCAAACCCTGCGGCAATTTTCTGGGTCTGATCGAGAACATTCCGTATTTTGCCAAGCAAACCCGCTTCGTGTTCACGCGCGCCGGCGTGATCGACCCGTTATCACTCGATGATTACCGCGCGCATGGCGGCTGGCGCGGCCTGGAAAATGCGCTGAGCGCTGGCCCTGCCGCCATCGTCGCGGCGGTCAAAGCGAGCGGTCTGCGCGGGCGCGGCGGTGCTGGCTTCCCCACCGGCATCAAATGGGAAACGGTGGCGCGCACCGAGGCCGCGCAAAAATATATTGTCTGCAACGCCGACGAAGGCGATTCGGGCACCTTCGCTGATCGGCTGATCATGGAAGCAGACCCGTTCGCCCTGATTGAGGGCATGGTGATCGCTGGCATCGGTGTCGGCGCCACGCGCGGCTATATCTATCTTCGCTCGGAATACCCGTTCGCCATCACCATGATGAACCGCGCCATCGCCCTGGCCCGGGCAGGCGGCCTACTCGGCCCCGCCATCAATGGCAGCGCTCATGCCTTTGAGCTGGAGGTTCGCGTCGGCGCCGGTGCCTATGTTTGCGGCGAAGAAACCGCGTTGCTCGATAGTCTGGAAGGCAAGCGCGGCCAGGTGCGCGCCAAGCCACCGCTCCCGGCGATCAAGGGCCTGTTTGGCCAACCGACCGTGATTAACAACACCATCTCCCTCGCCAGCGTGCCGTTCATTCTCGCCGAAGGTGCTTCTGCCTTTGCTGATGTTGGCTATGGCCGCTCGCGGGGCACCATGCCTATTCAGCTCGCCGGCAATATCCGCCATGGTGGCCTGTTCGAGGCTGCGTTTGGCCTCACTTTGGGCAGCTTGGTCGAGGATATCGGCGGTGGCACCCAATCGGGCCGCCCGGTGCGCGCCGTGCAGGCCGGTGGTCCGCTCGGCGCTTATTTTCCCCCTTCAATGTTCGACACGCCTTATGATTACGAGGCTTTTGCGAAATGCGACGGGTTGATTGGTCATGGCGGGCTCGTGGTGTTTGATGATAGCGTCGATATGGCGCGCATGGCCCGCTTCGCGATGGCGTTTTGTGCGCACGAATCCTGCGGCAAATGCACGCCGTGCCGCATCGGTGCCGTGCGCGGCATGGAAACATTCGATAAAATATTGGCCGGCATCGATGTGCATAAAAATATGTCATTGATCGAGGATTTATGTGAAACCATGAAATTTGGCTCGCTCTGCGCGTTAGGCGGATTCACCCCGTACCCGGTTTTGAGCGCGATCCGGCACTTCCCCGAAGATTTCGTCCCGGCGCCGCTGCGCCACGCGGCAGAATAAGGAGAGAGACCATGGGTTTGGTCCACGAAATTGATTTCGGCACCAAAGCAGTCACCGCCGAAAATCTGGTGTCGCTCACCATTGATGGTGAAATCGTGCGCGTGCCCGAAGGCACCTCGGTCATGCGTGCCGCCATGATCATGGGCACGCAAATCCCCAAGCTCTGCGCAACCGATATGCTCGATAGCTTCGGATCATGCCGCCTGTGCCTTGTTGAAATCGAAGGGCGCGCAGGCACGCCCGCCTCCTGCACCACGCCGGTCGCCGAAGGCATGGTGGTGCATACCCAAAATGAGCGGCTCGGCAAGTTACGGCGCGGGGTCATGGAACTTTACATTTCCGATCACCCGCTCGATTGCTTGACCTGCTCGGCCAATGGTGATTGCGAACTGCAAGACATGGCTGGCGCCGTTGGCCTGCGCGATGTGCGTTATGGCTATGACGGCGAAAATCATCTGGCTCAGGCCAAGGATGTTTCCAACCCGTATTTCCAGTTTGACGCGTCAAAATGCATCGTGTGCTCGCGCTGCGTGCGCGCCTGCGAAGAGGTGCAAGGCACGTTCGCCCTCACCATCGCGGGCCGTGGTTTTGACGCCAAAGTATCGCCCGGCATGGAGGAAAAATTCTTCGATTCCGAATGCGTGTCGTGCGGCGCCTGCGTGCAGGCCTGCCCAACGGCAACCTTGATGGAAACCTCGGTCGTTGAAATCGGCCAGCCCGAGCATTCAAAAGTCACCACCTGCGCCTATTGCGGCGTCGGCTGCTCGTTCAAAGCCGAAATGCGCGGCGAACAAGTGGTGCGCATGGTGCCGTTCAAAGACGGTAAAGCCAATCACGGCCATTCCTGCGTCAAAGGCCGCTTCGCCTGGGGCTACGCCACCCATCAAGACCGGATCACCAAACCGATGATCCGCGCCGCGATTACCGACCCGTGGCGCGAAGTTTCCTGGGATGAAGCGATTGCCCATACCGCCGCCGAATTCAAACGGATCCAGGCCCAATATGGCCGCAACGCCGTGGGCGGCATCACCTCCTCGCGCTGCACCAACGAAGAAACCTACCTGGTGCAAAAGCTGATCCGCGCTGGTTTTGGCAATAACAATGTCGATACCTGCGCACGGGTTTGCCACTCCCCCACCGGCTATGGTTTGAGCGCCGCCTTTGGCACATCGGCAGGCACGCAAGATTTCGATAGTGTCGAACAGGCCGATGTAATGCTGTTGATCGGCGCCAACCCGACCGATGGTCACCCGGTATTTGCCTCGCGCATGAAAAAGCGCCTCCGCGAAGGGGCAAAATTGATTGTGATCGACCCACGCCGGATCGATTTGGTGCGCACCCCGCACGTTCACGCGGCATTGCATTTACCCACCCGCCCTGGCACCAATGTGGCGATCCTCACCGCTCTGGCCCATGTCATCGTCACCGAAAATCTGGTTGATACTGAGTTTGTGCGCGCCCGCTGCGATGGCGATTCGTTCGGCCAATGGCAGGATTATGTCGGTCAGGCGCAAAATAGCCCTGAGGCGTTAGCAGCCGTGACCGGCGTCGCCCCTCATCTGGTGCGCGAGGCGGCACGGCTTTACGCAACGGGCGGCAATGGTGCAATCTATTACGGGCTTGGCATCACCGAGCATAGCCAAGGCACCACCGCCGTCCTCGCCTTGGCCAATCTGGCCATGGCGACCGGCAATTTGGGCCGCGTGGGCGTGGGCGTTAATCCGCTGCGAGGTCAAAACAACGTGCAAGGCAGTTGCGATATGGGCAGCTTCCCGCACGAGCTTCCCGGATATCGCCATATCAGCCTAGCGCATGTTCGCGAAAGTTTTGAGCAGGCCTGGGGCGTCGCGCTGGAACCAGAACCGGGCTTGCGAATCCCGAATATGCTGGACGCCGCGATCGACGGCACGTTCAAAGGTCTGTATATCCAAGGCGAAGATATCGCCCAATCCGATCCGGACATCAAACATATCACCGCCGGTCTCTCGGCCATGGAGTGCGTGGTCGTGCAGGATTTGTTCCTGAACGAAACAGCACAATTTGCCCATGTGTTCTTGCCCGGCTCCACCTTCCTGGAAAAGAACGGCACCTTCACCAACGCTGAGCGTCGCATCCAGCGTGTGCGCAAAGTGATGTCACCGAAAAATGGGTATGAGGATTGGCAAATCACCCAACGGCTCGCCAACGCGCTGGGTTATCGCATGTCCTATCAACATCCAAGCGAAATCATGGATGAAATCGCCGCCCTAACGCCAAGCTTTACCGGTGTGTCCTATGATTTGTTGGAGCGCGAAGGCTCGGTTCAATGGCCCTGCAACGAAGCCGCCCCGCTGGGCACGCCGGTGATGCATATGGAGCATTTCGTGCGTGGCGAAGGCCGGTTTTTTGTGACCGAATATGTGCCCACCGATGAAAAAGTTGGGCCGCGTTTCCCGCTTCTGCTCACCACTGGGCGTATTCTCAGCCAGTATAATGTTGGCGCGCAAACAAGGCGCACCGAAAACACGGCCTGGCATCAGGAGGATTTGCTCGAAATCCATCCGTTCGATGCCGAACAGCGCGGCGTGATCGATGGCGCTTGGGTGAAAATCGCCAGCCGCGCTGGCGAGACCTCATTACGCGCCAAAATCACCGAGCGTGTGGCTCCGGGCGTCGTCTACACCACATTCCATCACCCGATGACGATGGCCAATATTGTGACCACCGATTACTCTGACTGGGCAACCAATTGCCCCGAATATAAAGTAACGGCGGTACAAGTCTCGCTGTCCAACGGCCCAACCGATGCACAAATCGCTTATGCCACTCTGGGCCGCAACACTCGCCAGATCGAGATTGCTGCGGAATGACAGCGGCGCCGCATCAGGCTGTGCAGGTGCGCGCCGAGGCCTATCGCCACGGTCGTCATTCAATCATGGATCGCACGGTCCCGGACGAGGTCGCAATTGCGCTAAGCTATGACCGCGTTGGCTACGCGGTGATGATGGCGACACCATCCGACTTGGTTGATTTCGCCATCGGTTTCAGCCTGTCTGAAGGCATCATCGATCGCGCCAGCGATGTCAACGATTGCGAATTGGTAACGGTTGAACAGGGCATTGAATGCCGCTTGCGCGTGGCGCACGACGTCGCGGCACGCCTAGCACAGCGGCGGCGCCATATGGCCGGCGCGCTGGGATGCGGCTTATGCGGGTTGGAAAGTCTGGCCGAGGCAACGCGTGACATCCCGCCCGTGACCTCGGCCACGCGGTTTTCGGCCCGTGGCGTGATGGCGGCGATGCGCCAGATGGCACGATTGCAAAGGCTGAATGCACAAACTCACGGCGTCCACGCCGCCGCTTTCTATCAGCCCGACCGTGATGAACTGTTGGTGCGCGAAGATGTCGGTCGGCACAACGCGCTTGATAAAATCATTGGCGCTTTGGCGCGCGATGGCCGCTCGGGCGCGGCAGGTGCCGTGTTATTGACCAGCCGCGTCTCAATCGAGCTGATCCAAAAATGCGGCCTGTTCGGCGCCCCGCTGATCGTTGCCGTGTCGGTGCCCACCGCCCACGCTATCCGCACCGCCAATGACGCGGGTATCACGCTCGCCGCAGTCGCACGCGATGATGGGTTTGAAATTTTCACCCACCCGCAGCGCATCGAGATGGAGGAAATCGCGCATGTCGCCTGAGCAACAAGACCAAAAGCTGGTCTATATGGCCAATCAAATCGCGACATTTTTCGCCTCACGGCCCGAACAAGAAGCGGTCACCGAGATTGCCGATCATTTGCGCAAATTTTGGGAGCCACGGATGCGTAAGAAAATCTTGGCGTATCAGCAAAGCGGTGGTGCAGGGCTTTCTAATCGTGCTAATCTCGCAATCATGAATCTCAGGGATGAGGATTGTGACACACGATCAAGTCAATAACATTTTTCTTGATGGAACAGGGAGAGACGCAAAACATGGCTAATTTTTTGGATCGGTCGAGCACGGTAGCGTCGGCGCGGTATAACCGATGGTTGATACCACCGGCGGCGTTGGCAATTCATTTATGTATCGGGGAAGTTTACGCGTTTAGCGTGTTCAATCTTCCTCTAACAAAGCTGATCGGTATCACCAAAGCAGCATCAACAGATTGGTCCTTAGCCGATATTGGCTGGATTTTCTCTGTCGCGATCGTCTTTCTGGGCTTGTCTGCGGCCTTTGGCGGTGCCTGGCTCGATCGCGTTGGTCCGCGCAAAGCAATGACTTTGGCGGCATTTTGTTTTGGTGGCGGATTCTTGGTTGCGGCCCTGGGCGTGTCGATGCACAGCCTGCTTGTGGTATTTCTTGGCTACGGGGTAATTGGCGGTGTCGGGCTTGGCATCGGCTATATTTCGCCCGTTCGCACGCTGATGAGTTGGTTTCCAGATCGTCCCGGCATGGCAACAGGCATGGCAATCATGGGTTTTGGCGGCGGTGCCATGATCGCAGCACCGCTCTCCGTCGCATTGATGCATCATTTCGCGTCGCCGACGAGTTTGGGCGTTGCGCCCAGCTTCGTTGTCTTGGGTTTACTTTACACAACACTCATGTTGTTTGGCGCGCTGATTGTTCGTGTTCCGCCCGACGACTGGGCTCCCGCCCATTTCGTTGCGCCAAGTGCGCCACAACGCCTCGTGTCACGGGGGCACGTCGCGGCCGATAAGGCAATGTCGACCAAACAATTCTATCTGATCTGGATCATGCTGTTCGTGAACGTCACGGCGGGGATCGGCGTCATCAGTCAAGCTAGCCCAATGATTCAGGAAATGTTTCATGGTCGGGTAACCGCCGCGACAGCAGCAGGCTTTGTGGGATTTTTGTCGTTATTTAACATGGGAGGCCGGTTTGTCTGGGCGACGCTGTCCGATAAAATTGGTCGCCGAGCCACGTATTTCGCATTTTTTGGTCTCGGCATCGTCTTGTATGTCCTCGTCTCGCATACCGCCCTTCTCGGAAGCGTGGCAATCACCGCGCTTTGTTTTGGTGTAATTTTGTCAATGTACGGCGGGGGATTTTCAACTTTACCCGCCTATCTGCGCGATATTTTTGGCATTAGGCATGTCGGCGCCATCCATGGCAGGATGTTGACCGCCTGGGCCGCTGCAGGCGTCATGGGTCCGGTGTTGGTGGATTATATCCGCCAATACCAAATTCATCATGGCGTAGCGAAAGCCGATGCCTATACTGTCACTTTATATATTATGGCCGCCCTGTTAGCGATCGGTGCCATCTGTAACGCCATGATGACGCCGGTTGACCAACGACATCATGACGCCATTGCCAGTGCGGCAGAATAGGAGAACATCATGAACACTGAACCGGACACCTCAAAGCTTGTTGCTTATTGGCTGATTGTGGGAATCCCGTTAGCCTGGGGCGTTTTTCATACTTTTCTGGCGGCATCGAAGCTGTTTGGCGCTTGACGTTTGCGGTTGCAACCCGGCGCCAATCATCCGGCGCCGGGTTGAATCACAGTATCTTACCCTCGAACGGCGGCAACCCGTCCGCCGCATCAAACTCAATCACCCATAAATCCGGGTCTTGTCGGCACCGCCTCTCGACATACGCATCGGCGCTTTGCTGATCGAGCGGCTCAGGGCTGGTGCGCAGCCAAGCCGGGTTACCCTGCCCGTCACGCGTCTGGCTGAGAATCGCAATGCCGACACGGCTGCGCAGCAGCACCAGCACCCCGCCCGCATCCGCATCGCCCTTATGCAGCACCATCCCCGGCTTATTGTCCGCCGTGCCAAGCCGCAGCGCCATCTGCACCCAAAGCCCGGCCTTGATGCGCGGTTCCATATTATCCACTCCTATCGTCGATTTCTTAACTGATTTTTGACAATTCCGCGCTATAGCGAGACTGTGATGTCGGCCAATATCATTGGGAATCAAGGGCGGCTGCATTGGGGGTTGAGAATGAGCGTTTGGCGCAAAATCATCGTGCTACTAGCGGCAATGCTGAGCCTGTCAGCACCCGTTGCGGCGCTGGCCGGAGCAAAACTGCAAAAAGTAACCTTCGGGCTGGATTGGCGGGCCGAGGCTGAATATGGCGGCTATTATCAGGCCGTCGCCACCGGCATTTATCGAAAATACGGGCTTGACGTCACGATCCGCCAAGGCGGGCCAGAGGTCAATAACGCCCAACTCCTGCTCGCCGGACGCCTCGATTTCGACATTACCTCCAACGGCTTCCTCGCGTTTAATTTCGTCCACGAACATATCCCGTTCGTCGCCGTCGCCGCGATCTTCCAAAAAGACCCGGATATTCTGCTCGCCCATCGCAGCACCGGTGAGACCAGTTTTGCCAACCTGCGAGGCCGCCCCATCGCCATTTCAGCCGATACCAGAGCGAGCTGGTGGCTGTTTCTGAAACATAAATACCATTATTCGAACAGCCAAATCCGCCCGTATGATTTCAATTTGGCGCCGTTTTTCGTCAATAAAAAACTCGCCGTCCAAGGCTACGCCACCTCTGAGCCGTTTCTGGTCAAGCAGAAAACCGGGCATTTTCCCGTGGTGCTCAGCCTGTCAAAGGCTGGTTTTGATGGCTATGCCCAACTGATCACCACCTCGGATCAACTGGTGCAGAAGCATCCCAATCTCGTTCGCCGCTTCATCGAAGCCTCGCAAGAAGGCTGGAAATCCTACCTGAACGGCAACCCCGCGCCGGCCTTCGCCGCGATTCGAAAAGCCAACCCCGATATGTCGATGGCGCTGCTAAAATTCGGCTATGATACCTTAAAAACCCAAGGCATCGTCCAATCAGGCGATGCGCTCACCCAAGGTATCGGCGCCATGTCGCCCGCGCGTTGGCAGTCTTTCTACGACCAAATGCAAAAATCTGGGCTCTATCAGAAAGGATTTGATTGGCGCGCCGCCTTCACCACTCAATTTGTCACGCCCGGCAAACCTTGATCCGGCAAAATTAATGTTATCCGCTCAAGGTGTATCGCGGCGCTTCACGGATGGCACGGTGGCGCTTGAAAGCGTTGACCTCACCATCGCTGATGGTGCCTTCGTGGTGCTGCTCGGCCCCTCGGGCTGCGGCAAATCCACCTTGCTGCGCCTGCTCGCGGGGCTTGATCAGCCCGATACTGGCCGCATCCTCTGGGATGAAGGCGCCAAGCCCGGTCCCGGTGAAATTGGCTTCGTGTTTCAGGACGCGACCTTGTTGCCCTGGGCCGATGCCACGGAAAATGTATTTCTGCCGCTCCGCCTCGCGGGTCGTGCCCTTTCCGATTGTCGCGCGGACATCACGTCTTTGCTGACCAAGCTCGGCCTCGCTGGCTTTGAGCGCGCCAAACCTGCCGAGCTCTCCGGCGGTATGCGCATGCGCGTCTCAATCGCGCGCGCCATGATCGCACGACCACGCTTGCTGCTGATGGACGAGCCATTTGCCGCCCTCGATGAATTCACCCGCCACCGCCTGCAAGATGATTTGCGTGCCCTCTGGCGCGAAACCGGCATGACCGTGGTTTTTGTAACCCACTCAATCTACGAGGCCGCCTTCCTCGCATCGCACCTCGTCATCATGACGCCGCGCCCCGGCCAAATCGCCACAATTCGTCCGGGCCTTGATCAAACCGCCGGGCCCCGCCGCACCGACCCAGCCATGGCCGCGCTCATCGGCGCGATCACCGCCGATGTCTCGCGGATAATGCCCGCATCATGAAAACCGAGCGTTGGGCGCCCATTTTATTCGGCGTGTTTGGCCTGCTGATCTGGCAAGGCGCCGTCATCGCCTTGCACGTGCCCGTCTATGTGCTGCCGGGCCCCGTCGCGATCGTCCAAGCTTTTTTCGCGGATTGGCAATCCTTGCTGATCTCCCTGGTCGCAACCTTAGCGATTGCCGCCGCCTCACTCCTCGCCGCTGCCATGCTCGGCATGATGCTCGCCCTCGCGATGGCGGCAAGCCGATGGGCGCGGGCCGCAATCCAGCCTTGGGCCGTGGTGTTGCAAGTCACCCCGGTCGTTGCGCTGGCGCCGCTGATCATCATTTGGGTGCATCAACAATTTCTCGCGTTGGTCGTCTGTGCCACCATTGTCGGGTTCTTTCCGGTTTTATCCAACACAGCCGCCGGCCTCGCCGCAACGCCCCCCGCCTTGCTCGATTTATTTCGCCTGAACGGCGCCTCGCGCTGGCAAATCGTGTTTTTGCTCCGGCTACCATCCGCCCTGCCTTTTTTCCTCGCCGGCCTGCGCATCGCCGGCACGCTCGCGCTGGTCGGCGCCGTGGTGGCCGAATTCGTTGCAAGTTCAGGCGGCTTCGCGTCGGGCCTCGCCGGGCGCATTCTCGAAGCGGGCTACCGGCTCGAAATTCCGCGCATGTTCGCGGCCCTCACGCTGCTCGCCCTCGCCGGCATCGCGATTTATGCCGCCCTCGGCGCGTTCGAGCGCGGCATTCTCAAGCGCGTCGGTGCCGTCTCGTCACAGGATCATGCGCCTTGATGGGCTTGATGCGGCGCGCCGCCTCTGGCAGATGCGGCTGATGACTCGCAAAATGACCGATGCCCAGTTGGATTATGAACGCAAACGCGCAGCCAAAGCCAACATGTCCTTGGATGAATGGCTGAAATCCAAAGCCGCGCAAGAAGCCAAAGCCGCACAAAAAAGCGCCCCGCCGCCAAAACCCAAGAAAAAGGGCTTGCTCTCGCGCCTGATCGATCGCGCCAACAAGCCGCTCTAAATCAGTTTACGCACACCCCATGAATCCCAGCCTCTCGCGGCCTCACGCCGAGCCGCGATCGCTGGCATCGATATCCGGCGCGTTGGGATTTTTCATCCCCACAATATGAAACCCGCAATCAACATGATGGATCTCGCCGGTCACCCCGCGCGATAAATCCGAGAGCAAATAAAGCCCGGACGCACCAACCTCTTCCAGCCCCACATTCCGCTCCAGCGGCGCATTATACTGGTTCCATTTCAAAATATAGCTAAAATCGCCGATGCCCGAAGCCGCCAACGTCTTGATCGGGCCGGCGCTGATGCCATTCACCCTGATCGCGTTCGCGCCAAAATCCGCAGCAAGATAGCGCACCGAGGATTCCAGCGCCGCCTTCGCGACCCCCATGACATTGTAGTGCGGCGTCACCCGCTCAGCCCCTAAATAGGTGAGCGTGACCATCGATCCGCCTTCGCTCATCAGCGCACTGGCGCGCTGCGCCGCCGCCGTGAAGGAAAAGCAGGAAATATCCATCGCCTGCAAAAACGCCTGCCGTGGCGTGTCGGCATAGCGGCCGCGCAAATATTGCTTATCCGCGAACCCAATCGCATGCACCAGAAAATCAATCTTCGGCCACCGCGCCGCCACGCTGTCGAACGCCGCATCCAGGGCCGCATCCTCGCTCACATCGCACGGGATCAGCAAATCAGCGCCAATCGACTCCGCCAGCGGACGAATCCGCTTTTCCAACGTCTCGCCCTGATAGGTAAAGGCGAGCTCACCGCCCTGCGCCGCCACCGCCTGCGCAATCGCCCAGGCGATCGAGCGGTTATTCGCGACCCCCATGATCACACCGCGCTTGCCTTGCATCAACGTGCCGGTGAGGGGCAATGTCGGACCCGGTTCGTGCATATCGCTCTCCAATCTGGCCTCGATAAAATGAGTGCCTGAGGGTGGTGGCACAAGCCAGCATCCCATATCAAGTGCCAGCAAGTTTGGAGAACCCTGCCATGATCGATTTAGCGAGCGACCCGTTCACCCTGTTCGGCACCTGGATGGAGGCCGCCAACGCCTCGGAATTAAACGATCCAAATGCCATGACCGTGGCCACCACCACCCTCGATGGCCGGCCCTCGGCGCGCATCGTGCTGTTGAAATCATGGGATCGTGATGGGTTTGTGTTTTATACCAATTTCGAGAGCCGCAAATCGGTTGAAATCGCCACTAATCCGCACGTCGCTCTGTTGTTTCACTGGAAAACCCGCAAGCGCCAAGTGCGAATCGAAGGCGTCGCCGCGCCGGTAACCGCCGCCGAGGCCGATGAATATTTCGAAACCCGCCCACGCCTCTCACGCATCGGCGCCTGGGCGTCCGATCAATCACGCCCCTTGCCTGACCGCCGCTTGCTGGAACAGCGTCTGGAAACCGAGATCGCCCGCTATGCGAATCACGATGTCCCGCGCCCGCCGCATTGGTCAGGCTGGCGGGTCCGCCCCGAGGCCATCGAGTTCTGGGAAGATCGGGATTTTCGGTTGCATGACCGCGTGACCTTCACCCGCAGCGCTGCAAACTGGGATGCGACCCGACTTTACCCCTGATTTTAACGATTTATCCGAAAATGCACGTTTTGGTGGCTGGCGAGGGCGCGAAAATTAACTTTATCTTGAGGAATGGCTCTCATACTGATCCTCATGATCGCAACCGCATCCCTCGCCGCCTTCTCCTCCCCGGTCCGCACCGGCGCCGATGACGCGCCGCCCCTCAGCATGCGGCCATCCGCCAAGCCCCAACCGTCCACGCCGCCAACCGCGCCGCCATCACCCGAACCCGCCTTGTTGCGCCTCGCGAGCCAGACGCCGCGCCCAGCCGCGCCCGTGACGAGTCCAGCTAGGCCATTTCAAGCGCATCTGCCGCGCGGCTCGGCGCTAAATCTGCATGTTTAGTCGAAAGCCCCAAAGGGCCAACGCACCAGCCTTGATTTTCGCCCGCGACTAGCCCAAGGTGCGGAAATTCAATCTCCTTCGCGGGAGAGTGCGGCCTGATCGGGAGCCATCCCCCAGCGCCGCCGCCGAAGGCGCAACCGGCCCCCGGAAACGCTCAGGCAAAAGGACCGCGCAGGCTGTGAATCTCTGGAAAGCCGGCGTCCGCGCCGCACCCACGGGGTAAGGTCTGAACATCGTTCGGCCCAATCTCTCAGGTTCCGCGACAGAGGGGGGTCAGATGGAACGGTTCTGCACCCGTTCGCTGACCGCGTGGAGAGATCTATGTCCGATTCTGACCTATTGACCACGCCCCTCGATGCGCTGCACCGGCAAGCAGGGGCGCGCATGGTTGATTTCGCTGGCTATGCCATGCCCCTGCAATATCAGGGCATTCTCGCCGAGCATTTGCATTGCCGCGCCCAAGCGTCCTTGTTCGATGTCTCGCATATGGGCCAAGCCATGCTCACCGGCCCCAATCAAGCGACCGCGCTGGAGCCGGTGGTCACCGGCGACATTGTTGGCCTGAAACCCGGACGCCAGCGCTACAGTCTATTAACAAACGGCTCGGGCGGCATTGTCGATGATTTGATGATCGCCAATCTCGGCACCGGCCTACTGTTGGTCTTTAATGCCGGGCGCAAACATATCGATGCCGCGCATATTCGCGCCGTCCTGCCGCCAGGCGTGACGTTGGAGACCCAGTTTGATCGCGCTTTGGTCGCCCTCCAAGGGCCATCAGCCGCAGATTGTCTCGCCGCCATCATGCCGGCCACCCGCTCCATGCGGTTTATGGATGCGATCACGCTCGATTGGCACGGCGCCCGCACCACCATCACCCGCTCTGGCTATACCGGCGAAGACGGATTTGAAATCGGCGTGCCCGCCCACGCCGCCGAGGCGCTGGTAACGCAGCTCCGCGCCGATCCCCGTGTGCAATGGGCCGGCCTCGGGGCGCGCGATTCGTTGCGCCTAGAAGCCGGCTTGCCGCTCTATGGTCAGGACATCGATGAAACCACCTCGCCGATCGAGGCCGGGTTGGGCTTCGCCATTGGCAAGCGGCGGCGAGAAAATTGGGATTTTCTGGGGGGCGCTGCGATGCGCGCGATGCATGATCATGGCCCCGCCCGCCGCCTCGTTGGCTTGCGCGCCGAGGGGCGTGCGCCAGTGCGCGCCGGCGCCGCCTTGCAGAATAGCAATGGCACACCGCTCGGGCACGTCACCTCAGGTGGCTTTGCGCCAAGCCTGCAAGAACCCATCGCCCTCGCCTATGTCCGCACCGATCATGCCGAGGACGGCACCGAAATTTTCGCCGATCTGCGTGGCCGGTTGGTCCGGCTGCATGTAACCCCCCTGCCCTTCGTTCCTCACCGCTATCATCGTTGAAAGGCTTTTGAGCATGACCGAAACACGTTTTACCCAAGATCATGAATGGGTTCGCCTCGATGGCGCGGAAGCGATTATCGGCATCACCGACCACGCCCAATCGGCGCTGGGCGACGTGGTGTTCGTCGAACTGCCCGAACCCGGCCGCAAAGTCGCCGCCGCCGAAGCCTGCGCCGTGGTCGAGAGCGTCAAAGCCGCATCCGATATCTACGCGCCGTTAGCGGGCGTTGTCAGTGAAACCAATCCCGCCCTCACCGATGATCCGGCCTTGGTCAATAAAGACCCTGAAGGCAAGGCCTGGTTTTTCAAGCTGCGCCTCGATGACCCCGCCGCCTTCACCACGCTGATGGATGCGGCTGCCTACGCTGATTTGGTGAAGTCCCTATGAGCACCGGTGCCCAGACCCACGACACGCTGGCCGGTTTTGACGCGCTGCTGGCCGAAGATCGCTTCGCCTTGCGCCATATCGGCCCCAATGCAGCCGACCAGCAGGCTATGCTGCGCGAATTGGGCGATTCCTCGTTAGAATCGCTGATTGCCCGCACCGTCCCAGCAGCAATTCGCAATCTGCAATCACTGGATTTGCCCGCACCGCTGACCGAAGGCGAGATTTTGGATGATATACGCCAATTCACCGCGCAGAACCAAGTCAAGCGCAGCCTGATTGGGCTTGGTTATCATGGCACGGTGACACCGCTAGTCATTTTGCGAAACGTTCTGGAAAATCCGGGATGGTATACCGCCTATACCCCCTACCAGGCCGAAATTGCGCAAGGACGACTGGAAGCCTTGTTGAATTTCCAGACCATGATGGCCGAACTCACCGGCATGGCAATCGCCAATGCCTCGCTGCTCGATGAAGCGACCGCCGCCGCCGAAGGGGTTGCGCTCGCGCATGCCGTGCATCGCGCAGGATCCAGCGTCATTGCCGTTGCCGCCGATTTGCATCCGCAAACCCGCGCGGTGATTGCAACCCGCGCCGCACCACTGGGCTGGACGTTAGTGGATATCAAGCCCGGCAACGCCGCGGATATTGCCCGCGCCAAACCATTCGCCCTGGTGCTGCAATATCCCGGCAGCACTGGCGCCGTGCGCGATTTGACCGAGGAAATTGCCGCCGCACACCAAATCGGCGCGTTAGCAATCGTCGCGGCTGACCCGCTATCGCTGGCACTGCTCACCCCGCCCGGTGAAATGGGGGCGGATATCGTGGTCGGCTCAAGTCAGCGTTTCGGCGTGCCGATGGGCTTTGGCGGGCCGCATGCTGCGTTTTTTGCCACCCGTGAATCACTCAAACGGCACATGCCCGGACGGTTGGTTGGCGTTTCTGTCGATGCCGCTGGCGCCCCGGCGATGCGGCTCGCCTTGCAGACCCGCGAACAGCATATCAGGCGGGAAAAAGCGACCTCGAATATTTGCACGGCCCAAGTCTTGCTTGCCGTGGTCGCTGGATTTTACGGCGTTTGGCATGGGCCAGAAGGGCTCACGCGAATTGCCCAGCGTGTGCATCTGGCCACGCGGCTGATCGCAGGAGCAGCGCAGGCGGCAGGATTTTCGCTCCGTCACGCCGAGTTTTTTGACACAATCACCATTGAGACCGGACCTGCGACCGACCAAATCCTCACGAAAGCGTTAGAAACAGGATTCAATGTCCGGCGCGTCGGTGATGATGCGGTGGGGATAACGCTCGACGAGACAGTGACCCACACGGAAATCGAACAGCTCGCGGCCGTGCTGGGCGGCACCCTGCGGGCCGTGCCGGTATCCTTGGACGGGCTGGTGCGCCATAGCCATTTCATGACGGCGCCGGTTTTTCAGGTTCATCGCTCCGAGCATGCGTTGCTGCGTTATATCAAACATCTGGAAGACAAAGATATCGCGCTGAACCGGAGCATGATCCCCTTAGGCTCCTGCACGATGAAATTGAACGCGACAGCAGAGATGATCCCGATGACCTGGCGGGGCTTTGCCGATATCCATCCGTTCGCGCCCGCCGCGCAAACGCGTGGCTACCTCGCCTTGATTGAGCGTTTGAGCCGCGATCTGGCGCGGATCACCGGGTTTGCTGGCGTCTCACTGCAACCCAATTCCGGGGCGCAGGGCGAGTATGCTGGGTTGTTGACCATTCGCGCCTACCAGCAAGCGCGTGGCGAAGGGGCGCGGGATATTTGCCTGATCCCGAGTTCGGCGCATGGGACCAATCCAGCCTCGGCCACGATGGCAGGGTATAAGGTGGTGGTGATTGGCTGCGACAAGGCCGGAAATATCGATCTTGCCGATTTGGCTGCCAAAATTGCCGAGCACCGTTCGCGGATTGCGGCCCTGATGATCACCTACCCATCGACCCATGGGGTGTTCGAGGCCAGCGTGCAGGATATTTGCGCGATGGTGCATGAGGCTGGCGGGCAGGTTTATATGGATGGTGCCAATATGAATGCGCAGGTTGGGTTGACCAGCCCGGCAGCGATTGGCGCGGATGTTTGCCATCTGAATTTGCATAAGACGTTTTGCATCCCCCATGGCGGCGGAGGGCCGGGCGTTGGGCCGATTGCGGTGGCCGCGCATTTGGTGCCCTATTTGCCGAACCATCCGATGCGTGATGATGCCGGGCCGGCGAGCGGGTTTGGACCGGTGAGTGCGGCGCCGTTTGGCAGTGCCGCGATTTTGCCGATCCCGTACGCCTATATTCGGATGATGGGTGCTGACGGATTGGCGGAAGCGACGATGGTGGCGATTCTGAACGCGAATTACATCGCACATCGGTTAGCGCCGCATTATCCGATACTCTATACCGGCACCCAAGGGACGGTGGCGCATGAATGTATCATCGATTGCCGAGGGTTTCAGGCTGAGGCTGGGGTGATGGTCGAGGACATCGCCAAGCGCTTGCAGGATTACGGGTTTCATGCGCCGACCATGTCATGGCCGGTGCCGGGGACGTTGATGATCGAGCCGACGGAGAGTGAGAGCAAGGCGGAGATTGATCGGTTTTGCGATGCGATGATTGCGATCCGCCGGGAGATTGCCGCGATTGCGGCGGGCGCATTACCGCATGATGATAACATGCTGAAGAATGCGCCGCACACGGCCGCTGAGGTGATGGCGACTGAATGGCACCATGCCTATAGCCGCGAGCAGGCGGCGTTTCCGTTGCCGTTTGTCGCGGCGGCGAAATATTGGCCGCCGGTCAAAAGGGTGGACAATGTTTATGGTGATCGGAACTTGGTGTGTAGCTGCGCGGGGGTGTCTTCATACGCGGCGGCGGCCTGACGGCGGATCGGGCGTTCGGCTTGCGCGATATAGTCGCGCGTGAGGGGAACCGCGTCTTGCCGGCGGGCGAGTTGGATTTGGAAGACCATGTGGTCTTGCACGCTGAATGCCAATTCGGAGCCGGCAAGATACATCTCGAACATCCGGCAGAAGCGCTCATCATAGATCGAGGCGATAGTATCGCGGTTGGCGGCGAAGCGGCGACGCCAATGGGCGATGGTTTTGGCGTAGTGCAGGCGTAGGATTTCGATGTCCATGCTGCGCAAGCCTGAACGTTCGAGCGGGCCGAACACTTCGGATAAAGCCGGCGAGTAACCGCCGGGGAAAATATATTTAGTCAGCCACGGGCTGGTGGCGGCGGGACCATCGAACCGGCCGATGGCGTGCAGGAGTGCTACACCATCGGGTTTCAGGCAGCGATGGATGGTGTTGAAGAAGGTTTGGTAATTGGGGAGGCCGACATGCTCGAACATGCCGACCGAGACGATCCGGTCGAATTGTTCCGTGACCAGACGGTAATCGAGCAGCTCGAAGCGGACCCGGTCGCTTAGCCCTTCGGCTTGGGCGCGGTTGCGGGCTTCGGTGAGTTGTTCGCTGGAGAGGGTGATGCCAAGCACGTTGGCACCATAATCGCGGGCGAGCGCGATGGCGGTGGCCCCCCAACCACAGCCGATATCGAGCACGGTGCGACCGGGTTGGTCGAGCAGGAGCTTTGCCGCGATGTGACGGATTTTGGCCTGTTGGGCGGCTTCGATGGTTTCGTCACCCTTGGGGAAATAGGCGCAGGAATAAAGACGCTCGCGATCGAGGAACAGGGCGTAGAGTCGGCCATTCAAATCATAATGATGGGCGACGTTGCGGCGGGCGCGGCTTGCGTTGTTGAGCTGTAAGAGCGGGCGGAGGCGATGCAGGAGGGAGGCATGCAGGCGGAGGAGCCAAATTTCGTGTTGGTGATATTCGACGTTTTCGAGCATCACGCGGAGGAAATCATAGATGCTGCCGGATTGGAGGGTCAGGCCGCCATTCATGTAGGCTTCGCCGATGCCCATCCAGGGATTGCGGGCGATGGCGCGGACAGTCTGCCCATCGGTGATGTGGATGGCGGCGCTCGGAGGACCGCCTGAGCCGTAGCGGGTGATTTGGTTATCGGGCCAGCGGACGGTGAGTTCGCCGTCTTGGACCAGGCGACGCAACAGCCAATTGACGATTGGGCGCATGATTATTTCTCTCCGAAAAGATCATCCCGGAGCAGAAATAGGTAAGCGGCAATGTCGGATAAAGGGGTTTTGGGAAAAAACGACCGGGCCGTCAGGCAGGAGGCTGCAAGACGGCCCGGTTTTTGGGGGTGATTAGGCGTCGTCGTCTTCGGCGGTGAATTCGCCGAGGATCAGCTTTTCGCCATCATCTTCGTCTTCTTCACGGGTGATCGCTTCGCCACGCGCTTGCTTTTCCGCTTCTTCGGCGGTGCGGGCGACGTTGATGGTGACGGAGATGATCACTTCTGGGTGAAGGGCCACGCGGGTTTTGGACAGGCCTAGAGTTTTGATCGGTTGATCGAGTTTGACTTGATCGCGATCGATGGTCAGGCCGGCTTCACCGCAGGCAATGGCGATGTCACGCGCGGTGACCGAGCCGTAGAGGGAGCCGGCTTCGCTCGCCTGACGGATCAGCATGACGCTGAGGCCGTGGACGCGCTCAGCCACGCGCTCGGCTTCGGCGCGGCGCTTCAGGTTTTGGGCTTCGAGCTGGACCCGTTCACGCTCGAAGCGCTCGCGGTTCTGCTTGGTGGCGCGGACCGCTTTCGCCTGCGGGAGCAGGAAATTGCGGGCGTAGCCAGGGCGGACTTTGACGACTTCGCCCATTTGGCCGAGATGCTCGACGCGCTGGAGCAAGATCAATTCAACTTGTGCCATGATCTATTCTCCTCAATCGACCACATAGGGGAGCAGGCCGAGAAACCGCGCGCGCTTGATGGCTTGGGCGAGTGCGCGTTGCTTTTTTGCCGAGACGGCGGTGATCCGGCTGGGCACGATTTTGCCGCGCTCGGAGAGAAAGCGCGACAGCAGCCGCACGTCCTTATAATCGATGGCCGGGGCGTTCGGGCCGGAGAACGGGCAGGATTTTTTGCGCCGATAGAACGGGCGGCGCGCGCCAACGGCGGCGCGGCGGCCGGCGGGGCTGGTATCAGTGGCTTCCGACATTTTTATTCCTCCTCGATCAGATCATCATCGCGATCGGCGCGGAACTCGTCACGCGCGCGGAATTCTTCGCGATCATCCGGGCCACGGCGGCGGCCACTGTCAAAGCGCCCGGCGGGCTTGGGGCCACGGAAGCTGCGTTCACGGTCATCGCGGCGCGACAAGGGTGCGGACGGGGCTTCTTCGATTTCTTCGACCTTGACGGTGAGAAAACGCAGAACGTCTTCGTTCAGGCGAAGCTGGCGTTCCATTTCATTGATCGCGGCGGGCGGGGCATCAAGACCGAGGAGCACATAATGGCCCTTGCGGTTCTTTTTGATGCGGTAGGCCAGGTTGCGCAGGCCCCAATATTCGCGCTTTTTGACCTCGGCGCCATCGCTTTCGAGCTGGGCGACGACGGCATCGAAAATCGTATCGACCTGTTGTTGCGTGATTTCGCTGCGCGCAATCAGCACGCTCTCATATAACGGCATTCTGCTCCCCCTCTGGCTTGTTCAACCCCAGCACGCCGACCGGAATTGGTGGCGAGCCATTTTCCACAATGGAAACGGGTATAGCCGGGCGCGATGCCACGCGCTCGGCAGGGAATTTGCTCCTGACAGGAATGGGGGTGGGACGCAAGGGGGTGCTGGCAGGGCTGGGCTGAATTTTTGGCGCGCCAGGGCGGTATTGGGCGGGTTTAGGCCGAGTTTTTGAAGGGTGGGGGATCATCATAGAGATGGCCGGGTAAGCGCGGGCGGAATTTGGGGCCGGGGGGCGGGTATTTCGCGAGCATATAGTCGTAAAAGGTTGGTGCGGGTTTTGGCACGCGTTTTTGCGCCGGTTTGGGGTGGGGCGGGCGCGGTTTGCGGGGTTTTTTGGGCAATTTTAGGTAATCGGGGAGCGGGATTGCCAGCATCGGGCACATGGGGCGCAGGATGCGGCCCAGACTCGGGTTTTCGGCGAGGAGCGGCACCATCGCGGGTTCGGCGAGGAGTTGGAGGAGCTGGCCGCGGGCGAAGCGGGTATAATGACAGGGCAGCAGGGTGAGCAGCCAGCCTTTGCGCTCCCTCAGTTCGGGTTTGGGGCGTTCGGGTTTTTGCGCCGGGGTGGTGGGCGTGGGTTTGACGGTGCGGCGGTGTGGGCGGGGTTTGGGGGGATTGCAGGGTTTGGGGGGATTATTATTGTGGAGGGCGCGAAAGCGACGGGCGAAATAGCGCAGCCGGTGCCAGATCGCCCATTTCAGGCCGAGGCTGAGGCGGTTCACGTGCTCCGGGTGGCCGATGATTTGGCGGAGCAACCGCATGATCGCCTCGATGCGATCTGGCACAAGCAGCGCGGTGTTGTTAGCGAATTGCTTCATTTGGTTATCATGGCACAAGGGCGGGGGGCTGCGAAAGGGGCAAATCGGCTCGGCGGCAACGGGGCTATCGGCTGGGTGGCGCGCGGGATATAGCGGCGGTGGAGCAAAATGAGGGGATGATGGAGCCGGTTTCGTTATTATTATTTGTGCCGACTTATACGGCGATTGCGCTCTCACCGGGGCTGTGCATGATGTTAGCGCTGAGCTTGGGCATGAGTTTGGGGGTTCGGCGGGTGGTGTGGCTGATGGTGGGCGAGCTGGCGGGGGTGATGCTGGTGGGGCTGGCCTCGATGGCCGCGATTTTTGCGGCGACGACGGCGTTTCCGCTGGTGCTGGTGTTGTTGCGGTATGTGGGCGGGGGGTATTTGCTGTATGTGGCGGCCTCGATGATCCGGGCGGGATTGGCGCTGCCGGTGGCGGGTTCGGCTGGGGTGGGTGTGATTTCGCGCCGGGGGTTGATGGGGAGAGGATTTTCCACGGCGGTGACGAATCCGAAAGGGTGGGTGTTTTTGATTTCGTTTTTGCCGCCGTTTTTGAATTTGGCGCGCCCGATGTTTCCGCAGGCGGGGATTTTGCTGGCGATGATGCTGGTGATTGAGGCGCTTTCGCTCGTTGCCTATGCGAGTGCGGGGGCGATGATGGGCCGGCTGACCGGGTGGGGCGATGGTGCGCGGTGGGGGCGGATTGTGCCGGGGGTGTTGATTGGGGTGTTGGGGGTTTTGCTCCTGGCGGGGGTGATTTGAGGGGGTGGGTGGGCGCGAATGGTGGGGTGCTTGATCGGAAATAACCAGCGCTGATCGCCTTGTCGAAGATGTCATCGGCGTGGTAGCGATTTGCTGCGAATTAATTTCATTCGAGTGGTTAAATTGGAAAAAACGGTCGGTTTGAGCCTCTCGCATTTCCCGCCGATGCCGGCCTTGTTGCTGGACTCGATGAATGGCGAAGGCGAATTTCTGGTTATGCCGGCCCGGAATGCGGTCGCAGCGCGCCGCTTTCAAATTAGGGATCAGGGGTTCGATCAAAGTCATATTAGGACGAATCGACATTCAACGCATCCAA
>JBMFWT010000008.1:0-67152 GCA_049964975.1 Acidiphilium sp.
TATTAACTTTCATTTTGGCACGCAGCCGCCACACCAACCCTGCGTGCATACCGGTCAGCGGACGCGCTGACCGGTATTACTGATCCGGGTGGTGCGCGGGCAGGACGCGAAACGTGGCGCTGACGCTGTGGCCGCGCGCATCGATGATGCGGATGCGGTAAAAGCCGGGGGAGTGCGGGGTGAAGCGGGCGGTGCTGAGGGCCGCGATTGAGGCGAGCGGCTTGCCATCGATCAGGAAGGTCAGGGGGCGTTGGCCACCGGTGGCGCGCAGTTGGATCGGGCCGAGATCGGCGATGGCCGCACCGGGTGGCGGGTAGGCGAGTTGGAGCTGTGCTAAGGCGGGTGGCGCGGCGAGGGTGAAGACGCGGCGCGGCGCGAGCGGCTGGCGGGGCGCAATTTTGATCAGGCCGGTGACTTGGGTGAGGATGGGCACGGCGCGGTCGATCGCCGCGGCACCGGGCAGCGCGCCGCCATCGGGCCGGCCGACCCAGACGATGATGACGCTGCGGCGGTCAAAGCCGGCGGCCCAATCATCGCGATTGCCGGCACTGGTGCCGGTTTTCCAGGCGATGCCGTTGATTTGGGTGCCGGGCAGGGGGCGGGTGAGGATGCCGGCTACTTCGGCGGCGATGCTCGGGGTCAGCAGCGGGCGGGTGCGCCGCTGTTGGCCTTTGAGCCAATGCAGGCGGGTGATGCTGCCATCGGTGGCGAGGCCGGCATAGAGGGCGGCGAGGCGGCGCATGCTGATGCCGCCGCCGCCGAGCGCGAGCGGCAAGGTGGGGCGTGCGCCGAGCGGGAGCGATAAGGGCGTGCCGGCGGCCCGCAGATGGGCGGCGAAGCGGTCAGGCCGGTAGCGCCGCATCAGCTTGACCGCGGGCAGGTTGAGCGAGCGGCGCAGCGCGCTGGCGGCGGTGACCACGCCCATGAAATTATGGGTGAAATCATCTGGCCCGTAAGCGCCGAAATTGGCGGGCAAATCGCGAAACAGCGTGTTGGGGCCGGCGAGACCATCGGCGAAGGCAAGGCCGTAGAGAAAGGGTTTGAGCGCTGAGCCGGGCGAGCGGATGCTGCGGCTGAGATCAAGAAAGCCCGCACGGCGCGGATTGGCCCAATCGCCGAGAGTGGCGGCGCGGATAGCGTGGTCGCGGGCGTTGACGATGAGGATGGCGAGGGATTCGGCGGGGCGCATGGCGGTGAGATCGCGCTGGGCCAAGGCAGCGAGGGCGGCGTTGAGCGGACCGTTCAGGGTGGTGGTGCTGCCAGTGGGCAGGGCTGCGGTGAGTTGCGGGGTTTGGGCGGGCAGTCGGTGCCAGTGGCGGGGCACGGGTGTCGCTTGCGCTTCGCGCGCGGCGTGCGGGGAGAGCAAATGCAGCCGTTCGGCTTCGGCGAGGACTTTGTTGCGCGCGATCATGGCGGCGTGCGGATGCCGGTCGGGGCGCAGGGCTTCGGGGCGGCGGCACAAAGCGATCAGCAAGGCGGCTTGGGCGGGCGAGAGTTGGTCGGGGTTTTCGCCGAACCAGAGATGGGCGGCGGCGTTGACGCCCACGATATTGCCGCCGAACGGGGCGAGGGAAAGCCACATGCCGAGGATGCGGGTTTTGGAATCATGTTCGGTGAGAGAAATGGACTGAAAGGCCTCGATGATCTTGACCGGGAGGGTGCGCGGCGCGGGGTGCAGCAGGCGGGTGACCTGCATGGTCAGGGTGGAGGCGCCGGAGACGACATGGCCGGCGGCGAGCATTTGCACGGTGGCGCGGGCGATGGCGAGCGGATCGATCCCCGGATCGTGGTAGAAGCGGTGATCCTCAATGCCGATCAGCATGCGGATCATCACGGGGTTCACCGAGGCGGCGCTGGTGGGGTATTTCCACTCGCCTTGCGGGTCGGTGTAGTAGGCGATGGCGTGGCCGTTGCGGTCATTGATGATCCGGCCCTGCACGGCGAGGCGGCTGAGGCTGGGCGGGAAAGCGTAGGCGCAGACGAGCAGGATCAGCAGACCGCTCAGCCCGATCAGGCTGAGGCGGACCAGGATGGTTTTGAGGCGGCTTCGCACCTTGGGCCGATTAGGGTGCTGATGGCGGAGCGGCGCTGGGGGCGAGCACGGTGATCGATTGATCGGCCAGGGTGCTGCGGATCAGCGGATGATAGACATCAACCAGGCTGGCACCGGGCAGGGTGAACCGGCCTTTGGTGACGGCGCGCAGCATGATGGCGGTGCGGAATTCCTGATCATGGCCGTTATCCTCGCAGGTGCGAATGTCGGAGCAGGGCGGGAACAGGGTGAAGGCGGCCATTGAGCGATCATCCTCGGCGGCGATGGCGTCGGGTGGGGTGAGTTGGTGCAGCCAGGGCATTGCGGCGACCGAGGCCTTGCCGCTGGAGATATTGCCAGCCAGCTCCCAGCCGGCTGGGAGGCCGATGGTGAGAATGACGTGGTGCGGCGCGGAATCGGTCGCGCGACCGCTGACGACCATCACGAAGACGGTGTTTTGGGTGAGGGCGGAGATGTCGAGCGGTTGGCCGTCCGGCGTGTAGAAGGCTTCGTGCAGTGACATGCCCTTCGAGGTGGCCCCCGGCGCTTGCGCGGGGATGCCGGTGACGGCGATGGTCGCGGGAACTGGCTTTTTGCTGCCATTGGCCACGGTGATGGGCTGGCTGATCGGGCGGGTCAGGCTGGTGGTGGGCGCGATGGCTTTGCCGTTGAGGGTCAGGGTGAGCATGGTGGGATGGCCCGCGAAGATGCCGGCGGCGAGACCGGCATCGCCTAGCTCTTGCGGGTTGAGGCTGGCGATATCGACGCCCTGGCCGGGCAGATTGGCAGCGAGGGTGGGGTATTGAGCGCGCAGCAGGCCGGTTTCGCGGATGATGGTGGGCACCGCCCAGGCATCGCGCAGCGGGGTGCCGTACCCGGCCATCCAGTCCTGGCTGCGCCACCAGAAATAGCCGCCGCGATTATGGATTTTGAGGGCGGCTTGCAGGGCGGCGCGGGCTTCATCTGGCTCGCCGATCAAAGCGAGGGCGGCGCCGAGTTGGGCGCGGGCCAGCGGGTGGGAGACGGCGCTGAGCTGGTTGTCCATCACCCGGATCGCGCCGGCGGGGGCTTTGTGATCGAGGGCGAGGACATAGGCGGCGTAAATATCGGCTTGGGTTGGGGCGGGGTTGTTGACCACTTCGCTCCGCAGCCAATCCAGCGCCGAGGCGAGCGGGGCTTGCGGCACATCGGCGCCGGCTTGGCGGGCGCGGAGCAAAAATTCGGTGGCATAGGCGGTGAGCCAGGGTTGTGCGTCGTCTTGCGAGGACCACAGGCCGAAGGCGCCGTCATAGCGTTGATCATCGAGCACGTTTTCAACGGCTTTGGCGAGGCGTCCGGTGGGGTCCGGGCCTGCAGCTTTGCCGTGCAGGGCGGTCAGCGGCATGCCTTGGCTCACGCTGATTTCGAGGAAATGATAGGTGATGGCGTGCAGGGCTTGGAGATAGGCGGTGGGGTCGAACGGCAGATGGTTGCCGAGCGTGAGATCAGCTTGCGCGGAGCCGGTGATGAAGGGGGTTAGATCGGGGCTGAGTTTAACGCTGTCGCCACCGCCGATCATGGTTGAGGTGAGGATGGTGCTGGGGGCGCGCACCACATGCACCGAGATTTGGCGGGTGCGCGATTGGGTGTAGCCGTTCGGGCCGGTGACACGCAGATGCAGGGTGCCGGTGCCGATGGCGTTGGCGGTCAGGGTGGCGGGCATGATCAGGCGGCGCTGCGGCGTGAGGTTGAACTGGGCATCAGCGTTGCCCGCGATGGCGCCGGTGCTGGTGAGTGTGATGTGGAAACGACCGGCTGGCAGGTCGAGATTTTGCAGCATGATGCCGATATCCGCGTGATCGCCGGGGCTGAGGAAGCGCGGCAACAGCAAATCGGCGATGATTTTGTGGCGGGTGATGATGTCGGTGCTGGCGGAGCCGACGGCGCGATGTTTCCAGCCCACCGCCATCAGGCGAATCTGGCCGTTAAAATCGGGGATATGCAGGGTGATTTTGGCAACACCGTCGCTATTGGCTTGCACCGGGCCTGCGAATAGCGAGACGATTTTCTGCGGGATCGGCGCGGCGGCGGCACCGAAATCTCCACCACCGCCGACATGCAGCGCGGTTGATTGGCCGGTGGGGAGGCGCAGCAGGGCGGCGTAGCTATCATTGATATCGACACCGAGGGTGCGCTTGCCGAAATAATGACCGAGCGGGTTAGGGCTGACGAAATCGGTCAGGCGCAAAATACCTTCATCGACGGCGGCGAGCGTGACATAGGCGCCGGGCTTGGTGTTGATGGTGAAGGTGACGTCACGGCCAGGGCGATAGAGTTTTTTCACGGCGAAGGTGAGCGGCAATTGGCGTTTGCCGGGCTTCAGCCCCAGCCAGGTAAGGCCGATGGCGCGATCGGGCGCGCTGGTTTTGTCGGCCGGGCGAAAGACATGGACGATGGCATAGGCACCCGCGCCCCATTTTGCGGAGATCGGCACCGAAATATCGCGGCCTCTGGCGGGGAGCGTAAAATTGCGCGTGGCGAGCACGCGGTTATTGGCGATGACCAGCGTGGCGCGGCCGCCATAGGGGGCGGTGATGTGCAGATGTGCGGTTTCACCCGGCAAATAGCGGCGCTTGTCACGCATGACGGTGAGGCGGGTGGGCACGCCGGGGTTCGACGCGGTGATCCAGCCGGAATAGAAAATGGTCGAGGTGGCGGCGAGACCACCTTCATGCTGGATCACCCGCAGCCGGTAGCGCCCATAGGGCAGGGTGGGCAGCACCAAATGATAAGGCTGGCCAGCCGGGATGCTGATGGTTTGTTTCAGCACCGGGCGGTTAATATAGGTGAAGCGCCAGCGGGCGACGGATTGATTCCAGATAATGCCCCATTCGTAATCTTGGCGCACCAGCGCGACATCGAGTTTCATCGCGATCGGTTGGCCGGCTGGATTGACCGCGACCAGATCGAACGCGGGTTTCACGCCTTGATCGACCGCGCCGCCGGTGAAATCGGGCTTGAGGCCGATCAGGGGCGTGGTGGGGCGGATCGGGATGGTGAGGGCGCTGCCAACGGCGCGGCCTGAAGGGTCGTTGATGGTGACAGTGAGTTTGGCTTGCAGCGCATGGGTGCTGTCAGGCAGATGGGTCAGGTCGATCGGCACTGCGCTGGCACCGGTGGCATTGGTTTCGGGCAATTTGGGTGTGCGCAATGGCGAGCCGAAGATTTCGCCTTGCAGGCCGAATTGATAGTCTTTGAAGGCGGGGAAGGGCGTTGGGTTTTGGGTGATTTTGACGCTGGCGGTGCCGGTGAGGTTGGCACCGGGTGCGCCGTAGAGAAAGCGCACATGGACCGGCCAGGGATCGATTGCGTTGGGGGTGAGTTCGGTTGGTTTGCCGAGGGCAACGGCGAGGCGTTCGGGGACGAAGGCGGCGATTGTGACATCGCGCTCGGCGAGCGGGTTCGCATGGTCATTGACCGCGAGGGTGATGCTCCAGGTGCCCGCTTGCGCGCCGGGTGAGAGGCGTATGGGTTGGGTGAAGGCACCGTCATCGCTCCAGCGCGGCACGGTATCGGAGAAAATCTGGCCGCCGGGGCGGCGCACGATCAGATGCAGCGGCACGTTGAGGGGTTTGCCGTTGGGGTTGCGCAGCAAGGCGGTGAGATGGATGGTTTCGCCGGGCCGATAAATGCCGCGATCGACATAAATATAGGGATCGATCGGCTTGGGTTCGGGGCGGCCAGATACGCCGCGATCAGAGAGGTCGAACGGTGAGGCGTTGAGATCGACCAGGGTGAAATCACCGCTGTCATCGGTGATATGGAGGGCGGCGGGGGCTTGGCCGCCGGGGCCGGCGAGGAGTGGGGCTGGGAAAAATGCGATGCCATCATCATTGGTTTTGGCGGTGCCGAGAATGGCGTTATCGGCGGCGATCAGATTGATGGTGGCACCGCTGATTGCGCGCGCATTGGTGTAGCGGCGAAGTTGCACATGCAGCCCATCGCGCCCGCGCCATGTGGTGGGGGCGATGTTGGTGCGCAGCACGATTTGCACGAGGGATAACGTGCCGTTGTTCGGCGTGCCATCGGCAGGGCTGAGCGCCACGGCGTACAGGCCTGGTTTTTTCATGACATTGGCGAGCGGCAGCACCGTGTGGATCAGTTGGTTGCGGCGGAAGGCCGGGATGTTGGCGGTGCCGGTGAAAATGATCGGGCTGTTATTGCCATAGAGGCTTGAAGAGAAGCCGTTGGGGTTCAGCAGCGGATGGTTATTGATGAAATTGAGCAGGCTGCGTTCGGCGACGTGGGTGATTTTGACTTTGACTTTGGAGAGATTGATGCTGGCGAAGCCGATGGCCGGCGGGTTGCTGGCCGGGATGATGTAATGGTTCGGATCGGCGATCAAAGCGGGTTGGCGGTTGGTTAGGCTGACCTTGATGGTGAGCGGCTTGGTCAGGGTGGTGCCCGCGATGCCGTGCAGGCCCGGATGCAGCGTGACGGTGCTGGTGGTGCCGGGCCTGAGGCCGGTGATGCAGAGCTGGCCTTGGTTTTCGGTGACGGCGAGACTGTGGCGGCTGGGCGTGACGGTGACGTAATCGCCCGGATGGCGATTGCCGCCGCGCGGCAGCGGGATGGTGAAGGCGATGCAGGCGCTGGCCGGGAAGCTTTCGGCGTGGGTGGTGATTTTGCGAGCGGTGAAGCCGTAGCGCTGAACTTTTTGATTGAGCAGGGTGCGCGCCTGAGCATCAGTTGGGTAGGCTTGGACGATTTGGCCGAGCAGGCCGATCTCGGCCAGATGGTCGCCGCGCCGGGCGAGGGCGCGGCGCATGATTTCGAGCGCTATGCGGGTGGTGGTGGCGGGATTGTCGCTGTCATTGCGGAGCGTGAAGGCGAGATAGCCCGCTTCGAGGGCGGCTTGGGCCTCGCCATCATGCAGATTGAGCATGGCGGTGCCGTAATCGAGCCAGAGGCGGGGTTTGGCGGCGGCGCCGAGGCCGATGCGTCGGATGGCGGCATCGCGCAGGGCGCGCCAGTTTTTAGCGTGCAGCGCTTGGTCCATCGCGGCTTCGGCGTGGGCGCGGTGGGCTTGGGCGCTGGCGGTGAGAGCGATGTTGGGCTGAGTGAGGTCAAAGCGCAGCAGGCTTGCGTCACTGCCGAGGCCGGGGAGGGTTTGGTTGATGAAAATCAGGATGCGCGGATTGTTCCAGGGCGCATGCGGATCGACGGTTTTGGTGGCGGTAGCGGTGGGGGTGGTGGGCGGCGCGGAAGCCAGGGCGGTGGGGGTCAGGCTCGCGAGGATGACGAGCATGGCGGCGATGCCGATCCTGGCATGCGAAATCATTTGCCCGAAAGAACGATCGCGCATGGCCGCACCTCATTGAGTTTTAAAGATATTAACGGGATGTTGCGGTTTTGGCAAGCGGTGATGCGTGGCCATAGGTGGCGAATTGGGCCAGAGCGTCGTTGATGTCGGCGCGGCTGAGGATATGGGGTTGGCCCAGCATCAGGGCGTGAATATATTGTTTCGAAATCGTTTCGAGTTCGACGGCGCGCCACAAAGCGCGCTCAAGGGTTTCGCCCAATGCAATCATGCCATGATTGGCGAGCAGGCAAGCGGTGCGGCCTTCGAGTGCGGTGAGGGCGTGGTCCGACAGGGCTTGGGTGCCGAATGTGGCGTAGGGGGCGCAGCGCACATCATGGCCGCCGAAGCAGGCGATCATGTAGTGGCAAGCCTCGATCGGGCGATGGGCGATGGCGAGGGTGGTGGCGAAAATGGCGTGGGTATGGACGATCGCGGTGATCTCGGGGCGGGCGCGCAAAATATCGCGATGAAAGCGCCATTCGCTGGAGGGTTTGCATGGGCCGGTCCACGGGCTGGTCCAGATGCCGGTTGGATCATCTGGCGTGGTGATGGCGGGTTGGTCCGGGTCGAGCGACATTTGCGCGATCAATTCGGGGCGGAGTTGGTCATAGGGGATGCTGGAGGGAGAAATCAGCATCGCATCGCCCGCGCGCAGCGAAATGTTGCCGGCATTGCCTTGATTGATGCCAAGCGGGTTCAGCCGCTGGCAGGCTTCGATTAGGGCGATGCGGGCGGTAAAATCATCCATCGGGCGAGATTATCGGGCGGATCGAGCATGGTAAAGGGTTGCGCCGCGCGGTTGGTGACACAAAGTTGCGCGACAATTCGGTCAAACGGGCCGGGTGTGGATGGAATGGGACATTAAGGATGAAATATCGGCAATTGGGATCGAGCGGCATTGAGGTATCGGATATTTCGCTGGGCTCGTGGCTGACGTATTCGGGTGGGGTGGAGAAAGCGCAGTCGATTGCTTGTGTGCATCGGGCGTTGGATCTGGGTATTACCTTGATCGATACGGCGAATATTTACGGCAAAGGCGCTGCCGAGACTGTGCTGGGTGAGGCCTTGGCTGGGGTGAAGCGCGAGAGCTATGTGCTGGCCACCAAATTATATTTCCCGATGACGGAAACCGATAAGGGCTTGTCGCGCGCGCAGATTGAAAAGCAGCTCGATGCCTCGCTCCAGCGGCTGAAGGTTGATTATGTCGATCTCTATCAATGCCACCGCTATGATCATGACACGCCGTTAGAAGAGACGATGGCCGCTTTGAGTGCGGCGGTTCGGTCCGGCAAGACCCGGGCGATTGGGTTTTCCGAATGGCCGGTTGAGAAAATCAAGGAAGCGACCGAGATGGCGGGGGTGGAGAAATTTGTCTCCAGCCAGCCGCAATATTCGATGCTGTGGCGCAAGCCCGAAGCGGAGATTATTCCGTATTGTGCGGCGCATGGGATTTCGCAAATTGTTTGGTCACCGCTGGCGCAAGGGATTCTGACCGGGAAATATCGGCCTGGTGCGCCGCCGCCGGCAGGATCACGCGCGACCAGTGCAACGATGGGGCATTTCCTGCAGGATTTGGGCGAGCGGCGCGCGGTGCTGGAAGCGGTGCAGGCGATGAGCGGATTGGCGGCGCAGGCGGGACTGACGCTGGCGCAGTTTGCGCTGGCCTGGGTGCTGCGGCTGGAGAATGTCGCCTCGGCGATTATTGGCGCGTCGCGCCCGGAGCAGATTGACGAAAATGTCGTGGCTTCGGACGCGAAAATCGATCCGGCGCTGTTTGCGCAGGCAGAGGCGTTGCTGGCACCGGCGTTGGCGACCGCGTGATCATGGTTTGAAATTGACCGTGCCCAGCCCGCTGGTGTGGATATGGCGCACCGGCGGGTTGCCATGGATGGTGACATGGCCGACGCCGCTCAAAGCGACGGTGACGCTTTTGGTGACGTTGGCCTTGATTTTGCCAATCCCGCTGATATGGGCGGTGAAATTGTCGATTTGGAGCTGGCGCGCATCGATCCGGGAATCGCCGCTGATCTCGACGGTGAGGTTTTGGATGTGGCCTTGCAGGGCGAGTTCAGCGGCCCCTGAGAGATTAAGCGTGAGGTTTTGCGCATCCAGATGATCGAGTGTGCCGTGGACCAGCCCGCTATCATCGATGCGGGTCAGGCGCGGCAGGGTGATGGTCAGCAGGATCGAATGGCCGTTCATGCTGAAATTATTCAGATCCCCCTCGGTATGCACATCAAGCACGCCGTCATGCACCGACAGACGCAGATGGCGCAGCACCGGTGCGGGGGCGGTGACGCTCACACTCTGGGTCGGGCCTTGGGTGAAATGCAGGCCGATCAGCGGGCTGATGGTGATGGCATGAAAGGGTGGTAGCGTTTCCGCAACGGGTGCTGGGGTTGCGGCCTCCGCCGCGCCGGGGTGGGTGAGAATGCCTGCCAGCAGCGCCAGGCCGAGGGTTGAGGTGATTAATTTCATCGCTGGACGCGTCGTGGTGCTAGCGGTCATGATGGCGGGGGGGCGGGGCATGGGGCGGTTCCTTACAAGGTGGCACCGATCAGAAAGGCTATGACGCTAAAAATCAAGCCGGTGATCGCGATGGCGCCGATCAGGCTTACCAGCTGCACGCGCCATGACACCGGCATGAGTTGCTCGGGCGAGGGCGAGGCTTTGATCGACAGGCCGCGCGCATAGGCTTCGCGGATCAGGCGCGAGGGGCTTCTGGCCGATGAGGTGGGGTGGGAACAGGCGGGGGCGATGAAATCATCGTTGATAACGGTGGACATGGTTTTTGCCTTTCGGTGGAGGGGAAAATCAGCTTCGATCATCGGCGTCACGGACGCGGTTGGTGCGTTCGAGGCGGGCGAGGCGTTGATCGAGCGTGGCGAAACGATGGGCGAGGCGATCGATGAGGCTGGAAAACGGGTTGGGCGGTGGGGCGGTCCTGCCACTCAGGTGATCCTGCAACCGGCTGAGATGGCGGGTGAGCCGGGTGCGGCGGCGATGCAGGCCGATGGAGAGGGCCAGATAGAGGATCAGGGTGATGATCGGCGCATGCAGCGCGATCAGGAGGGTCGCTAGGCGGATGATCCAGGCCGGCAGGGTGCTCGCGTCGGCGATGGCTGCGCAGACGCCGCCGATCAGGGGCCGGGCGGGCATTCGGTGCGTGGGGTAGAGTGTGCTGCTCATGGGAAACGCCTTTCGGGTTGCGGGACGCTGAAGGCTTGATCATTATCGAGCACGGCGCGTTCGAGGGTGGCGATGCGCGCTTCGAGGCGCGAGGCCGAGGCTTGCAGCGATTCGAGCACCGCACGATCCTGGCTGCTGAGGCCGACGCCACGGCTCATCACGTGTAATTTATAGGCCTTGAACCCAAACACGCAGATGATCGCGACGATCGGGATCAGGAAGGGCATATATTCGACCATGGATATCTCCCTGTTGGCGCGGTTTAGGCCGCTTGATCGTTCGGATTGAGTTTGGATTTCAGGGCGGCCAATTCGGCCTCGACGCTGGCATCGGCTTCGAGATTGGCAAATTCGTCATGCAGGCTGGGGGTCGGCGGGGTGCGGCCCAGCTCATAGGATTCGGCCCTTCCTTCCATCATATCGAGATTGCGCTCGACCTGTTCGAAGCGGGCGAAAGCATCGGTGACGCGTTCATCATAGAGGCTGCGTTTGACGCGTAGGCGTGTTGTTGCACTTTGCTGGCGGATCGCGATCGATTTTTCGCGGGATTTGGCGTCATCGAGCTTCGCTTGGAGTTTGCCGACATCCTCATTTTGCTGGGCGATGGCGGCTTGCACCTGGGCGATATGCTCTTGGGCTTCGGCGATGGCGGTGGCGGCGCGGGATTTGGCGAGCAGGGCGGCGCGGGCGAGGTCTTCGCGGTTGCGACCGAGCGCGAATTCGGCTTTGCGCTGCCATTCATCGGCGTCGCGGGTGAGGCTGGCGATCCGGCGTTCGAGCTCCCGGCGCTCGGCGATCATGCGCACGGCGGCGGAGCGAACTTCGACCAGCGTGTCTTCCATTTCCTGGATCACCAGCCGGACCAGCTTTTGCGGGTCTTCCGCGTGATCGAGCAGGGCGTTGAGGTTGGAATTGATGATGTCGGAGAGGCGGGAAAAGATACTCATAGGAGGCTCCGTGGATTGCGGTGACGATGTTGAGACGATGATGAATTGGATTGCAAAGGGCGTGCCAACATTTGTGAATGTTATTTTTCAAGGGGTTAGCGGATTTTACTTGTTTGTCGAGCGCTATAATGCTAAATATTAGTTGCTAATTGTTAGGAATTAGGATGAGCACCGACACGCCAGCGACGCCGATTGGTCAAAGCCCCGCCTTTCTGGCGATGCTCGCGCATGTTTCGGATCTCGCGCCCATCGACCGGCCGGTTTTGGTGATTGGCGAGCGCGGGACCGGCAAGGAGGTGGTGGCGAGTCGGTTGGCTTATTTATCGCCGCGCTGGAGCCAAAGTTTGGTGAAATTGAATTGTGCGGCGCTGGCGGAATCATTGCTCGATTCCGAATTATTCGGCCATGAGGCCGGAGCATTTACCGGGGCGGTGCGCCGGCGGGTATCGCGCTTTGAAATGGCGGATCGCGGCACGATTTTTCTCGATGAAATCGCCAATGCCTCGCTGGCGGTGCAGGAAAAGCTGCTGCGGGTGATTGAGTATGGCCGGTTCGAGCGGGTGGGCGGATCAGAGCCGGTGCGGGTCGATGTGCGGGTGATTGCCGCGACGCATGAGGATTTGCCCGCTTTGGTGCGGGCGGGGCGATTTCGGGCGGATTTTCTGGACCGGTTGGCTTTTGATGTGATCCGGATTCCGCCGTTGCGCGAGCGTGGTGAGGATATTTTGTTGCTCGCCGATTATTTCGCGCAAAAAATGACCGCAGAGTTGGGGCGAGCGTTTTTTGCCGGGTTTGATGAGGCGGCGCAGGCTTCGTTGCGCGCGCATGATTGGCCGGGGAATGTGCGTGAATTGCGCAATGTGGTGGAGCGCAGCCTGTATCGGCATACGGCCTGGCGCGAACGATTATCGCTGCTGCGCATTGATCCGTTTGGGCCAACAGCCGCACCGAATGTGGCTGAGGGCGGGGAGGATGGGGGGGATGAGCGGGTGCGGTTGGAGCGCGCTTTGCAGGCGCATCAATTCAACCAGCGGCGCACGGCGCGGGCGTTGGGGTTGAGCTATGACCAGTTGCGGCATCGGCTACGCCGGCTGGGGCTGTTGGCGCCGCGTGCGCCGCGATCATGATTTTTTAGGGGGTAGGCCGCGGCGAATACTATCGGGGCCAAATTTTTCGGTGAGGTGATCGATGGCGCGCTGGCGGGCGGCGCGACGCGGGGTTTCGCGGTCGAGCAGGTCGCCATGATCCGCCTCGCTCGCCGGGAGCAGGCGGTTGGTGCCAATGCCCAGCAGGCGATAGGCGGTGCCGTCCGCGGCGGCGAGCAGGATCGGGGTGGCAGCGTCACGGATGGTTTCGCTGAGTTGGGTGGGCGCGTGCAGGGGCACGGCGAGGCTGCGCGTCTCAAAGCGTGCGGTGCGCAGTTTCAGCGTGAGGTTACCCGCCGCACTCTCGGCTTGGCGCAGGCGGCGTGCCAGTTTTTCGGCGAGCTGAACCAAGCTCGCGCGCAGGTGTGCGGGATCGGTGATGTTTTCGGCGAAGGTGGTTTCCGCGCTGATCGATTTGGGGTTCGGCGTGGGATCGACCCGGCGGTGATCGATGCCATTGGCGCGCTCGACCAAGCCGGGCCCGTCTTCGCCGAGCATTTTGCGGGCTTGCAGCGGGTCGAGCCGGGCGAGTTCGCCGATGCGGGTGATCGACAGGCCTGCGAGTTTGCGCGCCAGTGCGGGGCCGACGCCGGGCAGGACCGAAATCGGCAGCGGGGCGAGCAGGCTTGCGGCATCGCGACCGAGCACAGCGAAGCCGCGTGGTTTGTCGCGCTCGGCGGCGAGTTTGGCAAGCAGGCGATTGGCGGCGAGGCCGATGGAGACGGTCACGCCCACCTCCTGCTCGATGCGCCGGGCGAGCCGGCTGAGCATCACGGCAGGGGGTGCGCGGTGCAGGGCTTGAGTGCCCGACAGATCGAGTGCCGCTTCGTCGATCGAGAGGGGTTGCACCAAGGGGGTGAGGCGGGTCATCAGGCTGCGGATCTGGCGGCTGGCCTCGCTATATTTGGCGAAATCGGGTGCGATGATGGTGGCGTCCGGGCAGAGTTGCAGGGCTTTGAAAATCGGCATCGCCGAGCGCACACCGCTGAGGCGGGCGATATAGCAACAGGCGGCGACCACGCCACGGGTGCGGCCACCGACGATCAAGGGTCGATCCCGCAGCGCGGGGCGGTCACGCTTTTCGACGCTGGCGAAAAACGCATCGCAGTCGATATGGGCGATGGTGAGGTCGGTGAGTTCGGGATGGCTGACCAGGCGTGCCCCGTCGCAAACCGGGCAGCGTTGCGCGCTGGGGAACAGGGCGTCGCAATCGCGGCAGAGGATCATCGCTGTGCGCGTGGGTTACGGCGGCGGCCAGAGCCAGGCGGCGCCGCGCACGCCCGAGGAATCGCCGTGCTGGTTGCGTTTGATGCTGGTGGAGACTTGGTCGGAGAGAATATAGGGCCGCATCAAGTCCGGCAGGCGGGTGTAGAGATGATCCATGCGCGACAGGCCGCCGCCGAGCACGATCACGTCGGGATCAAGGATATTGACGATCATCGCGAGGCCGCGGGCGAGCCGTTCGACATGGGCATCAAGCGCGGCGCGGGCGTTGGGGTCGCCTTGGTTGGCGCGCGCAGGCAGGGTGCCGGCATCATGCGCGCCGGGACCATCGGCGTCGGCGGCGAGGGCGGGGCCGCGCAGATAGGTCTCGAGGCAGCCGATACGCCCGCACCAGCAGGCGCGCAGGGGCATTTCATCGGCGCGCGGCCAGGGTAAGGGGGTGTGGCCCCATTCGCCGGCGATGCCGTTGCGCCCATCGAGCACGGCGCCATTCACCACGATGCCGCCGCCGACGCCGGTGCCGAGGATGACGCCGAACACGGTTCTCGCGCCCGCGCCTGCGCCGTCGGTCGCTTCGCTGATGGCGAAACAATTCGCATCGTTGCTGGCGCGGACGGGCCGCTGCAAGGCTTCGGCAAGATCGGCATCGAACGGGTGGCCATTCAGGCGCTCGGAATTGGCGTTTTTAACGAGGCCGGTGGCGCTACTAATGGTGCCGGGGATGCCGACACCGACCGAGGCGGCGGGGCCAAGACTTTGCTCCGTCGCGCGCACCAAACCTGCAATCGCGGCGATGGTGCCGGTATAGCTGTCCGGCGTTGCGATCCGGTGACGGTGCGCGAGGCTGCCGTCATGGCGCAGGGCGGCGATTTCGATTTTGGTGCCGCCGAGATCGACGCCGATTCGGTAGCCGGGTTTGGTGCCGGATTCTAAGGTCATGGCGAGTCAATAGACGAAGATTTCGGGGGACGAAACTGGCCGATGGCCGCACCCTCTTGCCCAAGCGCGGGTGAACCGGCACGATAGGTTTATGGGTGAGGCCGTCATTGACGCGAAATATCTGAAATGTCCGATGCCAGTGCTGCGCGCGGCGCGTGCACTGCGGTCGATGTCGGCGGGGACGCGGCTGTTGGTGCTGGCGACCGATCCCGGCTCGGTGCGGGATTTTCGCGATTTTTGCCAGCAATCGGGCCATGCTTTGGTGTCGTGGAGCGAGACCAAGGGTGTGTATAGTTTTTCGATACGCTGTGCTGAACCGGTAGGAGCGGAGCCATGACGGTGGCGTTGATTACTCATCCGGATTGTCTGGCCCATGAGGCGGGACCGCATCATCCGGAGCGGCCAGCGCGCCTGACGGCGGTGCTGGGTGCGTTGGAGGCGCCGGAATTTCAATCCTTGCTGCGCGAGATGGCGCAGGAAGCGCCGGTGGCGGCGATCCGTGCGGTGCATGATGGCGCCTATGTCGATCGGATCATGGCGGTGCATCTTGAGGGCGATGAGCGACTGCATTTGGATGCGGATACCGCGATGAGTGCCGGATCGTTACGCGCGGCGCTGCTGGCCGCCGGTGGGGCGATGCAGGGTGTGGACGCGGTGATGGACGGATGGGCGCGCACCGTGTTTGTGGCGGTCAGGCCGCCGGGGCATCACGCGGAGCCGGACCGGGCGATGGGGTTTTGCCTGTTCGCCAATGCGGCGATTGCGGCGGCGCACGCACGAGCCGCGCATGGGGTGCGGCGGGTTGCGGTGCTGGATTTTGATGTGCATCACGGCAACGGTACCCAAGCTTGCTTTGAGACCAATGCGGATTTGTTCTATGGCTCGTCGCATCAATTTCCGTGCTATCCGGGCACCGGGCGGCCCAGCGAGCGGGGGGTTGCGGGCAATATTGTCAATGTGCCGCTGGCGCCGGGATCGGGTTCGGCGGCTTTTCGTGCGGCGTGGCAGGATGTGATTATGCCGGCGCTTGAACGATTCGCGCCGGAATTGATCATTATTTCGGCGGGGTTTGATGCGCATCGGCTCGATCCGCTGGCGGAATTGAATGTCGAGACCGCGGATTTTGCCTGGCTGACGGCACAATTGGTCGCGGTGGCGGAACGGCATTGTGGCGGGCGGGTCGTTTCGTTGCTGGAAGGCGGGTATGATCTGGACGCGCTGGCGGCTGGCGTGGTGGTGCATGTGCGGGCCCTGATGGGCGTTTGAGATAGGATGGGATGAATGACGAACGGGACTGAACTGCCTGCCATTGCGACGATGTCGTTCGAGGCGGCGCTGGCGGAGCTTGAGATGATTGTGCGCGGGTTGGAATCGGGCCAGCAGAGCTTGGCACAGGCGATTGCGGCCTATGAGCGCGGCGACCAGCTCAAGCGCCATTGCGAGGCGCGGCTCGCCGAGGCTGAACAGTTGGTGCAAACCATTGTGACGCGGGCGGATGGCGCTATGGCGTTAAGTGCGGCGCAGGACGGAGCATCGTCATGACCATGGACACCGATTTGGCCAGCGCCATGCTGGATGCGGCGGCGCTGGTGGAGGATGCGCTCGATGCGTTGATGCCGCTGCATGAGGGGGATGAGCGCCGATTGATCGAGGCGATGCGCTATTCAACGCTGGGCGGCGGCAAGCGGATGCGCGGGTTTTTGGTGATTGAGACGGCCAAATTATTCATGGTCAATCTGACCTGTGCGGCGCGGGTGGCGGCGTCGGTGGAGATGCTGCATGCCTATTCGCTGGTGCATGATGATTTGCCCGCGATGGATGATGATGATCTGCGGCGGGGCAAACCCTCGTGCCATAAAGCCTTTGACGAGGCGACGGCGATTTTGGCTGGGGATGCGTTGCAGACGCGAGCGTTTGAGGTGTTGGCCGAGCCGGACACCCATTCCGACCCAGAGGTGCGCTGCGAGCTGGTGATGGCGCTGGGTGCGGCATCAGGCGCGCGCGGCATGGCGGGCGGTCAGATGATCGATATGGTCTCGTCCGATCAGGAATTATCGGCGCATTTGGTCACGCGGTTGCAGGCGCTGAAAACCGGTCGGCTGATCCAGTATAGTGCCGAGGCGGGGGCGATTTTGGGGCGCGCACCGGCGGCGCAGCGGCATTTGCTCGCGGCGTATGGCCGGGATTTAGGGGCCGCGTTTCAGATTGCCGATGATATTCTGGATGCCGAAGGCTCTGATGCGAGCCTGGGCAAGACGGCGGGCAAGGACGCAGCACAGGGTAAAGCCACGATGGTTGCGGTGTTAGGGATCGAGCGGGCGCGGGTGCAGGCCGAACATCTGGCGCAGCAAGCGGCGCTGCATTTGGAGATGTTCGGCCCGCGCGCCGACCGGCTGCGCGACTTGGCGGCGTTTACCGTCGCACGCCGGAGCTGAGTTTTTTCGCGGGCTTTGACGCTACCGGGTAGGCGAGGCTGCCAGCGATGTCGATTGTGATGTCATGATCCGCAACGAGGGCGGCGGGGATGATGGCGCGGCCATTGGTCCAGCGACCATCGGGTTCGGGACTGTGCCAGCCTTCGGTGAGGAGCGGATGATCGAGCGGAATTTTGTGCGACCCTGCGTGGAGCGACAGGATTTTGACGCCGAGGGTGCGGCGGTCGCGCGGGTCCGGCGAGAGATAACCGGGGATGGCGTGGCGCGAGCGGATCAGGCTGTCGCCATTTGGGGTGGTTTCGATGGTGATGGCGGGGTCGTTGGTGGTGGGGATGGCGGCGCGGGCGAGGATGCGCGCGCGGATGGCCTCGACCATTGGGCCGGATTCGATGAAGGGGGCGCAGGATTGTTGGATGCGAAGCGCTTGGGCGTCCACAGGGGAGAAATCGGGGTGGAGCGATACCGCGATGCCGGCATTCTCGAAGGCGGTGCGGTTGCCGGTGTCGAGATAAGATTCGGCGGGCGTGCCTTCGGCGAACAAGACGGCATGGGTGGGCAGTTCGATATGGTAATAGGTGATGCGCTTACGCGGGACTTGGCGGATGGTGTTGCCATTGAGCAGGATTTTGGCGGGAATCAAATGACCATCGAGGAAGAGGGCGTGATCGGGGGAGACCAGCAGGTCGCGGGCGGGGACGCCATCGAGAATGGCGCCGGCTTTGATGAGCACGGGGCGTAAATTTGATTGATTGGGCTGGTTGGCGAGGGTGATGCTGCGCTGGCCGATCCAGCGGATGGGGGCGGTGCCGCCGGTGGCGAGCACGACTTCATCGCCGATGGCCAGATTTTCCACCGCAACCTCGCCGCGCCGGAGCAGGATGCGGGTGCCGGCAGCGAAACAGTTCAAGCCCTCATAATTCACGTTGAAGCCCAGCGCATTCAGCTCGGTGAGGTCAAGCTTGGTTAGGTAGCCGGGGGTTGCTGGGTAGGATGTGCCGTTGAACGAATCCTGGATGACATAGTTGGGGACCGGCGACGGGCCGTGGCCGACATAGGTATATTTATTGTTGCCATGACTGTTCTGTACGGCGGGTGACTGTCCCCAATCAGTGCGGCTGGGGGTGGCGAAGTAGGACAGATTGATTTTGCCGCCGTCGACCGAGAAATAAGGCAACAGCGTATTGGTCGCTGATTTGACGCCATCAATCTGGAGGGTGCCGGGCGATGCGAAGCGAAACAGATTGAGCGGTGAAAAAACATAGCCTGCCGTGGCGCCAGTGCCGGTCTGTGTTCCGTCGTTTGCGGAGATCCGGCCCAGCGCATGGGTGAATTCATGGAGCGCGAGTGCGAAGAAATCTTGTTGGTTAGCGCCTGGCGTGCCAGCGCGGCCCTGATCGATCCCGGTGCCATAATAGAGCGAACCGGGGCTGGCATTGTTAAAGGCAACGCTGCCTGCGATCGAAGAGCTCCGATATTGATTGGCAAAATAGGACGCGGGAACGCCCCAGGCTTGCGCTTCGGCTTTGGAGACTTGAATCCGGCCATAGACGCCCGCGGGCAGGGGGCTTTGCAGATAATTAGCAACCGAAGGATCGGCCTTGGCAATGTATTGTTCGACCTTGCTCAGCGTCATGTAATAGCTGCTATCGCCGCCCTCTCCCAAAATGCCGGAACCAAGACTAGAGGCGTTGACTTGCAGGGTTACCGCGATCGGGTTGGTGATGATTTTGTCGAGATAGGTCGCGGCATAGGCAAGGGCGGTGGCCATCGCGGTGGGCACCGAGCTTGCCTCATCGAGAACGAGCGTCAGATTACCGGCGACGCTGGTGGTGACGGTCGTGTAGGTGCCGGGGTTGGTGTCGGCGGCATGGAGCGTGCCAGCGGTCAGATCGACCCCGACAGAGGGGCCGGTTTTGGCGTCGAACGGGAGTGATGCCGACATCATGAATGGGGTGATGGAGGTGACGCTCATGGCGCTGGCGGCGTTGAGATCCGGCAGGCTGATTAGGTCTGGGTTGGAGAAAGGAGACGAGGGCGGATTCACTGCTGGAAGCGTGATGGCGGTGGCGGGATGCGACATTGTATGATGAGCGGCCAGTGACACGCCATCGAGACTTCTCTCCGCCATGCTATTCTCCGGGTTCGATCATTGTTCGATCAGTTAACAAATAAAATATTTGTTAACCGTTGTTAAATCATTAGAAGCGAGTTTGGTCAAGGCAATTGCAAATTAGAATTGATTCAATGGGCAAAACAAATCTATAAAAAGATATTGAAACTGCGAATAGGGCGAAAAAAATGACGGAAATTTTGGTGGTCACGGTCAATGACGTCGCGGGCGCGCGGATTTCGCGGGTGATCGGGCCGGTTTATGGAACGTCGGTGCGCAGCCGCTCGATTGTTGGCAATTTCGTCGGCGGCTTGCGCGCGATGTTTGGGGGGTCGCAGGAGGGCTATGCCGAGATGGTCAGCCAGACGCGCGACCAGGCCCTGGCGGCGCTGCGGGCGCATGCGCTGAGTTTGGGGGCGAATGCGGTGGTGGGGATGCGGTTTGACTCTGGCGAGTTTGATGCCGGGCAAGGCCAGGCGATGAACGAGGTGACGGCCTATGGCACCGCCGTGATCCTTACACCTTCGGAGTAAAATCAGCACTCAGCCAAACCGGGTCTTTCAGTTTGGCGATGAAATCGGCATGGGCGGCCTGTTCGGCGGGCGGGACCGCGATCAAACGCGGTGTGCGGTTGGCAACGCTGGCATATTCCACGGCGGCGGCGTTCAGGCTTGCGGTTTCAAGCGCGAGGCCGCGCTGCCGGCCGCCCGTGAGTTCGATATAGACAGCGGCGAGGAGTTTGCAGTCGAGCAAAGCATTATGAGTGGTGCGGAGCGACAGATCGATATTGAAGCGTCGGCAGAGCGCATCGAGGCTGTTGGGCAGGCCGGGGAAGCGGGTTTTCGCCAAAGCAAGCGTGTCGATCATGCGGGCGCGGTCGAGCGGTGGGCGGTTGATGCGACCTAATTCGGCGTCCAGAAAGCCGAAATCGAACGCGGCATTATGAGCGACCAAGGGCGAATCACCCAGAAAATCGAGAAATTGATCGGCAATCGCGGCGAAAATCGGTTTACCGTCGATGTCGGCGTTGGTGATGCCGTGAATCCGGGTTGCATCGCTGGGGATGTCGCGTTCGGGGTTGAGCAGGGTGTGAAAGACCCGGTCGGTGGGTAAATCGTTGCGCAATTCGATGGCGGCGATTTCAATGATCCGGTCGCCATGCAGCGGGTCAAGTCCGGTAGTTTCAGTATCAAACAGAACAGAGCGAGTCATTATCGATTAATGCGCAGTGCGGCGGAGTCGCGACAAGCTTTGCCGTGCGGGCGTTGCCATGCGGGCGTGGCGAGCAGGCGGCGGATGCTGCGATGGGTGGCGTGGCGCGACAGGCCGGTGCGGATAACGGCGTCAGCCCGGCGGATTTTTTCCGCATCGGGCATTTGTTTGGCGATGATCGCGCTGATCTCGGCGTCGCTCAGGCCGCGGGCGCGCACGCGGGCGCGCTGCAGGGCGGGCGGGGCGGAGATTGTGATGGTGAAATCGGTCAATCGGTCGCCGCCGGTTTCGAACAAGAGCGGGATATCCAGAATCACGCCGCGGGCGCCGCGGCGTTGGGCGGCGGCGATGAAGCGACGCTGGGCTTGACGCACGAGCGGGTGGATGATGGCCTCGAGGCGGCGTTTGGCGGTTGGATCTGCGAGGATGCGTGCGCGCAGGGCGGCGCGATCAAGCACGCCGTGGCGGATGGTGCCTGGGAAGGCCGCAGTGATGGCGGGTAGGGCGGCGCCGTGCGGGGCTTGCAGCGCGCGGACCGCCGCATCAGCATCGAAAATCGCGAATCCGTAGCGGCGAAACATCGCGGCAACCGTGGATTTGCCCATGCCGATGCCGCCGGTGAGGCCGATGATCCGCATGATTTAGCTGAGCAAGTCGGCAGCGACGATGCGATAAAGCTCGGCATCGACGCTGGGGGTGACGCCAAACCAGGCGGCGAAGCCGGGAACTGCTTGGTGCAGCAACATGCCCAGCCCCTCGACCGGCCGCAGGCCAGCGCGGGCGGCGGCGGCGAGTAAGGGGGTTTGCAGCGGGCTATAGACGATGTCGGCCACCGCCATAGCGGGCGGTGCGCGATCCAGCGCAATCTCGAGCGGTGGCCGGCCGGTCATGCCGAGGGATGTGGTGTTGATCAGCAGGGCAAAATCGGCGAGGGCGGCGTGGCGCTGCGACCAAGCGAGCGTCTGCGCCATGAGGGTGGTGGCGAGATGGTCGGCGCGTTCATGGGTGCGATTGCAGAACGTGACCGGCGTGCCCTCATCGAGCAGGGCGGCACCGATGGCGCGGGCCGCACCGCCGGCCCCGAGGATCAGAGCCGGGCCGGTGCGCGGATCGACCTGATGGGCGCGCAGATTGGCGAGAAAGCCGATACCATCGCTGTTGGAGCCGATGATTTCACCATTCTGGAATACCAACGTGTTGACGGCGCCAGCGCGGCGCGCGCTGTCAGCGAGGGTGGTGCAGACGGCGAAGGCCGCTTCCTTGTGCGGAATGGTGACGTTGGCGCCGACGAAACCGATCCGGCTGAGCATGGGGATGCTGGCGGCAAAATCTGCCGGTGCGATGGCGAGTGGCACATAGGCACCATCAATCTGATGGCGGTGCAGCCAGGTGCCATGCAGGCGCGGCGAGCGCGATTGCGCGACGGGCCAGCCTATGACGCCCGCGAGGCGGGCTTTTCCAGAGAGGAGCATGGGGGCAATGGATCACGGCGCGGCCCGTTGAACAAGGCCGCGCCGTGCAGGCGCAAAAATTAGGCTGCGAGGCGGCGCAGGAAATAATCAGCGTCGCCGAATTGCAGGGTCAACATGGTCAGGCGCTTGAAATAATGCCCGGCTTTATATTCCATGGTGACGCCGATACCGCCATGCAGTTGGATCGCTTGTTGACCGACGAAGCGCGCCGCTTTGCTCACGGCGGCTTTGGCCATGGCGATGGCTTCGCTGCGCTCCTTGGCATTGTCGCTGCCAGCACTGAGGGCGGCATAGACCGCCATGCTGCGCGCTTGTTCGGCGGCAACGGTCATATCCACCGCCCGGTGCTGCAGCGCTTGGAATACCGAGATTGGCACGCCGAATTGCTTGCGGGTTTTCATATACTCGACGGTGATGGCGATCAGCGAGTCCATGGCCCCGACGGCTTCGGCGCAGATCGCGGCGATGGCTTCATCGGCCGCGCGTTCAAGCAGCTTCAGATCGCCAAGGTCATGATGGGCGGGCACCCGCACGCTGGCCAAGGAAATTTCAGCACCTGATGTGAGGTCTTGCATTTTATAGCCGCGCCGCGAGACGCCGGGGGCGTTGGCATCAACCAGGAACAGCCCGATGCCGTGACGATCACGCCGACTGCCCTCAATGCGGGCGCTGACAATCAGATAATCGGCGGAGTCGCCGCCGATCACCACGGTTTTATCGCCTTCGAGCACGAAATGATCGCCATCGCGCTTGGCGGTGGTGGTCACGTCATGCAGGTCGTAGCGGGAGTGGCGTTCGGTATGGGCGACGGTGAGGATTTTTTCGCCGGTGGCGAGCTGGGGGCAGATTTCGTCGCGCAGCGCGTGATTGGCGCTGTGGCGCAGAATGGCACCCGCGAAGAGGGTGCTGGCCATGTAGGGTTCCAGCGCCAAAGCACGGCCGATTTGCTCCATGACGATCATGGTTTCCACCGGGCCGCCGCCAAAGCCGCCATGGTCTTCGGCGAAGGGCAAGGCGAGCAGCCCGGCCTCGGCATATTCGGCCCAGACGGCGCGATCAAAACCGCCCGGCAGGGTGGCGTAGTGTTTGCGCTTTTCAAAATCGCCGTAGCGATTGGCGAACAGCTTGGCCACGCTGTCGGAGAGCAGGCGTTGTTCGTCGGTAAAATCGAAATCCATGGCTTTGGTCCTGAGCTAGAGCGGGGGATTAGAAGCCAAGAATGGCTTTGGCGATGATGTTGCGCTGGATCTCGTTTGATCCGCCATAGATCGAGATTTTGCGCCAGTTGAAATAGGTTGGCGCGGCGTAGGCGGCGTCTTCCGGGCCGATCGCCATGGCGTTGCTCTCATCCTCCGGCTCGCCGGACCCTTGGAACGGCATGGCGAGCGGACCGACCACTTCCATCAGCAATTCGGTGGTGGTTTGCTGGATTTCCGAGCCTTTGATTTTCAGGATCGAGGAGCGCGGATCCGGCACGCCGTGCTTGCCGGATTTACGGGCATCGGAAAGGATGCGCAGCTGGGTGATTTCCAGGGCTTTCAAATCGACATCCACCTCCGCGAGCTTTTCGCGGAACCAGGGCGCATCGATCAGCTTGCCATCGCCCGCGCGTTCCAGGGCCGCGAGTTCGCGCACGCGGCGCAGGCGCTGCTTGGAGGCGCCGACGCGCGCGATGCCGGTGCGTTCGTTGCCGAGCAGGAATTTTGCATAATCCCAGCCTTTATTTTCCTCGCCGACCAGATTTTCGGCGGGGACTTTGACCTCATCAAACCAAACCTCGTTCACCTCATGGCCGCCATCGATCAGTTGGATCGGGCGCACGGTGATGCCGGGGGTTTTCATATCGACGAGGATGAAGGAAATGCCTTCTTGTTTTTTGGCGGCTTGCGGGTTGGTGCGCGCCAGCACGAAAATCCAATCGGCATATTGAGCGAGGGTGGTCCAGGTTTTCTGGCCGTTGATGATGTAGAAATCGCCCTCGCGGCGGGCGGTGGTTTTCAGGCCCGCGAGGTCCGATCCAGCGCCGGGCTCGGAGAAGCCTTGGCACCACCAGATATCGATATTCGCTGTTGCGGGGAGGAATTTCTTTTTTTGCTCTTCACTGCCGAAGGTCGCGATCACCGGGCCGACCATCGAGACATTGAACGGCAATGGCTGCGGCGCGGGTGCGGATTGGAGTTCTTCCAGCAGGATATATTCCATCACCGGGCTCCAATCCTTGCCGCCCCAGGCTTGCGGCCAGTGTGGTACCGCCCAGCCTTTGGCGTTGAGCTTGCGCTGCCAATCGACAATGGCTTGCTTGCCGATCTCGCGGCCTTCGATCATGTTTTTTTGCACATCGTGGGGCAAATGATCGTGGATGAATTGGCGCACCTCATCGCGAAAGGCGCTTTCTTCGGCGGAGAAGCTGAGTTCCATGGCTTGGGTCCTTTCAGACGATTTCAAACAGGCCGGCGGCACCTTGGCCACCGCCAATGCACATAGTGACGACGGCGCGTTTCGCACCCCGCCTTTTGCCTTCGATCAGGGCGTGGCCGGTCATGCGAGCACCGCTCATGCCGTACGGATGGCCGATTGAGATGGAGCCGCCATCGACATTCAGTTTTTCGTGCGGAATCCCGAGCTTGTTCGCGCAATACAGCACTTGGCTGGCGAAGGCTTCGTTCAGTTCCCAGAGATCAATATCATCAATGGTCAGGCCGTGACGTTTGAGCAAACGCGGAATGGCATAGACCGGGCCAATACCCATCTCGTCCGGCTCGCAGCCAGCGACCACGAAACCCCGGAAAATGCCAAGCGGGGTCAGGCCCCGTTTGGCGGCTTCGATGTCTGACATCATTACGCAAGCGGAGGCGCCATCTGAGAGCTGGCTTGCGTTGCCGGCGGTGATGAATTTATCCTCGCCGCGCACTGGCTTGAGCTTAGCGAGGCCTTCAATATTGGTGTCCGGCCGGTTGCCTTCGTCCTGGCGCAGCGTCACTTGCTCATGGGTGATTTCCTTGGTTTCTTTATTTTCCACCGCTTTAGTGGTGGTTACCGGGATAATTTCGTGATCGAAACGCCCAGCTTGCTGGCCGGCAGCGGTACGGCGCTGGCTTTCGAGCGCGTAGGCATCCTGCATCTCGCGGGTAATGTGGTAGCGGGCGGCCACAATGTCGGCGGTTTCGATCATCGGCATATACACGGCGGGCTTGTGTTCGCGCAGCCAGGGATCGAAGGCGCGTTCACCACCAATCGGGTTGGAGGTCAGGCTGATCGATTCCAAACCGCCCGCGATGACCACCGGCGCGCCTTCGACCATGATTTGATGAGCGCCAAGCGCGATGGCTTGCAGGCCGGAGGAGCAAAACCGGTTCACCGTCATGGCGGCGGCATTGACATTGATACCCGCGCGCACGGCGGCGAGGCGGGCGACGTTGCTGCCGGTGCTGCCTTCGGGTGTCGCGCAGCCCAGGATCACGTCTTCGATTTCATCCGGGGCGACTTTGGCGCGGCTGAGCGCCTCGCGGATGGCGAACGCGCCGAGCGTGGGGCCAGGGGTGATGTTAAACGCGCCGCGAAAGGCTTTGCCGATCGGCGTGCGGGCGGTGGAGACGATGACGGCTTCGACCATACGAGACTCCTAGAGGGTGGGCTGGTGGTGAGTGGTTTTGGCAATTTCTTCGGCGACCAGCTCTTTGCGCGAGAACTTGCCGACCGAGGTTTTGGGGAGATGATCCCGAAACTCGATGGCGGTAGGCATTTCGTGGCGACCGAGCTTGTCGGCCAGGAAATCGCGCAAGGCTTCGAGCGTGAAAGGAGGGGAACCGGGTTTGAGCGTAATGAAGGCTTTGGCCGATTGGCCGCGATACGGGTCGGGGATGCCGACGACAATGGCTTCGGCGACATCGGGATGCTCATAGATCGCGGATTCGATCATGGTTGGGTAAACATTAAAGCCACCGGAGAGGATCATGTCCTTTTTCCGGTCCACGAAAAATACCATGCCGTTCGGGTCGATCCGGCCAATATCGCCGGTGAGGAAATGGCCGTCGATGAAGCTTGCCGCATTTTCCTCAGGCTTGTTCCAATAGGCTTTGAATACGTTGGGGCCCTTGACGCGCACCTCGCCGACGTCGCCATAGGGCAAAATCCGTGTTGGATCATCAAGGGCAACGACATCGAGCAGCACGCCGGGCAGCGGCATGCCGGCAGAGCCGGGGATGAAGATGCCATCGAGCAGATTGCCGGTCCCCGCCGAGGCGGTTTCGGTCATTCCCCAACCGCCGCCAAGGCGCATGCCGGTAATGCGCTCAAATCGCTGGCCGATTTCAACGGGCAGGGGCGCGCCGCCGGAGCCGACCAAGAGCAGGGAGGACAGGTCGCGGTTTTCCAGGTCTGGCACGTTGGCGAGGGCGATCCACATGGTTGGCACGCCGGGGAAATAGCTGGCCTTGTTGACTTCGATATCATGCAGGGTGGTTTGCGGATCGAATTTCAGGCGGAGCAATAATTCGCTGCCGCGCGAGAGTTGCAGCAGCAGCAACACGACCAGCGCGTAGATATGAAACAGCGGCAATACACAAATAGCGCGCAGGCGGGTGCCACGGGGAAACCGGCCCTGGCCATCGATGAAGGCCTCGTAGATGGCAACGGAGGCGCGCAGGGTGGCGTGGGTGTGCATCGCCCCTTTCGGCAGGCCGGTGGTGCCGCCGGTATATTGCAGGAGCGCCAGATCATCCGGATCGATCACCGGCAGCGGGGCCGCTTGGGTGCGGCCTGTGGCGCGCAACGCATCCAGCGTGATCACACGCGGATCATCGGTGGGGATTGGCGGGTGGGGCATGCCGGGGACGGGGCCGTAGGCGGCATCATCGGCGACGATCAGGTGATCGAGATCGCCCCGGGCCAGGAGTTTTTCACCCATGCCGAGCATGGCGCCGATATTGGTGCACACCAGAATCCGCGCGCCCGAATCGTGGAGTTTGTGGGCCAGTTCGCGTTCAGCATCGAGCGGTGAGAGATGCACCACCACAAGGCCCGCCGTGAGCGCGCCGAAAAAGCAAAACGGGTGGGCGGGCGTGTTGGGTAAATAAAGCGCAATCCGAGCACCCTTGCCCAGATTGCGGCTTAGCAAACCATGGGCCACCTCGTTGATGGCGGTGCCGAGGGCGGCAAAGCTAATTTTATGGCCACGATAATCGAGCGCTGGATCATCGCCGAATTCGGCGATGGTGCGCCCGATCATCGCCGGAATGGTTTCATGCGGCGGCGTGAGATCCCAGGGCAGGCCTTTGGGGTAATTGGCCTCCCAGGGATAAGGCCGCGCGCTCATTCGGCCGCTGCTTGCGCGTGACCGGCAAAGCCCGCGAAGCCCTTGCCGCTGGCCGCGAGAGATTTCAGCAAGGCGGCAGGGGCGAGGCCTGGGTCCTTGATGGTGCCGGCGTAATGCTCCAGCCGCTCGACGATGGTGGGGAGGCCGACCAGATCGGCATGGAAGCACGGGCCGCCGCGCCAGACCGGCCAGCCATAGCCATAGACCCAGACCACATCGATATCCGAGGGGCGGATAGCGATGCCTTCTTCGAGGATGCGTGCAGCCTCGTTGATCATCGGGTAGGTCATGCGCTCAAGGATTTCCTGATCGCTAATCGCTCGGCGGGTGATGCCGAGGCGCGCCGCCGTATCGGTGATCAGGGCTTCCACCACCGGGTCAGGCGTGGGGGTGCGGCTGCCATTTTCATACAGATAATAGCCGCTGCCGGTTTTCTGCCCGAAACGGCCTTGTTCACAGAGCGCATCGGAAATCGGCGCTTTGACGCCGCGATGTTTGCGAATCCGCCAGCCGACATCAAGCCCGGCGAGATCGCCCATGGCGAACGGGCCCATCGGGAAGCCGAATTTCAGGATCACCGCATCGACCTGTTGCGGCAAGGCGCCTTCGAGCAGGAGGCGTTCACATTCGGTGGTGCGGCGGGCGAGCATGCGGTTGCCGACGAACCCATCGCAATTGCCAACCACGACCGGGACTTTGCCCATGGCTTTGCCAATCGCGATGGCGGTGGCGATAGCTTGGTGGGACGTGGCTTTGCCACGCACGATTTCCAGCAATTTCATCACGTTGGCCGGCGAGAAGAAATGCATGCCCAGCACATCATGCGGGCGGGATGTGGCGTTGGCGATGGCATCCACATCCAGGGTGGAGGTGTTGGTGGCGAGCAGGGCGCCGGGTTTGGCGTGGGTATCGAGCCGGGCGAAAATTTGCTTTTTCAGCTCCATTTCCTCGAACACGGCCTCGATGATCACGTCCGCGTCAGCGAGTTGGGACCAATCGGTGGTGCCCGAAAACAGGGCCATGCGCTTTTCGGTGGTGCCTGCGGGCAACGCGCCGCGTTTGACCGAGATCTCGTAGGTTTCGCGCACCCGATCAAGCCCACGGGTCAAAGCCGCATCGTCAGTTTCAACGATTGTGACCGGGATGCCGGCATTGGCGAAATTCATCGCGATGCCACCGCCCATAGTGCCGCCACCGAGCACCGCGGCGCGGGTGATTTTGGCTGGTTTTTGCTCCGGGCCGATGCCGGGGATTTTTTGCGCCTCGCGTTCGGCGAAGAAAATATGTCGTTGGGCGCGGGATTGATCGCCTACCACCAATTTCATGAACAAGTCACGCTCGGCGGCAAGGCCGGCCTCAAAATCGAGGGTGAAGGCGTTGCGCACGGCCTGCACGCAGGCGGCGGGCGCTTCCACGCCTTTGAGGCGCTTGGTGGCCTCGGCGGCGGCCTTTTCAAAGCCCGATGGATCGGCCTTGGCGGCGGCGAGTTTTTCGCCCCGGTCGCGCACGCGCGGGCTTGGCGTTTTTTGGGCGAGCACAATGCGGGCGAAATCCATGGCGCCTGGAATTGGGTCAGCGACGATGGCATCGATCAGCCCTTCGGCAAGGCCGGCTTTGGCGCTGATCATTTTACCTGAGACGATGGCGGCGACGGCGGCTTCCGGGCCGATCAGCCGGGGCAGGCGCTGGGTGCCACCGGCACCGGGGAGCAGGCCGAGCTTGACTTCCGGCAGACCCATCCGGGCCTCGGCGGCGGCAACGCGGAAATGACAGCCCAAGGCGAGTTCAAGCCCGCCGCCCAATGTGGTGCCGAACAGGGCGGCGACCACGGGTTTGGCGCTAGCCTCAAAGCGTTCGATCACGGCATGGAGGCCGGGTTCCTGTGGCGGTTTGCCGAATTCAGTAATGTCGGCACCAGCGGAGAAGGTGCGGCCCCGGCAGCCCAGTACGATGGCATGGATGGCGGGATCATGGTCGGCTTGGTCGAGGGCGGCGATCAGTCCGGCGCGAACGGCGTGGCTGAGAGCGTTCACCGGCGGGCTATCGATCGCGATCAGCGCGATCCCGTCATGGGTTTCATAATCAACAACCGGATTGATTTTGCTCATCGCGTTCCCCTTTTTGCGCCGGGTGACCTTAACGGTAACGCCCGGAATTATGCGTTCGCTTCTGAACCATTGACGCCAGCATGGCAAGCACCTGCTGCGCGTGTATAAGTGTTATCTACGGGCGAGATAAGCGGCGGCGGCGAGCAGGGCGAGCGGGATTAGCGCGCCGGCGAATAGGCGCGCGGGCGAGGCGATCAGCGCGGCGGCAAGGGCGGTGATGATGGCGATGCAGCCAAGGTTGCGTGCGTCACCAATCAAGGTTTTGATCAGGCTGCGCATTATCGGGCCGCCATATCGGCAGGGCGCTTGAGAGCGCTGATCAGCAATAATCCGCCAGCCGCATAAAAGCCGAGCAGTGCGGGGAGCGCATAATCGCCCAGCGGCCATTGATAGCCGAGGGCTGCGAGGGTCCAGAAGGTGCCGAAGCTGAGAATAGCGCAGCCCACCATGAATTTGATGGTGTTTTCCGGCACCCGGGCGAGCGGTGCGCGCAGCGCCGTGCCAATGGCGATGACGACGATGAGCGCGGCGATGGCGGCGGCAGCGGCGGCGGCGGTGTGACCGGTTTGCACGCCGAGCGCGACCACGATGAGCCAGACTTCCAGCCCTTCAAACAGCACGCCCTGGAACGCGACCAGCATAGCGCCGCGCCGTTCCGCCAAGGCCTCGCTGGCGGAGAGTTTGGCAAAGGCGGCGGTCTCATTATGCAAGGGCTTTAGCCCGGCACCGCGCGCGATGGCTTTGGCGAGCCAGCGCAGGCCGAACAGGAGCAAAAAGACGCCGATGATGAATTGCGCGATCCGTAAATTGCCGATGGCGCTGATCGCGCTGGCACCAACCAGGGTCAGGGCGGCGAGCACGGCCAAGGCGGCGAGGCCGGCGGCGATGGTGCGTTGCCAGCCAATCGCCAGCGCCACCGCGAGCACGATGGTAAAGGCTTCCACCCACTCGACCGAAGCCGTCAGAAAGGCTGCGATCATCACGCTGAGATCCGACATTAACGCGCCTCCAATTGAGGGAAAATATGTAAACATGCGGGGTCGATGCGCAATCGGGCCGGCCCGAGGCTGGGGCGGGTGGCGGTGATCACCGGGATGGTGCTCGCGCAGTCGGCCACGCGATAGGTGGCGCGGAATTGCCCGGTATCGAACTGGCTGGTGAGGCATTGGGCGGCGATGCCGTCATGATCCTCGGTGGGGACGATGGCGGCGGGGCGCCAAAATACGCGCGCTGATCGTGCGCCGCCGAGCTGATCGGCCCGGCCCGGCAGGCGCAGCGTGGTGGCGCCCAGGGTCAGCAGGGCGTCTGGCCCTTCGGCATAAGCGGGGAGGGCGAGGCCGCCGAGCAACCCGGCGATGCGGGCGGCATAGGCGCTGGCGGGGCGGTGATAGAGGATTTCGGGTGTGGCGGATTGGCTGATGCGCCCGGCTTCGAGCACGGCGACCCGATCGCCGAGATGCACGCAATCGGCGGGATCGTGTGACACGCAGAGTGCGGTCAGTCCGGATTCGGCGATGACGGCGCGCAGTTCGGTGCGCAGCGTTTCGCGGGTTTCGAGGTCGAGACTGGAGAAGGGCTCATCGAGCAGCAATAATTTCGGAGCGGCGGCGAGGGCGCGGGCGATGCCGACGCGCTGCTGCTGACCGCCCGACAAGGTGGCGGGCAAGCGGCCCGCATGATCGGCGACACCAAAGCGCTCAAGCAGGCTGCGCGCCCGCGCGGGGCCGTTGGTGCCACGCGGCACCGCGAGGGCTACATTTTCCAGCACCGAGAGATGCGGCCACAGGGCGAAATCTTGGAACACCATGCCAAGGCCGCGCCGTTCGGGCGGGATGAAAACGCGATCCGCGTCATCGACCAGCGTGGTGCCGATTTCGATGGTGCCGTGATCAGCCCGGTCAAGCCCGCCGACAAGGCGCAGTATGCTGGTTTTGCCTGAGCCGGATTCGCCGGCCAACACCAAACATTCGCCCTCCTGCACATCCAGGGTGATGGCATCCAGAACCCGGCGGCGGGCGATCTCGCGCCCAAGATTGGTGATGGTGAGTGACTGGGTCATGCGCGTGCGGCACCACGCGGGGTGGTGAGCAGGCGCACGATCAGCAGCAGCGCACAAGTGAGTGCAATCATCGCCACCATGCCCAGCACCGCGAGCCGTGCGGCGGCAGCTAGATCGCCCATTTGATCGAGCCCGACGATGGCAACACCCAGCGGGGTGGCCCCCGGCGGGTATAGGAGTTCCGAGATTGGCAATTCGAACATAATGGCACCGGTGGCGACCAGCAGGCCATAGAGCAAGGGTTGGGCCAGCAGGGTGGCATTGATGTCGATGGCGCGGGTGCTGGCTGAGAGGCCGTGGATCCGTGCGGCGGCGGCCAAATTGCGGTCAAGATCGGCGAAGGCACCCTGCACCATGCGGGCGGCGAGCGGAATTGTGCCGGCGGCATAGGCAATGATCAGCAGAGTCGTGGTGCCGTAGAGCGGCAGGATATTGTTATTGAAGGTGAGAATATAGCCCGCGCCGAGCACCAGGCCGGGCACCGCCATATTGGCGAGCAAAGCGGCATCGATGGTGGTGGTGATCAGGCCGTGCCGCTGCGCGCGAATTTGCAGCAGCGCGACGCCGGTGGCGGTAGCCAGGGTTGCGCCGATCAGCCCGAAGCCGAGCGAGCGCAGGATGGCGTTGAGATGCGGGGTGGGTTGCCAGCCATGGCTGAACCCACGCAGGAGCAAAAAGCAAAAAGGGATGACGATGCCGAGGGTGAGCAGCAGTATAATCCCGCTCAGCGCCAAGCGCGACAGGGCCGGGCTGGGGCTGCGGCGCTGGACCGTGCGGTTGCGGCCATTGCGCAGATTGGCGCCGCGCCGTTGCAGTGCCAAGCTGGCGAGGCCAAATACAGCGGCGATCAGCACCAGACGCCAGCAGAGCAGGGCAGCGCCGGCAAAATCGGTCGGGGTTTCGGCAAGATTTTGATAGATCGCGTAGGTGAGTAATGGAATTTTGCTGGCGGTGCCAAGAGTCGCGGGGATGCCGAATTCCTGCATGGTCTCGATCACCGCGACTGCGAAAGCAAGGGCCAGTGCGGGCGCGATCAGGCGGGCGATGATTAGCAGGCGGCGCAGTGGCGGCAGATTATGAATGAGGGCGGCTTCGCGTAACCCCGCCCCCGCCCCCGCGACTGTGGAACGCGCGACAAAGCTGGCGAACGGCAGCGCCTTGATCACGAACAGCATGATCAGGCCGGGCAGGCCAAAGAAGGCACGACCGAACAGGCTTAGCCGGGTCTGTGGTGTGCTGAATAGAATGATCCAGCCCGTGGTCAACACATAGCTTGGGGCGAGGAACAAGGTCCAAAGCGTAACATTGGCGAGGGTGGCGGCGACCCCCCGATAGTCAGTGATGAACCAGGCGATCAAGCCGCCGAGCGGGGCGGCGATCAGGGCGGTGAGGATGGCGAGTGATAATGAGTCCCAAACCGGCTGCCATCCGGCACTGGGCATGCTTGGCTGGAGCAGCGGCAACGCCAGCAGGCGCAGCAACGGCACGATGAACAGAGCGACGATCAGCACGAGGGCGATCAGCCCGCCGGAGCGTGCCAGACGTGCAGTGATCGAGCGTCGATGCCGGACAAGGGTGGTCACGGGCGATCACGATCCAGAGCCAATGATCCGTTTGGCGAACCAGGCGGTGATGTTGTTTTGGGCAGCGCCCCAGCGTTGCGCATTGAGTGTCGCAAGATCAAGGGAGGCCAATGGCGGCATCCCAGCGCGCGGTGCGGCTCCGGTTATGATCGGCCAATAATAGGCGTCGCCATCATTTTGGTGGGTGCGAATGGCTTGCGCGGCTTGGCTATTCGCGAAGGCAATGAAAAGCTTGGCCTCGGTGCTGCGTTTGGCCGTCAGGCCGGGGGCCATGACCATGACATTCGGCAGCACATAGGCGGGGTGCGGGATGATCACGGTCAGCGAATGATCGATCGTTTGGGCGTAATGCAAGGCGGCGGAGGATTGCACGATGGCGATTTGAATGGCGCCGCTGCGCAAAGCAGCCAGGGTGGCATCGTTCTTGGCGTAAATATGCAGGCCATCAGCTTTGAGCGCGGTGATGAAATCTTTTCCCTGCGGCCAACCGCCGGCTGATTTCAGCATACCGGCCAAGGCCGGGTAGGTGGGGCCGGAAATTGAGGGGTCGTTCATGCCGATCAGCCCGTGATAAATCGGCTGGGTGAGGTCGGACCAGTTCACGGGCGGGGCGAAACTGGCGTTGCGCGGCATGATGAATACGCCGGCGAGGGTGCAGCCGGTGGGCACATACGCGCCATTGGCCGGGACCATCGATTGACCGAGCGGCGTCAAATCAGCGGGTTCGGGCAAATGATGGGCGAGCAGACCTGCGTGATCGAGGGAAACGGCGGCGGTGGCACCATCAAACCATGCGAGCGTCCAGTCCGGATGATGACCCTGGGCGCTAATCCGCGCGAGCAATGCGCCGGTGGAGAGGCGGATGAGTTTAACTTTGATGCCGGTTTTTTCGGTGAAGGCGCGGGCGACCGCAGGGCCGTAATCAAGGCCGGAATAAACGATCAGCGTGTTGGCGCTACCCGCGGGCCACAGCAACATGGCGGCGACGACAATGATAATGACGGCCAGCACGGCGGCGATGATTTTACGCATGATCCCTCTCGAACTCGCGTGGCGGATAGACAAACGTGCCGGGTCATGCAACCGATCGGGCCGGGTGAATTGGCGGCGATCATGGTAAAAAGGCAATTATAACTGATATTTGATCCGTTTTACTGTCATTAAATTGTCATAATTCGACGTTTTGACTTGATCAAATCTCGGCAGCGAGTCGCTCGACCACGCCAGACCAGTCATAGGGGCGCTGTTGGCGATATAATTTGATCGATGGATACCACGGCGTGTCATCACGCCCATGCAGCCAGCGCCAATCGGGCGCAAAAGGCAGGATCAGCGAGGTGGCCACGCCACTCGCGCCGGCGAGGTGGGCGACCGAGGTATCGATGGTGACCAGCCGATCGAGGTTTTGCATGATCGCCAGCGTATCGGTGAAATCTTGGATGGTGGGGCCAAGATTGACCAACGGGGCGGGGCCGAAATACTGGCCGACCTCATCGATCCGGTCGCCTTTTTGCACGGTGACAATCGCAATATCGGGCCGGGCGAATAGCGGGGCGAATTGGCGCAGTTTGACCGTGCGTTTCCGGTCGTTTTTATGGGTTGGCCGCCCTGCCCAAACGAGGCCGATGCGCTTTTTATGGCGCGGGGTGAGTGCGTCGAGCTGTTGCCGCCACGCGGCGATTTTGGCGGGGTCAGGGTGGAGGTAGGGGATGGTTGCGGGTATCGTATCGATAGTGGTGCCAGCTAGCCGGGGCAGGCCGGACAGCGGGATATAGGCATCAAAATCGCCGGTGGCTTCCCAGCGTGTGACGATGCGACCAATGCCGTTAATTTGTTTAAGGATCGGCACCAGATCGCCGCTGCAGGCGAGCACGGGTTTGGGCGCGCGTTCGGCGAGCCAGGGGATGTAGCGGCCAAATTGGATGCAATCGCCAAAGCCCTGATCGGCAACGATCAGGAGTCGGCCTTCGGGCAATGGCCCGCCATCCCATTGTGGTTTGTCGGTCTTTGGCAGCATCCCTTCGGCTTGTTTGAGCTTGAAGCGCCATTCATAGCTCTCCCAGCCGGGGGTTAATTTGCCTGCGAGGAGCAAGATTTCGGCGCGCTCGAAATGGGCTTCGGGGAAATTGGCATCAAGCTCAATCGCGCGATCTGCGGCGGCGAGTGCGTCATTGAGTTCGAGCCGTTCGTAGCGGATCAGCGCGTGATTGAAATGGGCGCGGCTATCCTCGGGTGCCAGTTCGATGGCGCGGTGGGCGACGCGCAGTGCGTCATCCAGCCGGCCCGCGCCGCGATAGATTTCGCACATATTGCGCGGATAGACCGGCACTTCAGGGGAAAGTTCCATCGAGCGTTCCATCCGTTCGATGGCCAGATCGATTTTGCCGCGCCGATAGGCGACGATGCCGGAGAGATGCAGCACATGAGCGTGGTTGGGGGCGGCGCGCAACACACGTTCGGCGAGGTCTTCGGCCAGATCAAGCTTGCCGTCACGCTCATAGGCGCTGATTTCATTGAGCACTTCACCGAGCGTCACTTTGATCCCGCCGGCAATGGGCGGTGGTGGCGCACCAGCGCTGGCCGGTCCCGATGGCGCTTGCGCTGGCGCAGCATCAGGTGCTGCCGACGCCGGAACGCTGGCAGGTGGCGCGTTGGCCGGTGCGGCGTCGGCTTGGGGGGGTGGCATGTCGTTCATGCGGCCTGCTGGGTGCTGGGAGTGTAACCGAGAGCCTCAATCCAGGGGCTGAGGATGGGGCGCATCGGGTCGAGCCGGGCGCCAAAATTTTGATGGCGGTTCAGGCTGCGGCGATGCAGTTTTTCCCGGGTGACCGCATAGGCGGGGGTGCGCGGCACTTTGCGGGCCGGTGCGGTCAGGGCGGCGGCGGCATCGACCTGAATGCCAATAAAATCAAGCACCCGCGCGAAGGTGGCGACCGGGGCGGTGATCAAATCCTCGTAGCGAACCGGCAGATAGCGCAGGGTCATTTGGCCGCGAATATGGCTGATCGCGGACATTGTGGTGTCATAAAATTTGGCCGCACTTTCCAGTGTCACGCCGGCATTGCCCGCGTATAATCGGTCCTGTGCGAAGCAAGACAGGCCGACATCGAGCGGGTGGCGCAAGACCTGAATCACCGGGGCGGTGGGGAACAGCATGGCGGCGAGGCCGAGTGTCCAGGGCAGGTCGGCACTGCGATCGGTGATGAAGCGGGTTTCGGCATTGGCGATGCCGCTGATTTGCATGCTGCGCAGATACCGTGCGCCGAGCATCGGGATGACATCGCGCGCGTCACCGGCGATGGTATCGATCAGCGCATCGGGAAATTCGCTGGCCGGGCCACCGAGTCCGGCGATCATTTTGGGCAGCAGGCGCGATAGATCCGGCAGCGGGCCGCGATCATCGGCGGGGTCGATGCCTGGGATTTGGGCGAGCATTGATTCCAGCAACGAGGTGCCTGAGCGTGCGGTGCCGAGCAGGAGAATTGGCATCGGCGCGCCTGGTTGGATCGGCGCGCGCGGCAAAGCGCCGAGCCGATCGGAGAGAAAGGTTTGTTTCAGGGCGGCAAGGCGCTGATCGAGTGGTGCCGGGTCGAACCGCCGACCGGCGCGCTCACGCTGGAAGCTACGGGCTTGCTGGTAGGCGCTGAAAGCAGCCTCGATATCGCCAAGCCGCTCAAGCGCTTGGCCTTTGGCCGCTAGTTCGGTGGCGACCAAGCTTTGCGGCGCGATGGCGGCGGCAGTGGCATCGATCCGTTCGATGCAGCCGGCGGGGTCGTTGCGGTGCAGCCGGGCCAGCGCGTCGAGCAGGCCGATCATCCGATCATTGGGTGCAGCTTGTTTCGCCTGGCCAATCAGGGCCTCGGCCCGGTCGAAATTACCACGCCCGGCCTCGACCTGCGCCAGACCAGAGAGGGTGCGCGGGTTTTCGGCCCGCTGCGCCATGGCCGATTGATACAAAGCCGCCGACTCGTCGAGCCGCCCCTGCAATTTCAAGTTCCAGGCCAGATTGCCGATGATCGCTGCGTCGTTCGGTTCGCTGAAGCTGAGCGCAAGGCGGTAATGGCGCTCGCCCGCGAGAACGCGATTGGTTTCGGTGAAAATCATGCCGATCATGTGATGTGCAGATGCCTCACGCGGGGCCAATTTGAGCGCGGCGCGGGCCGGGGCTTCGGCATCGGCATGGCGGCCAAGCCCGATCAGCAGTTGGGCGTATTGCAGCAGAATGACCGCCACGGGCGGGTCGATACTGCAAATGCGCTTAATCAGGGCCTCGGCGGCTTGCAGGCGGTTTTCCGCGCGACGCAATTCATAGAGCACGCGCAAGGCTTCACGGTGTAGCGGCGCCAAATCGAGCACCTGCAGCAAATAGCGCTCGGCCTCACGGTTGCGCCCGCCGGTGCGCGCGGTTTTGGCGAGTTCAACCGTCGCATCGAGCAGCGAATGATTGGCAGGATCAGGCAAACCAGCGGCACTCAGGCCGCAGCATCGCGTGCGGCGCAATCCCGAATTGCAGGAGCACAAAGTCGGGTCGGCCAGCAGCTTAGGTTCTGGCTCGGGCGTAGCGGGACGGGCGGTGGTGGCACTCATGCGAGTGATCATGCAGGGATCGGCAGCGAGTGCAATAGGTTAGCGATCGGTCGTCTGTGTTTTTATCGTCTGCTGGGTCTGCCATTTTGCGATTTTGGGAGTGAATTGCGAATAAATGTCAATAAGTTAGGGCTTGACCGTTTCGCGGCGCACCACCACTCTGATGGGCATGCGAAACTTTTCTGAACTGTCTGAACAAGAGATCTTGGCGTTGGCGATCGGCTCTGAAGAGGAGGATGGTCGTATTTATGCTGATATTGCCGAGCGGCTGCATGTCGATTACCCAGCCTCGGCGAAAGTGTTTGTCGATATGGCGGAGGAGGAAAGCGAGCACCGCCGCCGCCTGATCGATTTATATCAAGAAAAATTCGGTAACCATATTCCACTGATCCGGCGCCAGGATGTGCGCGGCTTTTTGAGCCGCAAGGCGGTGTGGCAGATGCCCCGCCCCAGCATTCAAGATGTGCGTAAGTTGGCCGAGAGCATGGAGGCCGAGACGGCCAATTTCTATCGGTTGGCGGCTAGCCGCACATCGGATGTTGCGGTGCGGAAATTATTGGGCGATCTGGCTCAGGCCGAGCAGGGGCATGAGCGGGTGGCCGACCAATTGACCGAAGAGAATTTACCGCAATCGGTGCGCTCGGAAGAGGATGATGCGGCCCGGCGGAATTTTGTGCTGCGCTATATTCAGCCGGGTCTGGCCGGGTTGATGGATGGGTCGGTTTCAACGCTGGCACCAGTGTTTGCCTCGGCTTTTGCCACTGGCAAACCTTGGGATGCCTTCATTGTTGGGATTGCCGCGTCATTGGGCGCGGGTATTTCGATGGCGTTTGCCGAAGCTTTATCCGATGATGGCAGCTTGACCGGGCGTGGTTCGCCGATTGTGCGTGGTGTGATTACTGGCGGCATGACCACCTTGGGGGGGCTTGGCCATACATTGCCGTTCCTGATCCCGAATTTCTGGACGGCCATGTCGATCGCCTTTGCGGTGGTGGTGCTGGAATTGGGGGTTATTTCGTGGATTAGGGCCAAATATATGGATACGCCGCCAATGCGTGCGGCGATGCAGGTCGCGCTGGGCGGTGCCATTGTGTTTGTGATGGGCGTGCTGATTGGTAGCTCATAGCGCGACCGATTGGGGCCGGATGGTTCCTTGACGTAATCGGGCGGTCATTCCACAAAGAGGTATGACCGTTCCAGCAATATTACGCGATAATTTGGCGATTCCGGTGATCGGCTCGCCGTTGTTCATTGTGTCCAACCCCAAGCTGGTGATTGCCCAATGCACCAGCGGGATTGTGGGCTCGTTTCCATCGCTGAATGCGCGGCCTGATGCCAAGCTCGATGAGTGGCTGGCCGAGATCACCGAGGCCTTGGCGGCTTGGGATCAGGCGCATCCTGATCGGAAAGCCGCACCTTATGCCGTCAATCAGATTGTGCATCGTTCGAACGCGCGGCTTGAGCATGATTTGGCGATGTGCGTGAAATATAAGGCGCCAGTGGTGATTACCTCGCTCGGCGCGCGTGAGGACGTGAATGCCGCCGTGCATTCTTATGGCGGCGTGGTGCTGCATGACATTATTAATAACAAATTTGCCCATAAGGCGGTTGAGAAAGGGGCTGATGGGTTGATTGCGGTGGCCGCCGGTGCTGGGGGCCATGCCGGGGTTATTTCGCCATTTGCGTTGATCCAGGAAATTCGAACCTGGTTCCACGGGCCGTTGGCCTTGTCCGGTGCCATCGCGACCGGGCGGGCGGTGCTGGCGGCGCAGGCGATGGGGGCGGATTTCGGCTATATCGGCTCGGCCTTTATCGCGACCGAAGAAGCGAATGCCTCGGAAGCCTATAAGCAGGCCATCGTGGATAATGGCGCGGATGATATTGTTTACACCAACTTATTTACCGGCGTACATGGCAATTACCTCAAGCCAAGCGTGGTCGCGGCGGGGCTTGATCCGGATCATTTGCCCGAGAGCGATGCATCAGCGATGAATTTCCATGAAGGGGCGAAAGCCAAGGCCTGGAAGGATATTTGGGGCTCGGGGCAGGGGATTGGCGCGATTGATGCGGTGGTGCCGGCGCGCGTGCGGATCGAGCGGTTGATTGCTGAATATCGGCAAGCCAAGGCAGAACTTTGCGGCTGAGGCCTCGGTGAGCAACAGGGTACGGCCTGCCATCAAGGCGCGGTGATGGCGATGCAGCCTCGGCGCCGGGCGACGGCGATTGGCGGGCTGGCCATTTTGTTATGGTCGAGCCTTGCTCTGCTCGCGGTGGTGACACGCGGGATTCCTCCGTTCGAGACGCTGGCGATCAGTTTTTTTGTGGCGTTTTGCGCCGGTTTGACCGTGGTGATCGCACGCGGGCGTCTCGCCCGGCTGCGGCAAGGCTGGCGGGCTTGGGCCATCGGGTTTGGCGGGATTTTTTGTTATCATGCACTCTATTTTACCGCGCTGGATTATGCGCCGCCGGCACAAGCGAGCCTGTTGAATTATTTGTGGCCGCTGTTGATTGTGTTGTTTTCAGCCGCCTTGCCAGACGGTTCGTTGCGTTGGCGGCATATGCTGGGCGCGGCGATGGGATTGGCGGGGACCATGTTGATTTTGTTGGGCAGCGGCTGGGGCGGTCATGGCACGGCGTTGGGCTATGGCTGTGCGCTGGCCGCCGCTTTCGTGTGGGCGGGTTATTCTGTTGCGAATCGGTGGATTAGCGAGGTGCCCAGCGAATTGATCGCCGGTGTTTGCGGCGCCGTATCGCTGGCCGCGTTGTTGGTCCACACCGCCGCTGAGCCGACGGTGCTGCCGCGTGAGGGCCAGTTTTTGGCCATGATCGCGCTGGGGTTGGGGCCGGTCGGGCTTGCCTTCTTCTTCTGGGATTTTGCCACCAAGCGCGGCGATTTGGCGCTGCTGGGGACATTATCCTATACCGCGCCGCTGCTCTCAACCGGCTTGCTGATCTTCGCCGGTCGCGCCGCATTGACGCTGCCGATTATCGGCGCCGCTTTGTTGATTGTGGGCGGCGCCGCGTTATCGGTAGGGCTTGGGTCAGTGCGGTCAGCGACCCGTCAGGCGTAAGGGTAGGGTCCGCCTTTGGCCAGCGCGCGCTGATAGGCCGGGCGGGCGTGGGCGGCGGCGAGGAAAGCGTTCAGGCGCGGAAAGCTGCCGTGGAGCAGGCCGCGCGAGCGAGCGGCTTCGATCGGGAAGCTCATCATGATATCGGCGCCGGTCAATTCATTGCCGGCAAACCAGGTCGAATTGGCGAGGCTATCCTCCCAAAAGCGAATACTGGTCGCGATGTTGGGGTCGAGGAATTTATCGCCGACCTGTTTGCCGATCATGCGGAGTAAGGGGGCTGCAAGGCGGGGGCCTTGGTTGGGCATTTCGGTGAAAATCAGCTTCATCACCAGAAAGGGCATGGCTGAGCCTTCGGCGTAATGCAGCCAATAGGTATAGAGGCGCCGCTCATCGCTGCCGGCTGGCGGGATCAGGCGGTTGGCGCCGTATTTATCAATAAGATACTCGATGATCGCGCCGGTTTCGGCGATGGTCAGATCGCCATCGGTGATCACCGGGGATTTGCCGAGCGGATGGATCGCCCGCAAGCTTGGCGGTGCGAGCATCGTCTTCGGATCGCGCTTATAGAGCTTGACCTCATAGTCTAGACCCAGCTCCTCCAGGAGCCAGAGAATCCGTTGCGAGCGCGAGGCTTCGAGGTGGTGGACAATAATCATCGGGCGCTCCGTTATGGTTGGGCAGATCAAGGGGCGGCGGGCAGTTGCATCCAGCTTGGTATGTCGGGTTTGAGGGCAATCACGCCCGCGAGCAAGGGTTGATCCAGCGCATCGAGCCGCAGCATCGCGAGGGCGCGCTGACCAAGGGCCGTGCGAATTTCGCCAACCTCGCGGTCCGCCGCAGTGATCGGGCCGGTCGTGGGCAGTGTTTGCGCGCCATTGACCGGGATCAGGCGGCGCTTGACCAAGCCGCGATAGCGCGTGCGGGCGGTCAATTCCTGGCCCATATAACAGCCTTTTTCCCAATCGATGCCGTTGAGCTCGCCGAATCCGGCTTCCATGAGTAATGTTTTTTCCGGCTCCAGATCGGCATGATCGGGGAGACCCAGAGCAAGCCGGTGGGCGAGGTATGCCTGGGGCTCTTGCGCGTCCGGCAATGGCGTTGGTGCCAAAATCCGCCAGCCAGCTTGCGGCAGGCGCGGATCGCGGGCGGCGATGCTGCTGGTGGGTGGTGTAAAATCATCGCCCCAGGCGGCATGGATTGTGAACGCGCAGGAGCGATCCGCGATCTCGACCTGGCTGCGCAGACGAAACCGTGACAGGCGCTTGATTAAATCGGGGATCGCGCTGCTTGGTGCATCAAGCAGGAGGGTTGCGCCATCGGTGAGGATAAAGAACTCCGCGAGATAGCGGCCTTGCGGGGTGAGCAGGGCCGACCAGACGGCTTGATCCGGCGCGCTACGGCTGACGTCGTTGGACACCAGCCCTTGGAGAAAACTGATACGATCGGGACCATTGACCGTGATGACGCCGCGATCGGGCAGGGTGGCGATATGGCTCATGGCCGAGATGTGGCCCCTTGGCTTGACGACGGCAAGGCGTGCTAAGCCGGGTTGATGGCGATCTTATTCATTACCTCGTCTCGGCTGGGCGATGCGGTCATAGCGTCGGGCGCGATTGAGCATATTCGTGCCACGCATCCGGGTGCGAAATTGACGGTGGCGTGTGGCGCAGCGGCGGCAGGGGTGTTTGCCCGGCTGCCCGGTTTGGAGCGGTTGATTATTTTTGAGAAACAAAGCTTCGATCGGCATTGGTTGTCGCTATGGTCGCGGCTGGTGGTGCAGCGTTGGGATTTGGTGGTGGATTTTCGCGGCTCAGCCCTGGCCTATGCGCTGCCGACACGACGCCGCCTGATTGTGCGGGGTGGGCGGCGTCCGGGACGGCGTTACCAGCAAATCGGCGATGCATTACGCTTATCGCCACCGCCTTTGCCGGTGGTGTGGACCGCACCGCAAGATCGGGCGCGGGCGGCTGCTTTGCTGGAGGGGCCTGCGCTGTTGGGGCTAGGGCCGACGGCGAATTGGGATGGAAAAATTTGGCCGGCTGACCGATTTGTGGCGCTGGCGCAGCATTTGGCGTTGCCGCGCATCGCGATATTTGGTGGCCCTGGCGATGCTGAGCGGGCGCGGGCTGCGCCGGTGCTCGCCGGGTTGCCGGGGGCGATTGATTTGGTCGGGGCGTTGAGCGTGGCCGAGGCCGCCGCCTGCTTGGCCCGCTGTTCGCTGTTTGTGGGTAATGATTCTGGGCTGATGCATTTATCAGCGGCCGCAGGCACGCCGACGCTGGGGCTATTCGGGCGCTCGCGTGCGTCGGAATATGCACCGGCGGGGCTGCATGCAGCGTATGTAGCCGCACCGGGTCCGGAGGGTGAGGCGGCGATGGAGGGGTTGCAGGTGGAGGACGTGGCGCGGGCGGCGTGGAATTTGCTCGGCGTGCTGACGCCCGCATGAGAATCGCGCAGCTCATGGCCGGTGCCGCGCAGGGTGGTGCCGAATTATTTTACGAGCGGATGACGCTGGCATTAGCGCAGTCGGGCAATGATGTATTGCCGGTGATTCGCGGCGAGCCTGAGCGCGTCGCGCGATTGACAGCGCTGGGACTCGCACCGGTGACGACCCGGTATGGCGGCGTGCTGGATCTTCGCTCAAAGCCCGTGATCGCTGCCGCGTTGCGCGATTTTCGCGCCGAGATTGCGATTGCCTGGATGAGCCGGGCGGCGATGCATGCGCCGCAAGGTGATTGGACCTTGGTAGGGCGGCTCGGTGGCTATTATGATTTGAAATATTTTCGTCGTTGCGATCATTTGGTGGGTAATACCAGAGGGATCGTTCGGTGGATTGCGGATCAAGGCTGGCCCGCCGCTCAAGTGCATTATTGGCCCAATTTCGTCGATGATTTCGCAGCGACGCAAGCCGCGTCGCGTGCGCCATTGGGCGTGCCGGATGCGGTGCCGTTGGTTTTGGCGCTCGGGCGGCTGCACAATGTAAAGGGTTTTGATGTGTTGATCCGTGCGATGGCGCAGGTGCCCGCGGCGCATGCGGTGATCGCCGGTGCGGGGCCGGAGCGGGCGGCGCTGGAGCGGTTGGTAGCTGAGTGTGGTGTGCGGGATCGCGTGCATCTGCCCGGCTGGCGCGGCGATGCCGGAGCCTTGCTGAAGGCGGCGGATGTATTTGTATCCTCGTCGCGCCACGAGCCGCTGGGCAATATGGTGCTGGAGGCGTTTTCGGCGGCAACACCGGTGGTGGCGGCAGCGGCGGAAGGTCCGTCCGAGCTGATCGAGGACGGGCAGGATGGTCTTTTGGTGCCGATCGATGATCCGCACGCATTGGCCGGGGCGATCCGGGCGGTGCTGGATGATCGGCAGGGGGGCGCTGCGCTGGCGGCGGCGGGGCGCGCCCGGTTCGAGGCTGAGTTTGAGCGCGATGCGGTGCTGCGCGTTTGGCAGGATGCGCTGAGCGGGCTGGTGCGCTGATGTGCGGCATTGCGGGCATGGCGTTCAAGCCAGGCGGGCGGATCACCCCAGAAATCATGGCGGCTTTAGCGCGTGGCTTGGCGCATCGGGGGCCGGATGGCAGCGGGGCGCATATCAGTGCGCGGGCGGCCTTGGTGCAAACCCGGCTCGCGATTATCGATCTGGCAACCGGCGATCAGCCATTATTTGGTGCGGATTCGGTGCTGATTGGCAATGGCGAGATTTACAATCATCGCGAATTGCGCGCGGCGATGCCCAATATCGCCTGGATCAGTGGCAGCGATTGTGAGCCACCGCTCTATTTGGCGCGAGACCAGCCCGACCTGATCGCCCCGTTGCGTGGCATGTATGCGCTCGCACTTGATCGGGCGGTCGCGGGCGATGTTTTGCTGGCGCGCGATCCATTCGGGATCAAGCCGCTTTACACCGCGATGAGCGATCAGGGCGTCGGCTTTGCGTCCGAACCGCAAGCGCTGATCGGTGCGGGGTTGGCGCCAGCGACGCTGCGCCCGGACAGGCTGGTGGAGCTGTTACAGGTGCAATTTACCACCGGCACCGAGACGGTGTTTGCCGGGATTGACCGGGTGCGCCCGGGCGATGTGCTGACGCTGCGTGACGGGCAGATCGTGGCGCGGGCCGCGCATCCGGCGATTATCGCTGGGGACGCGCCGTCGGGCGAGGATGCGGCGCTCGCGATGCTGGATCGGGTCTTGCAAGACAGTGTCGAGATGCATCAGCGCAGCGATGTTCCTTATGGTATGTTTCTCTCCGGGGGCATCGATAGTGCCACGATTTTGGCGTTGATGGCGCGGCTGAATACCGCGAAGGTGCTGGCTTTTACCGCCGGGTTTGATTCCGCATCGGTCGCGGATGAGCGCGACGCGGCGGCCATGACGGCGCGTGCGGTGGGGGCGCGCCATGAGCGCATTGAGATCAGTGAAGCGATGGTGTGGCGGCATTTGCCGCAAATCGTTGCGGCGATGGATGATCCGGTCGCGGATTATGCGATTATCCCGACCTGGTTTCTGGCGCGCCACGCGGCGGGGTCGGTGAAAGTCGTGCTCTCAGGTGAGGGCGGCGATGAAATGTTTGCCGGGTACGGGCGGTATCGTGCCGCCATGCGGCCTTGGCCGTTTGGCCGACCGATGCGCGCTAAAGGCCCGTTCGATCAGCTTGGCGTTTTGCGTGTAACCGGCAGAGAATGGCGCGCCGGGATTGCGGCGAGCGCTGAGGGCTTGCCAGGATCGCGGTTGGCGCGCGCGCAGCGGGCGGATATTGCGGAATGGCTGCCGAATGATTTGCTGTTGAAATTGGACCGATGCCTGATGGCGCATGGGGTTGAAGGGCGCACGCCCTTTGTGGACAAAGAGGTGGCGCGATTTGCGTTCTCCCTGCCGGATCGGCTGCGGGTGCAAAACGGATTTGGCAAATATTTGCTGCGGCGCTGGCTTGCGCATTATTTACCGGCGGCGCGCCCCTTTGCCCGCAAGCAAGGATTTGACGTGCCGGTGGCGGCGTGGATTGCCGGTCAGGGCGAGCGGCTCGGCGCTTTGGTGGCGCGTGCGCCGATCATCACCGAATTGGCCGAGCCGGATGCGGTGCGGCGTTTATTTGGCGGGGCGCATGATCGGCGAGCTGGGATGGCATGTTGGCGGCTGTTGTTTCTGGCACTGTGGCATCACCGGCACGGGCTGGGCGGTGCAGTCGATGGTGATGTGTTTGAGGTTTTAGCGGGGTGAGTCATGGTTGAGCAATTTGATTTGATCATCGAGAATGGTGTGGCGGTCCTGCCCTGGGGGTTGGTTGAGGCACGCATTGGGGTGCGGGCGGGCCGGATCGTAACGCTGGCCGCGCAGGGTGAGGCGGCGCAGCGCCTCAATGCCAGCGGGCTGCATATATTGCCGGGCTTGATTGATCCGCACGTGCATTTTCGGGATTCGGGTTCGGGTGAATTATCCACGGTGGAAACGCTAGAGACCGGCACGCGCGGTGCAGTGCTGGGCGGCGTCACCGCTGTGTTCGATATGCCAAATACTGGCAGGCCCGGCATTGACGAAGCGGCACTCGCGACCAAGCGCGCCTCGATTGCCGGGCGCGCTTGGTGCGATGTCGGGCTTTATGTCGGCGCGACCAAGCAGAATATCGGTCAGCTCGCTTCCTTGGAGGCAGAGCCAGGGATTTGCGCGATCAAGGTTTTTGCCGGCTCATCGACCGGCACGTTGTTGGTGGAGGATGATGCCTCGATCGAGGCGGTGATGCGGGCGGGGCGGCGGCGGATTGCATTTCATTCGGAGGATGAATATCGGCTGCAGGCGCGGCGCCAGCTTTTTGCGCTCGGGGATGGCTTTGCCAATCATGCGCTATGGCGCGATCCGGAATGTGCAGCGCTTGGCACGAGGCGGATCATGGCGCTGGCGCGCAAGACCGGACGGCCTGCCCATATATTGCATGTCTCGACCGAGGAGGAGTTTTCGTTCCTCGCCGATTATCGGGACGTCGCGAGCGTCGAGGTGCTGGTCAATCACCTGACCCAGATGGCGCCCGACGCCTATGATCGGCTGGGTGCTTATGCGGTGATGAATCCGCCGATCCGTGATCGCCGCCATGTCGAGGCGGCGTGGCGGGCGGTGGCGGATGGGCTGGTTGATACGATTGGCTCTGATCATGCTCCGCATCCGCGCAGCGCAAAGGAGCGGCCCTGGCCAGAGACCGCCGCCGGATTGACCGGGGTGCAAACCCTGGTGCCGGTGATGCTGCAGCAGGTGCATCAGGGCCGATTATCGCTGCCCCGCTTGGTTGAATTGATGGCGGCGGGGCCGGCCCGGATTTATGGCGCCGTGGGCAAGGGGCGGATCGCGGCGGGGTATGATGCAGATTTTACCTTGGTGGATTTGCGGGCACAGCGCCGGATTGAGCCGGAATGGCTGGTCAGCCCGTGCGGATGGTCGCCGTTCATGGGCGAGTCAGTGACGGGCTGGCCGATGATGACCATTGTGCGCGGTGCGGTGGTGATGCGCGATGGGGCGGTTTTAGGTGCGCCGGTTGGGCAGAGTATGGCGTTTCGCAGTTAGATCGATATTGATGATAATCAATCACGCTCTAGGATTGTGCGGCGCGGGCGATGAACCGTTGCGCGGCGATTTCGATATCCGCAGGGTCAGCGCAATAGGACAGGCGGATGAAGTGGCCGCCGCGTTCGCTGTCGAAATCATGGCCGGGCGTTGCGGCAATATGCCAATCGGCGAGCAGCGCGCGGCAGAATTCGGTGCTGTCCTGACCGGCGGCGCTGATATCGGCGTAGAGATAGAATGCCCCGTCGGGCGGGGCGATGGCGCCGAGCCCGGCTTGCGGCAAGGTGGCGAGCAGGATGTTGCGCGATTGCGCATAGCGATCACGCCGCGCTTGCAGTTCGGGGTGGCAATCGAACGCGGCGAGGGCCGCGACTTGGGAAACATGCGGCGCGCAAATGAACATGTTTTGCGCCAGCCGTTCGACCGGGCGGATTAAATCATCGGGCAAAAGCATCCAGCCAACGCGCCAGCCGGTCATTGAGAAATATTTCGAGAAAGAATTGATCACGATGGCTGAGGGGCTGTAAGCCGCCGCGGTCGCGATAGGTTTGCCGTAGGTCAGACCATGATAAATCTCATCGCTGATCAGGCGGATGCCTTTGGCGTGGCAGTAGCGCGCCAAAGCGGCGAGATCATCGGCACTGAGCATCGAGCCGGTGGGATTGGCGGGCGAGGCGATGAGCAGCCCATCGGGCGCTGGATCGAGCGCCTCGAGCATGGCGATGGTGGGTTGAAAGCCAGTTGACGCATCGCTCGGCAGCCGGACGGGGTGCAGGCCGAGCGCGGTCATGATGTTCAAATAAGGTGGGTAACAGGGTGTGGCGAGGGCGATGCGATCGCCTGGCTCGAAGGCGGCGAGAAAGCCGAGCGGAAACCCGGCTGATGCGCCGGCCACCACCGCGATGCGGCTGGATGGAACATCAAGGCCATACCATTCGCCATAATGGGTGGCGATGCGCGCGCGCAATTCGGGCAGGCCCAGCGCCTCGGTATAGCCGAGCGCGTGTTGTCCCATGGCATGATGCGCAACGCTCAGCGCGTGGGCCGGCGCGCCGCGTGCCGGTTGGCCGACTTCCATGCGGATGATGGCGGGGTCGGAGGGACCAAGCCGCGCGCTGAGGGCGTTGGCGGCGGTGATTACATCCATGACCCGAAAAGGCGGAACCGCCTGTGCCGCACCGATTTTCAGCATGATCGGCGCGCTAACGGTTGCCCACGGCGAGGCCGAAGCTGCGCGGATCAGCGGCGGCGGTGCAGCTTTTCGGTGCGCCGGGCAAACCACCCGCGCAAGCAATTACACTCACGCGACCAGGGCTGGGCACCGTTTTGGGCATGGCGATGCGCGCATGCAGGGCATTATAAAGGCCGTCAGCCACTGCCATCGGCGCGCCTTGCTGGCCTGAACCCACGGCAATGGCGCGAAATTTCGCACCTTGGCTGGCGAGACCGGCGGCAAGCAAGGGCGGCTTGATCCGTGCTGGTGATGCGGCGAGCACAATGCCGGTGCCCGGTGCGACGCGACCCGTGCCGAATAGATTATCCATGCTGGTGACACAGCCGACCGCACCGCCCTGATCATCGAGCACCGCGAATCCCGCTGAGGCGGGCAAGGCCGTGCCCGCGGCAGGAACGCTGCCGTCGCGTGTGGCCATGGCGCTATCGAGCGCTTGGGTTGCGGCCATGGGAAGGTTTTGCGGGTCTTGCGCGAGCGCCTCGATGCCGGCGGCAGCACCGACACCACCGGACGCAGGGCGTGGCAGCAGCGCAATCTGGGCGCCAAAGCGGTGCAGCATGATCGGCGCCGCGTAAAACGGTTTGGCATCTTGGAAATTAACAGCGGTGAGGCCGCCACCCGCTTGATCCGCCGCGCGGGTGATGCGTGCGGCAAGGCGGCCTTGATAGAAATCAAGCACGCCATTGGCCTGCAGGTGATTGAGAATGTTTGCGAGGTCAGGTTGTTGCAGGGTCTCGCCTTCGCGCAGAATGCGCCCGTCTGGCCCGGCAAAAATGACACGGGCGGCGGGATCAGCAAGGAATGCGTTACCGACCACGGATAAATCAGCGGCCAACGCCCGCGAAACCGGCACCCCGCCACCGGCCATGGTTTCAGCCGGTGCCAGATCCGCCGCGAGCGATAGACGACCATAGCGCGCTTGCATCGCGACCAGTCCACGCGCGAGCATCGGCACGGCGGCGGGGCGTGAGCCGCCGCCGGTGCCGGGTTCGGGCAGGAACATCAGCGCCGTTGTGGTGACGGGGCCTTTATGGACTTTCATGCGAATCAGGCAGGCGCCACCGCTGCCCAGCCCCGCGCGCGACGGCAGGGTGACGGCGAGCGCAAAGCCGGCAGCCGTGGCGGCATCGGCGGCGTTACCGCCTTGATTGAGGATTTGCTGCGCGGCCAAGGTGGCTTCGGGGACCGGCGTGACGGCAAACCCGACCACACCGCGTTGCGGCGCAGGCTCACCCAGGCCTTTGGTGCTGCCGCCGAACAGGTTTTGCTGCAGGCCGCAGCTCGATAAAAGCAGCGTAAGGGCGGATGAAGCCAATATCGCGAGGCGACGCGCCGATGCGCTGCGACGCGGTGTTGGGACGTTCAAGGGTGGCTGAGTGGGCACTGTCGATCCTCCGGGCGCGCCTGATGGCACGGGCGTCGGCATAACGGTGAATCCGTGTCGGGGCAACTCTCGGACCCGGTTTGGCGGGTCGTTTTACCGCGATGCGGCGGGCGGCTGGCCTGATTTATATTGACAATTTAGAAAACAGTTGGCATTTCGTGCTGCAATCTGCATGAAAGGGTGGGACCGATCCGGTGCGCCTTTTGCGAGGAATGGCGAGCAATGTCCCAGGTGACAAAATTCTGCCCCTATAAGCCGCCGCGGGTGCGCCCGCTTGATGCAGCCATCGCGATTATGCGCTTGTTGCGCGATCCTCAGGATACCACGCAGGTTTTCCGCCTGACCGACGCGTTGCGCGGGCGCTCGGGGGTTAAGCCGTACCAGCGGTTTCGGGACTCGCCAGTGGGGGCGCAGATCATCGCGGAGCGCCGGCATCTGATCCATACACTGGCGGATCGGGCCGCTTTGGCCACGCTGCCGGACAATAGCGTTGGGCGATGCTATTTGGCGTTCATGGCGGAGGAAAACCTGACTGCCGAGGGGCTTGCCGAAATTTCGAGCGAGGCGATTGCCTCGTTGGCCAATCGTGAGGAAGGGGCGAGGCTTTTCGCGATGCGCATGCGCGACATGCATGATTTATATCATGTCTTGGCTGGCTATGGCCGCGATGAGCTGGGCGAGGTGTGCGTGTTGGCGTTTTCCTATCCGCAGCAAAAAATCCGCAGTTTTGCGGTCATTGCGTTTCTGGGTCGGCTGCGCATTGGACAGTTGCTGCGTCAATCGAAACTGAAAATACCTGGTGTTGCGGAGGCGGTGCGCGAAGCCGCCGCGCACGGGGCCCAGGCCGCCTGGTTGCCGGGCGAGGATTTGGAGGCGTTGTTGGCGGAGGATATCGATAGGGTGCGCGCCCGGCTCGGTATCGCGCCGCCCGCCCGCTATCAGGCGATCCTGAACCAAATCGCGGCGCGCACCGGCACCAGGGTCTCGACGTTCAGTGCCTTGCGCGCCCAGATGTGAATGGGTCTGGAGCGTGATTGCTGATCATCAATCACGCTCCAGCCTTTGTTTGTCGATCAGTTTCATCGGCTTAGCTCGAATCTGTTGATTCGATCTAAACCAAGATTGATCTAAGCTGGCTTGCCGATCAGGCTGCGTCCGCCCATCGCGGGCCTGAGCACTTCGGGAATGGTGATGGTGCCATCCTGGTTTTGATAATTCTCCAGCACGGCAATCAGTGCCCGACCAACGGCGACGCCCGAGCCATTCAGCGTGTGAACGAAGGCCGGTTTTTCTGGTTTGGCGCCGGTTTGCGCCGGGCGGTAGCGGGCATTCATGCGGCGGGCCTGGAAGGCGTGGCAATTCGAGCAGGAGGAGATCTCCCGGAACGTGCCTTGGCCGGGCAGCCAGACTTCGAGATCATAGGTTTTCGCGGCGGCGAAACCCGTATCACCGGCGCAGAGCAACATGCGCCGATAGGGCAGATCCAAGCGTTCCAGCACGGTTTCGGCGCAGCGGGTCATGCGTTCATGTTCGGCGGCGCTGTCTTGCGGGGCGGTGATGGAGACCAGCTCGACCTTCCAAAATTGATGTTGGCGCAGCATACCCCGCGTGTCGCGCCCGGCAGATCCCGCTTCCGAGCGGAAGGATGGGGTCAGCGCGGTGACGCGCAGCGGCAGCCTCGCCACATCGATAATCTCGTCCCTGACGAGGTTGGTGAGCGGCACTTCGGCGGTCGGGATCAACCAGCGGCCATCGGTGGTTTTGAACAAATCTTCGGTGAATTTCGGCAATTGGGCGGTGCCGAACAAGGCCGCGTCATTGACCAGCAGCGGCGTGGAAATCTCAGTATAGCCGTGTTCGCTGGTGTGCAGATCGATCATGAATTGACCAAGAGCGCGTTCCAGCCGCGCCAGATCGCCGCGCAAGACGGTAAATCGGCTGCCCGCAATTTTGCCCGCGGCGGCAAAATCCATCAGGCCGAGCGCTTCACCAAGATCGAAATGTTCGCGCGGTGGAAAAGCAAAATTTTTGATGGTGCCATAGTGCGATATTTCGGCATTGGCAGATTCGTTAATTCCATTGGGCACATCAGGATCGAGACTATTGGGCAAAGACGCCAGAATTTCGTGCAATTCGGCTTCGATGGTGCCAACTTTTTCGGTCAATTGATCGACAATTTGGCGCAGCGCCATGCCTTGCGCTTCGAGGGATGTTGTGTCGCTGCCTTGGCGTTTGGCGGTGCCAATGGCGGTGGCAAGCTGATTGCGCTCGGCCTGATGCGCCTGAAGTGCGGCAAGGGCGGCTTTGCGCTCTTCGGTGCGACTCAGGAAGGTCGCGGGCAGGCCGACAAGATGTCGGCGGCCAAGCTCTTCATCGAATTTCGCACCTTGGCGGAGCACATCGTTGAGGTCATGCATGGATACGATACTCGTGGTTACGCGTCGGCGGGTTTGGGTTGTACCAGCTTGACCGCAAAAATTGACAATTCAAACAGAAAAATCAGCGGGAGCGCTAAGCCTGTCATGGTGAACACATCGGGCGGGGTAAGGATTGCCGCGACGATGAAGCAACCGACCCAGGCGTAACGGCGATATTTTTTCAAGCCGGCGGCAGTAACAATACCCACACGGCCCAGCAAGGTGAGCAGAACCGGGAGTTCGAAACACAGGCCAAACGCGAAAATCAGCTTCATCACCAAATTCAGATAGTCCGATACGCGGGGCAGCACGTCGATTTGGAAATTCTGGTTGGCGGGGCTGGTTTGGAAACTAAGGAAGAATTTCCAAGCATTCGGGAAAATCACATAGTAAGCGAGCGCGCCGCCGGCGAAGAACAAGATCGGCGTTGCGAATAAAAAGGGCAGCAGCGCGCGTTTTTCGCTGCGATAGAGGCCCGGCGCGATAAAGAGCCAGATTTGGGTGGCGATGATCGGGAACGAGAAGAAGGCAGCGGAGAAAATCGCGACTTTCACATAGGTGAAAAAGGCTTCGTACAGCGCCGTGTAGACCAGCTCAGGCTTCTGGCCCCGCTCTTTGAGAATATGCACCAGCGGTTGCGCCAGAAAGTAATAGACATCCTTGGCGAAATAATAGGAAATCAGAAATGCGACCAGAAACGCCGCTGCCGACCAGAGCAGGCGTTTGCGCAATTCGGCCAGATGGTCGAGCAACGGCATTTCCCGGTCATTGATCGGGTCGTCTGGCTTGCTGTCAGGTTCGGTGGAGTCGATATCCATAAAGGTCTCTTACCAGATTCGCGTGCCGGGAGGTATGAAGGCCGGGATCGGCCGGTTGCGCGCGGCATCGGGTGGAATGAAAGCGGGCGCATCGGGCGGCAAAGTCGCCTCGCTATCATAACCGGTGTAGCTGCTGCCAAACGAAGCCGACTCGCCGATTGCGGGGGTTTCTTCGCCGGTGGTGGGGTCAAAAGCGTGGCGCAAATCGCCCACCGGGTCGATATGGCGCTCGATGGCGCTGCCCAGGTCGAAATTGCGCAGGCTGCGTAATTCGGACCCGACATCCGCCAAATCCGCCTCGCGCATCAATTCCTGCATATGGCCTTGGAACTCACCCGCCAGGCCGCGCATTTTGCGCAAGGCCGCCGTTGCGGTGCGAATGGCCACCGGCAGGTCTTTCGGGCCGATGACCAGCAGAGCCACCACCAGAATTACGCCAATTTCTGCCCAGGAAAATCCGAACATTCTCGCTCACTGTTGTCGCGGCGCACAAAAACGGGCCACCCGGTGGTGTGTCCGCTTAATCGGACGCTGCTCTAGCAGCCTGATCGGTGGGGTCAAGGATTGCGGGTGGCTCGACCGGCTTTTGCGGCTCCGGCTCGATCAGCAAATCACTCCGCTTGGGCAGATCGCGCAGGTCACGCAGGCCATAGGCGGCCAGAAAATGCGGCGTCGTGCCCCATAATGTCGGGCGGCCCGGCACTTCCTTATGGCCGCGCGGAGCAACCAGATCGGCTTGCAGCAGCGCGTCCAGCGTGTTTTGCGACAGGCTTGCACCCCGGATCGTCTCGATTTCGGTTCGGGTGACCGGCTGATGATACGCAATGATCGCCAAAGTTTCGAGCGCCACACGCGGCAGGCGTCGCGGTGCTTCGATAATTTTGCGCAAAGCACCGGCAAGGTCGGGCGCGGTGCGAAACATCAGACCCTGGCCGATGGCGATAAGTTCCACGCCGGCCCCTTGATAGCGGGCGCGCACCGCTTCGATTGTGGCGTCGAGATCAGCGCCGTCGGGCAGCAAGGTGGCCAGGGTGCGCAAGGGCACCGGGTCGCGGGCGGCAAAAATAGCGGCTTCCAGCAGCCGTTCGGCTGTGCTGGGCGGGGGGGCGGCTTCAGTCATGGGCGCGAGGCTCCTCGGCGCGGCGCAGGCGGATCGGCCCGAAGGGCGCTTCCTGCTGGAGTGAAATAGCGCCGTTGCGGGCCAGCTCGAGCCCGGCCAGCAGCGTGCTCGACAAGGCGGCGCGTTGTGCCAACGGGTCGGGCGGTGCAGCCTCATCGGCGTGGGGCGGCAGAAATTGTTCGAGCGTTTGCCAATCGGCGCTGATCGGCAGCAATCGGCTGAGGCGCTCCAAGGCTTGCTGCACCGACCAGTAGCGCATCGGCTTGGGCTGATAGCCTTGACTTGATGATCCACGGCGGCGGGCGGCGAGATAGGCCGTGAGCAGTGAGGGCAGATCGACCTTTAATCCGGAGCGGTCGATTTCGGTGAAATCCTCCGGCGCGCCACGGGCGAACACGTCATGATCCAATAATGGCCGGGTGTTCAGCCAGGCTGCGAGGCTGCGCATCGTCTCCAGCTCGCGCAGCCGCTCGGCAAGGTCTTCGGCGGCGCGTTCGGCCTCGACCGCTTCGACTTTATCCGCCGGCAATAGCAGGCGCGATTTCAGCCAAGCGAGCCAGGCGGCCATGACCAGCCAGTCGGCGGCGAGTTCAAGGCGGATGCGCCGGGCATCTTCGATCACGGCAAGATACTGATCGACCAACGCGGTGATCGAGATGCGCGCCAGATCAACTTTTTGCGCGCGCGCAAGATCGAGCAGCAGATCGAGCGGGCCTTCAAACCCGTCGAGCGCCAGGATCAGGCGATGGGCGCTATCGGCTTTGAGGGGTTCAGAATCGGGCATGGGCACCTGCGACTCGCAGCATAATATTGCCAATGCCGGGAACAAGCTGGTTCAAAACAGCGCCCACCGGATCGAAACGCACGCCGATTTCACCGAGCGCCCAAGGCAGCACCAGCACGACGACCAGAACCGTGAGGATGCCGACCCGTTCGATTTGGGCGTAATACAAAGCGAGGCGGGCGGGCAAAATCCCGGCGACGATGCGCCCACCATCGAGCGGCGGGAGCGGTAAAAGATTGAACAGGCCGAGTAGCAGATTGAACTGGATGAAATCCGCAAAAAACGATCCGGCCAGCCCGTGGGCACCGAACGCAGCAAAGCCCACAGCGCCAAGGAATGCCAGCGCAAAATTGGTCGCGGGACCCGCGATCGCAACAACAGCCATGCCCTGGCGCGGATAGCGAAACCGGCTGGGATCAACCGGCACGGGCTTGGCCCAGCCAAACATGAAACCGACGCGACCCAGCGTGAGCATCTGGCCAACATAAAGCATCAACGGCAGCAGCACTGAGCCAAACCGATCAATATGGCGCAGCGGGTTGAATGATAATCGGCCAGCCTGAGCCGCTGTGGTGTCGCCAAGCGCGCGTGCGGCATAGCCGTGGGCCAGCTCATGTAAAATAACGGCGATCACGAAAGCTAAAATGGCGAGGGTGATACCGAGGCCGTGATCCCCGGTCATGTCGCGACGGCGTTCCGGCTCATGGCATAGCGTCGGCGAGGGCAGGGGCCGGCGCCGTGCTAAAATCGGTGGCGAGCGGGTCGTCCGCCCGGAATTTCAGTTCTGCCGCCCGCGCGGCGCTGAGCACGAACGCGGCTTCGAGCACGGCGCGGTTCAAGATCAGATCGCCTGAGCAGAACAGGGCGATATCGCAGCCGGCGGCCAGCGCGTCACGCGCCCGGCTGGCGGGATCGCCGGTCATCGCGCCCATCGCCAAATCATCACTGACCAGAATGCCTTGAAAGCCAATGCGCCGCCGGATGACTTCCTCAATCACGCGCGGCGATACGGTTGCCGGGCGCAGCGCATCCCAGGCTTCGAACACAATATGCGCCGTCATCGCCCAGGGTAGCCGGGCATTGGCCACGAATGGCGCAAGGTCTTGGTCAAGCTGCTTGGTGGCAACGCGCGGCAGCGAGACATGACTATCGATGGTGGCGCGGCCATGGCCGGGGATATGTTTCATCACCGGTTGCACGCCCTGACTGAGAATGCCGCTGGCAATATCCGCGCCAAGCACGCCAACGGCGACCGGATCGGTGCTGATCGCCCGATCACCAATCACCTTGTCCGACCCCAGCACCGGCACATCGAGCACGGGAGCGGTGATGATGTCGATCCCGGCGGCTTGCGCCATCAGGCCCAGAGCCATGCCGCGCTTGCGTGCGGTGCTGCGGGCTTCGGCAGGGTCTTGGCTCCAGAGCGCACCGAGTGTGGCGGCTGGCGGTAGGGAAGGCCAGTGCGGCGCCGCCAATCGGGCAACGCGTCCTCCTTCCTGATCGAGCATCAGAACCGCCTCGGCCGGCAAGGCGCTGCGCAAATCGCTAACCAGCTGCCGAAGCTGGGCCGGGTTTTGGATGTTACGAGAGAATAAAATGACACCGGCGGGCGGGAGTGCGGCGAACAAAGAGCGTTCGGCCTCGGTCAGCTCAGGGCCAGCGATTCCAACGATAGCGGCTTTCATGGCAAGGACCCAGACATTAAATGGTTGTCAATGAGGTTGATAGCATGGAACGCCGCGCGCGTGTAACCGTGCGCAGAACGCGCTCGCATCGGCGGGCGAGGCGAAGTTGAGCCGGACCCGATAATAGGTTTGGCCGTGAACCTGTCCGGAGACGATATCCGGCGTAAGCCCGCCCAGAATGGTCGGAACCCGCGCAACCAATGTTTGCCAAGCCTGCATCGCTCCGGCTTGGGAGGGGAGTGCCGCGAGTTGCACGGCAGCAGAACCATTGGCCACCGGCTTTGGCGCATTCGTGCTGGCTGCAATGGTGGTCGTTGATTTCACTGCGGGTGCTGCGGCGCTGGATGAATTGGTGGTGGGTGATGAGGCCGGCGGTACCGCACGGGTGGGTGAGCGCGGCGCTTCCGGCGCGCGTGCGGGGGGTAACGGCAGCGAAAGCGGTGCCGGCGCGGCGCTCGGCGTGCCGGATGGTCCGGATAGTCCGGGTGGGCTGGTGGGTTTCGCGGCTTCCAGCGGGGCGAGGTCTGGCGATGGCGGCGGCGGCGCGAGATGGGGTGGTGATGGCGGCGCGCCGGAGAGAATCGGCTCATTGGCACCGGGTACTTGGAGCCCGCCGCGATTGGCCGGGATTGTGCGCATCGGCGTCGCGAGCGGCTTAACCACGGGGGGCGGGCCTATCCCCGCATGGTAGCCATTCCAGATAATCGCCACCAGAATGACCCCGATGCCAAGCCCGCCCGCGATCAGAATTATTCGCCGCGTGGCATCATCCATGCGCCGTTCGCGCAATTGCGGATGGGCATAAGGCGGGATGTCGAGATCCTCATCATCCATGGCGGGGCAGCCCTTGCGCGCTCATTGGCTGTTGCGCCTCACCGCATTTCCTCGGCCGGGGTGACCCCCATGACGGCCAAAGCCGAGCGAATGACCAAGGCGGTGGCCGCGACCAGCGCGAGCCGCGCGCGGGTTTCAACCGGTTGGTCCGAACGAATGAAGCGAAGCGATGTGTCATCGCGGCCTTTATTCCAGAGCGCATGAAAATCCGATGCCACATCATACACGAAAAATCCGATTCGGTGTGGCTCGCGGGCGATGGCAGCGGCCTCCACCTGCCGGGGCCACGCGGCGAGACGCCTGATCAGCGCCAACTCTTCCGGGGCGGTGAGCGCGGTTAGGTCGGCATGCGCCAAGCTGGCATCATCAACGGCGCCGAGTTCATCAATCGCGGCTGCCGCGCGCAGCACCGAGCGGCAGCGCGCATGGGCGTATTGCACGTAAAAAACCGGGTTCTCTCGGGTTTGGGCAACGGCGGCGTCGAGGTCGAAATCCATTTGCGCGTCAGATTTGCGCATGAGCATAATGAATCGCACCACATCGCGGCCGACCGCATCGATCAAATCGCGCAATTCAACATAGGTGCCGGCCCGCTTGCTCATGCGCATCGGCACGCCATCCTTGAGCACCCGCACGATTTGGCACAGCACGATCTCGAAATCCGGTGCGTGATTGCCGCCAATCGCTTGCACCGCCGCCTGCATGCGCTTGGTGTAGCCGCCATGATCGGCGCCGAGCACGTCGATCAGCAAGCTGTATTGACGGGCGATTTTATCGGCATGATAGGCGATGTCATTGAGAAAATACGTGTTTGAGCCATCGGATTTACGAACCGGACGATCAACGTCATCGCCGAAATCGGTACTGCGAAACAAGGTTTGCTCGCGCGGTTCCCAATCATCCGGGGTTTTGCCCTTCGGCGGCTCCAGCACGCCTTGATAGAGCAGACCCCGTTGTTCGAGTGTTGCGACGGCGCGGGTCACTCCGCCGGAACGGATCATGTCCGCCTCGCTGGTGACCACGTCGTGATGCACGCCCAGGGCTGCCAGATCATCGCGCACCAGCGCCATCATCGCGTTGATCGCATGATCGCGCACGCGGTCCAGCCACAGGGCTGGATCAGCGATGCCGCGTTCGGCGCTGGCTAAGCCAGTGCCATGGATTTCAGCCAAGTGCGCACCAATCGGGATCAAATAATCCCCCGAATATTGCAGGCCGGTTGGCGTGGCGGCGGCGAAATCCGCCTCGCTTAGGCTGGTGCCGATAGCTTGCAAATAGCGCCAATAGACGGACCAAGCGAGCGCAATCACCTGGGCGCCGGCGTCGTTCACGTAATATTCGCGCGTGACCGCGAAGCCCGCTTTGGCCAGCAGATTGGCCAACGCATCACCGACCACAGCGCCCCGGCAATGACCGACATGCAGCGGCCCGGTCGGGTTGGCCGACACATATTCAACATTGGCGCGCTGGCCCTGACCCAGTCGGCTGGCGCCAAAGGCGGGGCCGGTGCGCAGCATGACCGGAAGCTGCGCCTGCCAAACCGCATCATGGAGTGAAATATTAATGAAACCGGGGCCAGCCGGTTCGGCCTTGGCGATCAGCGTATGGGTAGCGAGTTCAGCCGCAAGGCGGGCGGCCAGCGAGCGCGGATTTTCACCGAGCGGCTTTGCACCGATCAACGCGGCATTGGTCGCCATATCGCCATGCGCGGCCTCGCGCGTTGGCGTCACTTCGATGCGCGCGAGCGCGTCAGCTCCCAATCCCGGATATAGGCGGAGCATGGTGGCGAGCACGATCTCGCGCAGGTCGGTAAACAAATTCTCAGACATCGTAACCTCAGGCAGCAGAATAGGGATCGATCAAGCGGCGATGCTCATCCAGGGCGAAACGATCCGTCATGCCCGCGATGTAGTCACGCACGATTTCGGCGGTCTCAGGACTATGCGGCGCGCCGGCGCGGTCGCGCCAATCATCGCGCAGCAAATCGGGTCGGTCGAGAAACAAGCTGGCCATCTCACGGACCACGGCTTCAACCTTATGGGTCATGCGGTTGACCCGCCAATGGCGATACATGCGCGCGTAGAGAAAGCGGCGGATCGCTTGATTGGCCGCCACCAAAGCAGGGCTGAAGCCAATCACCGGCTGATCGGCGCGCCGGATGGCATCGGCTGAGGCGGGGGCTAATGTCGCCAGACGCGCACGGCTTTCGGCCAGGGCGCCGGTCACAAAAACGCCGATCATCTGGCGGACCATATGGGCGCGAATCCGTCGCGGATCGGTGGAGAGCTGCCGCGCCTCGGTCAGAACGGCCCCCACCACGGGCAGGGCGGCCAGATCATCGAGGGTGAACAAGCCGGCCCGTAGCCCGTCATCGAGGTCATGCGCGTGATAGGCGATGTCATCGGCGAGGGCGGCCACTTGCGCCTCGGCGCCGGCTTGGTGGGTCAGGTCGAGCGGGTAGGACGCATCGAACGCGGCGATATAAGCGGGCGGATTGGGCAGCGGGCCATTATGCTTGGCAATGCCTTCCAGCGATTCCCATGTCAGGTTCAGCCCATCGAAACCCGGATAGCGGCATTCAAGGAGCGAAATGCTGCGCAGGCTCTGGGCGTTGTGATCAAAGCCGCCATGCGCGGCGAGAGCGTCGTTTAGTCCAGCTTCGCCCGCATGGCCGAAGGGCGGGTGGCCGAGATCATGCGCGAGGGCGAGGGTTTCGGTTAAATCCTCATCAAGACCAAGGCCGCGCGCGAGGCTGCGGGCAATCTGCGCCACCTCCAGGCTGTGGGTCAGGCGGGTGCGGTAAAAATCACCCTCATGGATCACGAAGACCTGGGTTTTATATTGCAGCTTGCGAAAGGCCGTGGAGTGCAGCACCCGGTCACGATCACGCTGAAACGGGCTGCGCGTGCTGCTCGGCGCCTCCGCATGCTGGCGGCCACGCGAACGGGCAGGGTCAGAGGCATAAGGGGCAAGCGACATGGCAGGGGCTTACCGCGTCGGGCCGGGATATCCAAGCCGGGTCTCCAAGTCAGAGAAATTTTGGAAATTTTGGGGGTTTTGGTGGAGCCAATCGGAATCGAACCGACGACCTCCTGAATGCCATTCAGGCGCTCTCCCAACTGAGCTATGGCCCCGCACCGGTACCGGGCGGTATAGGGCGGTGACGCGTGACCGACAAGCCCCCCGTCGATGCGGGAAGCGAATGCGCGTTGCCGACTGGCGGGGGCTGCACAAACGCACGCGACATGATAGAGGGAAATTTCGGCGCGCCGGGTTAGCACAGTGGTAGTGCAGCGGTTTTGTAAACCGAAGGTCGGGGGTTCAAATCCCTCACCCGGCACCAGCCGGACAAGGCTGGATCAGGAGCTTGCATGCGCGATTTTGATGAGCAAACCATCACTGATGCGGTCCATCAGAGTTTTGCGGGCACGCCGGATGCGCGACTTGCCCAAATCATGAGCCATTTGGTGGCTCATATGCACGAATTTATCCGCGATGTGGCACCGAGCTTCGAGGAATTTCAGGCTGCAGTGCGTTTTTTGACCGCAACCGGACAGATCAGCGATCAGCGGCGTCAGGAATTTATTTTACTGGCCGATGTGCTCGGTGTTTCGATGCTGATCGACGCGATCAATCATCGGATGCCAGAGGGCGCTACGGAAACCACTGTGCTCGGGCCGTTTCACGTGGCCGATGCGCCGCTCTGCGCCAATGGGGCTGATATTAGCGCGGGCGCCGCGGGCGAATTACTATTTGTTGATGGGTGCGTGCTTGATCCGCAGGGAACGCCACTGGCGGGGGCGCAGATTGATGTTTGGCAATCCGATGCTGAGGGATTTTATGATTTGCAGCGTCCCGAGCGGGGCGGGTCTGCATTGCGCGCAAGGCTGCGCAGCGATCCGAATGGCCGTTTCTGGTTTCGCAGTATCGTGCCTGCGGCGTATCCGATCCCCGATGATGGGCCGGTTGGTGCGCTGCTCCGTGCGACCAAACGCCATCCCTGGCGCCCGGCCCATGTGCATTTCATGATCGCGGCACCGAGGTTCGAGACATTGATAACCCATGTTTTTGTCGCCGAGGATCAATATCTGGATAGCGATGCGGTGTTTGGGGTTAAAACGTCGCTGATCGCTGACTTTGTCAAAATGCCGCCGGGTGCGCTGCCTGATGGCTCAGCGACAGCGCAGCCTTGGCGGCATCTCTCCTATCAATTCGGGCTGAAGCCAATTGCGATTTAATTGCCGCCGCTGGCAGTGCCATCGGGCGTTGCTTGATCGACCGCCGCGGGGAGATGCTGGCTAAGCAATTGCGCGGCATCGGCGGTGTTGATCCCGAATTTCTGCGCCACTTGCTCGATAATCGGATTGCCCAGGGCTTGCTGCACCTGATCAGCCGAAATCGGTAGATTTTGACCGTTCCCAACCCAGGACGCCGCATGGGCGCCAAGGCCGCTTTGCTCGAATTGTTGAACCAGGCCAGACACGCCGGAAATGCCGTTTTGCTGCAAAATACCCATCAATTGGCCTTGCACGCCTGACGACTGGCCGCCCGCGCCCATGAGCCCGCTCGCCATGCCGGCGATGTCATCGAATAAACCCATTGTGGTCTCCTATTGTGAGGCCGCGCGCCCAAATGCGTCGACCGGATTAATCCGTTACAGATAACAGACAAATCCGGTCGGGCGTCAAACGAAACTTTTGCGGCAGGCTTAGTTCTTGGCCTTGTGCAAGCCGTCCGACATGGCAGCCTTTTCGCAAACATACGCGCCATGCTTGGTTTTGCCGAAATATTTCGACCCGGCGACATGGAACGCCTTGCTGCCCGTCGCGTGCCACGCAACGCCGCCCATGCCGCAGGCGGCCTTGGCTTCGGCTTCGGATTTATAGCCGGTCAAATGACCTTTCATCGCCGATTTTTTGGTGGTCGATTTTTTCGACATGCTGCTCGATGTCGTGGTTTGGTTGGTCGTTTTCTTCTTGTGGGCCTGGGCGGTCCCAACCATGCCCATGACAGCAACCAGCGCCAGCGTCGGCGCGATTGTTTTTGCCCATGTTCCGATTTTCATGCGTCACTCCGAAAAATTATTACAGCCCGTCCCTGAATGGCCGCCGGGATGGTTCGCGGCTCGCGCGGTTGCGCAGCATTTTGTTACCGAGGTTGCGTGGCGAAATCATGGCATATCCGAACCGATATTGCGCTTGCGCGCCTCGGACGCTCCTCGGACGCTCCTGTGCCGCTCCTGGGCTGCACGACGGGTCGTTTTCGCGCTATCACTGCATCATGACCGAAACGCTCCGCCTTGCCATCGCTCAGCTCGACCTTCATGTGGGGGCGATTGAGCATAATATCGCTCGAATTCGCGCGGCCCGCGCAGAAGGGGGGCGACTCGGCGCCGATTTGGTGGTGACCCCGGAATTGAGCATTGCGGGCTATCCACCCGAGGATTTGGTCTTGAAACCCGCCTTTGTCGCGGCGTGTGAGGCAGCGGCGCAGCGCCTTGCTGACGAGACGGCGGATGGCGGGCCTGGATTGATCGTCGGATTGCCCTGGTGGGTCGATGGTAAGCTGCATAATGCGGCGTTCGTGCTGGATGGTGGGGCGGTGATTGCCCGTCGGGCCAAACATGAATTGCCCAATTATGGGGTATTTGATGAGAAACGGGTGTTTGCGCCTGGCCCGGCGCCTGGCCCGGTACCCTTTCGAGGGTTCCGGCTTGGTTTAATGATTTGCGAAGATTGGTGGCTGCCTGCGGTGCCGGAAACCTTGGCCGAGAGTGGCGCAGAATTGCTGCTGAGCATCAACGGCTCACCGTTTGAGGATCGCAAGCAAGGTCAACGGTTGCAACTGGCTCTGCGCCGCGTGGTGGAGACGGGTCTGCCATTCATATTCGCGGCCCTTACCGGTGGGCAGGATGAAATTGTGTTCGATGGGGCTTCGTTCGCGTTGAATGCTGATCGCAGTCTGGCGCTGCAAATGCCGCATTTTGCAGAGGCCGTGACGCTCACCACCTGGCGGCGCACGGCGCAGGGGCTGTTGGCGGAGCCTCATTCCTTGCCGCGCGAACCGGAGCGGTTGGAGCTGATTTACCGCGCGATGGCGCTGGGCTTGGCTGATTATGTCAATAAAAACAAATTCCCCGGTGTTATTCTGGGCTTGTCCGGTGGCATCGATAGTGCGTTGTCGGCGGCGGTGGCGGTCGATGCGCTGGGGGCTGCCCGGGTGCGCGCGGTGATGCTGCCGAGCCGCTATACCAGTGCGGAAAGTCTTGAGGATGCGGCATCCTGCGCGCAAATGCTGGGTATTCGCTACGAGACCATTCCGATTGAGGCGGCAACAACAGCCGTCGGTGCGGCGTTGGCGCCGCATTTCGTCGGGCGCTCGGCGGATAGTACCGAGGAAAATATCCAATCACGCATGCGCGGGCTGCTGCTCATGGCCTTGTCCAACAAATTTGGCGACATGGTGCTGACCACCGGCAATAAGTCTGAAATGTCAGTGGGTTATGCCACTTTGTATGGCGATATGTGCGGTGGATTTTCGGTGCTCAAGGATATTTACAAAACCACCGTGTTTGCCCTGTCGGCGTGGCGCAACGCGCAGCGCCCGGACGGCTTGCAGGGACCAATGGGGCCGGTGATGCCGGAGCGGGTGATGACCAAACCGCCCTCGGCGGAATTGAAGGAAAATCAGACCGATCAGGACACACTGCCGCCCTATGATCAGCTCGATGCGATCTTGGCGGGGCTGGTCGAAGGCGAGGCGTCGATTACTGATCTGGTGGAAGCCGGCCATGACCGCGCGACGGTGACACGGGTTTGGCGCCTGCTTGATCGGGCCGAGTATAAACGCCGGCAAGCGCCACCGGGCGTTAAAATCACCGCCCGCGCATTCGGGCGTGACCGGCGCTATCCGATTACCAACGGCTTTACCGATCTGGTTTAACCAACAGATTATGATGATGCTGGCTGGGGGACCTGGATTCGAACCAGGGCTGTCCGGGTCAGAGCCGGAAGTTCTACCGCTAAACTATCCCCCATTGATGCCGGTGCAGCTAGCATCGCGCCTGGTTGCTGGCAAGATCAACCTGATTTTTCCGGCCTCTTCGCTTATTCAGATGTTTATTCATGTCTGGGCTGCAAATGGTGCTTGCCCTGCCCCCCAACATCTTGCCAATATAAGAGTTAATGGCGAGTGACCTAACCCTTCCGATCGATAATGCTGCTGGACGGTCTGGTCCGGTGCCTGTGCGGCGTGGTCGGCCACCGGCTTTTGCGGCGATCGATCTGGGCACCAATAATTGCCGGATGCTGGTTGGTGTGCCGAGCGGGCAGGGGTTTCACATCCTTGATAGTTTTAGCCGCGTGGTTCGGTTGGGCGAAGGTCTGTATCGCACCGGCTTGCTGGGCGAGGCGGCGATGGGCCGGGCCATGGATGCGCTCGGTGTGTGCGCGGACCGGCTGGAACGCTGGCAGGTTGATGATGTCCGCGCCATTGCCACCGAGGCCTGTCGGCAGGCTGAGAATGGAACGCGTTTTATCAACCAGGCGAGGGCCGATACTGGTTTGCCGATTGAGATTGTCTCGCCGCGCGAGGAGGTTGGGCTGGCGGTTGAGAGCTGCGCCTCGTTGATTTGCAACACCGAACGCCGCGCGTTGCTGTTTGATATTGGTGGCGGCTCGACCGAGGTGGCGTGGGTGCGGGTGCCGCCGCGACAGGGACCATTATCCCACCGCCAACCGCAAGTGATCGGATTTCATACGATCCCGGTGGGGGTGGTGACGCTCGCGGAACGCTGTGTTGGGTTTTGTGAAAGCGAGCACGGGTTCAATGAGGTGGTGGACGAGGTGCAGGCGCTGCTGGAGCCCTTTGAGCGCACGCACCGGATTGGCCAGGAAATCCGCCAGGGTGGTGTCCGGCTGGTGGGAACCAGCGGCACCGTCACCACGGTTGCGGGTATTGCTTTGAAGCTTGATCGCTATAAGCGCGGCGCGATTGATGGCGCGTTGCTACCGCGCGCGGTGTTTATGGGCGGGCTTTCCACCATTCGCTCGTTGGGCCGGGACGGGTTGATGCAACATCCGTGCATTGGGCCGGACCGGGTCGATTTTGTTCTCCCCGGCTGCGCGATTTTCGCGGCCATTGCCCGGCTGTGGCCGGCGCCGGATTTAGCGGTCGCGGATCGTGGGTTGCGTGAGGGGATGTTGCTGCGGTTGATCCGGGCGAGCCGGGCGCGGCCACCAAGCCGCCGCTTATGACCGATCAATTTACGCCGCCCCCGCGCAGCAACGCTGTGCGGTTGAAATCCGCGCGCAAACACTCGCCCTCATCGCAACGCTGGTTGGCCCGGCAACTGAATGATCCTTACGTGCAAGCGGCCCAAGCACAAGGTTTGCGCTCCCGCGCCGCGTTTAAACTGATTGAATTGGACCAGAAATTTTCGCTGTTCCGGGCGCGGCCCAGCGGGCGTGGCTTGCGGGTTGTTGATTTAGGCGCGGCCCCTGGTGGCTGGACGCAGGTGGCGTTGAAGCAGGGTGCGGCGGCGGTGCTGGGCATTGATTTGCTGCCGATTGACCCATTGCTGGGCGCACAGTTTTTGCAGGGCGATTTCCAAGACCCGGCGATTGAGGGTGCGCTCCTTGAGGCGTTGGGCGGCAAGGCGGATTTGGTGTTGTCGGACATGGCGCCCAACACCACCGGCCACGTCGCGACCGATCATTTGCGCATCATGGCGCTCGCAGAGTTGGCGCTTGATTTTTCGCTCCGCACCCTGAACCCTGGCGGCGCGTTTGTCACAAAATTGTTCCAGGGCGGCGCGCAGGGGGAGATGTTGACGGCGCTCAAGCAGAATTTCGGCTTGGTTCGTCACGCAAAGCCGGCGGCGAGCCGCAAGGATAGCCGGGAATTATACCTGGTCGCGACCGGGTTTCGGGGCTGAACGGCACGGGCGGTCCCGCCGATGACCTTTGGTTATGGCAATGCAAAAGAATTAATTGATTTATTTTCAGGAAATGGTTATTAAATCAAGCGGTTATGGGTTTCCACCCGGAATCGTGTTTGGGGTCATCGATGAAAAATCTTTTGAATCAAGCTGCTTGTGCGATTAAGTTGCGGCTGATCAGACGGCGGGCGGCAGTGGCCATCATGGTGGCACTCTCGGCACCCGTGTTGCTGGGTATGGCAGGGTTGGTGACCGATGTGACCTATTGGTATGGCTCGCGCCAAGCCATGCAGCTCGCCGCCGACGCCGGCGCGATGGCGGCGGCGCGTTCAGGGCAGACCACTCAGGCGACGTTGCAGACGGTTGCCATTAACGCGGCAAATTTGGCGACCAATAACCGTTATGCATTTAACTCAAATAATTTGGTCGTGACGCTGACCAATGGCGGGGCGAGCTTCAAGACCCCGTCGGGAACCCAATCGGTGCCCTCATCCTCGACATCCTCGACGAGTTTCAGCACGGTAACCGTGACTGCAAAAACGCCTGCTCCAGTGTTTTTCTCGGCGATTATCGGCGTTCCCCAAGGAGCGCTGGCCGCAAGCGCATCGAGTACGCTTCGGCAAAATATCCAG
>JBMFWT010000009.1:0-66476 GCA_049964975.1 Acidiphilium sp.
CCACCACCGCATCCAGTTTTGGCTTCACCCGCGCCGGATACTGATGCAAAGGCGACACCGCACCCGCCAGCGCCCGGCGGACCATCCGCCGATGAACCCCAAATTTCGCCGCAACACCAGCTACCGTGCCGATCCCAAACTCATGCTCCCGACGAAGCTGCTCGAATAATTCCACTTTGGCTTTCCAGTCCATATTTGGCTCCTCGATCGTGCCGAGGAGACCCTAGGTCTATCGATGGAGATGGGCCAAAATTCGCCATCACTGCTGGGCCAAAATTCAGTAGCAAAGCCAAAAGCGTGGCTTTCACGACCTTCGCGCCCGGAACCTGCCATAACCGCACGTATCACGGTGCAAACTCCCACCCCATAATCTCCACACCGTCAACATGCCTCCGCCACCCACATCAAATGTGCCAATCCCGCCCCGCACCAACGCGCGCGATCCGCACGCCCCGACGCCAATACGCCCCGCGCGCTCAACCGATTATGACATCATCTGCACCCTGATCGCCGAGCTTGATCGCCATCACCGCGAGTCCCGCCCGGATATTTTTCGCGAACCAATCGGCCCCACCCGTGACCGCACCAGCATCGATCAATTAATCGCCGGACCCAACAGCACCATCCTGGTCGCCGACTACCCCGAGCACGGCATCATCGGCCTGATCATCCTCATCGCCAAATCAATCCCCGCAACCATTGTTAGCGACGCCCGCCGCATCGTCGAACTCGATCAGTTGATCGTCGCCACCGCCCATCGCCGCCAAGCCATCGCCCAGGCCCTGATCCACGCCGCAACAGCCTGGGCCGCTCAGCACGCAATCGACAATATCGAAGTCACCGCCTGGTCCTTCAATCGCGGCGCCATCGCCCTCCATCGAAAACTCGGCTTCCAGCCAAAAATTGAACGGTTCGCCCTTTCGCTCCCCGCCTATCCACCCCTATCATTAATCCGCCATTACAAATCACCCAAAAATTCCCTTGCGCACCCACCGCCCCCTATGGCAAAAATAACGCCATGCCAGGAGCGAATAACATCCCCGCGCCGCCGACTGATCGCCTCACGGTGATCCTGACGCTCCTGCGCCATTTCATCGCAGCACAGAGCCACGCCAAGCGCGCCAACCCCGTTCTGGTCCGTCTGTTCAGGAGCCGCATCAGCTTCTGCCTCAACCGGTTCCGCGCCCTCGTCGCCAACCCGCCCAAACCACGCCGCACCCCGCGACATCGCCCCACATCCCTTAACCCAAAGCCGCGCACCCAACCCATTAACCAACCCATTACCCAACCCATTAACCAACCCATTAACCCATCGGCGGGCCAACCTCCCATCACCCTGCCGCGCGGGCGCGGCGCATTGTTGCGCCTGCTCCCCAGCTACCAAATACGCGGCGTCGCCTCGCAACTTCGCCATCTGCTCAACGAGGCGGACATGATCGCCCTGGTCAGCGAAATCCCGCAGCTTAGCCGCACCCTGCGCCCGCTCTGCCACATGCTCGCGATACCGCTCCCGCCCCATCTGCGCCCACCACCGCGACCATATCCAGCGCGTCGCAAACCGCGTGCCAAACCGCGCTCAAAATCCCGCACCAACCCACCTGCCAACTCACCCCCCAAACGCCCAAAACCCGCCTGGGCCGCAGCACCCTCCAACCAGCCGCCGCCCAAATTACCCGCACCACAATCGCAGCACCCGCCCAATCCTCTCTACCCCGATTTTCTTAATTTCCGGTAAATTGCACGGCAAAAATTGTGCCCAAATCGTTGCGGTATCATAACAAAAAAGCGGCGCAAACGCCAATATTTGCCCAACCGCTCAAATCATGGTCCATTTGCCCGGAGAATTCGTCCCCGCCCGGAGCGAAAGGAGCAAAAATGAAACTATATACCGCACCCCGCGCCCCCAACCCGCGCCGCGTGCATATGTTCATCGCCGAGAAAAAAATCACCGGCATTGAAGAAATCCCGATCGATCTCAACAGTCTCGAACATAAAACCGAGCAATTCCGCGCCCGCAGCCCCATGGCCCGGGTGCCAATCCTGGAATTGGATGATGGCCGTAATCTCGGCGAAACCCGCGCCATCTGCACCTATCTCGAAGGCCTGGTCCCCGAGCCGAACCTCATGGGCCATGACGCCACCGAGCGCGCTTTCATCGAAATGACCGATCGCCGCATCGAGTTTCACCTCCTCGCGCCCATCGCGAACTGGATCCGCCACTGCCATCCCGGCCTCGCCACCCTCGAAGTGCCGCAATTTCCCGATTTCGGCCAAAAACAATCCGAAAAACTCGCCGAGATCCTGAGCTGGTTGAACGCAACGCTCGCGGAGCAACCCTATATTTTCGGCGAAAATTTCACCATCGCAGACATCACCGCCTTCTGCGGCATCGAATTCGCCAAACTCATGAAATTCCGCCCCGGCGAAGCCGGCTACCCCCACCTCCAAGCCTGGCGTGACCGCGTCGCCGAACGACCCAGCGCTGCGATGTAATCAAAGCCCGATCAACGCCTCGATCTCCACCGCCGCATCGAGGGGGAGAGAAGGGACACCCACGGTCGAGCGGGCATGGCGCCCCCGCTCGCCAAAAATCTCCACCGCCAAATCCGAAGCCCCATTCATCACCTTGGCATGATCGGTAAAATCCGCCGTCGCCGCAATAAACCCGCCCAGCCGGATAATTCGCGCCACCCCGAGCAGCCCGCCCGGCAACGCCGCCTCTAACTGCGCCAACACATTGATCAAACAAAGCCGCGCCGCATGCTGCCCCGCCGCCACATCAACCCCAGCGCCCAATTTGCCCGTCACCGCCAGCGCGCCCGCCGCCATCGGCAACTGCCCGCTCACCACCGCCAACCCCCCATGCACCACCACCGGCACATAGGTCGCCACCGGCGCCGCCGGTTTCGGGAGCACAATTCCAAGTTCAGCCAGCCGCGCATGCACCGACATCGATCAACTCACCAATTTCAAATGGGCACGAACCCGGCGTGGCCGCGCCGGCTCAGCCGCCGGCCGGTCCTCCGGCAAATCCAGCGGCAAGGAGGGCGCATCCGGCGTCTCGGCGGCCTCAATCGGATCGGCAATTTCTTGCCGCCCCAAATAATTGGCCCCCAAATGCTTGCACACATAATCCACCGGCGAGGAGGCCACCCGCACCGCCGGATCACCCTCCACCGCGCCCGCCGCGCCAAAATGACTATCCGCCAACGCATCCAAATACGCTGCCAGCGGCACATCATGCTGCAAGCCCACATTCAGCGCGATCGCGAAACTATCGGCAAAGCCGCGCACCGCCGCATTCTCTTTGGGGAGCGAAATGAAAACCTCGCCCAACCGCCCATCCGGATACTCCCCGGTGCGCAGAAAAACCCGGTGCCCACCAATGCTCGCCTTCTGCGTATAGCCCGATCGCCGAGCCGGCAGCGCCTCGCGCCGCGCCTGCGCCCCGCGCGCCACCCCGCCCGCCTGCATCGGGGTCGTGCCCGGCAGCGCGCCAAAATACGGCGTCAACGCCTCCGCCATCGCCCGCACCGATGCCGCATCGGCAACCCCGAACGGATCATGCCCCGCCAAACTCTGCGCCAGCGCCGCCTCCGCACTCAGCCCGCGCGCCGCCAGCCGCGCCCGCGCCCAGCGCGCCAAACGCCCATCGCCATCCAGCGCACTCAGCGGTGCCGCCACCCCGATGGTCTCAACCCCCAGCAAACGCTCCACCGCCGCAGCAGGCTTGATCCCCAAAACCCGCCGAGGCCGCGCCAAACCCGCCGCCCCCAGCCGCGCCAACGCCCGATCCGCATGCGCCGCTAACAATTGGGCGACCGCCCCAGCCTGCGCCCGCGCGGCCTCCGCGCCATAATCCAAATCCATCTGTGCGAGGAACAGCGCCAAATCCGCCACCCCCACCGCCAATTCCACCGCGTGCGGCGCACTCAACGCCAAAGCCAGCACCGCCGCCTCAGCCACCGCGCCGAAACGCGGTGCGTCAAACCCGCCCTCATTATCGATAAATTGCGGCAAATTCAGCACAAAGCCCGGCACCGCCTCCGGCTCACCCCGCCAAACGCCCGCGCTCGGCGCGCCACAACGATCGCGCAAAGCCGCATGCAGCACCGCCGCATCCAGCCCAACATGCGCGCCTTGCGCCATCAGCGGCGCAATCCAGCCCATCGCCGCCTCAATCACCCGAACCGGCGCCGCCCCCTTCGGCGGACAAAGCTCCAACAGCCCCGCCGCACAGCGATCCGGCCAGCTCGCCGGGATCACCGCCCGCGCCAATCCGGGTCCATCCTCACTCGCCTCAAGCGTCAATGTGGCCAAGCGAACACCATGCCAGGGTGCGGGAACCTGACGGCGGGAGGCAAGGGGCATGCTTTTCATGGCCACATGATAGCGCGACTCGAAATCGGCTGCCAGAGGGAAACGCTGCATCTTGTGGTGATTTTAGCCACCGACCACAAAATGTCCGAAATTGCCCGCGCAGACCTGTGTGCAGTGCGGCATAGACCGCGTGCGCACCGCGCTGTATAAAGCGCCCATGGCAGATATCGTCGCGGCGACCCAACCCGGTCAAAAACCCTCTCTCGCCGATTTGGGCGGGCTGAAGGCCCTGTTCGTCAATCCCGGCCTGGTGCTCGGCACGCTGCGCCATGGGCTCGGCGTAGGCTCTGACCAATTTGGCAATCGCTATTTCGAAGAACGCCGTCCCACCCGCCCCGATGGCCGCAAGCGCCGCTGGGTCGTCTATGCCAATCGCGCCCGCGATGCATCGCTGGTCCCGCCCGAATGGCATGCCTGGCTGCATTTTCTGACCGATGCCCCGTTGCCCATGGCCGCGCGTCGGCCCTGGCAAGCGCCTTATCAACCTAATCTGACCGGCACCCAAGGCGCTTACCGCCCACCCGGCCATGATTACGTGGCGGCGGGCCACGCGGCCGCCAAGCCATCGTATCAGCCCTGGACGCCGGAATGACGGTGCGCGCCGTGCCCCGTCGCCTTATTCTCACTGCTGGAACCCGATAAAAATCATGCGTAGTCGAACGACCGAAATCATCGCCGGCCTCGTGGTCATTGCCGCTGCTGCCGCTTTCTTGATCTTTGCCTTTACCCGCAGCGGCGCCACCACCGTCTCCGGCTATACCCTCTCAGCCCAGTTTGGCGGGGTCGGTGCGCTGGAAGTCGGCTCGCCGGTGAAAATCGCGGGCGTGACGGTGGGGCATGTGAGCACCATAACCCTCAACCCAGCGACCTATGCCGCCGTGGTGAAATTCTCGGTTGATCCCACAGTGCAAGTGCCCAAGGACAGCTCCGCCGCGATCGAGAGCGCGTCTTTGCTCGGGAGCGATTATTTGTCGGTTTCACCCGGCGGCTCGAACACCATGCTCAAGCCGGGGCAGGCGATCACCGTCACCCAGTCGGCGATCAATATCGAATCCTTGCTCGGTAAATTTGTGTTCAGCGCGGCCAATCTCGCCGGGTCAGCCGGTAAATCCGGTTCCGCACCCGCCAAACCTGCCAATGCTCTACCCTCTGGGTTGAAGCCGTGACGTTGGCCGCGTCACGCATCAGCATGTTGGGCGCGATTATGGTCGGTCTGATCGCGCTGGCCCCCCGTGGCCGAGCGCAGTCCAGCGATCCCTATCAAGTCGTGGTGCCACCAGCCCCACCGGTGGCCGCGGCGCCCAATGCGCCATTGCCGCCCCCGAATATCGCAGCCCCAGCCGCACCGCCGCCAGGGCTGGTTCCGGCGCAACCGCCCATCGCTGCGCCATCCGGCGCTCCGGCTTCACCATCGACCAGCAGTGATCAAGCCGGATTGCCGCCGGCGGCCAATATTTGGCACGCTCGCCCCGTGGCGGTGTTGGCCGCGCTGAACCAAGAAGATGGCGCAGTGAGCCGCCTCAACGTCAAAGTCGGCTCCAGCTTCACCCGCGATTCGCTCCAGGTTGCCGTCAAAGCCTGCGTGGTGCGCCCGAAAGGGGCGATCCCGGATGCGGCGGTATTTTTGACCGTGATGGCACCCGACGGATCAAATCAAACCAAAACTTTGTTCAATGGCTGGTTGGTTCGCTCCGAGCCGGGGGCGGCAGTGGTCGCCAATGGCACGATTTCTTTTCAAGTTTTGGGGTGCAAAGCGCAATAGCAGGCGGCCAAACCCGATTTGGCCATCTTGTTGACGTATTTGGCCGTTTTACTTGAAATTGGATTCTGAATCCTTAGCTATCGTTAACATACAATAATTGGAGTGTTCCCCATGCGTCTTCGCGCTAAACTGCTCGGTGCAGCCAGTCTGCTCGCCGCCGTCGCCTTACCGGGTCTGGCTTTGGCCCAAGTGCCGCCGGTGACCGGCCCGTATGTCAGCCTCGGTCTCGGCACCGACCTGATGATGAACCAGAGTTATCATTACGCGCCGGCCAGTCTCGGCCAGGCTGGTCATTTCCAGTTCCGCCCTGATTATGCCGGGCAAATTGGCGTTGGCTATGGTTTGGGCAACGGCATTCGCGTTGAGGTCGATGGCGATTTCTTCCGGAACAATGCCAGAAAGTCCGTTGATAATTTCAATGGCGCCAACCCGGTTCATGGTGGTGTGAACACCTATGGCGTGTTCCTGAACGGGTTCTATGACTTCCAGACCGGCACCAATTTCGTCCCCTTCATCGGCGGCGGCGTGGGTTATGCCTATCAGAAGTGGCAGCATCTGGCGTTGCCGGCGACTTATGGCGATGTTTATAGCGGCACCTATGGCAGCTTTGCGTTCGATGTCGGCGCCGGTGTTGCCTATAACATCACCCAGGTTCCGGGCCTCGCGCTGACTGCGCAATATTCCTACACCGAACTGACTCACACCCGTAAATATCTCGACGCGCCGGCCGCGACGGTGATTAATGTTGGCCATTCGGGCAATAATGTGATCTTGGTTGGGTTGCGCTATCAGCTCTTCCCGCCCGCACCGCCGGCCCCGCCCGCGCCGGCACCCGCTCCGGTAGCCACCCCGGCGCCGGCACCGGCCCGCACCTATTTGGTGTTCTTCGACTGGAACAAATATAACCTGACCCCGCGTGCGGATCAGATTATTGCCCAGGCGGCGGATGCATCGCGCACCACCCATGTCACCTCGCTGAACGTGAATGGCTATACCGACACATCGGGCACGCCGGCTTACAATGAGAAGCTGTCGTTCCGCCGTGCGGATACCGTCGCCGCCAAGCTGGTGGCTGATGGCGTGCCGAAGCAGGACATCGTGATTAAGGGCTTTGGTGAAACGCATCTGCTGGTGCCGACTGGCCCTGGCGTGCGTGAGCCGCAAAATCGTCGCGTGGAAATTATTCTCCACTAAGTGCTAAACGCGAAAACCGGCGGGGCGCATCAAGGATGCGCCCCGCTCGGCCATCACCAAAGAAAAACCCGGCTTTGTGCCGGGTTTTTTATGGAAGCTGTTCGAGGGATAAATTCAGCGGTTGATGCTGACCAGAATTTCCCGAATTTGCCGGGCGGCAACGCCGCCTTTGGTGGCATCGCGCCAGGCCTGTTCGGCGATGCGCTGATGGGTTTGCAACGCATCTTCAGCGCTGGTGATCATCGCGACGCCGGTTTGGGCGTTCGGGGTCGCATCGGCGGGGAAGGGATTGATCGCGAGCGTTGCCCGATCACGGGCGCGGAGCAAAATGAACTGGCTGGTGGGTTCCGCGCCTTGGGTCAGGCCGAATTGCAGCCCCATCGGCTCGCTCTCGACCAGATCGGCCACACGCTCGACCTCACGCCGTGCCACGTCGCGGCAGCGGGTGCGCAAGGATTCTGACAGCGGCAAGGCGCCACCAATGCCCTCAAAGACGAAGCGCCGCAGTGAGCGGGGCGTGAGGACGGAAATGACCGATGGGCGGCGGGCGGCGAACATGCGCTTGCGCGAGGCGAGGGCGCCGAGCACCTGTTCGGCTGAGGCTTGGTATAGCACCCGATCAGAGCCGGCATTATCCGCAAGCTCTTCGAAAATTTGCCCAACCACGGCCTCATATTGATCCGAGGTGGTCAGAAACGAGACCGGCCCTGCGATTTCCAGGATTTGATCGGCGCTTTCTTCGATTTGACGGATGCGCTCCAGAAACCCGATCGGACGGCTGAAATACTCAACGCCAATGCCGAGCAGGGTCAAGGGCGAGATTTTGAGTAATTCTGCCAGGCGTTTAACCGTATCGAGCTTGATCACCTCGCCCTTTTCATAGCGATACAGGGCCGCGCGGGAGACGCCGAGACGTGCGGCGATTTCTTCGGCCTTCAGGCCGGATTCCATCCGATAGGCGCGAATTTGATGGCCAATCTCATTAAATTGCATCATGGTGAAGCTCTACCTCAAAAACCATCATAGTGAATGATGTGACAAAATACAACTTTCATCTCATTTTTTTGCAAATCGCAAAAATATTTGCAAAATCCATCTTATCCTCCGTTTTTTGCTATGCGTGTATCTAATCCCAAGAATTGTTATCGGACAAAGCAGCATTTTGCAATATCATATGAAGTTTTCGACGCTCTATCTTTTTGCATAAGGGTTATGTAACTTTCGGAAAGTTATGAGAACCAACGAGATAGCGCTCATCGCGCCCGTGCGGCGCCAAAAGCGGCAGGCGGCTGAGAGCAAGGGGCGGCGCTCCGAAGCGCTCGCCGCGCAGTTTCTGAGTGAGCATGGGTATAAAATTCTCGGCACGCGGCTGCGCACAGCCTCCGGCGAGATTGATCTGGTTGCGCAGACCGAGACCGTGCTAGCGTTCATCGAGGTCAAGGCGCGGGCCAGTGAGGCGGCGGGGCTGGATGCCATTTCGCGCCGACAGCAGCAGCGGCTGGTTGCGGCGGCAACGATTTTGCTCGCCGAACATCCGGACTGGCAGCGGCCTGATACGCGGTTTGATGTGATTGTGCTGGCCGGGGCGGCGTTGAGCCATTTTCCGGCGGCATTTCGGGCCGATGATGTTGGTTAACCATCTGGCGCGATGGGTGGGCGCTGATTGATGGCAATCAGGACGCGATTTGCTTATATCGGCGCTATGAAAACATCGCTTGATAAGCTCCGCACCACTGATCGCGCTGCGTGGTTGATGCAATCCTTGCAAACCGAATGGCAGCGCTTGGTCGAGCAGGGCGTGCCAATGGGGCTGGCCGGCTTTGCGGCGGGGCGCTTTAGCGCGATAGCGTGGCAGGCGGAGACCGTTAATTTGCCGCCGCTGCGGTGGCTGGAGCGGCTAGGCTCGGATTTAGTGCCGTCGATTTTCGAATTTCGGCAAATTTGGGAGCAGCTGGCACCGTTGGCACCGCAAATAGGCGTTGCCGCACCGAGCACGCGTGAGCTCGGGCGTTTGCGCAGCGTGTGGCTAATGCTGGGCACCACCGAGTCGATCATGGAGACGGGCGGTGATGTGCGCTTGCTGCGCGATCCGCAGACCGGGCTGAATGGCTATGGGTGTAGCCATCGGCCCCGGCCTTGGGCGATCACTTTTGCCTCCTCCACCGCGTCATCGGTGTCTGAGCGCGGGTATCAGGCGGGTGATCGGGCGCGGCTGCGGATTACGGCTGCTTTGTTGAATAGCGGTAATCGCCGGGTGATCGCCCATGCGGTCAGTTCGATGCGGCGGCGGATTCGCACGAGCCTGGGGGTGCCGACCAGTACGCTGATTGTGCTCGCGGCATCGGGCACGGATAGCGAGTTGCTGGCGCTCAGCTTTGTGCATCTGGGTGCGGGTGATCGCCCGATAACCGCAATTTTGCTGGCCCCGGAGGAGACCGGCAGTGGCGTGCCGATGGCGGCGCGCGGGCAGCATTTCGCGATTGACACCGCCAATGGCCATGATGTGGCGAAGGCCGCGCCGATTGAAGGGTTTCGGGCCGATACCGAGCTGGTGTCGATCCCGCTGCGCGATGCGCAGGGCCAGGCCTTGGCGTCGGAATTCGTGCAGCATTTGGTTGCCGAGGCGATTGCCCGGGCGATCGAGGCGGGGCGTCGTCCGGTGTTGCATGCGTTGGATCTGTCAAAAACCGGCTTGCTGGCACCAAGCTTGGCAGGATTGCGCGCGTTGCGCGCCCGGTTTGGTAACGATTTTGATTTGGTTGTTGATGCCTGCCAACTCCGCATCGCGCCATCGCGCCTCTGCGCCTATTTGGCGCTGGATGGCATCGTGCTGGTGACCGGCTCGAAATTTCTCACCGGCCCGCCTTTTGCGGGTGCGGCTTTGGTGCCGCCCGCGATGGCTGCGCGGCTAGAGCATGGCGTGTTGCCGGCGGGGCTGGATGCGTATTTTGGCCGGGCTGAATGGCCAGGGCGCAGCCGGGCGGTGCAGAATTTACCCGACACCGCCAATTACGGATTATTGCTCCGCTGGTGGGCGGCCTTGGCGGAGTGGCGGGCTTTTGCCGCCGTGCCGGATGAACGCAAGGCGGCTTTGTTGGATCGATTTGCTGCAACGGTGAACCAAGCGATTGCGCGCCATCGCTGTTTGGCATTGCTGCCTTTGCCGCCCCTGGATCGCGAGGGCAGTGCCGCGCGCGCTTGGGATGAGCGGCGGATGATTTTTGCGTTTGCCGTGCGCGATCCGGCGCGGCCTGACCGGCTGCTGGGCCCGGCAGAGGCGCGGCTGATCTATCAATGGCTGAACGCCGATTGTTCAGGGTGTTTTGACCGGCTGCGCGATCCGGCGGCGCATGCGCTGGCGCAGCGTATTTGCCATATTGGTCAGCCGGTGGCGCTGGCGGATGCGGCGGGTGGCGCGGTGGGGTGGCTGCGGGTTTCGGCGGGGGCGCGGTTGATTTCGGGTGAGCCATCATTGCGGCATTTATCGTTCGAAAAGCGGGTTGATCGGGAAATGGCTGACCTCGCCACAGTGTTCGACAAGGTGGCACTCCTGCACCAGAACTGGGCCGCGATCAGTGCGGTCAAGCCGCAGCCGCGCTACCAATCGCCCTCGCTGGATGCGTTTCGCGTGCGTGAGGCGCAGAATTGACCGCTTGGTGAATGTCTGCCTTACTGGAGGCAATTAACCTTAGAAGATGGAGGATGCCGTGAACGTCAACCCCCGGATCATGCCCGATCAATCAACATTGGTGCTGGATTGCGAGAGCGCCTTCAAGGCCCAGCAGGCGCGCGCGATTGAGCTGCGGCGCTCGACCTATGAAAGTCGTGTGGCACAGCTCCGGCGGCTTGAGGCGGCGATTTTGGCGCATCAGAGCGAGATTTATGCGGCGTTGCAGGAAGATTTGCACAAGCCGGAGGCCGAGGCTGATTTGTCGGAAATTCTACCGGTGCTCTCGGAGATCCGCCATACTTGTCGGCATTTGCGCCGGTGGATGGCGCCGCAAAAAGTAACCGCGACGGCGGCGATGTTGGGCACCAAGGCGAAAATTCGGCATGAACCCAAGGGGGTTTCGTTGATTATTTCGCCTTGGAATTATCCGATCAACCTGACTTTTGGTCCGCTGGCATCGGCGATTGCTGCTGGCTGCACGGCCATTGTCAAACCCTCTGAGCTGACGCCGCATTGCTCGCACTTAATCGCGAAAATCATCACGAGCACGTTCGAGCCGGCGGATGTGGCGGTATTTGAGGGGGATGCCAGCGTTGCCACCACGCTGCTTGATTTGCCGTTCGACCATATTTTCTTCACCGGCAGCCCGGCGGTGGGCAAGATTGTGATGGCGGCGGCGGCGCGGCATTTAGCGTCAGTGACGCTGGAATTGGGGGGCAAATCGCCGGTGATTGTCGATGAGACGGCCAATTTGACCAAGGCCGCGCGCAGCATCGTTTGGGGTAAGTTTGCCAATAATGGCCAAACCTGCATCGCGCCGGATTATGCCTATGTGCATGAGGCGGTGCTACCGCAATTTATCGAGGCGGCGCGCACGGCGATCACCGCGATGTATGGCGATGCGGCGAGCAGTGTGGATTATTGCCGCATCGTCAATGATCGGCATTTCCAGCGGGTGAACGGGCTGATTGCCGACGCCAAGAGCTACGGCGCGACGGTGGTGGCGGGGGGCACGGCGGATGCGGCGCAGCGTTATATTGCGCCGACCTTGATGACCGGCGTGCCTGATGAGGCGGCGTTGATGCAGGAGGAGATTTTTGGCCCGGTGCTGCCGATCCGCCCGTATCGCGATATCAACCAGCCGATCCGCGAGATTAACGCCAAACCCAAGCCGTTGGCGCTTTATATGTTCACCAAAAATCATGCCCAGGCGGATGCGGTGATTGAGCAAACCTCGGCGGGCGGTTCGTGCATCAATGGGGCGATGACGCATTTTCTGCACGCCAAGCTGCCCTTTGGCGGCGTTAATAATTCGGGCATTGGCAATGCGCACGGCTATTACGGGTTTCGCGCCTTTTCCCATGAGCGGGCGGTGCTGACCGATCAGTTTTCGGCATCGCCGATGCTGTTTCCGCCTTATAATGGGCGGGTGCGGAAAATGATCAAATTGACGATGAAGTTCTTTACCTGATGGGAGCGGGCCGCGCCGATGATTCTCAGGTGGTGATGATTATCCGATCATGAACCACAGGCGGAACAACAGATTTTCCATCCAGGTTTGCCGGTGCAGACCGGGACAGGTGAGGGCGTGAACCCGGCGCGGCAAATCGCCGCGCAGGCCGCGTTCGATCCGCCGAACGTCGCGCATCGCGTCTTCGGAGAGGAATTCGCCAAATTTGCTGAGTTGGATCACGTGGCGGCGCATCATCGCCATGAAACTGCCAGGGCCACGGCGAATCGCGCTGATGGCGCGCGCGGCCGTTGAGGGTGGAGAGCCGATCAGATTGCTGTTATGCTGGCGATACAGCACCACCGGTTCCGGATCGATCTCGACTTTGCCGCCGCAGGCGGTGACGACGATATAGCTCCACCAATCATGCACGGTGCCATCGGGGCCGGGCAGGCGCGCGACCAAATCGGCGGCGGCGCGGTTCATCACCATCGTATTGCCGTGCACGATATTCTGGGTGAGGCTGGCCGGGAAACCGGGCCGCGAGCCGGGCAGGATTGACAGGCGGCGGCCCGCCAAATGCTCATCGACCAGATATTGCCGCGCGCAGTATAAATAAGCGCTGTTGCCGGCATGACGCAGGCAGGAGGCGGCGCGGGCGAGTTTTTCGGGCAGCCAAACATCGTCCTGGTCGGCGAAGGCGACGGCATCGGCGTGGGCGGCTTCCGGCAGGAGTGCGAGAAAACTTTGCGCGGCGCCCAGATGGGGTCCGGAGCAGGCGGCCTCGCGGCAGCGATCAGCGCCAAGCCGTTCGGCGAAATTGCGCATGATTGAAATGGTATCATCCTGCGAGCCATCATCGCGCCAGATTAATTGCCAGCCGGCGAAGGTTTGCTGCTCAAAGCTGGCAAGCTGTTCGGGTAGGTACCGCGCGCCATTAAAGGTCGAGAGCAAGATTGCGATGCGCGGTTCAGGCGCGGTCAAGCTGGCTCCCTCGGGGCTCATGGCGCGCTGGCCGGCTGGGTGAGCATGTCGGCAATCACAAGGCGGGTTGCGTCACGCCAATCGGGGAGCGTGATGCCGAAAATCGCGGCGAGCTTTTGACCATCGAGGCGGGAATCGGCGGGGCGGCGCACCGGGGTGGGCCATTCTTGCGTGGTGATCGGCACGATCTTGGGCGCGGTTTCGCCATGGTGCGCGGCTTGGGCAAAGATTTCCGTGGCAAAACCGTGCCATGTGGTGTCACCCTGATTGGTGACATGGAAAATGCCGCTATAGGTTGGCTGCCAGCCGGTGCGCTGGATATGTGCAACGATGCGTAAAATGGCTGCGGCGAGGTCGGGCGCTGCGGTGGGTGTGCCGCGCTGATCGGCCACCACGCGCAATTCGGGCCGTTTGCGCCCGGCCTCGATCATGGTGCGGGCGAAATTGGCGCGCCCGGCGGAGAACACCCAGGCGGTGCGCAGCACCATTGACGGGGCGCTGACGCTGAGCACCGCACGTTCGCCGGCCTCTTTGCTCGCGCCGTAAACGCCGAGCGGGGCGACGTCATCGCTCTCGTGGTAAGGTGCGCCCTTGCTGCCATCGAACACGTAATCGGTTGAAATATGGATCAGCGGGATCTGATGCTGGGCGGCGTAGGCGGCCAGAATGGCGGGCCCATCACGATTGGCGCGCCAAGCCGCGGCTTGGTTGGTTTCTGCGGCGTCAACGGCGGTCCAGGCGGCGGCGTTGATGATCAAAGACGGGCTGGTTTCGGTGCAGATTTGGCCGATGGAGGCCGGGTTGTCGAAATCAAAGGCCGGGCGCTGCACGGCGCGATGGGCCAACCCGGCTTGTTGCGCGCCTTTGACCAGGGCCGCACCGAGCTGGCCGGAGGCGCCGGTGATCAGGAGCGGCCCAGCGCTTATCCGTTCAGGGCTCATCAGCGCGAAAACCAATCGGGGCAGTGAGCCAGCGTTGGCATGACTAGGTCCTTATCCGACAAGACAGCTTTGTCTGCGGCAACGGGCCAGGGGAGCGAGAGATCGGGGTCGTTCCAAATGACGCCGCGTTCTGAGGCTTTGTCGTAGCCGCTCGTCACTTTGTAAATCACTTCGGTGTCGGGGGCCAAGGTGCAAAATCCGTGCAGGAAGCCGCCCGGTATCCATAATTGCGCGCCGTTATCGGCGGAGAGTTCGGCGGCGGCGAATTTTCCATAGGTGGGTGAGCCGCGCCTGATATCGACCGCGACATCCCAGATCGCGCCGCGCACGCAGCGCACCAGCTTGCCTTGCACGAACGGGGCGATTTGACAGTGCAAGCCGCGAATGGTGCCGACCGCACGGGAGTAAGAGTGATTATCCTGGACGAATTGATGATCGAACCCCTGCGCCTTGAGTTTGGCTTGGTTCCAGCTTTCACTGAACCAGCCCCGGTTATCGGCGAACCGGGCCGGGGTGATATGAAGCACCTCGGCGATGGCGAGGGGTTCGATGTTCATTGGTGACCATCCGCGATTTCGGCCATGATCCGGCCCAGTTCGGTTTTACCCAATTGCCCGGCGCGCCGACGCAGCGCCACCGCATCGATGAAGCCCATGCGGAACGCGACCTCTTCGGGGCAGCCGACCAGATGGCCTTGCCGCGATTGGATGGTTTGCACGAACGTCGCCGCTTGCAGCAGGGAATCCGGGGTGCCGGCATCGAGCCAAGCGGTGCCGCGCCCGAGTCGTTCGACCTGCAAGGAGCCTTCTTCGAGATAGCGGTGATTGAGATCGGTGATTTCCAATTCGCCGCGTCCGGAGGGTCGGATGGCGCGGGCGAGGGCGGTGACGCGCTCATCGTAGAAATAAAGCCCGGTGACCGCCCAGTTCGAGGCGGGAACGGTTGGTTTTTCAACAATATCAATGGCGCGGCCATCAGCATCGAACGACACCACGCCATAGCGCTCAGGGTCACGCACTTGATAGGCAAACACGGTCGCCCCTTTGGGGCGGGCGGCGGCGGCGCGCAGCATGGTTGATAGATGATCGCCGTGGATCAGATTATCGCCCAGCGCCAAGGCGCAAGGTTGCCCGGCGAGCCAGTCCGCGCCGATCAGAAAGGCTTGGGCGATGCCCTCGGGCTTGGCCTGCTCGGCATAGCTGATGCTGATGCCAAATTGGCTGCCATCGCCAAGCAAACGGCGAAATTGCGGGAGGTCAGCCGGGGTGGAAATCAGTAAAATATCCCTGATCCCCGCCAGTAGCAGCGTGGAGAGCGGATAATACACCATCGGCTTGTCATAGACCGGCAAAAGCTGCTTAGAGGCGGCTTCGGTGATTGGATGCAGCCGGGTTCCTGAGCCGCCCGCGAGAACGATGCCTTTTTGTATCAATTTGTTGCTCCTAGCCGAACCGTCATCGCTGCGACCGATGCGCTGATCATGCTGCTGTGCCCAGGCGGTTGCCCGCGTAGCGCTTGGCGCGAATCGCTTGCCACCAGGCCTCGTGGTCGAGATACCAATCGATGGTCGCGGCGAGGCCGGTTTCGAAATCATGATCGGCGTGCCAGCCCAGAGCGGCTTGCGCGTGGGATGGATCGATCTCGTAGCGAAAATCATGGCCGGGGCGATCAGTGACGAAGCGGATCAGGCGCTCTCGGGGGCCAGCAGGATCGGGGCGCTTGGCATCGAGCAGGCGGCAAATACTGCGCACCACATCGATATTGCGGCGGGGCTGGCGGGCGCCGATTGCGTAGGTCTCGCCGGGGATTCCCATGGTGGCGACGCGCACCAGAGCTGTCGCGTGATCCTCGACATAGAGCCAATCGCGGCATTGGGTGCCATCGCCATAGACGGGTAACTCTTTGCCCTCGAGCGCATTGATGATGGTCAGCGGGATGAGTTTTTCGGGAAATTGCCACGGGCCGTAATTATTGGTGGTGTTCGAGACCAAAGTGGGCAGCCGGTACGTGTGGAACCAGGCGCGCACCAAATGATCGGACGCGGCTTTCGAGGCGGAATAGGGGCTGCGCGGATCATAGGGCGTGGTTTCGGTGAAAGGCGGGTCGTGCGGGGCGAGGGCGCCGAACACTTCATCCGTGGAGATATGGTGAAAGCGGAACGCGGCGCGGCGATCATCAGGCAATGTCTGCCAATAGGATCGGGCGGCTTCGAGCAGTGCGAACGTGCCGGTGATGTTGGTTTCGATGAAGTCGCGCGGGCCATCGATCGACCGATCAACATGCGATTCGGCGGCGAGATGCATCACAATGTCCGGTTGATGGGACATGAAGGCGGCGCGCATGGCGGCGTAATCGACGATATCGGCCCGGATCAAATGATGGCGCGGGTCGCCCAGTGCGGGGCCTAAGGCGGCTTCGGAGGCGGCATAGGTCAGTTTATCGATGGTGACGATTGTGGTGTCGGGACGCGACATCAGATGCCGGATCACCGCCGAGCCGATAAAGCCACAACCACCGGTAATTAAAACCTTCATGATCAACCCGCATTTGTTCAGAGAGGGCGAGCGGTATCGCGCCGCACGTCCGTTATCATTAACAGTCTTTTAAGCAGCCTATCGTGGTTTCTGCAATGCGTGTTCAGCTTGTGCGATAGCGGCTTGCTCAACGCCAAGCTGTATCGCGAGCTGGTCGCGATAGGCGCGCTGCCGGTGCGCGAATCCGGCGTCCAAATCCAGCCGCTCGCGGGCGATTTCCTGCACGGCGGCGATTTCGGCGATGTGGCGGGCGGCGTCTAGGCTTTGGGTGACGCCGGATGCATGACGCCGATGACGATTGAGGGATTCGGGCAGGAAAAGCACGCAACCATCAGACTCTGCAAGAATTTCGAGATAGACCAACCAATCGCCCGCCAGTTTGAATTGCGCAAGCCTTGCGCCGATACGATCCAGGGCGGCGGCTAGCGCGTCTTTGCGCATCAGCACGCCGCTGACATTCAGGATCAAATTGCGCTCGGCGAGGAAACGCTGGGCGAAGTCACGCGCCGCGAACCGGCCAAAGCGCGAGAGTTCTGGGGCGCCGGCCTCGGTGAAATAACGCTGATAATCGGGCATGATCACGGTGCCGTGCTCATCAATCGCGCAGGCATCGCTGATGGCCATCACCGCATCCGGGTGTTGGCGCAAGGCGGCGGCTAGCCGGGCGAGGAATTGCGGCTGCGCGCTATCATCGGCTTCGGCGATCCAGATAAACTCGGCATCGCACAAAGCGGTGGCGCGCCGCCATTGGGCGAATACCGAGCCGGAATTGGTTGGGTTGCGATGGATGCTTAAATCACGCTTGCGTTCGGCGGCAAGTTGCTCTGCCATCGCAACAGAATTGTCGCTGGAGGCGTCGTCGAGCATCGCGATGTGGGAAATCGGGTAGGTTTGCGCAAAAATCGAGTTGAGTCGCTCGGGCAGATAATGACCGTAATTATAGTTCGGCACCACGCAGCCAATTGGCACGATGTCTGGGCGGGCCAATTGGAGCAGGTTTTGGGCGTAGCGGGCGAAATCGAAGTGCTCGGCGGCGATGGTGGCGAGGCGCTCGCGGTCTGCGGCCAATGCCGCGTGATCGCAGAGGGTTGATAGGGCCTCGGCGAAGGCGGCGAGGTCGCCGGCGGCGATGATGCGCCCGGTTGCGGTGCTGCGTAACAGATCAGGGATGCCGCCAGCGCCCTCAAACGCGACGCTGGGCACGCCGGCGGCCAGTGCTTCGATGACCGTGCTGGGCAGCGGGTCTTCGCGCGAGGTGAGCGCGTAAATATCGGCGGCGGCGTAGGCTGGCATGACGTCATTCTCGAATTCCAGCCGATGAAACCGCCCGGTTGCGGCGAGGGTGGTGATTTCTGCGCACAGATAATCGCGGGTCCAGAGATGCATCTCACCCATCCAGACGAAATGGATGTCGGGGCGCGACGCCAGCAACTGCCGGGCGATATGCAAAAACAGATCAAACCCTTTGCGCAAATCGGCAAAGCCGACGCCGAGCACCATGTAATCAGTCTCAGTCAGGCCGAGCTTGGCGCGGAACGCGGCACGCGCCTCTGGTGAAAAGGCGACGCGCTGATAATTGCCCTGTGGCAAGATATGGCTGGCGCGCGGCTTCACATCGATCGATTGATCGAGCAGGTCACGCACATAGGATGAGGAGAACACCACCCGCGCGGCTTGGGCGAAGCCGAGGCGCAAATCGCCGCGCAGCGATTTTTCCTGGATCAAGCGCGGCATTTCATGGATCAGCAGGGTTGCTTCGATGCCATGGCGGGCGAGCTCCTGACAAACCCGTGCCGCTGCCGCCGAATTGACCAGCGCATGGGTGATGCCCTGGGTGGCCAAACTTGCCACCAGATTTTGCAGCGCCGCCTCGCTATTGACCAGAGTGACCGATCCTTCGTTTTGATACGCATCGACCAACGGTCCGCCGCCGAGCAGGATGATCCGGGGCGCGATACCGTGCGCGCGGCGCCAGGCGCGGGCGATATGCAGGAGCAGAAGCTGCGCGCCATGCACCAGCGCGTCATGGCCGATCAGCAGCATTTGGCGCGCTTGGGCGGGGTCGGTTTCGCCGATGGCGGCGCGCCCGGTGGCGTTCAAAAACGCGGCACCAAAATGCAAATCTGGTTCCAAATAGGCGCCTTCCGCCCATTCATTCCACGCATTAATGCACACGATGGGTTGGCCAAAGACCGGTGTGGCGCGGGCGCGCTCGATCAGGCTGGTGAGCCAGCGCTGATAGGCGGACGGCGTTGCTTGATGCAGCACCACGCCATGACCTTCGCGGCGCGGATCATTATCCCAGCCGGGAACGGCGGTGCGGATCAGGGGGTAATCAGGGTCCGGCGCATTGAGTGAGGCGGTGATGACATCGTCATAATCATAGACATCGGCATCAAACTCGGGGTCGAAACGATCCAAGCGTGCGTTGATTTTGGGAATCTCAACGATCAATTTGTGGGGCGGAAACTCAACCGCCCCATCCAGACCATAGGGTTTGGGGTCATAATCATGGAAACTTTGCGCCATCATCATGATCGGGTTTTCGCCATGACGTTCGGCGAACAAGGCGCGCCAGCGTGCGATGGCGCCAGCGGCATCGGGGATCAGGGCGGCGCGATACACCATCAACAAGGGGCGACCTTCGAGCCTGATATAGCGCGGATCGGCGAAATGGCGGGCGAAATCATCGATCAGGGCGATATCGTCCTCATCGCGATAATCCTGCTCAATCAGCACTTCGCGCGACAAGCCATCCCAGCGGCGGGTCCAGTTTTCATTGGCCCACATCAGGCAAAATTGATGATCGAGATCGCGCTCGGCGAGAAATTGTTCAAGCGGGCGCTGCAGCAGGCGATGGCCGTTGAACCAATAATAATAGAACACCATCCCCGCGATGCCGGCACCACGGGCGAGGGCGATTTGGCGACGCAGCGTGCGATCATCATCGAGCGCGTAGAAGCCGAGATCGCGCGGGATGCGGGGTTGATAATGGCCATCAAAGCGCGGTGTTGCGCGGGCGAGATTGGTCCAATCGGTGAAGCCGGTGCCCCACCAGGAATCATTTTCGGGGATCGGATGAAATTGCGGCAGGTAATAAGCCAGCAGCATCGCTTGACGCGGCGCGCTGGCAGGGACGGGCTGCACCGTCTCGAAATCGGGGCCGGGGCGGGTTGCGGCGCGCACGGCGCCGGCAATGAGCTGTTCGGCGCGCGGGCGTAGCGGCAGGAAACCGTGCTGGCGGTGCGCGAGATAATGTAAAAGCGGATTTTCGCCGCCCAGCTCGCTGGCATAGCGGGTGCGGTAGAATTTCACGTCGAAATCGGGGGAGGGGTCGCGCCCCTCGATTACACCGAATGCGCAAAAATGCTCGAACGGATCGGTTCGGCTGGCCGCGACATCGGGGTTGCGGTCCAGATACCATGTTGGATCGAATAATGGCACCGGGCTGACTTTGCCGGAATGGCGCCGTTCGAGAAAATCAGCCAGGGCGTTGGAATCTGCGCCGAGACCATATTGATCGCGATACCAGGCGGGATCGAACCGCGCCGATGGTCGGCGCCCTTCGCGGTCGCCGAACTCCAGATAATGCACCAGCGGGTTAATCTCGGCGCGGACGATGTCGGGATTGGTTCGCTGGTAGAAGGCCGGGTCGAAATACGGGTTGGGGTAGCGCCCCTCGCGCCAGCCCGATTGGCAGAAATGCGTGATCGGGTCGATGTCTGATGGAATATCCGCGTTTTGGCGGCGATAATACGCGGCATCGAACAAGGGGGAGTCTTGCAGCAACGCGTAAGCGCGATCCTGGTCGGGCATAGGATCCATGATTAGAATCCCGGCGGGCGCAGATCGAGCGATAGAGATTGCGCGAGCGCGCGGCCGAGGCTGAGGATTGGGGCTTCTTCAAACAAGCGCCCCCACAGGCTGATCGAGTGGGGCACGCGGTGCGTTGCGGGGGGTGGGTTGGTTGCTGGGGTTGGTTCATCGTCGGTTCGGCTGCGCATTTCGATGAAACCATTGGGCAGGCACAGGCAGGGATGGCCGGTGAAATTGGTTGCGGCGAGCATCGGGCCGGCGAAGCTGGGGCCGATCAGCACATCGATATCGCGCATCACCGCATCGATGGCGATCATCGCGCGACGCCGCAGCCGATCGAGCTGCACATGATCGACGGCGGAGAGAAACCGCGCCATGCGGAATTGGTTGGGCCAGGCATCCGCCGATTGCCAGGTGAGCTGATCATCGCGGTCACTCAAAGTTAGCTCTTCGAACGAGGCGGCGGCTTCGGCCATCAGGATCGATACCAGACTATCATAAGGGAGGTCATCGCGGGTGCGCTCGATTAAGGTCACACCCAGCGCGCGGCAATGATCCAGCATCAGCCGGTCTTCAGGGCGAGCGCCCTCGGCCTCGAAATCTGCTGCGATATAGCCAACGCGTAGCCCGCTGCACGGCGCGGCACAATCGCCGCCGAAGCTGATCGCGAGGCTCGCGGGGTCATGATCGTCGGCACCATTGATCACCGAGAGGATCAAGGCCGTATCATCAACGCTGCGGCAGATCGGGCCGATTTTATCAAGGCTTGGGCAGAGCGCCATGGTGCCGGTGCGGGCGACGCGCCCAAAGCTGGGGCGCAGCCCGACCGTGCCGCAGCGTGTGGAGGGCGAGACGATCGAGCCATAGGTTTCGGTGCCGAGCGAAAATCCGCACAAGCCCGCAGCGGTGGCAGCGGCGGAGCCGGCTGAGGAGCCGGACGATCCTTCTTCGAGATTCCACGGATTGCGGGTGCGCCCGCCAAACCAGAGATCGCCATAGGCCAACGCGCCGACGCTGGTTTTGCCAAGCAAGATCGCGCCAGCTTGCGCGAGGCGGCTTACCACCACCGCATCCTGCGTAGGCATGCGGTCGCGATAAGGTTCGGCCCCCCAATCGGTCACCAAGCCTGCGGTATCGATAATGTCTTTGCAGCCATAGGGGATGCCATGGAGCGGGCCGGCCCAACGCCCCTGCGCGGCCAGCGCATCGAGTTCATCGGCGCGGGCCAAGGCGGCCTGATTCAGGCGGGCATAGCACTGTAATTGCGGGTTATGCGCGGCGATGCGGGCGAGATAGATTTCGGTCAAGCGCCGCGCGCTGAGCACGCCGGCGCGAAGCCAGGAGATTTGCGCCGTGACCGGCGCGAAGGCGATGGCGTCATCCTGGGCGGGCAGGGCGGTTGCGGTGGTGGTGGCCAAGACCAGCGCGCCAGGATCGCGCCGGGTGAAGGGGCGTAGCCGAGGATCGAACCGGGTGGCCGGGGCTAATTCAGGATCGAGCCGATCATGGCGACGGGCATGGGCGAGGGCGGTTTGCTCGGCGAGGCCAACCTGCATCAATTTTCGCTCGGCCTCGGTATAGCGCACGCCTAAAATCCGCTCGGCGGCTTCGATGTCGGTGAGGGGGCAAAAAGGTGGTTTGGGCGATTCTGGCGGGTTCAAACTGGCTCTCCCTGAAGGTTGCTCGACATAGCGCATCCTTATTCACCAGAATAGCGCCCTGCGCGGCGCGGACAATTGGGCCGCCATGATTGGATCAAAGCGCGATGTTGCACTGCGACAAGTGCCGCGCTAAGCCGCGCCTCGGGATGCGTGCAGACGCTTAATTGTGCTGCGGGGAGTGTTGATCGTGGATGGTAGCGCCGCCGGCAGTGGCGAGAGTGTTCTCAGCCGATATCGCGCGATGATCGGCGCCGGGCGGCTGGCGGCTGATCCGGCGCAGCGGCTTGCGGCGGAGCAGCTTGATCGCTTGTGGCGACGCCTGCTGCACTATGATCCGCAACCCAAAGCCCCGGCCAATGGCTGGCTGGGCCGTTTGCTCAATAAGCGGCGGGTGGATGAAATGCCGGTGGATTATCCCTCGGGCCTGTATTTGGTTGGCGAGGTTGGTCGCGGCAAATCGATGTTGATGGATTTGTTTTTCGAGGCTGCCGATGTGCCGCGCAAGCGGCGGGTGCATTTTCATCAATTCATGCAGGAAACCCATGCGCGCTTGCATCAATTGCAAGTAGAGGCTCCGGATGCCGACCCGATGGTGGCTCTGGCGGACCTGATCGCCGCCGAATCGGCTTTGCTCTGTTTTGACGAGTTTCAGATCCACGATATCGGCGATGGCACGATCTTGGCGCGGCTGTTTCAGGCTTTGTTCGATCGTGCGGTGGTGATGGTCGCGACCTCGAACACGCTGCCCGATGATTTATTTCGCGGCAAACCGGGCTATGAGACCCTGAAGCCGTTTATAGCGCTGCTGAAGCGCCACCTTGATGTTCTCGTGCTGGATGCGGCGCGCGATTATCGGCGTGAGCGGCTGAGCACGGTGAAGACCTGGTTGGTGCCAGCCGATGGCGAGGCTGAACGCGCGCTCGATGCGGTATTTGCTGATTTGATCGGCGATACCATGCCGCGCGCGAAGACGATTACCGTTTTTGGTCGGCAATTGCCGATCCCGCTATCGGCGGCGGGTGTGGCGCGGTTCGATTTTTCGGCTTTATGTGCGCAAAATCTCGGTTCGGGCGATTATTTGGCGATTGCCACGCAGTTTCACACGGTTTTGATCGACGCGGTGCCGATCCTCACGCCCGATAATTTTGACGAGGCCCGGCGGTTTATTACGTTGATTGACGCGCTGTATGAGCATCGGGTGAAATTATACGCCTCGGCGGCGGCGGAGCCGGCCTCGCTCTATGTAGCGGGGGATGGTGTGGCGATTTTTGAGCGCACGGTTTCGCGACTCGAAGAAATGCGCAGCGCGACCTATGGCGGCTTGGCACATCTGCCATGAAGGGTTCGGGCGGTTGCGCGGCGCTAGGCGATGGTCTAGAGCGAACTGGTTCGAAATGATCGTGCTGATGACTGTGAGTTCTTTCACTTTTTGACGCTCAATCAACATGTTAAAGGGCCAATTTGAATGCGTTTAGACGCATATATTCGGCACAATCAACCGGCGCCCTGTTCGCCGTTGGCCCGCATCCTGGTTTTTGCGCGGCGGCCTGCTTGGACATGGCCGTTCGGGCTTGCCGTTAGCGTGCCGGACCGTCGATCATTCCCCATCACCCAAGGCCTAACCAGCGGCTCGTAACCGTGCGGAGAACCCATGAATATCCATGAATATCAAGCCAAGGAACTGCTCAAATCCTATGGCGTCGCTGTGCTCGACGGCTATGTGGCCTGGAGTGCCGAAGAGGCCGCACAGGCGGCGGCGAAACTGCCTGGTCCGGTCTATGTGGTGAAGTCGCAAATTCATGCCGGTGGCCGAGGGGCTGGGCATTTCAAGGATGATCCGCAGGGTAAGGGCGGTGTGCGTTTGACCCGTTCGGCGGATGAGGCGGCGGCCGCGGCGGCGGCGATGCTGGGCCAGACGCTGGTGACCAAGCAAACCGGGCCGGCCGGGCGCGTGGTGCGGCGGGTTTATGTCGAGGCGGGCTGCGATATCAAGCGTGAGCTGTATTTGTCGCTGCTGGTTGATCGGTCAGTTTCCGAGGTGGTGATTATGGCCTCGACCGAAGGTGGGATGGAGATTGAAGAAGTCGCTGAGCATCACCCCGAGAAAATCATTCGGGTGGCCATTGATCCGGCGGCGGGAATTTCCGGATTTCATGCGCGCAAGCTGGCGTTCGCGCTGGGGCTTGATGCGAACCAGCAGAAATCCTTCGGCAAATTTGTCAACGCGATGTACAAGGCGTTCATCGCGCTTGATTGTGCCATTGTCGAAATTAATCCGCTGGTGGTGACGGGGGCGGGTGATGTCGTGGCACTCGATGCCAAGGTCAGTTTCGATGACAATGCGCTTTACCGGCATCCGGATTTGGAAAAATTGCGCGATGAGTCTGAGGAAGATCCCAAGGAGCTGGAGGCGACCAAGCATAGTCTGAATTATGTGGCGCTCGATGGCTCGATTGGCTGCATGGTCAATGGCGCGGGTCTCGCGATGGCGACGATGGATATCATCAAGCTCTATGGCGCAGCACCGGCCAATTTCCTCGATGTGGGCGGTGGGGCGACCAAGGAGCGGGTGACGGCGGCGTTCAAGATCATTCTATCGGATGCCAATGTTGAAGGTATTTTGGTCAATATTTTCGGTGGCATCATGCGGTGCGATGTGATCGCCGAGGGTGTGGTGGCGGCGGCGCGGGAAGTGTCGTTGTCGGTGCCGTTGGTGGTTCGGCTGGAGGGCACGAATGTGCAACTCGGCAAGGATATTCTCTCGAAATCAGGGCTGCCGATCATCGCAGCCGATAATCTGGCGGACGCTGCACAGAAAATTGTCGCCGCTGTGAAGGAGGCCGCATAATGGCTATTCTCGTGAATGCTGAAACCCGCGTGATTACCCAAGGTTTTACCGGCGCGCAGGGCACTTTTCACTCTGAGCAGGCGATTGCCTATGGCACCAAGGTGATGGGCGGGGTTACGCCCGGCAAGGGCGGCACGCGGCATCTCGATTTGCCGGTGTTTGACACGGTGGCCGCGGCGCGTGAGGCGACGGGGGCGGATGCCAGCGCAATTTATGTGCCGCCGCCTTTTGCGGCGGATGCCATTCTGGAGGCGATTGATGCGGAAATTCCGCTGATCGTGTGCATCACCGAGGGGATTCCGGTGCTGGATATGGTGCGGGTGCATCGGGCGTTGAGCGGTTCGAAATCGATCCTGGTGGGGCCGAATTGCCCCGGCGTGATTACCCCGGATGCGTGTAAAATTGGCATTATGCCGGGCCATATTCACCGGCGCGGCAAAGTTGGCATTGTTTCGCGCTCGGGCACGCTCACCTATGAGGCGGTGGCGCAGACCACGGCGGCGGGGCTTGGTCAATCCACCTGCGTTGGGATTGGCGGCGATCCGGTGAAGGGGCTCGATTTCATCGAGGTGCTGGAGTTGTTTTTGGCCGATGCCGAGACCGAGGCGATGATTATGATCGGTGAAATTGGTGGGCAAAGCGAGATTGATGCGGCGGAATTCCTGGCGCGGCACAAGGTGAAAAAGCCGGTGGTTGGATTTATCGCGGGCGTGACCGCGCCGCCGGGTCGGCGCATGGGCCATGCCGGTGCGGTGATTTCGGGTGGGCGCGATACGGCGGGCGCGAAAATCGAGGCGATGAAGCTGGCGGGCATTCACGTGGCGGACAGCCCGGCGTCGCTCGGCTCGACCATGGTTAAAGCGTTGCGCGGGTAAAGCTGTTGGTAATATTTTGTGCCTATCCGGTTGGGGCTTATGCAAATAAAGCATCCCAGCAGCTTGCGGAGACGGTGCAATTTGGGTTTGACTTGAACTAAAGGCAAGCGCGTCAGGTTGACGCGTTTGCTGACTGGCTGTTTGCTCCGCGCCGTTATCTGACGATCGGTTAACGGCGTGCTGTTTTGAGGCTATAGCATCGGTGGGTCAAAGCGACCCAAAGGATTATGATCATGGCGGGTATGGATGTTTTGGCGACGGCGATGAATGGCGGCAATGCCGCGTTCATTGCCAATCTTTATGCCAAATGGGTTGAGGCTCCTGACACGGTTGATCGGGATTTCGCCGCGTTGTTCGCCTCGCTGGGCGATGAGGCGAAATCGGTGCTGACCGATGCGATGGGGGCGTCCTGGGCGCCGCGCCCGACGCAGTTTGAGGGCGAAGCGAAGTCTGCCCCGGTTGCGTTTAGCGGTGCGGCCTCGCGGCAGACCACGATCGATTCCATCCGGGCGTTGATGTTTATTCGCGCCTACCGGGTACGCGGGCATCTGGAAGCGGACCTTGACCCGCTGGGGCTGAAACAGCCGGGCCATCATCCTGAGCTTGATCCGGCCAGCTACGGGTTTACCGAGGCTGACATGGATCGGCCGATTTTCATCGATATGGTGCTGGGCCGCGAAACCGCGACGATGCGGGAAATTATTGGCATTTTGCGCGAAAGCTATTGCGGCAAAATTGGCGTTGAGTTCATGCATATTCAGGACCCTGAGCAAAAATCCTGGATCCAGCGGCGGATTGAGGGCGCACCATGGCGCAACTTTTTCGCGCCTGAGCAAAAGCGCACCATTTTGCAGCATCTGACCGAGGCTGAAGGGTTCGAGAGCTTTTGCCAACGGCGTTATGTCGGCACCAAGCGGTTTGGGCTGGAGGGCGGCGAAAGCACGATCCCGGCGTTGCACGAAATTATCGCGACGGCGGCGCGCGATGGGGTGCGGGAGGTCGCGATTGGCATGCCGCATCGTGGCCGGTTGAGCACTTTGGCCAATGTGGTGAAAAAGCCGTTCACCGCGCTGTTTTCCGAATTTGGCGGCGAGAGCTTCAAGCCTGATGCGGTGCAAGGCTCGGGCGACGTGAAATATCATTTGGGTACGTCAACGGATGTGTCGATTGACGGTAATCAGGTGCATCTCTCGTTACAGCCGAACCCCTCGCATCTTGAGGCGGTGGACCCGGTGGTGGTTGGCAAGGTGCGTGCGCGGCAAGATATGGCCGGGGACACACGGGGCCGGCGTTCGGTGATGGCGATTTTGATGCATGGCGATGCGGCCTTTGCCGGGCAGGGATTGGTGTATGAGACGCTGGCGATGAGCCAGTTGATCGGGTATCGCACCGGCGGCACGGTGCATGTGGTGGTGAATAACCAAATCGGCTTTACCACAGTGCCGGCGCATGCTTATTCGGGGCTGTATTGCACCGATGTGGCTAAATCCGTGCAGTCGCCGATTTTCCATGTCAATGGCGATGATCCTGAGGCGGTGGTGTTTATTGCGCGCCTGGCCGCTGAATTTCGCCAGCAATTTGCTGTCGATGTGGTGATTGATCTGGTTTGTTATCGGCGTCATGGCCATAACGAGACCGACGAGCCAGCCTTCACCCAGCCGCTGATGTATCAAGCGATCCGTGCGCGCAAAACCACCCGCACACTCTATGCCGAACGGCTGGCGGCGGAAGGCACGGTGAGTGCCGCGGACGCCGAGAAGCTCAATCAGGATTTCTCTGACACGCTTGAGGCGGCCTATAAAGATGCGACCGGCTATAAGCCGAACAAGGCCGATTGGTTAGAAGGGCATTGGGCCGGCTTGAACTCGGCGCGCGATGAAGATGGCGAGACTGAGGAACCGACGGCGATTGCGCTGGAGACGCTGCGCGAGATTGGCCAGGCATTAGCGCATGCGCCGGCTGATTTGGATTTGAACCCGAAGATTGCGCGGCAACTTGAAGCCAAGCGGGTGATGATTGAGACCGGCGAGGGCATTGATTGGGCAACCGGCGAGGCCTTGGGCTTTGGCTCGCTGTTGCTGGAAGGCCATCGCGTGCGCTTGTCCGGCGAAGATTGCCAACGCGGCACGTTCAGCCAGCGTCATGCGGTGTTGATCGATCAAACCAATCAACATGAATATGTGCCGCTGAACAATATCAGCGAGAACCAGGCGAAAATCGAAATTTTTAATTCGCTGTTGTCAGAGGCCGGGGTTCTCGGTTTTGAATATGGCTACTCGGTGGCCGATCCCCATACCTTGGTGTTGTGGGAAGGCCAGTTTGGCGATTTTGCCAATGGCGCGCAGGTGATTATCGATCAGTTCATCGCGGCGGGCGAAAGCAAATGGCTGCGCATGTCGGGCCTGACTTTGTTATTGCCGCATGGTTATGAAGGGCAGGGGCCTGAACATTCATCAGCGCGGCCAGAGCGGTTTTTGCAACTTTGCGCGGAAAACAACATGGCGGTGTGCAACATCACCACGCCTGCGAATTATTTTCATGCGCTGCGACGCCAACTCAAGCGTAATTTCCGCAAACCCTTGGTGATTATGACGCCGAAATCATTGCTGCGTCATAAGCTTGCGGTCTCCAACCTAGAGGAGATGAGCAACGGGTCGGCGTTCCGCACCGTGATCCCAGAGATCGATGCGATCGGCGCACCGGACAAAGTCAAGCGCGTGGTGATTTGCTCGGGCAAGGTTTATTACGATTTGCTGGCCGAGCGGCGTGACCGTGGTATCCAGGATGTTGCGATTGTTCGGTTAGAGCAATTTTATCCGTTCCCGAAAAAATCGCTCAAAATAGCCATTGAACCTTATCGCGATGCCGAGGTGATTTGGTGCCAGGAAGAGCCCGAGAATATGGGCGGTTGGCATTTTGTTGACCGCCGGATTGAGCAGGTGTTGAGCTGTATGGGCGGTGCAATGGTGGCGACGCGGCCAAGCTATGTGGGCCGCAAATGCGCGGCTAGCCCCGCGACCGGTTTGGCCAAGACCCATGCCGCCGAGCAGGCCGCACTCGTGAAACAAGCGTTAGGCGTATAGCGCGCGAACAGGAGAGACCATGTCCACCGAAATTAAAGTGCCGGCGTTAGGCGAATCGGTTACCACCGCGACGGTTGCGCGCTGGATGAAAAAGTCGGGCGAGCGGGTTGAGCGCGATGAGCCGATTGTTGAGTTGGAAACCGATAAGGTGACGGTTGAGGTCAACGCGCCGGCTGCAGGCGTGATTGAAGCGATTGCCGCCGATGAAGGGGCGGAAGTCGAAGTCGGTAGTTTGCTGGGTTCAATTGCGGCGGGTGAAGGTGCGGGAACGCCAGCGCCCAAAGCCGCGCCGCCGGCCGCCAATCCGCCGAGCGGGGTTAATGCGCCGCCGCCGCCTTCCGGGCCGGTGGCACGGGGGGATCATGCACCGTTACCGGCTGCCCAAAAAATGATGACCGAGCAGAAGCTGAGCGCTGAGCGCATTGGTGAAGGCTCGGGCAAAGATGGCCGGATTACCAAAGGCGATGTGCTGGCCTTCCTTGACAAGCCCGCAGCGGCGCCAGCCACGACAGTCCCCAAGGCTGCGCGGACAGCGGATGTGCGTGAAGAGCGGGTGAAAATGACCCGTTTGCGCCGGACCATCGCGGCCCGGTTGAAGGAAGCGCAAAACACCGCCGCGATGCTGACCACGTTCAACGAAGTCGATATGAGTGCGGTGATGGCGCTGCGCGCCGAGTATAAAGACGCTTTCGAGAAAAAGCATAAAGGTGTGCGGCTTGGCTTCATGAGCTTTTTTGTCAAAGCTTGTGTGGCGGCTTTGCGTGAGTTCCCCGCCGTGAATGCCGAGATCGATGGCGATGACATTGTTTACAAAAACTTTGTGAATATGGGCATTGCGGTGAGCAGCCCGAATGGCTTGGTGGTGCCGGTGTTGCGTGACGCCGACACGCTCAGCTTTCCACAAATCGAGGCGGCGATTGCTGAATTTGGCAAGCGGGCGCGCGATGGGGCCCTCAAGCTTGAGGATCTCGCTGGCGGCAGCTTCTCGATTACCAATGGCGGCGTGTTTGGTTCGCTGATGTCCACCCCGATTATCAACCCGCCGCAATCGGCGATTATGGGCATGCATAAAATCCAGGACCGCCCGGTTGCGGTTGCGGGCAAGGTGGAAATTCGGCCCATGATGTATTTGGCGGTGTCGTATGATCACCGCATCATTGATGGTCGTGAGGCGGTGTCGTTCCTGGTGCGTGTTAAAGAGAGCATTGAAGATCCTCGTCGTTTGATGCTCGAAATTTGAGGAGCGTATTATGGCCGAGCAGTTCGATGTTATCGTGATTGGTGGTGGGCCGGGCGGCTATGTTTGCGCCATTCGCGCGGCACAGCTTGGTATGAAGGTTGCCTGTGTCGAAAAGCGCGCAACGCTGGGCGGCACGTGCCTGAATGTTGGCTGCATCCCATCGAAGGCGCTGCTGCAATCCTCGGAAAATTACCATGCGCTCGCGCATGGTTTTGCCCAGCATGGCGTCATTGCCAAGGAGATTGGTTTCGATTTGACGCGCATGATGGGGCATAAGGACGAGGTTGTCGGCGCGAACGTCAAAGGCGTTGAATTTCTGTTCAAGAAGAACAAGGTGACCTGGATCAAAGGGGCGGCACGGTTCACATCTGCTCAGCAGGTTGAGGTTGCCGGCAGCACGTATACCGCCAAACACATCGTTATCGCCACCGGCAGTGAGAGTGTAGCACTCCCTGGCGTTGAGGTGGATGAAACCCAGATTGTGACATCGACCGGCGCGATTGCGCTGAGCCGTGTGCCGAAGCATTTGGTGGTGATTGGCGGGGGTTATATCGGGTTGGAATTGGGCAGCGTTTGGCGCCGGTTGGGTGCGGACGTTACGGTTGTTGAATATCTTGACCGGTTGGTCCCCACCATGGATGGGGAGATTGCGACCGCGTTTCAAAAGATTCTCGGTAAATTGGGGATTAAATTCAAGCTTGGCACCAAGGTCACCGGTGCCGTTAAGCACGAGCATGGCGTGACGCTGGCGCTTGAGTCGGCGAAGGGCGGTGCAGGCGAATCGTTGGAAGCCGATGTTGTGTTGGTCGCGATTGGCCGACGGGCCAACACCGATCAATTGGGCTTGGAGGCCGTTGGTGTGGCTCTTGATGAGCGGGGTCGGGTCAAGACCGATGGTCATTTCGCGACCAATGTGCCCGGCATTTACGCGATTGGTGATGTGATTGCAGGGCCGATGCTGGCGCACAAGGCGGAGGAAGAAGGGGTTGCGTTAGCAGAATTGTTGGCGGGCCAGGCGGGTCATGTGAATTATGGGGCGATTCCGGGGGTCGTTTATACTTGGCCGGAAGTGGCTTCCGTTGGTAAGACCGAAGACGAGCTGAAAGCGGAGGGTATTGCCTATAAAGTTGGGAAATTCCCGTTCATGGCCAATGGCCGCGCGCGCGCGATGGGCGATACGGACGGGTTTGTGAAGCTGCTTGCCGATAAAGCCACGGATCGGCTGCTCGGTGCTCATATTATCGGGCCGGATGCTGGCACGATGATTGCTGAATTGGTGCTGGCCATCGAGTTCGGTGCGTCGGCGGAAGATGTTGCACGCACCAGCCACGCGCATCCGTCACTTAATGAGGCGATTAAAGAGGCGGCTCTCGCCGTTGATGGGCGCGCGCTTCACATCTGACGCTGATTGAAGGCGGGCAAATCGATCCAGGATAAATGCCCGCCTTTGCCGGCGCCGGTATCCATAAAAACGGCGCGGCCGCCGGCGCGATTGGTTAATGTCAACGGGCGGCCATCCGAGCTGCGCTGATCATGACCGCAATACACCGTAAAATCGGGCGGGATCGCCTCGACCCAGCGCAAGAGCCGTTCGGGGCGCCCAGCGCCGGTGGTGCGGCCCGTGGTTTCGCCATAAAGCGCACGCGCGGTGAGTGGGTCCGGTTGTTTGGCGGGAAAGGCTGGCGAGGGCGCATAGGCCATGGCGGGATGAAAGCCGCCGTGAACGAACACGCATTTCGCACCGACAAGCCAAATCGGCGCGGCGGTGATGGCATGATAGGCGCGTTTGGCTAACGCGGGGCTGAGGCTTGCCAGCGTATCGACCAAGGCAGGGCCGCGCACGACCCGATCGCCACGTAAGGCACGGGCCAGTTTGTAATCGTGATTGCCTAACAGAAAAATACCATCGCCCGCATCAAGCCGGTCGAGCATTAATGTCAAAGTGCCCGCACTGTCTGGCCCATCATCGACCAAATCGCCAAGCTGGATCACGAACCGATCTGTTGCCAGCGCGGCAGCGAGACCGCGCCGATCACCATGCACATCACCAACAATGCGCAGGCCACGGTCATGGGGGATGGTGGCGGGTTTAAGCACGGATGGTGATTTCGGCGCGCAACGCCGCCTGGTGCTGCCGATCCAGCGGGAAATGCCACATCAACAAAGCGGCGATGATTTTCAGTGTCGCGGGGATCACGCAATACATCACTAACAAGGCTCCAAGTGCCGTCTCGCTATTGTGACCATTGGTTGAAAATCCGAAGGCCTGCAATACAGCGAAGCCAATGCCCGGGGCCAGAGAATTGCCAGCTTTCTGCGCCATGGTGGCGGCAGCAAAATAAAGCCCGGCGCGCTGCTCGCCCGATGCGGCCTCATCGACATCGACTACATCGGCCTGAATCGCGGGCGGAATGGTGAAATCAGCACCAAGCCCCGCGCCCGTAAAGACGCTGATGACGCCAAACAGCACTAACGCATTCGGCAAATGGCGGATGATCGGCACGAAGATGAAGGCGATGCCGGACATGGCCATAGCGATTGTCCAGGCCAGATGCTTGCTGCGGGCGCGCGCTAATAATTGCCAGAGCGGCACGGAGAGAATTGCGGCAGCAAAATAGACCAGTAAAATCGGGCCTGAGGCGGCTGAGGCGTGCAAAACCTGCGCGATGACCAGCAAAAATAGGGCGGCGGGGAGGCCATTGGCCAAGCCATTGACCGCCCAGGCCGCGATTAATCGGCGAAATGGCCGATTGGCCCACACGACGCGCAAGGTGGAGCGCATATTGGCTGATGCCGTGCTGACGCGTGGCACTGGGTCTGGCACATAGCGCAGAGCGAGCATGATGAGCGGCACGCTCATCGCTAAGGTGATAATGGCGAGAAGATGCACCTTGCCCGCGTTACTGGTAACGCTGAGCGCGACCGGGGCCGCAGCGGAGATCAGAATGCCGACAATGGTGCCGCCTTCGCGCAGGCTGGTGATGCGTTGGCGTTCATCATAATTATCGGAAAGTTCGGCCCCCCAGGCCCAATAGGGCAGGGACAAAGCGGTCCAGGACCAGGTGACTAACGCGTAGGTGATGAAGAGCCAAACCGCGCCAGCGCCGTGCGGTGGAAAAAATAACCCGATCGTGCCGACCCCGGCAATCGGGATGGCACAGGCGATGAAGGGCTTTCGGCGGCCAAAGCGCGAGCGGGAGAGATCTGATAATCGACCAATCGTGGGGTCGATCAGCACATCGAAAATCCGCACCGCGCTCAGCACATAGCCCACGGTGGCAAGGCGCACGCCGATATCATGCGCCCAGAAATCGGGCAAGATTACTAACAACGGCAAGCCAAGCATGGCCAAAGGCAAGGCAGGGCCAGCATAAATCAGCAAGAGGCGAAGCGGCAGCTTCGCCCGTGCGGGCGTAATCAGATGGTTCAATCAGGGCCGCGCGATCACGAACTGACCGACATCGGTCCAGCCGGCGCGGAAACCGGCCTCGCAATAGGCGAGATAGAATTCCCAGAGCCGTTTGAAGCGTGTGTCATATTGGCGGGAAAATTTGGCGATGCGCGGCCATGAATCCTGAAAGGCCTTGCCCCAGCGCGCCAGTGTATCGGCATAATCGGTGCCGAACCAAAAACTATCGCGCACATGTAAGCCGGCTCGATTGATTTCCGCGTGCAGGCGGCTCGGCGAGGGCAGCATGCCGCCGGGAAACACATAGCGTTGGATAAAGTCAGCGCTGGAGCGGTAATCATCGAAATAGCGATCGGCGATGGTGATGATTTGCAAACCGGCCAGCCCGCCGGGGCGCAGCCGATCATGCAGACAATTGAAGTAGGTTGGCCAGTACGATTCGCCAACGGCCTCGAACATTTCGATTGAGGCGATCCGATCGAATTGCTGTGACACATCGCGATAGTCGCGCAATTCGAGCGTCACGCGATCAGACAAGCCGGATTTGGCAATGCGGGCCTGGCCGAATTCCAACTGCTCGCGTGACAAGGTGATGCCGGTGACCGTTGCGCCATAATCGCGCGCGGCGATTTCGGCAAAGCTGCCCCAGCCGCAGCCAACTTCGAGCACGCTCATGCCCGGCTGCAATTCCAACGCCTTGCAGAGACGGTGGATTTTCGAGCGCTGGGCGGCTTCCAGATTAGACGCATCGCGATCAAACAAGGCTGCGGAGTAGGTCATGGTGCCATCAAGCCAGGAGGCGTAAAAATCATTGCCCAGATCATAATGTTCGGCGATATTGCGGCGCGCGCCTTTGCGGGTGTTCGGGCGCAATTTATGCGCGATAGCGCTTACCACCCGCGCCCATAATTTGCCGCGCAACATATCTTCCCATGCCGCCTCGTTCAGCGTGCCGAGGCGGAGCACATCGATCAAATTAGGGCTGTCCCAATCGCCATCCAGATACGCCTCGCTGAGGCCTAAACTGCCGCCAAATACCAGCTTTGCGATCATGCGGGCGTCGCGCACGATTAATGTTGCCGCGGGGCCCGGTTCGGCGCCCGCGAAATGATGCACGCTGCCATCAGGCAAAATCACTTCCAAGGTTCCCGCTTTGATCAAGCGGGCGATGCTGAGACCAAGCCGCAGGCGGCGGTCACGCGGCAGGCTCGCATGGTTGAGGGTGGTCGCGTCGGTCATGACGTTTCTCCAGGAATAACGGGCGGATGGATCGTTGAGGGTTCGCGATGGAACATCGCACCGCGCAGGAACAGGCGCAGGGCATGCCAGTGAATTGCCGCCATCACCTTGAACGCCATGAATGGCATGCGCAGTAATTGGACGGCCAATGCGTTGTCGGTCGCGGGTATAGCGCGTAGTGCCATTACGACGTTCAAGCGCGGCGCCGAGGCTTTATAGCGAATGCCCAAACGAAATTGCGGGCCGGGGCGGCTGAAGGTGAAATCATACTGCCCTTTCATGTCAAAAAACGGCGAGACATGCATGGATTTCGCGGCAACTTGCCGCACCGTGCCCGTGCCGGGGGCAACAGGGATTGCGTAAATCACCTGGTCGCCAAAGGTATTTTTCACTTGGTGCAAAACCACACCGAGCGTGCCGTCAGAAGCGTAACAGAAGAAAAACGCAATCGGGTTGAATGCATATCCCAAGATACGGGGGATCACCATGAAACGGATGCGCGCAGCAAAGATTTCCTGGCCATGCGCCGCAAGAATGGCCTCAGCCCAAGGCCGCAGCGCGGTGCCGTCACGCGGGCCGTGATCGCGATCATGCACGCTGATCAGGCCGGTGTGATTATGGCGAAACAGCCTGCTGCGGGCAGCGAATTGATCAAGGTCGTCCAAATCCACAGCGAGCATCCAGAGCCGATAGATAAAGCGATGGATGAATTTTTCGACCCGCACATGACTAACCTTGCCCGCATAGATTTGCGGCGGCTCGATCTGTCCTGCGGGCGCGGCGAGATTATTCATGCGGCCTGCGAAGCTGGGCGGTGATCGGCGGCACGCCAGGGGATGCTGATGCCCAAAGCGCGGGCGATCTGCACGGCGGAGGCGATACCATCCTCATGAAAGCCCCAGCCGGTCCAGGCGCCGGCAAACCAGAGCCCCGCCTTGCCCTGAATGGTGGGAAGCTGTTCCTGAGCCGCCATGGCCTGCGCGTTGAATTGCGGGTGCCGATAATGCCGCTCGAGCAAAATTGTTTCTGCAGCGGGTTCGATCAGCGGGTTCAGGGTGACCAGGAGTGGCTTGCTGGTTTGCATGCCTTGCAGAAGGTTCATCCAGTAGGTTAGGCTAACGCCATGTTGGTGATCGCTGCTGTTGCGCGCTAAATAATTCCATGAGGACCAAACGGCGCGGCGCTTGGGCATTAAGGTTGCATCGGTATGCAGCACGGCGCGGTTATCCTGAAAGCCAATGGCCCCCAAGATTGATCGCTCCTGTGCGCTGGGGGCGGCGATCATCGCCAGGGCTTCATCGGCGTGGCAGGCGAGCACGGCCTGATCAAACCGGATTGCCTCGCCATCGATCATGATGGTAACGCCCTGTGCATCACGCTGGATTTCACGCACTTTGCTCGCGGTGCGCACGCGTGTGCCCAAGGCTGCGCGCAGCTTGGCGACATAGCAGCACGAGCCACCGGTGACGGTGCGCCATTGCGGCCGGTTATTGACCGTGAGCAGGCCATGATTATGAAAAAACCGTACGAAATTGCGCGCTGGAAATTCGCGCATCCCCTCAATCGACGCTGACCAGATCGCGGCACCCATCGGCAGGATATGATCCTCGGCAAAGCCCGCGCTATAGCCATTGCGATCGATATAGGCGCCCAGACTTTCGGTGCTATTGCTGCTCATCAGGGCAGGGGCTTCGCGGTTAAACCGCAAAATATCCTGGATCATTCGCCAGAAGCGCGGTTTGAGCAGATTGCTTTTTTGCGCGAAGAGCTGACCGATGGAGCCGCCGCCATATTCCAAGGCGCCATCGCCAATCGATACGCCGAATGACATGTCGCTATCATGGGTTGCGACCCCCAATGCGGCGAATAATCCCTCAAGATTCGGATAATTGCGATCATTGAGCACAATGAAGCCGGTATCGACCGCAATGTCGCGTCCATCGATCATGACATGCTGAGTATCCGCATGACCGCCGAGCCGGTCTTCGGCTTCGAATAACGTCACGTCATAATCATTGCGGGCGAGCCATGCCATCGCAAGGCCGGCAATGCCTGCACCAACCACCGCGAGACGGGGTTTTTCACTGTTCATGCGGCATTCTTTCCCAACACTTTGAAAGCGGCGAGCGCACGCTCACGGCCATATTTCAAATCAACCAATGGCTTTGGGTAATCCTTGCCCAACACCACGCCCGCGCCACGGAGGATCAAGTCGGGGGCCTGCCAGGGCGCATGCAGATGTGCATCCGGCAGGCGGGCCAGTTCGGGTATATAGCGGCGGACATAAGAACCGTCGGGATCGAATTTTTCGCCTTGTAAAACCGGGTTGAAAACCCGGAAATAGGGCGCTGCATCGGCCCCTGATCCGGCTACCCATTGCCATGACGCGGCGTTCGATGCGTGATCGGCATCGACCAGCGTGTCCCAAAACCAGGCCGCGCCAACCTGCCAGGGGATCAGCAAATGTTTGACCAAATAGGAGGCGACGATCATCCGCACCCGATTATGCAGCCAGCCGGTTTGCCAAAGTTGCCGCATGCCAGCGTCAACGATTGGCACGCCGGTCATCCCGCGCTGCCAGGCGCGCAGGTCTGAGGGGGAATCGCGCCAGGCAACACGCTCGAATTCGGCGCGCATGGGCGTTGTTTCCAAACTTGGATGATGCCACAGCAAATAGGCTGCGAATTCGCGCCAGAGCAATTCCTTCAGATAGATTTGCTTGCCCTCATGACGCGGGGTTGGCAACGCCTCGATCGTGCGCCAGACGGAATCGATGGCAATTTCGCCCCAGTGCAAATGCGGCGAAAGCATCGAGGTGCCAGGAATGCCGGGCTGATTGCGGTTGAGATCATAATGATCAAGCCGGGCGGGACTAAAGGCTGCGAGTTGCGCCTGCGCACCGGCCTCGCCGGGCTGCCAGGTGGCGCGTAGGCCGCCGGCCCAATCGGGTGCGGTGGGCAGCAGGCCCCAATCGGCCAGACGATCGCTCGCGATGGGTCGGGTGGCGGGGAACTCGGCCGGGGCTGGAATTGGCGGGCGGAGCGCTAATTTATCCAAGCAGGCCCGGGAAAACGGCGTGTAGACGCCATACACCCCGCTCGCTTGGGTCAGCACCGCTTCTGGTGGCAGCGCCAAGGCTGAGCGATGGCGATGAAACGCAACCCCGATTTTTTGCAAGGATGCGGCAACCTCGCGGTCAATCGCGCGCAGATAAGGCTCATGCGCACGTCCCGCCTGCACGCTGGTGGCGCCGATTTCGCGCGCCAAGGCGGGGATGATCGTGCAGGAATCACCCCGCCGGAGCACCAATTGCCCGCCGCGCGCGGCAATCTCTGCCCCCAGCCGTTCGAGCGAATGATGCAGCCACCAGAGCGACGCGCCACCCCAGCGCGCTGCCGGGTCCAGCACGTAAACCAGCACCACAGCACCCTCGGCGAGGCCGGCAGCCAAAGCGGGATTATCGGCGAGGCGCAAATCATTGCGCAGCCAGACCAGTGATTGGGCCATCACGCGGCTCGCGCTGCACGCGCGGCATCGGCCAACGCGAAACAATGCAAACGGTCGGTGCCGAGTAAAAACACCTGGCCGCCACGGGGAAACAGCCGCCGGATCGGTGCGGCGGTCACGTCAAGCCCGCCGGTATAAGCGCCGAAGCTCGGTAGGATCACGCGCTGGTGATCGACCACGAAGCACGGGCGGGTAATCCGCGCGGCGCGGGTGATAATGCTCGCTTTGGGATGAAAATGCCCGGAAAACTCCAGCGCGCCGGGCGGCTCGGTGCCCGCTTGGTGGCGCAGCGTCACCGCATCAAGGGTCCAATCGGTTGGCCACTGGGTCGCGGGGTCGTGATTACCGGCGATCCACACGAATCGCTGCGCTGATTCCAGCCGCGCGAGCCGGGCGGCGTCTTCGGCGGCCATCCGGTGCTGACCTGCGGAGTCGTGAAACGAATCGCCAAGGGCCACGATGGTCTCGGGCCGGTATTGGCGCACCAGCCGTGCCAGCCGATCAAGCGTGGTGCGGCTGTCATAGGGTGGCATTAATTGGCCGTGGACAGCGCCGGCAGAGGCTTTTTCCAGATGCAAATCGGCAACGATCAAGGTTTTGTGCGCAGGCCAAAACACGATCCCTGCCGGGTCGAGCAAAAACCGGTGACCGGCACGGTGGAGCGGCGCAGCATTCATCCTCTGGTCAATTTCACATCGTGGCCCGTTGCGCCAGAGTGGCCGGGCGGGCAGGGGGGTCATCGAAACATTCGGCAAGCAGAGCGGCGGCCTCATCGAGCAGCGCATCTTCGGCGCTAAGCCCACGGATCGGCTCGCGACCGATCTCGAGCAGCACCGGCACCGCGAGCGGTGAGACGCGCGCGAGGGCGCGGTGCGTGATCCGGCCTTGGATGCGGTTGAGCATGCCGGCGATGCGGCTGAGATCGACCAGCCCATGCGCGGCATCAGCACGGGTGGCGCGGAGGAGAATATGGTCAGGTTCATGTTTACGCAGCACATCATAAATTAGATCGGTATTGATCGTGATCTGTCTACGGTTGCGTTCGCCGCCAGGATGCACCCGTTCGATTAAACCTGCGATAACTGCAACGGCGCGAAAGCTGCGCTTGAGCATGGCGCTCTCGGCCAGCCATTCTTCCAAATCATCGCCGAGTAAATCGGGCGCGAATAATCGGGCGATATCGTGCGGCGGGCGGGCACTCCAAATACCCAGCACATAATCGGTCGCAACGAAGCCCAAAGGCTGATCGCCAAACCGTTCCATCCGGCGGGTCAGCAACATGCCCAGCGCTTGATGCGCCTGGCGACCCTCGAAGCAATAGGCTACCAAATACCAACGCCCGCCTCGGGGGAAGGTTTCAACCAGCAAATCGGTCTCACCGGGCAAATCCGAGCGCAGCGCTTGCATCTCCAGCCATTCGCGCACCGGGATTGGCAAATGCTCCCAATCCGCCCGGCGCTGCAATAAGGCGCGCACCCGGTCCGCCAGATGGGTTGATAGCGGCATGCGGCCGCCGACATAAGCCGGGATTTTCGGCTCGCCGACGCCGCCATCCACCGCGATCAGGCTGGTTTCACGCAAACCAACAAAGCTCAGCCGCCTTCCCGCGAATAGAAACGTGTCGCCGGGGCGCAGCATCGCGGCAAAATATTCCTCAACCTCACCCAACACCGGGCCGCGCTCATGTTTGAGGCGCAATTTCAGGGTTGGCGCTTCGATGATGGTGCCGAGATTCATTCTGAATTGGCGAACCAGTTTTTGGTTTCGCACATGCACGAGGCCCGCGGCGTCGCGGAATAATTTCCGGTAGCGCTCATAGACGGCGAGGGCGTAGCCGCCATCTTCGACATAGCGCAGTACATCCTCGAAATCGGTGCGCGGCAGATGCGCATAGGGGCTGGCGCGGGTGATTTCGGCATAAAGATCATCAGGGTGGAAGGGACCAGCGCAGGCGCAGCCCAGAATATGCTGGGCCAGCACATCGAGCGCGCCGGGGCGCGGCGGATCACCGTCCAGTTCGCCAGCCGCGACGCTGGCGATGGCCGCGACACATTCCAGCACTTCGAAGCGGTTGGCGGGGACCAGCAGGGCGTGGGAGGCTTCATCGAGCCGATGATTGGCCCGGCCCAAACGCTGCATCAGCCGCGACACGCCTTTCGGCGCCGCCACTTGGATGACTTGATCGACCGAGGCCCAATCGATTCCCAGATCGAGCGAGGACGTTGCCACCACGGCGCGCAACGCCCCTTGCGCCATCGCCGCCTCAACCCGCCGCCGCTGCTCGACCGCGAGACTGCCATGATGCAGGGCAATCGGGATCGTCTCGTCATTATGCCGCCAGAGCGCCTCGAACATCAGCTCGGCCTGCGCCCTGGTATTGACGAACACAATGCTCATCCGCGCCGCTTTGATCCGTTCCAAAATCGCGCCCGCCGCCATCAGCCCCATATGGCCAGACCAGGGCATGCGCACCGGGGCGATCAGCATCTCGATGACCGGGGCGGACCCTGCTGCACCGATGATCAGCCGGGTTTTGGCCCCTTGGCCATCCGGGGAGATAAAGCGCTGGATCGCTTGCGGATGGGCGATGGTCGCTGAGAGCCCGACGCGCCGGGCCGCGGGTGCCAGGGTGCTGAGCCGGGCCAAGCAGAGCGCGAGTTGATCGCCGCGCTTGGTGCCGGCCAGTGCGTGAACCTCGTCAATCACGATCATGCGCAGCCCGGCGAAATAATCACCGGCATTGGGCGCATAAACCAGGAGTGCCAGGCTTTCCGGCGTTGTCAGCAACAGATGCGGCGGACGCTCACGCTGGCGCGCCCGGCGATTGGCCGGGGTATCACCGCTGCGGGTCTCGACCCGGATGGGCAAGTTCATCTCCTCGATCGGCGCTTGCAAATTGCGGGCGATATCGGTGGCCAGCGCCTTGAGCGGGCTGATATAGAGCGTGTGCAAATGATCCGTCGGTGCTTCGGTCAGATCAATCAGGCTCGGCAAAAACCCGGCCAGGGTTTTGCCGCCGCCCGTGGGCGCGATCAGCAAGGCGTGGTGCTGATCTTGCGCGGCTTGCAGCACCGCAAGCTGATGCTCGCGCACATGCCAGCCGCGTGCGGCAAACCAATCGGCAAAGCGGGGTGGCAAAGCGGTCACCGCTGTAAAATGGCAGACTTTGCGAAAGCTGCAATCCGACCCATCATAGCGAGATGGCGCCGCATCCTTCGACCTGGCTGCAACCCCGGCCTGAGGGGTTATTCTGCCTTCCCGGCGGATTTTTCATCGACCCGACCCGTGCCGTGGAGCGTGCGGTGATTACCCATGGCCATGCCGATCACGCACGCCCCGGCCACGCGCATGTGCTGGCCAGCGCCGAGACGCTCGCGATCATGCGGGTGCGCATGCCAGAGGGTAAGGCCGGCACCCAGCAACAAAGTGCGGCGCCCGGCGAGACTATTCGGGTGAATGATGTGACCATCCGCTTAGTGCCGGCGGGGCATGTGCTTGGTTCGTGCCAGATTGTGCTTGAGTATCGCGGGAGCCGTGCGGTGATTTCCGGTGACTATAAGCGCCAGCCGGACCCCACCTGCGCGCCGTTTGAGCCGATCAAATGCGATGTCTTTGTCACTGAAGCGACGTTCGGGCTGCCGATTTTCCATCACCCGGATGCCGGCCTGGAAATCGCCCGGCTACTCGCATCGGTTTCGCTGTTTGAGCACCGCGCGCATCTGATTGGCGCTTATGGGCTGGGCAAAACCCAAAGGCTGATCGCGCTGTTGCGGCAGGCGGGCTATGACGCGCCGATTTTTCTGCATGGCGCTTTGGTGAAATTATGCGCGCTCTATGAAGAATTCGGCGTGGCGCTTGGTGATTTGCGCCCCGCCACCGTGGCGGATAAGGCGGCGTTGCGCGGTGCCATTGTGCTCGCGCCGCCATCCGCGATGACAGATCGCTGGGCGCGGCGCCTGGATGATCCGGTCATTGCCGCCGCGTCGGGCTGGATGATGGTGCGTCAGCGCGCCAAAGCCAGCGGTGTCGAATTGCCGTTGGTGATTTCCGATCATGCCGATTGGCAGGCGATTTTGCACAGCATCGCGCAGACCGAGGCACCGGAAATTTGGGTCACCCATGGCGCAGAAGCGGCTTTGATCCATCAGCTTGGTCGGCTCGGTTTGCGTGGCCGCGCTTTGACGCTGATTGGCTATGGCGATGATGGCGAGGCCCCATGAAGGCGTTTGCCACGCTGCTGGAGCGCTTGCTCTATACCACGGGGCGCAATGCGAAACTTCTGCTCCTGGCCGATTATTTCGCGCGGCGGCCTGATCCTGAGCGCGGCTTGGCGCTGGCCGCGATTGCCGGGGCGTTAGATTTTCCGGGTGCGAAACCCGCAATCTTGCGGGCCTTGGTGGCAACCCGTGTTGATCCGGTATTATTCGAACTTTCCTATGATTTTGTCGGGGATCTCGCCGAGACTATGGCGTTGATGTGGCCCGCGCCGGTGCAGGGCGCGCCGCCTGAATTGGCGGAGATTGTCAGCGCGCTGCGCGCGACACCGAAGGGCGATATTCCGGCGTTGATCGGGAAATGGCTGGATTATAGCGATGTTGCCACCCGCATTGCCTTGATTAAGCTGATCACCGGGGGTTTGCGCGTCGGCGCTTCGCTGCGATTGGCGAAATTGGCGCTGGCCCAGCAATTTTCGGTCGATGTCGATGCAATCGAAGAGATTTGGCACGGGCTTACCCCGCCTTATCAGCCGCTGTTCGACTGGCTGGAGCGGCGTGCGCCCCGGCCTGAGCCGGGGGCGACCCCGATGTTTCGCCCGCCGATGCTGGCCCATCCGCTGGAGCCGAGCGATCAGGCGCGGTTGAATTGGGCCGATTACCGCGCCGAATGGAAATGGGATGGGATTCGCGTGCAGCTTGCCGCCACGCCGAGCGGGCGGCGGCTCTATTCGCGCGGGGCCGATGATATTTCCGCGAGCTTTCCCGAGATCATCGCAGCGATGGATTTTCACGCCGTGCTCGATGGTGAATTGCTGGTGATCCGCGATGGGGTGGTGGCGCCGTTTGCCGATTTGCAGCAGCGGCTCAACCGCAAGAGCATCTCCGCGCGCCACCGCGCCGCTTATCCGGTTGCGGTGCGGCTCTATGACATGTTGTTCGAGGGCGCCGAGGATGTGCGTGAGCTCGCGTTTGATGGGCGCCGGGCGCGGCTTGAATGCTGGTATCAGGCGACCCAACCGGCCATGATGGATCTCTCGCCGCAAATCGCGTTTCGCACCGAGGCCGATTTGGTGGCGCTGCGCGATACCGCCCGGCGCGATGGGATTGAGGGGTTGATGCTCAAAGCGGGGGCCAGCCCTTATGTCGGTGGGCGACCGAAGGGCTTATGGTGGAAATGGAAACGCGACCCGCTCAGCCTTGATTGTGTGCTGATGTATGCGCAGCGCGGCCATGGCAAACGCAGCTCGTTTTATTCGGACTATACGTTCGGGGTTTGGACGGCGGATCGCCGGTTGGTGCCGGTGGGCAAGGCCTATTCCGGCTACACCGATGCCGAGCTCTCATTCCTTGATCGCTGGATTCGCGCGCATACGGTGGCAAGCTACGGGCCGGTGCGTGAGGTGGAACCGGGAATTGTGTTTGAAATTGGCTTCGATGCAGCGCAGCGATCGACCCGCCATAAATCGGGCATCGCGCTGCGTTTTCCCAGGATTTTGCGGCTGCGGCCCGATAAATCAGCGGCGGAGGCCGATACGTTGGAGGCCGCATGGGCGCTGCTGGATTGAGCCCCGCAGCGCATCGAGCATTTTCCGTTCGCCTCGGCTCCCCGACAATGCTCAAGCGCTTTGTTTTGGCGCGCAATTTTTACCCGATCAGATGATTCTATCTGATTGGATGTTGCGTTAGCGGATGAGCCGCGCGAGGCGCACCGCCGTGTGTAGCCGTGAGGTCCACAGGCTTGGCATGATCAGCAAACAATCATCATGCGGTGTGCGAATTTCCCGCCCGCCATCATGGCCGATCAGCGTGCCGCGGCGGGCGATGATCTCGCCGCCCCGAAACCGGCGCACAAATTGAAACCGGTCCGTCATCGCGGTTACCAGCTCGGTTACCTCGGCAAAGCGCGGCGGCGGACGATGCGCCAGCGTCGCATCACGCAGCCCGCTATGGCACAGCACGGCGGCAATGGTTTCCTGCATTTGCGCAACCGTTGGTTCCTGCCAATGCTGCCCGGCTTCGACCAGCACGCAGGCCGCCTCGTTCATGGAGTGGGTGAAACGCGGATAATCGATCAGGCGCCGCCCGCCGGCGTGGCCGGAATCCGCGACCACCAAATCCGGCGTGCCAAGCGCCAGCGCCAACGCCTTGCCGCGTGCGCCCGAGCCGCAGAGCATCAGCGGTTCAGAGGGCCAAAGCATTGAATGGAGATCGAGCACCATGTCGGCACTCTCGATCACCGGGCGTATGGCCCGGGCGCGGTCCAACTCACGCGAGCGGCGCGCGCCATCGAGCAAGGCTGGGCTCCAAACCCGGTTCATATCTTCATCGATGAAGCGCGAGGCGATAGGCCGAGCCGGATCGAACCGGTCATACGCGTCGAGATTGGCAAAGCCGATGGTCAATCGCCCGCGCAGCGGACGGATTTCGGCGCGTAGCATCGCTTCCAGGGCGATGGCGCCGGCGATTTCATTGCCATGGATCAGGGCAATCAGGGCAACATGCGGGCCGGGCTTTGGCGCATCGAAACTCCAAAATCCGTCCACGCCGCCATTGCCGACGCGCCAGGGCGTTAGATCCGGTGGCTGGAGTGTGACGGTGAAATGCGGGAGCGCTGGGGCTTCGAGCGTGGTATCCAGCAGATGATTGGATTGCGGATCGGCAGGCTGGTCAAGTGCCGCGTTGATCCATTCGGCGGTTGCCGAACCTGTTGGCGCCGCCGCCGAGGTAACCGTGGTCGGCGCGACCGCTTCTGAAAGCCCCTGGTCTCCATCAGCCATGGCGTTTACTTTAACGACAGATCGTGGCTTCGCAACTCTTGGTCGTGCGATTCTCTCACGGTGCGCTTCGGATAGGAGTAAAAATGGCCGACCGGCTCGGATTTCTGCACCGCATCTGGCGTTTGGTGCCGCCCAAGCTGCGCCGTGCCGCGTTGGGCGCTGCCGTGCGGGCGGCGGCACCGCGCCCGGATCGCGTGCCGCCCACCGCAAGCTTGGGCGTGCAGATTGCCGGCGAAATGGGCCGCATTTCGGGCCTCGGTGAAGCGGCGCGGCTGCTCCATAGCGGGATTGCTGCGCTGCAGGCCGATGCGGGCACCATCGACCTTGCCATCGGCAAGCGCCCAATGCTGATACGCAAGATGCCGCGCTCAGCACTGATCTTGCACGTCAATGCGCCGTCGATTCCGCTCTTTCTTGCCCGTGCGCCAAGCGATTTTTTACGCGAACGGCGGGTGATTGGGTTTTGGAATTGGGAAATCGAGACGGTTCCCGCCATTTGGCGCAAAAACGCCGATTTTGTTCATGAAGTTTGGACGCCGACCATGTTCACGGCCACCGCGCTTGAGCCGATCATGCCTGGGCGCGTTCGCGTTGTGCCGTATCCGCTCGCCGCTATTCTGCCGCCAGCCATGGCGGATCGCGAGGCACTTGGTTTGCCCGCGCATGCGGTGATTGTTACCGTCATCGCTAATCTTGGGGCGAGTTTCGACCGTAAAAACCCGCTCGGCGCGATTGCCAGTTTTCGGGCGGCTTTTGGTGATCGGCCCGATCACTTGTTGGTGCTTAAGCTTGCGGGGGCCAGCCTGTTTCCGCGCGATTTTGAGCAAATTCGCACCGCCATCGGCGCGAGTGCCAATATTCGCCTGATTGATGCCACGTGGGATTCGGCGCGGATGCGCACCTTGTTTGCCAGCACCGATATTTTACTGTCGCTGCATCGCGCCGAGGGATTTGGCATTGTGCCTGCCGAGGCGATGCTGCGCGGGATTGCGGTGATTGCTACCGGTTGGTCGGGGACGCTGCAATTTATGGACGCGCAAAGCGCCGCCCTGGTGCCGTATCGACTGGTGCCGGTTATTGAGCAGCGCGGTGATTATGCCGTGCCTGGCGCGCGCTGGGCGGAACCCGATCATGACGCCGCCGTGCATTGGTTGCGTCGCTTGGCCGATGACCCGGTTGAACGCGCGTCCTTGGCCGCACGCGGGCAAGCCTATGCCAGCGCGGCTTTGACGCTCGATCCGCTGGCCAATGCGTTGCAATCCTGCGGTATCGCCCGCCTCGATTGACGAAACCCAAGCGCGCTCGCAAAACCCCCGGCATGGTTACCCCACCCACCATTGCGGACCCCGCCAAGCTAGCCTTGGTCTTCACCACTGATCTCGCCGGGTTGCGCGCCCAAGCGCAGGGTTTGGTGGAGGCCGCTGGTCTTCAGGCCGATTACCGGATCATGCGGCCGCGTGCGCCTTGGTCATTGGTGTCCCCGAAACTCTGGCCCGGCGCGCGCCGTGTGGTGCCTGCCGCGTCCTTGGCGCCGCCCACCGGCGATGTGCTGATTGGCTGTGGCGGTGCGGCGGCGCGGTTGCTCGCCGAATTGCGGCGCCCGGAGCGCCCCGCCGTGATTATTCAGCACCCACGGCTGGACCCGGCGCGCTTCGACCTGATCATTACCGCCCCGCATGATCGCCTCGCTGGGCGGAATGTTTTCATTGCGCGCACCGCTCTGCACCGCATCACCCCGCCCTTGCTGGCCGAGCACGCGGCGCGCTGGGCCCCAGTTTTTGCCGATCGGGCGCGCCCGCTGGTTGCCGTGCTGATCGGTGGCTCGAATGGTCGTTATAGTCTCAACGACGCGACGGCGCGCAGCTTGGCCGCTGACCTCGCGGCGATGATGCAGCGCGATCATGTTGGCTTAGTGCTGACGCCATCGCGCCGCACCTCGGCCTCGGCGCGGGCGATTCTGACCGATGCCCTTGCCCCGCTGGGCGCTTATATTTGGGATATGCAGGGGGAAAATCCGTATTTCGGTATGCTCGCTCTCGCCGATGCGGTTATCGTGACCGCCGATTCGGTCTCGATGGTGTCCGAAGCGGTCGCGACCCGTGCGCCGGTGCTGCTCGCGCGGTTGCCGGGTCGCTCAGCGCGGATCGGCGCTTTCATGGACGACATGGTGACGCGCGGGCGGGCGCGCTGGTTTGCCGGGCGGCTGGAAAGCTGGTCCACCGATCCGCTGAACGATACACCGGCGGCAGCCGAGGCGCTGCGCCACTGCTTGGGATGGTGATGCATGCTCGATATTGAAACATTCGATAATGTGCGCGGTGGCAACAGCGTCTATAAAGCGCTTGCCCATCCGCTCGCCGCTGAAAAATTATCCACGCTCGCTGAGCGGTTGCGCGGTGCGCGCGCGCTCGCTGTGTTTGACCCCGATGGTATTTTTGCACCGTTGCGCGCCCTGGCACCAGATTTTCCGGTGGCGGGATTATATGTCGATAATACGCTCGCCCTCGGCACGGAGCGGGCCGGATTTCGCGCCCAGCCGCTGACCGATTTGCCGCAGGCCGGCGCGGACATGGTGCTGATTGCTGCGTTTGATGCCCAACGTCTGGTATCGCGGCTGCGGGCGATTCTGCCGCATGATTGCACCATCATCAGCCTCGATGCGGTGCGCCTGCCCGATGGAATGTTGACCAATCACCGACGCTATCTCGACCCATTGAATTTTGCCACCAATTTCGTGCTGTTTCGCGATGATGATCATTTGGCAACCCGCCTGATCACCGCCAATTACTGGTCAGGTTACGGTGCGAGCGGGGTAAAACTCTGGCTCCGGCTCTATGATGGGCAGGGGATTGTCCGTGCTGAATTTGAGCAGAAGGTGCCGCCGGGTGCGGGCAGCATCGTGATCGATAGCCGGGCGGTGCGTGCGGCGCACCAATTGGGCCCGTTCACCGGGCAATTATTCATCCACGCGATCGGCGTGGCGGGGCATGACGTGGTGAAATACGCGCTGGATATTTATGCGACCGATCAGAGTGGCAGCTTGTCTTGCACCCATGACGCCAATGCCTGGCCCTCCGAGCGCTTCGCCGGGTTGCCGGCACCCCGCGCTGATGAGCAGGTAATCCTGTGGGTGCAAAATAGCCACGCCGTGCGCATTCCCGCGGGCGCGTTGAGCCTGGATCGGATGGGCGCGGAACAGCCGGTGCCGATTGCTGAGGCGATTGCGCCATTCGCGACCCGCGCCATTGACGTGGCGACCTTGCTGCCCGGCGTGAATTGGCCGGCGCAAATCGAGTTGCGCGCCGGGCGGCACCTGGTACGCCCGCGCTATGAGGTGGTGCGCCATCAGCGCACGCGCATCGCTCATATCAATGTCGAACGCGCCGATTTGCGCCCTGACCCGGCGATCAAGACCTTGTCGCCGCTGCTCGGGCGCGGATTTTTGCTGCCATTTCCAATCCTGCCGCGGCGCGATTTTTCAACCATCGCGTTGCCGACACCGATGGCCCATCACCAGACCAATTTGCCGCTGCGCGTTGATATTTTTGCGCCGGACGGTGCCAAAATCACCGAGCATCATCTGGGTGTGCTCGCGCGCGATCATGCAATGGCGCTTGACCTCGACACAGTGTTGGCGCCGGACGCGTTGCCCGATGGCGGTCATGGCGAGCTGGTTTATGATTTTGCGGCGGGTGGCGACGCGGATGGCTGGCTGCACGGGTTATTCCGCTACGAACGGCGCGACCAGAGCCATGCGGCGGAAACCAGCTTTGGGGCGCATATTTTCAATACCATCATGACCTGGAAAAACGAGCCGCAATCGTACGCGGGCCCGCCGCCCGGCCTATCGACCCGGCTATTTCTCGATCTCGGCACGCCGGCGCAGGAAAGCTTTGCCGTGTTGATTTATCCGGCCTCGGCGCCCTGGCACGGGCAATCTGATACAACGCTGATATTACATGATAAAGCCGGTATCATTGTTGCTGAATCAAACCTGCATATCGCGTGTTCCGGCTCATGCTTGATCGCCCCGCACCAGATTTTCGCGCGGGATGCGCTCGACGCGGCGGCGGGTGGTTACGTGTTGATCCGCGATATGACCTGCCGGTTATTCGGCTATCACGGTAAAAGGCGGCACGATGGCGCGTTTTCGCTCGATCACATGTTTGGTTTTTGAGCAGCCGGATCAACACATCTTCATCCCGCCAATGCGCCGCCCCATATGGTGGTGTCGGGCGTCGATTATCGCGTGTTTTGTCATGATGTGTTTTGTCATGGTGTGTTCTGTCAGGGCGTCGGCGATTATAGCGTAAAGGAGACCCAGCATGCGGCTGCGACGGCTTATTCTCATCGGTATCGGCGTGATCGTCATACTGCCGGTTGCTGCGATCCTGATTGTCGTCGCGCGGTTCAATCCTAATCGCTACAAGCCGCAAATTATTACCGCGATGGAGAAGGCGACCCATCGTTCGGTGACGATCGCAGGGGCGCTGCATATGGGGGTCTCGTTGACCCCGACCATCAGGGCTTCGGCTATTACCATCGCCAATCCTGCGGGTTTTGCCGATCCCACCTTGCTGAGCTTGCCGCGCTTGCAAGCGCGGCTTTCACTCCTGCCGCTGCTGCACGGCACGGTCGATATCGTGTCGCTTCGGCTGATGGACCCGGTGGTGACATTAGAGCGCAATCAGGCGGGTATCGGCGATTGGGTATTTGCGCCACCGCCGCCGGGTGGCGCGCGCACGGCGACAGGCACAGCGGATCGCGCCGATACTGCGCGCTTGATGAAGATTGGCCTGCAATCGGTCAGCATCACGAATGCGACCATCATCATTCAGCATCGTCCCGTCGCTTTGGGAACAACGACCCCAAAGGCGGTCGCGCCGGAAACTTTCAAGATCAGCAAATTCACCGGCCAGGCGGCTAGCCTGAATACGCCCTTGCACGTGACTATGGTTGCGGCGTTGAACAGTCAAAATCTCACATTGGCAGGTCAGATCGGCCCACTGGCGCGCCTGTTGAACGCAGCGCCGGGCGGAGATGCGCGCCCGTGGCCGGTTGATCTGACCTTGCACGCGGCGGGCGGGCAGGTTTCGGTACAGGGCAGCATGACGCATCCGCTACATGGTGCCGGACTTTCATTGAAAATCAACGGTCTATTACCCAATCTTGCGGCGCTGAACGCGTATTGGCCCGGCGCCAACCTGCCACCCGCGCAAAATCTCAGCCTTGCGGCGACGATTGGGCTGAGCCAGCCGGGCGCACTGCCCAGCATTACCGATGCCCAACTCGCCATCGGTGCGTCTGATCTCACGACATGGCGGCCTGGGTTGCGCCTAACCTCCTTCACCGCATCGATGCTTTCGCTGGATCAACCGATGACCATTGGAATCGCGGGCACCCAGTCCGGCCAGCCGGTGCAACTGAATGGCACGATTGGCCCGCTGGGTCCGGTTCTATCGGGCATGTTCGCCGGGTCGCAGTCTCCAGGACAAAACCGTGCCGTGCCGCTCAAGGTTGATCTGCACGCGACGATCGCCAATGCGACGGCGGCCATCCAAGGCGCGATTAGCCAGCCGCGCACCCTCGCCGGTGTGGATCTGGCGCTGCGCGTTCAAACACCGGATCTTGCGCAGCTCGGCGCGCTGATTGGTGTTGGCTTGCCCAAATTGACCCATTTCGCTGCGGCGGCGACGCTGACCGACCCGAACCAGCAAGGTCTGCGCCACGCAATTGCGCTGAACCAGGTGGCGATCAGCGCCGATCAAGCCCAAATCGGCGGGGCTGCAACGATCAATTTCGGGGCGATCCCGGATATCCAGGCGTTGATCAACGCACCTCGGATCAACCTCACGGCCCTGCGCGCCGCTTGGCCGAAGCCAGCCTTGTCCGCCAAGAGCACGCCCGCCGCGCGCGAGCCGACGCCGGGTGCGACGCCACCGGCCAGCGCAACCTTGATCCCCGACACGGCTTTGCCGTTCGGCCTGTTGCATCGGGCCAATTTTAATATTGAACTCTCGATTGGTCATTTGACCGATGGCAAGGCCGATTATCAGGCGATTGTGCTGCACGCGCTGCTCAATCAGGGGCAGCTCACCATCCGCCCGCTCGACGCGCAGCTTCCCGGTGGTGCAGTTTCTGCGCAGCTCAGTGTTAATGCCAATGCCGCGCCGCCACAGCTGGCGTTCAGCGCGCAAGCGCCGGCATTTCGTCTGCAATCCTTACTGGGCTTGCTCGGGGTGCCCGGTGCCGGTGGGAGTACCGGCACGGCGCAGCTTTACGCCACGCTGTCGGGCAGTGGCGAGACGACGCATGGCATCGCGTCCCGGTTGAATGGGGCGATTGGGGTTTCGGCGGTCAATGGCAGCCTTGATGGCACGGCGCTGAGCCAAGCAGTGACGCCGATGCTGGCAAGTGTTGGTCTATCCACCGCAATCACCCAGCCCGGCCCGGTGGCGCTGCGTTGTTTTGCGGCGCGGCTCAATGCACATCAGGGGATTGCGGGCCTCAGCGCATTCACGCTGGATTCGAGCCGGTTAGCCCTTACCGGCACAGGTAATCTTAACCTTGGATCAGAACAGCTTGACCTAGTGTTTCTGCCCACCGTGCGCGTCGGCGGCAATCCAGTTCCGGTGGCTGTTGGCCTGTCCGGCGCGTTTGCGCATCCGCATTTCGGTTTGGCACCGCCCGGCGCTTATCGAGGGGCGGCGGTGGCGCTGGCGCAGCAATTCGGGGCCAACCAAGGGGCTTCAATCCTTGGCAATGTGACCCAAGCGCTCGGCCTCACCAGCCGACCAAACCCGCAAGGGTGCCGTGCGGCGCTGGCGCAGGCGCGGATGGGTCATCCAGGACCAGCGCCCGCAGCCGCTATTCCCGGCGCTCATCAGGCCGCACCGAATACCACGCCACGCCTCTTGCAAGGTCCGCAAAATCTGCTGAACTCGCTGCTGAAATAGGCAATAATGGTGAGGCGATGGGGATAATGGGCGATGGGTGAGCATTGATGCGGCGCTTTTGGAGTGAAACGTCGGTCGCCGAGCAAGCCGGGTTGTTCACCATCTTGCTTGATGCCAAGACGCTGCGCCTGCCCAACGGACATCAGCTCGCTGTGCCGCAGCGTGGCTTGGCCGAGGCGATTGCGACGGAATGGCAGGTCGCTGCTTTGGGCGGCGAGATCGATGCGACCACGCTGCGCCTGACCAGCCTGACCGGGCAAACCCAATTGGTAATTGCCCCGGATCCACAAGCCCTCACCAGCGCGTTGCTCGCGCGGCTGCGCGGCGATTTGCTGGTCTATCGTGCTGATGATCCACCCGAACTTGCCGCCCTGCAGCAGCAGGCCTGGCAACCTTGGCTTGATTGGGCGGCCAATGATCTGGCGGCACCGCTGCGTGCGACGCATCAGCTGATTGCCCATGATCCTGATCCCGCGACCTTGGCCAGCCTCGAGCGGGTGCTGGCTGGCTTTGATCCTTGGGCACTTGCTGCGCTTGATCAACTGACCCGGAGCCTGAATTCCTTGATCCTGGCCCTCGCGGTGCTGCGCGCGGCGCTCAGCCCGCAGCAAGCCCATGAACTCGCCACGCTCGAGACGCGCTTTCAGGCCGAGAAATGGGGCGTTGATCCGGCGATTACCGCACGCGAGGCGGAAATCGCGGCTGATATCGAGGCGGCTGCGTTATTTTTCCGGCTGACCCGACCATGATTTGCAAGTTCTTGGTGATTGCCGGTCGTGTCCAGGGGGTCGGTTTTCGTGATTGGATCATCCGCCGCGCCCGCCGGCAGGGCATTGCCGGCTGGGTGCGTAACCGGCGCGACGGCACGCTCGAAGCCCTGATCGCCGGCGAGGCGGATGCGGTCGAGGAATTGCTGCGCGCCTGCCGCCGTGGCCCGCCCGGCGCTGAGGTGCGTGCGATTACCGAACATTTCGCCGATCCACCGACCGAACCAGGCTTTACCAAGCGCCCGACGGCTTAGATCAATATGGGTTTAGGTTGAATCGACAGATTCGAGCTAAGCCAATGGAATTCATCGCACTCTAGATCGACCTAATCGCGCTTTAACCGGGCAAACGGGTTTTCGCGCGCCGCACGCGCCGAATCGGGCAGCTCGGCATCGGGTTTGCGCGGATAGGGATCAAGCGCCAGGGCGAGCTGATCGGTCAGCAGCGCCCCTAAATCGATGGTGGGGCCGTTGATCGGCACCCAATCGGGCTGGTTTGGGTCCAGCCAATCCTCTGGCTCCTCCAGGCTGGCATCGGCGAGAATGAGCGCGGCGCGCTCGGTAATCGCCTGTTCGACCGGCTCCAGCGTTACAATACAGCTCTGGGTTACCCGGGCGGACATGTCGAGCCGGGTTAAAATCTTGCCATCCGGCTGGGGCGTGAAGGCGAATCGTCCACTGAGTTTGGCGAGACCAACAAGGCCGAACGCCGCGACAATGGCAGCGCGGGCCTTGGCATCCGCGGTTACGGTGAGGGTCAATGGCCCATCCAGCGCTTTGCGTTCGATCAAATGCGAGAACGGGCGATCAGTGTCTTGCGTCATGCATCCTATCTCCCCCATCTTGCGCGCCAAGGGAAGCTCCCGCATACGACGCAAAGACGGACCGGTTGCGCCTGCGCACTCCGCCCTGCGCAGACCGGTCATTGCTAGGGACGCGCCACGTAATGCCGAATTTTCTGCGCCTAATCTGCCGCACCACCGCCCCATTGCTGCTCATCACGGCCTTGTCGGGCTGCGCGATATTCGCCGCACAGCCGCATTATCGCGGCAATGCCGTATCGCAATCTGCGCTCAAGCAGTTGGTGCCGCATGTCGCGACCGAGGCCGATGCCCGTGCTTTGCTCGGCTCGCCCACATTGCGCGAGACGTTCAATGATCACGATTGGCTCTATGTCAGTCAGATCACCAAGCGCCGCATTGGGCGCACCCAAGGTGTGCTACACCAGCATGTCGTGTCGCTGCATTTCAATGACCAGGGCGTGTTGCAGAGCATCAAGCAATATGATCGCAAGGCCAGCGTCAACGTGGCGATGGCGAGCGGTGCGACCAAGGCGCCCGGTGGCAGTGCATCGTTCTTTCAGGAACTGGTTGGCGGTGTTGGGTCCTATAATCCGCTCGGCGCTGGAGCCAGCAACAGCCTGGGCGGCGGGGTTAGCCCCGGCGCGGGCGGCGGCGGTGGTGGTGGTGGCGGGCTGTCAGGGTTCTGAGCCATGCGGCGCCGCGAATGGCTGATTAGCAGCGCGCTGTTTTGCTCAATGGCGGGGCTTGCCCGTGCGCAATCGGCCCTGGGCGTGCCGACCATTGATATCGAAGCGCCAACGCTGGATGATTATCGGGCGCCGGGCTGGCAACGGCGCGTGCTGATCCGCTGGGGCGATCCGGTGGTGCCCAGCGCGCCCCCCTTCGACCCGGCGCAGATCAGCCCGAGTGCTGCGGCTCGGCAATTTGGCTGGGACGCGATGATTGCCGGGATTATCACTCCGCCACCGGCGGAGGATGGGGTGGATCGACTGATTCTGGTGGTCGCACATCCTGATGTCGAGGCGCGGATGGCGTTTGCGGATGAGCGCGATCATCCGCGGATTGCCGGGCTGATGCAGGGGCTATCGGTGCTGAACCTGTCTTATCGCGGCGGGCAATGGGTGACGGTGGATGGGGGTTATCAAGCGCGCCGGATCACCGATGGCACGCTTTGCCAAATCACCGGGCCGGCGGCTTCGGTGATTGGTCATGCGGTGCAGGGGGTGCTGGCGCCACAACTTGGCTGCGTGACGCCGTGGAACAGTATTTTGGTGCCCGAAGGCCATACCGCGCCTTGGCTGCGCCGACTTGCACCGCGCGATCCAGCTTTTGCCAAGCCTGAGATCGGCTTTGGTTTCGGGTGGGTGGTTGAAATCGATGCGCTTCGGCCCCTAAGTTTTCCCAAGAAACGCACGGCTTTGGGCCGGTTTCCTCGCGCGGGATTAGCCTGTGCGACGGCTGCGGACGGCACGCCGGTTGTGTTCATGAGCGAGGCTGGGCTTGGCGGGCGATTGTTCCGCTACAAGGGTGCGCCACCCGTCGCCGCGCCTGCAAGCGCATCAACTCATCCGGCCACCAGCCCGCCGCAAGCGGCCAGTCCGCTCGATAGCGGCACGCTCGCGGTCGCGGTGATCGAGGGCCACGATATTGTCTGGCATGATCTCGCTGCGGCGCCGACCAGCCTGACCGCGACCTTATCGGCGGCAGGGCAGGGGAGCCGGTTTGATGATCCAAAGGGGCTTGCGCTCGATCATAGCGGGCATCTTTATCTCGCTTGCGCGGGAAACCGGGCGCGCGGGATTGACCAAATCAACCCGTTTAATCCGCGCGCCGGCCATGATGGCGGCCATGTCATTCGCTTTGAACCGGCCAATAGCGATCTGGGAAGCAAGCGGTTCAGCGGCGCGGTTGTGCTGCTTGGCGGTGACCCGCAAACCGATCCATCAGCGCACTACGCGCCGGGTTCCACTGCCTTTTTGCGCAAACCCGCCACCGTGTCGATTGATCGCGATGGCGATGTGCTGATCGGCACCGATCAGGGCGGCGACAGCACCATCATCGCGGACGGGCTATACCGGCTTAGCCGCAGCGAGGCCGCGCCGGATGCGCTCTCACTGATCTATCGCGCGCCGATTGGCGCGGCGCTTGGCGACAGCGCGCTCGACCCGATCAAAAATCAGATCTTCGCCGCCATTCGCCACCCAGGCGCCACGCCAGACGCAACTTTTTCCAACCCGGCCACACGCTGGCCGAGCCTGCAACCGCAAATGCCGCCGCAAACCACGATTATCGCTCTGGCGCAAACGGCCAACCAGTGATACTCGAGCCTCGAAACCGCATTTGCACCGAAATACGGATGGGTGGCCGAGCGGTTTAAGGCAGCGGTCTTGAAAACCGCCGTACGTGAAAGCGTACCGTGAGTTCGAATCTCACCCCATCCGCCATTTTACGCCGATTTTGCGCCTCGCACGTTGGATCAAGCGAACAATGCTGATGGCCTGGCGGCGCGGGGGTAACGTGCGAAAATCATTTGCGTGTCGATGCATCGGCGACTAACCGAGGCCCAGCGTGCGGAATAGCCTGATTTTCGATGCGTCAACCATCAGCGCAAAAACCAAGGCTGCGCCTAGCACGCTGAGCACCAAGGTGATTGGCAAGCGCGTCATGGCGAAGCCGGTTGTTGCCATGATGATCGCCATGAGGACCGCTGCTACGCTTGAGGTAACAAGCCAGAGGCTTGGGGCTGCGCGCCAGAACCGCTCGCGCCCACGGATTGCGTAAATCAAGCCTTGACTGCCAAACATCAAGGCCAGGAAAGCGAGACTACGCAATGCCCCGGGCGCTAAATGCAGCCACATCGTCCCGACCAGCAAAAGCGCCGTGTAAAAGCCGAGCAAGCCAAGACCCAAGATAACCCCTGCCTTGGTAAGTGCGCCGATGCGCCAGAGATTTGGCATCGGCGAGGGATGGACATGATCGGTTGCAAGCGACATCGATAAAAAATCACCCGCCACCAGAAAAATCACAATCAGCAGCGGTGTGAGTATGGCATGGCCAGTCACGATCAGCCCAATCGCGAGAAATAACACCGTCGCTAATTTCCGAATGATGGTGTTCAGCGTGTATGTTTGAATCCGTTGAAAGGTGATCCGTCCCTCTTTCACCGCCGCGACGATGCCTTCTAATCCGGCATTGGTGAGCACCATGCCGGCTGACGATTTTGCGACATCCGTTGCACTCGCCACGGCAATGCCCATCTGCGCTTGGCGCAAAGCGGGCGCATCATTAGCGCCGTCGCCACACATGCCGACAATATGGCCGCCTTGTTGAAATGATTTTACCAGCCGATATTTGTCTTCCGGCAAAACACCAGCAAAAACTGCAAAGCGATCAGGCTGGACGTGATCGGGGATTGCATCGCGTTCGCAAACCAACCCGTCCAACCCAACTAATTTTGCGACAATCGCTGCGGTTGCGGGTGCATCGCCCGTTACCATCACCGTGCGGATGCCCAGTGATTTCAACTCGGCAATCAGCGGCGCGGAATCGGCACGCGGCGGGTCGCTCAGCGCAATCAGCCCTACCAAGCTCAGCGCACCTTCCGGTCCCATCGCGACCGCCAGAACACGAAAGCCTTGGGCCAGTAAGGCATCCGACGCTGGCCCGGCTGCTGGGTCTGGCGCGGCGAGGGCACGCACCACGGCATAAGCCCCTTTCACCACGCGCGTGACGGACCCATTGGCCGACACCACCAAAGCGGCAGACATCTTGGTGGCTGGATCGAACGGTACAAATTGCGTCAGTCGGGGCGCGTCATGGATCGTAGGCGCCGATGCGGCTGCCCGAATGGCGCCATCCACCGGGTCTTGCCCACCGTCGGAACTTGCCAGTGCCGCCAGCATCAAGACCTGCGGCGCGTCATACCCCGCCATGGGTATGACGTTAGTCACGCTGAGTTCATTGCGTGTGAGTGTTCCAGTTTTGTCGGCGCAAAGCACATCGATACTGGCCGCCTCATCCACCGCTGAAAGCCGCGTTGGCAGAACATTGCGCTTGGCTAACGCGCGCGCGCCAATTGCGGCGGCTAGCGTAAAGGTTGCTGGCAGCGCCACCGGGATTGATGCCAAAATTGCGGTGAGCACCAGCATGGTGATTTTGGCAATTGGCATGTGCAGCCAAGCCGCGTATGAAATCAAAAATAATGTGACCAACCCGTTGAACACCGCAAGATTGCGCACCACAAGCAGCACAGCATTTTGCTGTGAACTAACAACGTGTGCGGTGCGCACCAGCTCGGCTGTGCGGCCAAATTTGGTGCGCGCCCCGGTCGCGGTTACCTCAGCCACTGCCTCGCCACGGCGCACCAGCGCGCCGGCAAAGGTTTTTGCTCCCGCGTTCGCTTCAATGGGCACAGATTCGCCGGTCAACATCGATTGATCCAGCAGCACCTCACCGCTCACCAGCGTAACATCAGCCGCCACCACACCGCCGAGCGATAGCTTGATTATATCGCCCGGCACTAAATCAGCGGCCGGGAGCGATTGCCAGGTCCCATCGCGCCGCACCGATGCAGTTAATGCCAAGCGTGATTTCAATGCGGCGAGCGTCGATTGTGCGCGCCCTTCCTGCGCCAGCCCGAGCATGGCGTTGAACAGGAGTAAGCCCGCAATGACCGCCGCCTCGATGCGATCGCCCAGGGCGATTTGTAAAATCACCGCAGCTTCTAACATCCAAGGTACCGGCGCCCAAAATTTGCCGATGAGCCGTGTGCCCAGGCGTTCGGCGGTGTCCGGCATGGCGTTGGCGCCGAATTCGCGCAGCAAGGCTTGCGCCTCAGCCGTGCTCAGGCCGTCTTTGATCGGAGGCGGTGGTTGTGTTGCGGGGGGCAGGGCAGGGAGCTTCATCGACTATCCTCAACGCGTGAGCCGATCATTCGGCTCAGATCACGGCGATGATGGCATCCGTTAAGCCACCTTGGAGGGCGGTGCGTTGATCTAGGTCAATCCACCCAAGCGCGCCGATCCTTACCGCGCTATTGTTTCAGCCTGACGCAGGCTTTGCCAAATACGCTGCGGGGTGCAGGGCAAAGCGGGCAACGCTGCGCCCGCTTGTGCCAGCGCATCGGCGATTGCGTTGGTTGCCGCCGCCAGCGCGCCGGTGGTGCCGGCCTCGCCCAAGCCTTTGACCCCAAGCGGGTTATGCGGCGACAAGGTTGGTCGTTCTGCCGTCATAAAAAACGGCATGTCGGCGGCCCGTGGCATCGGATAATCCATGAAACTGCCGCTCAATACTTGGCCCGCCTCATCATAGATCATCGCCTCGCCAAACACTTCGCCCAAACCTTGTGCGATACCGCCATGGATCTGACCCACCGCCGCCATCGGGTTCAGCACCAGCCCGGCATCATCAACCGCGACATAGCGCACCAAAGTTGCAACGCCAGTCTGTGGGTCAATGTCAACTTCCGCCACATGGCAGCCAGAGGGAAAGCTGGCCGACAAGGGCATTGCACCCACCGCGATCAATGGCGCGTCAGCCGCCTCGATGGCATCGGCCAGCCGCAACACCAACGATCCATCCTGACGGCAAATTGCGCCGTCGGCCAAGATCAACTCATCCGGCGCCGCATTGGCCCGCAACCCGGCCAGGGCCAAGAGCCGCGTGCGTAATTGATCACCCGCATTGGCAACCGCACTGCCCGCACTCAAGGTCGAGCGTGACGCAATCGAGCCGGCGCCTTGCAATGTCGAATCGGCTGGACTGGCCACCAATTCAATATCCGCCGGATCAAGACCCAGGCGCGGTGCCAGAATGAACGCGTAGGTCTCGGCCTGGCTCTGCCCGCTACCCCCGGTCACGGTTTCAATCCGCGCCCGCACCTGTCCGTTCACCAAATGCAGTGTCACCCGTGCCTCGTCGCGCGCTGCAGCGCCACCACCGGCGATTTCGGTGAAGAGCGCAACGCCGCGACCGAGCAACCGCCCGCGCGCCCGCGCCGCATCCCGCCGGGCGGCAAAATTTTCCCAATCAGCCGCGTGCTGCGCCGCCTCGATGAGCTGCGGGTAATCGGCATTGTCATAGGTAACACCCAGCGCTGTTTGATAGGGAAACGCGGCATGGGCAATGGCATTTCGTGCGCGCAATGCCAGCGGATCATCGCCCCGTGCGGATGCGGCACAATCCACCAGCCGCTCGATGAGCAGCGCCATGTCCGGTCGGCCCGCGCCGCGATACGGCCCAATCGGCCCGGTATGGGTGAAATATTGCCGGAACTCGACGGCGATGGCTGGAATATCGTAGGTTCCGCCGCTGGTCATCAGCGGATTATGGACATTCACAAACGCGCCCACCGTGGTGATATAGGCCCCCAAATCGGTCTCGTAACGCAGATCCAGCGCCGTAAATTTGCCGGTTTTATCCAGCGCTAAACGTCCCGTTAGGCGGGTGCTGCGGCCATAATAATCAGTAAGAAACGCTTCGCTGCGGCTCGCGACCCAACGAACCGGTCGCCCGGTCAAGCGCGCTGCCAGCAACAAGGCAGCATGTTCTGGATAGGCCGGGCTGCGCGCGCCAAAGCCACCGCCAACATCGGGCAGTTCGATGTGAATTTTCGTCTCTGCCACATTCAAGATTGCGGCGAGATCCGCGCGGATTTCGTTGATCCCCTGGTGCGGCGTGATCAAATGATAGATCCCCGCCGCTTGATCGTAACGGGCGAGCGCGCCGCGCAGCTCCATTGTGGTTGGCGCGAGGCGGGGCAGTTCGAATTGGGTGCTGACAATCTGATCTGCCTGTGCAAAGGCTGCGCGCACCGCCTCGGCATCACCCGCGTGATGGACAAAAGCGAGATTATCGGGTGCGAATTCATGCACAATCGCCTGTGCTTGTGATGATGCCTCAAGGCCGATCACCGTGGGCAACTCACGATAATCGACCATGATCGCCTCAATCGCGTCCAGCGCCATGGTCGGCGTTTCAGCGATGACGCACGCCACCGCCTCGCCCACATGCCGCACGCGATCCTGCGCGAGCACGGGGCGGAACGGCACAATCATCGGATTTGGACCGCCCGCGCCATAGCGCATCAACGCGCGGAAATTGCCAAATCCTGCCGCCGCGCAATCGGCACCGGTGAGCACCGCCACCACCCCCGGCATGGCCCGCGCTGCTGTAGCATCGAGCCGATTAATTTCGGCATGGCCATAAGGCGAGCGCAAAAACGCAGCGCTGAGCGCGCCCGGTGCGGCAATATCGGCGAGATAACGCCCGGCACCGGTGACCCAGCGTGTGCGGTCTTGATCCGATTGCGTGGGGCGCGTGCGGGAGGTGTGAGCATCCATATTAGGAAATCGCCTCCAGCCGGCGCTGGCGCGTTTCCACACCCAGCAGCAATACCGCAACAATCAAGAGAACCAACAAGCCGATCATCATCGCCAAAACCCCCTTCACCCCGTCAGCCTTGAACAACGACACCACCATGAATGGCGTGATAATGGTCGCGCCACGGCCAAACATATTACATAAACCCGAGGCGCGCAGCCGAATTTCGGTTGGAAACAGCTCGGGGATATAAATGGCGAACAGCATCGCCACCAGCACATAAATGGGTACGGTCAAGGCAAACCCGAAGACCGGCAACCAAGCCGGATCGCGGACAAAAGGGTAGATCGCGCCGAATAGGATCGCGAAACACGAAGCGGTGACGATGCTCGGCTTGCGCCCCCAACGATCAGCGCCAAATGCACCAATTACCGAGCCTACCGGCGCGCCAATGGCCATCAACACGGCATAACCAAATGTTTGCGCGACCCCCAGCCCTTGCTTGACCATGAATGTCGGCAGCCAGGTAATGAACCCGTAAATCAGCGTATTAATCACGATCAATGCGATGCAGCCGAGCACCAGGCGCGCGAGCAAAGGCGGGCTGAACAAGGCGGCAAAAGGCTGCAACGGTGCGGCTGCATCTTGCAACGGCATCGGCAGTGGCTTGCCGTCCGCGGCTTGCATCTCGATGCTGCGCAACAAGGCGTCGGCTTCATTGTCACGACCCACGGTTTGCAGCCAGCGCGGCGATTCCGGCAGCGATTTGCGCGCCTGCCAAACGAAGAGCGCGCCGACGCCGCCGAGCACAAACATAATCCGCCAGCCGAAATGCGGCACCAGCACATAGCCGAGCAGTGCAGATACCGGCAGCCCGGTGACCACGATAACCGCCATCAGTCCGAGTAGGCGCCCACGCGCTGCGGGGGGGATGAACTCGGTCAGGGTGGAATATCCAACCACGTTTTCGGCACCCAAGCCAAACCCCATGACAAAGCGCAGCAAGATTAGCACGCCCATGTCCGGCGCAAAGGAAGCAGCGAGCGAGGCAAGGCCGAAAATCGCCAAATTCACCTGATAGGTGAAGCGCCGCCCGAACCGATCACCCAGAAAACCTGTCACGACCGACCCTAACATCATTCCAACAAAGGTCGCGGAGACAAATAACGCTGCCTGCGGCAACGTCGCGAAGCCACTGCGAATGGTTGCTCCCAGTACGGTTGCTGCGATGTAGATATCAAACCCATCGAAAAACATCCCAATGCCGATGAGCCACATGATACGCCGATGAAACGGGCCGACCGGCAGCCGGTCTAGCCGTGCTCCCGCTGAAAACTGCGACATATCCTGGTCCATTTTTGTCTCCCCCGATATTATTGGCGTTTAAGCGACGATTGCTGCGCGTTTGAGTGCGGTTAACACCCGCGCTTCCGCGGCATCGATATGGGCGCGGAGCAGCCGCGCTGCGGTTCGCCCGTCACCCTCGGCAATGGCCTCTGCGATGGCTTGATGCTCTGCGATCAGTAAATCCGGACGCCGGCCCGCAATTTGATCCAAACTGACCCGGACCAGCCGCTCGGATTGTTCAATGACGTCGACGCATGAAGCCACGAGCCGCCGGTTCGACGCCAATGCCGCAATCGCACAGTGAAATCGCCGATTATCATCGATGAACGAGGTTGTTTCATCGTGCGCCGTCGCTTTGAGCAAATTCTGACGCGCTGCTTGATCGGTCGAGCGAGCGGCTTGCAATGCCGCCTCCGGTTCGAGCACGCGGCGCAAGCCGAAAAGATCCGCCGCATCGCGCAGCGAAATTGGCGCGACCCGATAATATTGCCGAGGCACGATCACCACCAAGCCTTCGGCTTCCAGCCGCAGCAATGCTTCGCGCAGTGGCGAGCGTCCGACCTGATACCGCGCACTGGTTTCGGGTTCACGCAACTCGGCACCGGGCGGCAAGCGGCAGGCGAGAATGTCACTTTTCAGCGCGGAATAAACGCTTGATCGCATCAGCATTTTAGTCCTCCACCACCTTTGTGATATATCATAGTGCAGAAAACAAGACAAAAATGCCACTTTTGATCCGGTAATTTCTCTGCTATGCCATTGCATAAGCGATGTATTAACAAATAGATGATATATTCTTGTCATCGAGATTTGCGGGAGACGACATGACCACACGCATTCTGGCATCTGGGCACATTCGCGCCCACCGTACTGGCGCGGGCCAGCCGATTCTGCTGTTACATTCGTTGCTCGCCGACGCTTCAAGCTGGTCCGCTCTCGCTGGCCTGCTCGAATCACGCGCTGAGATTATTGTATTTGACCTTCCCGGCTTTGCCGGCCTTCCCCCGATCGAGGGTGGTCTGCGCCCGATCGCCCAGGCGCTCAGTATTGCCATCGACGAGCTTTCGCTCGCGCGTGCACCGATGGTTATCGGTAATGGGTTCGGCAGCTTCCTGGCTTTGCAATTGGCGCTCGATCATCCGGATCGGGTTGGTGCGCTTACCCTGATCGGCGCGGGTTTACGCTTCTCTGATTCTGGCCGAGCTGCCTTCCGCGCCATGCGCGAAGAAGCTGCCGCGCACGGGCTTGCCGCCATCGCTGATACCGCGATGGCCCGCTTGTTCGGTGCCGATTTTCGCGCCGATCACCCCGAGCTGATCGCCGAACGGCGCGCGGCCTTTTTGCGCACCAACCCGACCCAATTCGGCGCTGCCTGTGCGGCGCTAGAAGCGCTTGATTTCGCACCGGATATTGATTGCCTCACGGCTAGCACTCGAATTCTGGTCGGCGCCGAAGACCAGGCCACGCCCCCGGCGATGGCTCAAGCCCTGGCCGCCGCAATCCAAGGCGCGACGCTCGATATTCTCGCGGGCCTGGCCCATGTTCCGCAGCTGCAAGACCCGGCTGCCATCGCCCAGCTTATTGCCGCCTAGATCACTGAAATTGATCGGCGAGCAAGGGCTGGAGCGTGCGTGCTGATCAGCAATAACGCTCGGGTCCTCTGGACGCTCCGAATATCCCGCTTATAGTCACGCCGTGTCACATCGGGCCGGGAACCACGGAGCGTCTCATGTCCCATTCTCTCAGCGCGTTGGCCGGCCAACCCGTGCCAGCGGCGCTGCTTACCAACATTCCCCGGCTGATAACGGCCTATTTTACCCAAACACCTGATCCCGCGCACCCCGCCCAGCGCGTTGCTTTTGGCACATCGGGTCATCGCGGCAACGCGCTCGCCACCAGCTTTAACGAGGCCCATATCCTCGCCATTACCCAAGCCGTTTGCGATCATCGCGCCCGTATCGGCATTACCGGCCCACTCTTTCTTGGCATGGATACCCATGCTTTGTCCGAAGCGGCTTTTTGCACCGCCCTCGAAGTGCTCGCCGCCAATGGCGTTGAGACCATGATTGATCACCAAAGCGGCTATACGCCGACCCCGGTCATCTCGCACGCCATCCTCACCTATAATCAAGGCCGTGAACCCAGGAGCAATGGGGGTCGCAATGGGGGTCGCGCTGACGGCATTGTTATCAGCCCGTCGCATAATCCGCCTGATGATGGCGGTTTCAAATATAACCCGCCCCATGGTGGCCCCGCCGATACCGACGTGACGCGTGCCATTGAGCGCGCTGCCAACGCCTTGCTTGCCGCGGGCAATCGTGCGGTCAAACGCATGCCCATCACCCGCGCCCTGGTGAGTGCGTGCATCCACCGCCATGATTACATCACGCCCTACGTCAAAGACGTTGGCAGTGTGATTGATATGGAGGCCATTTCGGCTGCGGGCCTGCGCATTGGCATTGACCCGCTGGGCGGCGCTGCTCTGGCCTATTGGGGCCCGATCATTGAGCGCTACCGCCTCGCCGCCACAGTGGTGAACCAGCAGATTGACCCGACTTTCAGCTTCATGACCCTCGATGGCGATGGTAAAATCCGCATGGATTGCTCGTCGCCTTTTGCCATGACCAAGCTGATTACGCTGCAGCATCAATTTGACATTGCCTTCGCGACGGACCCCGATGCGGATCGCCACGGCATTGTTACCCCTAGCGCGGGGCTGATGCCGCCCAACCAATATTTGGCCGCTGCCATTGGTTATCTCTGCACCCACCGCCCCGGCTGGCCGGTAACCAGCGCCATCGGCAAAACTGCCGTCTCCAGCGCGATGATTGATCGGGTGGTGGCAGCGCAAGGCCGCCGCCTGACCGAAGTGCCGGTTGGTTTCAAATGGTTCAGCCAAGGTCTGATTGAGGGCAGCCTTGCATTCGGGGGCGAGGAGAGTGCCGGTGCGTCATTCCTTAGGCGCAACGGCACGGTTTGGACCACGGATAAAGACGGGCTGATCCTCGGCCTGCTCGCCGCCGAACTAACTGCCCGAACTGGCAAAGATCCTGCGCTTTACTATAATGATCTGACTAAAGACCTTGGCACGTCCTATTATCAACGCATTGATGCGCCTGCCAATCACGCCCAAAAAGCGGCCCTGGCTCAACTCACCCCAGAGGCCATCAGCGCGACCAGCCTCGCTGGCGAGAAGATCACTGCAAAACTCATTGCGGCACCCGGCAATAACGCGCCGCTCGGTGGCGTGAAAATTACCACCGAAAATGGCTGGTTTGCCGCGCGCCCGTCCGGCACCGAAGATATCTATAAAATTTATGCGGAAAGCATGCTCAGTGCGGCACATCTGGCGCGCCTGCAAACCGAGGCGCAATCGCTAATTTTTGCTTTGTTCGCGCCTTGACCAAGACCCGCGATACCAGCGCGTATGGAGCGCCCGCGAGCCTCACCACGCCGCTCCATCCCAACGCCGAAATCGTTATTCTCACCGCCATCAGCGGCGGTTAATTTTGCACCTTCATCCGTGAGCGTGCCGCAAAGCCTCATCCAAATCGGCGAACAGATCCTCTTCGTGCTCAATGCCAACCGACAGCCGAAGCAAATCGGTGGGGCAGGGGGTTCCGCTCCCTTCGATTGAGGCGCGATGCTCGATCAGGCTTTCCACGCCGCCCAACGAGGTGGCGCGATGCCAAAGCCG
>JBMFWT010000010.1:0-65019 GCA_049964975.1 Acidiphilium sp.
ATTTCCATATCGAGCTGGACAGCCATGACGTGCTGATTGCCGAGGGGCTGACGGCGGAAAGCTATATCAGCGATGGTAACCGGAGCATGTTCGCCAATGGCGGTGCGTTGGTGGCGCTGCATCCCAACTTTGCCGCACCGGCTGAAGCCGAACGCTGTGCGCCTTTGGTGCATCGCGGAGCCGTGCTGGACGCAGTTCGGGCGACGCTGCGGGATCGGGTGATTGCCAATGGCTTTACCACCACCAATGCCCCGGAAGCCGCGTTGATGGTCGATGGCGTTGCCATCGCCCCGATGACGAGCGAGGCGGGCCTGTTGCGCTTTGCTCTGCCCGACGACGCGATGACCGCAACGCTGCATGTCGCGACCGCGACCCCAGCCGACACCGAGGTGCGCGCCGATGATCGCCGTCAGGTTGGCGTGAAGCTGGTGGCGGCGGCGGTGCTTGCCGGCGTCAAGCGCCAGCAGGTGGATTGGGCGCGGTTCACCGGACTGTTCCCAACCGATGAAGGCACCGGCCAATGGAGCCGCGGCGAAGTTGGTATTGATCTGGCCGGGCTGACCGGGACCAGCCGGGTGCTGGAGTTGCGCTACAGCGCCGCGATCACCCGCTGGGTGGCACCGGTTGCGGATCGGCGTGCGATTGGCTGATCGGCTGATTGGCTGATCGGTTAATCGACTGATCGGCTCGGCCTGAGTGAACTCAAAGCGGCTTCCGGTTCCCCCGGAAGCCGTTTTTGTTGATGGCGTGTTGACTTTCCGCTGCCGCTAGGCTTCCTCCGCACCATGCAAGACCATCCAGAAACCATCCTATCCGAGGCTCTTGAGGCAATTGGCGCGGCTGATGATGTGCGCGCGTTGGACGCGGTGCGCGTGGCGTATTTGGGCAAATCAGGGTTGGTGACCGGGCTGCTCAAGACCTTGGGCACCATGGCGCCTGATGCGCGGCGGGAAGCCGGTGCGACCATCAATATTGTGAAAAACCGGGTTGCCGAGGCGGTTGACGCCAAACGCGCGATTTTGGAAGCGGCGGCGCTCACGGCGCGGCTCGCTGCCGAGCGTGTGGATGTCACGCTGCCCGCACGGCCCGTGCGGCGCGGCACGATCCATCCGATCTCGCGCACCATGGAAGAATTGACGGCGTTGTTTGGCGCGATGGGATTTGTGGTGAAGGACGGGCCGGATATTGAGGATGATTGGTATAATTTCGGCGCGCTGAACATCCCGGCCCATCATCCGGCGCGCGCCATGATGGATACGTTTTATTTGCATGCGGCGGGGCGCAATCGGCCCATGGTGCTGCGCACGCAGACCTCGCCCTTGCAGGTACGCACCATGTTAGCCGAGGCGCCGCCGATCCGGATGATCTCGCCAGGGCGCACCTATCGGTCCGATCATGATGCAACGCATAGCCCGATGTTTCATCAATGCGAGGGCTTGGTGATTGATCGCGGGATTACGCTTGCGCATTTGAAAGGCTGCCTGGTGGATTTTCTGCGGGCTTTTTTCGAAATCCCCGATTTGCGGGCGCGGTTTCGTTCGAGCTATTTCCCGTTCACCGAACCCTCGATGGAAGTTGATATCGCCTGGGATCGTAAAACCGGCGCCATTGGCGGCGGGGATGATTGGTTGGAGATTCTCGGCGCCGGGATGGTGCATGCCAATGTGCTCGCCAATTGCGGCATCGATCCACAAGCGTATCAAGGATTTGCTTTTGGCATGGGGGTTGAGCGGATTACCATGTTGAAGCATGGCATTGCCGATTTACGGAATTTTTATGAGAGCGATGGGCGTTGGCTGAGCCATTATGGTGCCTCACCCTTGGCACCGGTCATGCTGCATGAGGGGCGTGGGCTATGAAATTTTCGCTCTCTTGGTTGAAGACGCATCTGGATACTGACGCGCCGATCACGATGATTGCTGACACATTATCGTCAATCGGGCTTGAGGTCGAAGCGATCGAGGATCGGGCGGCGGGCTTGGCACCGTTCAAAATCGTGCGGGTGATCGAAGCGGTGCAGCATCCAAATGCCGACCGGCTGCGGGTTTGCCGGGTGCAAACCGCCGAGGGCGAGGTTGGTGTGGTGTGCGGCGCGCCCAATGCCCGCACCGGCATGATGGCGGTGTTTGCGCCGCCGGGTTCGGTGGTGCCGGGCAGCGGGATGATCCTCAAGGTCGGCGAGATTCGCGGTGTTGCCTCAGCCGGCATGCTGGTCTCTGAGCGGGAATTGGGACTGGGCGAGGATCATGACGGGATTATCGACCTGCCTTCCGATGCGCCGCTGGGCATGAGCTATGCTTCTTGGGCGGGGCTGGATGATCCGATCATCGAAATCGGGGTGACGCCCAATCGGGGCGACGGATTTTCAGTGCGTGGCGTGGCGCGCGATTTGGCGGCGGCGGGGTTGGGCACGCTGCGGCCCTGGTCACCCGCTCCGGTGATCGGCGCGGGAGAAAGTTTGATTGGCTGGCGCAATGAGTTCCCGGAGGCCTGCCCGCTGGTGGTGGGGCGCACGGTGCGCGGCGTGAAAAATGGCGAAAGCCCGGATTGGCTGAAGCGGCGCCTGACCGCGATTGGGCTGCGACCGATTAGTGCCTTGGTCGATATCACCAATTTCTTCACCATTGATTTAGGCCGCCCGCTCCATGTTTTCGATGCCGGTAAAGTCGCCGGGGGCGTGCTGACGCTGCGCCGGGGCGCTGCGGATGGCGAGCGGTTTGCCGGGTTGCATGGCAAGGAGGTCATCGCCGGACCCGAGGATTGTGTGATTGCTGACGCGCGGGGCGCACAATCGCTCGCTGGGATCGTTGGGGGTGAGGCGACCAGCTGTGATGTCGCGACGACCGATGTGTTCATCGAATGCGCTTTGTTTGATCGGGTGCGGATTGCGCTCACCGGCCAGCGCAGCGGGATTCACTCTGATGCGCGACAACGTTTTGAACGCGGAATTGATCCATCGATTTTGCCACAAGCGTTGGATGCGGCAACGGCGATGATCATGTCGCTCTGTGGCGGCACGCCGAGTGACATCGTGACCGCGGGTTCGGAGCCGGCTTGGCCGCGTGATGCGGCGCTGCGTTTCGCCCGGCTCGAATCATTTGGTGGTCACGCGGTCGCACCGGCCCGGGCCGTGGCGATTTTGCAAGGCTTGGGCTTTACGCCGCGCCGGCAGGATGTCGATCAAGTGGTGGTTTCTGTGCCGCCCTGGCGCAACGATGTCGCGGTGACGCGCTCGAATTACAGCTATGATCCGGCGATTTACACGGTGAATGACCCGGTCTCGATGCTTGATCCGGCGCCGGAATTATCCGCCGAGCGCGCGCACCAGGCCGCTGCCGGTGCGGCAGCGGTGGCGGCAGAGATCGATTTGATCGAGGAAGTTTTGCGCATCAATGGGTTGGATCAGATCGCGCCGGTTTCATTGCCGGCCTGGTCCCCGGTGCCGCAGCCGACACTGACCGCCCGGCAAACCCGCACGATGCGCGCCAGACGCGTGCTGGCCGCGCGGGGGCTGGATGAGTGCGTAACCTTCAGCTTTGTGGCACAGGCGGTGGCAGCACAATTTGGCGCGGTGCCCGAACAATTGCGGGTGGCCAACCCGATTGCGGCTGATCTGGACCAGATGCGGCCAACACCGTTGGCAACGCTCACCTTGGCCGCGCAGTCCAACGTCGCGCGCGGCATGGCGGATGTGGCGTTATTCGAGGTGGGCCCAGGATTCACCGATGCCACGCCATCCGGCCAAAACTTGATTGCCGCCGGTTTGCGCGTGGGGGCGAGGCCGCTCTCGTGGCTTGATGCTGATCGGACGGTTGATTTGTGGGACGCCAAGTCGGATTTGTTCGCGGTGCTGACCGAGCTGGGCGTGCCGCTCGAGTCGCTCAGCGTGACGGCGGGGGCGCCGGCTCATTTTCATCCAGGCCAGTCCGGCACCGTGCGCCAGGGGCCGAAAACCGTATTGGGCTATTTCGGCACGCTGCACCCCACCGTCACGGCTCGGTTTGATTTGCCAGCGCGCAGCGTTGGGTTTGAGCTAATGCTTGATGCCATCGCCGATCCGAAACGGCGACGGAAAGCAGCGCCCGATCTTTCGCCGTTGCAGCCGGTGCGGCGGGATTTTGCCTTTGTGGTCGACGCGACGGTCGCGGCGGAAACATTGATCCGCGCCGTGCGCGGTGCCGAACGCGCGCTGATCACCGATGTCACCTTATTTGATCGCTATGAGGGCGAGCACGTGGCGGCGGGGAAAGTTTCACTGGCCCTCGCGGTGACGCTGCAACCCCGCGAGCAGAGCCTAACCGATGCGGAAATTGACGCCGTAGCCCATAAAATTATTGCCGCCGTCAGCAAAGCAACTGGCGGCGTGCTTCGCGGCGCTGCGTAGGCGCTGTTAGGCCCGATAGGTTGGCGCAGATCGCGATTGGTTGAGGTTGAAGCGACGGTTTCAACATCAACCAGTGGAATTGGCCCGCAATCACGGTCTGAACAAGCGACCTATCGGGGTCTTGCGGAAATTACTGCTTTTTCTTGTCTGCATTGAGACCGCAGCCGTATGCCGCATATGCGACGTCCACGAAAAGTAACCGATGCGAGGGCCCCACGTTGAGTATTTGCTGGTTCAATCACGGACTAGCGAAGCGGTGAAGCATCCAGAATTCTCTGATTGCCGGAACAACGATTGGGATGGCGTGGTAGATTTCACGCAAGTCGGGGTTGGCGTTGCTGCTTTCTTGCTCAACGCTATGCAGGGTTGCTGCGACAGGGTCGCTGCAGTGGAAGAAGATCGGTGAGGTGAGGCAGAACTCGGGACGAACGGGGTCGCGCAGCGGCTTCCAGTCGGCCCAGCGCAGATGCATGGCGGTGAGGAAGCCGAGGCACCAAGGTTCGGCGAAGACGGTGCCATCATCGCCGCGCTGGAAGATCGGCGCGTAGTTTTGTGGCGCGGTGGCGAGAATGTCGCTGATTGCGTTGTGCCTTTGGATGATGGCCTCAATGGCGGCAAGCGTTTTACCGTGGGCGGATGCGATACGACCCTTGCTGCCGAGCAAGTCAGTAAACCACTCATCGGGTGGGATCGAGACTGGGCCGACAACAATGGCGGTGACATAGCCGTCGAGCATGGAGACGTTGTCGATTTTGCCCTCAGGCTGCATGCGCCGCAGCCAGCGATCCAGGACATTGAGGTTCATAGCGGTTGGATTTGGTTTGGCGGGTTGGGACGCCCGGCGCGATTGTCGCTGGCTCATGCGGCCAGCGCGGTTTCGGTCTTCGATATTTTCCAGATCCAGGGCAACAATTCGTGCAATGCATTCGCCTTGGTCGTGCCGGAGACAATGCGGTCAAGCACATCGACCAGATATGCATAGGGGTCGAGACCATTCAGACGCGCCGTGTTGATCAGCGATGCCAATATGGCCCAGGTCTCGCCACCGCCGGAAGACCCGGCGAACAGAGCGTTCTTTTTGGTCATCACAACCGGTCTGATCGTCCGTTCGACCACATTGGAATCGACCTCGACCCGGCCATCAGTTAGGAACACGCACAGCCCTTCCCAATGACCGAGCGTGTATTTGATCGCCTTGGCCAACGGCGACTTCACCGAGATTTCGGTCAGACGATCCATCAGCCAGGGCTTGAGCACCTCAATGAGCGGCAACGTTTCAGCTTGGCGAACCGCAACGCGGTTCTCGGCACTGGTGCCGCGGATACGAGCCTCGATTTCGTAGATCACACCGATACGGCGCAATGCTTCTGCCGCGATCGGGCAGCCAGTGGCCACGAATAGCTCAAAATATTTCCGCCGCGCATGCGCGAGACAATAAGCGAGAGTGACCGCTCCTCCGGGACGGTGGTGCCGGGTCAGTCGGTTGTAACCGCCATAAGCATCCACCTGCAGCACACCGTTGAAGCCCGCGAGATGATCATCGACAGCGCTGCCCTTGCGATTGTCAGTGAATAGATAAACCACTGCCGGTGGTGCTGGCCCGAGCCATGGTCGGTCATCCATCGCGTAGGCCCAGAGACGCGCAATTCGCGTTCGCCGTCGGGTTCGATCCAGCACTGGCAGGGGCGTGTCGTCGCAGAACAACTTTGGCGTGGCCAGGATCGTGGCGGCGAGCGTCGCATGCAGCGGCTTGAGCCACCAGGCCAGCTTTGCCATCCAATGCACCAGTGTGGAGCGATCGAGGTGGATACCCTGACCCGCGAGCATCTCGACCTGACGGTTCAATGGCAGGTGCCAGGCAAACTTCATCGCCGCAACGTGGACCAGCAGTGCCGCGGTCGGCAGCCCACCATCAATCGGGCGCGGTCGGGCTTTGGCCTGCACCACCGCAGTTTCGCATACCCGGCAGCCATAGCGCGGCCGGTGGATCCGCTGAACCCGAAGAACAGCCGGCACCACGTCGAGTTGCTCGGTGACATCATCGCCGATCTTGTGAAGGACCCCTGCGCAACACGGGCAAGTCGTGGTGTCCGGTTCGATCGTCACGTCATAACGCGGCAGATGCGCCGGCAGGTTGCCGATATTGCGCCGACCCGGTCGGCTCGGCGCGCGGCTTTGCACTGTCGGCTTGGGTAAAGGTTTCGGTTCAGGCGGAGTTGCGCTGAGATCGTCAAGTGGCAGGCTGGGTTGATCCGGCATCTCTTGTTGGCGCTCGGATCGTGCGCCGAACAAAGCCCGCGAGAGGGTGGCGACCAGAGCCTTCAGCCGCTCCACTTCCGCCGTCAGATCGGCGATCCGCATCGCAGCGCTGGCCTGATCATGCGAGGAAATAGGTGTCTCCGGCATGTCTGCAGACTACCAGATCAGCGGCCCGTTTCGCCAGGAAAAAACAAGAAATTTTCTATATTTTTTCCGCGCTCACCGCCGCAACGAACGCAGTTCGCCTTGCCAATTCTGTCCAATCTAACCCCGTAAACAGCAGGCGTAATTCCGTCGCACTCAGACTGATCACGCCGTCTCGGACCGGTGGCCACGTAAAACCACCCGCTTCGAGCCGCTTGGCTATCAAGCATAGACCCGAACCATCCCACATCAGGATCTTGATCCGATCAGCCCGCTTCGACCGGAATATGAATATATCTCCCGTGTACGGATCAAACGTCAGCGTTTGTGTCACCAGAGATGCAAGCCCGTCCATGCCACGCCGAAAATCAACCGGCTGGGTCGCTACCATGATCCGCAACCCCGGTCGCGTCGGCAGGCCGAGGATCATAACGCTCGATCAAGCATGGTCAGCACGTGACGCAACGCTTGCAAGTCCACGCAACCCCGCACCCGCACCCGCGCCCGCCCCGCCTCAATCTCAATCGATCCCGCAGGATCACCTGCGCTCGCGCCCGGTGCCTGATCAACCGCAACCACATCGGGCATCATCGTTGGCCGTGATCCAGCAGGGTTCGTGGAAAGGCAGAGTGGCACAAAATGCGCCCCAGCCTTAGCGTCGCAACCCCCCAGAATCTGCTGACGCCATGCCCACAACAATCCACGCGTGATCTGATGCCGGCGTGCAACCGCCGTTACCTTCGCTCCAGCCACCAAGCTCTCAGCAACAATCGCCGCCTTCTCAGCGTCCGTCCAAGATCGACGACGCATCCGCCCCGTGATCAGCTCAATCCGGCGATCAGCACCATCCTTACTATCGCTCTGAGGACTGCTCTGAGAACCAATTTGTCGAAAACCCTCCACGGCCATACCGCATGCTCCCAATCTTGAACACGCAATCTCCCACAATCAGTTCAGCCAATGCTAGGTGGTCAGCTCGCATCGGTTACCACGAAAATACCTCATCAGGAATAATTATTGCGCAGCGACAGCGCACAAACGCTGACACCCCCAGTTTGACACTGAGGGGGCGATGATAGAGCGCAAAATTTTTCCGCGTCGACCCGCCGTCAGGCGGGGATCAGGCGGCGGCTTCGTCGGCCTCGTCGTCAGCCGCGACAACCTGCTTGGGTCCACTATCAAGCCCCTTCGCCGCGGGGTCGCGATCAACAAGTTCGATGATCGCCATGTCCGCCGCATCGCCATAGCGCATGCCGGCTTTCAGCACGCGAGTATAGCCACCAGAGCGGGTTTTATAACGCTCCGCGATGGGGCCGAGCAGCTTGCTTACGATGACATCATCGCGCAGCGTGGCGTGCGCCTGACGACGGGCAGCGAGATCGCCCCGTTTGCCAAGCGTGATCAGCTTTTCGACCACCGGGCCAAGCTCTTTGGCCTTCGGCAGGGTGGTGGTGATCTGCTCATGCTTGAGCAGCGCCACCGCCATATTGCGGAACATTGCCGCGCGATGGGAGCTCGTTACTCCCAGCTTCCGTCCGGCCATACCGTGGCGCATCGTTCAGTCTCCAACTTTCAACAGCGTCCTTAACGGACGAAAAATAACGGGATGGACCGATCAAAAAGGCTGATCGGACCGCTTGACGAGGTCTTCGATGTTTTCCGGCGGCCAATCCGGCACTTGCATACCGAGGCCGAGACCCATCGTGGTGAGCACTTCCTTGATTTCATTCAAGGATTTGCGACCAAAATTCGGCGTACGCAGCATTTCCTGTTCGGATTTCTGCACCAGATCGCCGATATAGATGATATTATCGTTCTTCAGGCAGTTCGCCGAGCGCACCGACAATTCCAGCTCATCGACCTTGCGGAGCAGGTTGGGATTAAACGGCAATTCGGGCCGTGGCTCCTCAGCCCGCAGGCGGGTGGGCTCTTCGAAATTAACAAACAGGCTGAGCTGATCTTGCAGAATGCGCGCAGCAACCGCCACGGCATCTTCGGGCGTCACCGCGCCATTAGTTTCGACCTGCAGGATTAACCGATCATAGTCAGTCACTTGACCAACGCGCGTTGGCTCAATCCGGTAGGCCACCCGGCGCACGGGCGAATAGATCGCATCAACCGGGATCAAGCCAATCGGCGCATCTTCCGGACGATTGGCTGCCGCAGCAACGTAACCACGGCCGGATTCAACGGTGAATTCCATACCCAACGTCGCGCCGTCATCAAGCGTGCAGAGCACAAGATCCGGATTCATGATTTCAATATCGCCGGTGACTTGAATTTGGCGGGCCGTGACTTCACCCGGGCCTTTGGCCGTCAGGCTCAGCCGCTTGCTGCCTTCACCTTGCATGCGCACAGCAATTTGCTTGATGTTCAGCACGATGTCCGTCACGTCCTCGCGCACGCCGGGGATCGCCGCGAATTCATGCAACACGCCATCAATGCGCACCGCCGTCACCGCAGCGCCCTGCAGGGACGACAGCAAGATACGACGCAACGCATTGCCGAGCGTCGCGCCATAGCCGCGCTCCAGCGGCTCTGCGACAATGGTGGCGCTGCGCGAACCATCGTTTCCCGGCTCGATCTCGAGCCGATCTGGCTTGCGCAACGATTGCCAGTTGCGCTGTAAAATCAGATGCGTGTCTCTCACCATCAAATCCTCCGCTCGGGCGTTGTCGACCAAGACCCCAGCCATTCAAACATTCGCAGCTACCATCGCAACCGGATTTGCGCCCGGACCAATGGCCGAAAACCAATTAGACGCGACGACGCTTGCGCGCGCGGCAACCATTATGCGGGATCGGCGTCAAGTCGCGGATGGCCGAAATGGAAAACCCAACCGATTGCAGCGCCCGCAAGGCGCTTTCCCGCCCAGCACCGGGACCACTCACCTCGATCTCGAGCGCTTCCATGCCGTGCTCACGCGCTTTGCGTCCGGCATCTTCAGCCGCAACCTGAGCGGCATACGGCGTCGATTTACGGCTGCCTTTGAAGCCTTGGCTTCCGGCGGACGACCATGAAATCGCGTTGCCCTGCGCGTCGGTGATGGTCACCATCGTATTATTGAAGCTGGCGAGCACATGAGCGACGCCGGAGCTGATGTTTTTGCGCTCTTTGCGGCGGGGGCGAGTGGTGGCTGGCTTGGCCATGAAAAATCCTGTGTCTGTTAAAGGGGGCGGCCCCTTGAGCCCGCCCCGAAATCCATCCGGAATGGTTCCGGCAACCGAAAAACTGGCGAACGAAAAAACTAACCCTTAGCGGGTCACCTTCTTTTTGCCAGCAATGGCCACAGCCTTGCCCTTGCGCGTGCGTGCATTGGTGTGCGTGCGCTGACCGCGGACCGGCAGGCCCTTGCGATGACGCAGGCCGCGATAGCATCCGAGATCGACCAGCCGCTTGACGTTCATCGCGACTTCGCGCCGCAAATCACCTTCGACGCGGTAATCACGGTCGATCAATTCGCGGATTTTCATGATCTCGTCGTCCGAAAGCTGGTTAACCCGCTTCTCATCCGGGATACCGAGCGTCGTGCAAATTTCACGAGCCTTGCTGGGACCAACGCCATATATATAGCGCAGGCTGATCAGCACGCGCTTATTCGAAGGGATATTTACGCCGGCAATACGCGCCACGCTTGCAACTCCTAGTTCTCGGGCGGCCGCGCCGCGTCGGGATCGGTGATCGGGTTAAACGAAACTCCAACCGCACTGCAAACACCTGATGGGCGCGAATGAACGCCCATTCGGATTATCGCAAAACTGATGGAAAGCGCAGCACCCCCGTGAAGGGGCGCCGTTGAGTGTCATTATCGCTCGGGGGGAACAGAGTCAATCGAACGATATCAATTTTTCGTGATGACCTATGCGGGCACCGCAATACCGACCTGACGAAGGATTTTTTCGATCGCAGCGGTAACCTCCTCCATCGGCGCCATGCCATCAAGCGTATGAACAAGGCCGCGCGCCGTGTAGAACGGCAAGATCGGCGCGGTTTGCTCCCGATAGGCGGCGAGCCGACGCCGCACCACGTCCGGGTTATCGTCCGGACGTTGGGTGAATTCGTGGCTTCCGCACTTGTCGCAGACACCTTCTTTGGCCGTCGGGTGAAAACTGCGATGATAGCCAGCGCCGCATTTTGCACAGGCAAACCGTCCGGAAATCCGGGCGACCAACGCCTCCTCATCCACTTCGAGCACGATCACCGCGTCTAAATGCCGATGTGAGGCGTCGAGCAGATCGTTCAGCGCTTCGGCTTGCGGCACGGTGCGCGGAAAACCATCGAGTATCATGCCATGTGCGCAATCCGGCTGGGCCAAACGCGCCCCGAGCATGCGGATCAAAATATCATCGGAAACCAATTGCCCGGCATCCATCACCGCTTTGGCTTCCAGACCAATCGGCGTGCCCCCAGCCACTTCGGCACGGAGCATATCACCGGTTGCAATATGCTTGGCGTGATAGCGATCCTCTAAAATTTTCGCCTGGGTGCCTTTACCCGCCCCCGGCGGCCCTACCAAAAGAATATTCATCGACCGCGTGTCCTTCCTCTGCCTTTTCGAATCAGCCCCTCATACTGATGTGCCAGCAGATGGGACTGTACTTGGGCGACCGTATCCATGGTCACCGAAACGATAATGAGCAACGATGTGCCACCAAAGTAGAACGGAATATCATATTCGCCAATAAGAAACTCTGGGATCAAACAGACGATGCAAAGATAAATCGCGCCGATGGTGGTCAGCCGCGTTAGCACCGTGTCAAAATATTTTGCCGTGTTGGCCCCTGGCCGAATGCCGGGCACGAAACCACCATATTTTTTCAGATTATCGGCCGTTTCCTCCGGATTGAAGACCACCGCCGTATAGAAATAGGAGAAAAAGATGATCAACGCGGCATATAAAATCATATAGCCAGGCTGGCCATGCGAAAGCTGGCGCGCCAGAAATTGCAGCCAGCCGGGGCCGGTGCCTTTAGAGAAGCCGATGATTGTTGCCGGGATCAAGAGCAGCGAGCTTGCAAAAATCGGCGGAATCACCCCCGACGTGTTCACCTTCATCGGCAAATGCGACGAATCGCCGCCAAACATCCGGCTACCCACTTGGCGTTTGGGATATTGCACCAGCACCCGCCGCTGGGCGCGCTCCATAAACACGACGAAGGCGATCACCAGCAGCGACACCACGAAAAAGCCGATGACGAACACCGTGGATAGCGCGCCGGTCGCACCGAGTTGCAAAATCCCCGCAACCGCGCCCGGCAACGCCGCGACGATACCGGAGAAAATGATCAAGCTGGAGCCATTGCCAATGCCGCGCGCGGTGATTTGCTCCCCCAGCCACATCAGGAACACGGTGCCACCGACCAGCGTAATCACCGTGGTAAAAATGAAAAACGGCCCAGGATCGACGACGGCAGGGCCAACCGAGCTGTGCAAACTCTCAAGCCCGATGGAAATGCCATAGGATTGCACCAAGGCAATCAGCACCGTCAGGTAGCGCGTATATTGGTTAATCTTTTGCTGGCCGGATTGACCCTCCTTTTTAAGGGTCTCCAAGCTTGGAACTGCCGCCTGCATCAGCTGCATGATGATCGAGGCCGAAATATACGGCATGATGTTCAGGGCAAACACCGTCATCCGCCCCAGCGCACCACCGGTGAACATGTTGAACATGCCCAACACGCCGCCACCATTTTGCGCCATTAGATGCGTCATCACCGTGGCATCGATGCCGGGGACCGGGATATAGGTGCCCAGACGAAACACAATCAACGCACCGAGCGTGAACCAGATACGCTGCTTGAGCTCGGTCGCTTTCGCGAAGCTGCCGAGATTCATACTCGAGGCAAGTTGCTCTGCCGCCGACGCCATGGACTTCTCCTGAACATTTACCCGCCGCTGACGCGGTGGGACCGCACAAACATCAACGGCGCCGAGCAGATTGCTGAACGCAACCTATTTCGGCGCCGCTCGATGACTATCATGTGGCGCAAACCGCGTCACGGCAAGAGGCTCAGGCTGCAGCCTCAGTCGCCTTGGCTGGAATGCGCGTCGTTACCGAACCGCCGGCCTGCTCAATCGCGGCGATCGCGCTGGCTGAAGCGCCAGAAACTTCGATGGTTACTTTACGGGTGATTTCGCCGCGTGCCAGCAAACGAACACCGTCCACCTTCTTGCCACCATACAGGCCCGCCGCCCGCAACACGGCTTCGGTGATCGGCTGCCCCGCATCAATCTTGCCAGCCTCAATCGCGGCCTCAAGCTTGCCGAGATTGACCGCCGCAAATTCCTTGCGATTGCGATTATTGAAGCCACGCTTCGGCAACCGGCGATAAATCGGCAGCTGACCGCCCTCGAACCCGTTAAGCGAAACGCCTTCGCGTGCCTTCTGGCCCTTAACACCCTTACCGGACGTCTTACCCTTACCGGAGCCAATGCCACGGCCCAGCCGCTTGGATTTCAGCCGTGAACCAGGATTATCACGCAATTCGTTGAGTTTCATTACGCCAGTTCCTCGACCTTGAGCAGATGCGCGACCTTGCGCACCCGGCCCAACACTTCCGGTGTCGCCGTGAGTTCACGGCTTGCATGCATGCGGCGCAGCCCAAGACCAATCAGCGTCTCACGCTGACCCGGCTTGCGCCCAATCGGCGAGCCGGTTTGAGTGACTTTCACCCGCTTGCCGGCCATCGGCTCAAAAATATCAGGCATCGACGTGGGTCTCCTTGTCGCGCTTGCCGAACAAATCGGCGACTTTTTTGCCACGACGCGCCGCAACCGAACGCGGGCTGGCGCAATTGGTCAGCGCATCGAACGTGGCTTTCACCATGTTATGCGGATTGCGGCTACCGAGCGACTTGGCGACGACATCGCCAATGCCCAGCGTCTCGAATACCGCACGCATCGGCCCGCCGGCGATAATCCCGGTGCCTGCCGGTGCCGCGCGCAACACGACATGACCAGCGCCGAAGCTGCCTTCGACGTCGTGGTGCAAGGTGCGGCCCTCGCGCATCGGCACGCGGATCATGCCGCGCTTGGCGCGCTCAGTCGCTTTGCGGATCGCTTCCGGCACTTCGCGCGCCTTGCCCGCACCGTAGCCAACGCGGCCCTTTTGATCACCGACGACCACCAATGCTGCAAAGGCGAAACGACGACCGCCCTTAACCACTTTGGCGACGCGGTTGATGGTCACCAACTTATCGATCAGCTCATCGCCATCGCGGTCGCGCTCGCGTTCACGACCCCGACCTTCGCCCCGCCCGTCGCGTGGTTCCCGTGCCATGCCCTACTCCTTAGAAATCAAGCCCGCTCTCGCGAGCGGCTTCAGCCAGGGCCTTGACCCGACCATGATAAATATAGGCGCCGCGATCAAACACGACTTGGGTGACCCCAGCCGCCTTTGCACGTTCGGCTACCAGCTTGCCGACCGCAGCCGCCGCCTCCCGATCAGCACCGGTTCGCAATTCCGTGCGCAAACCCGCATCGAGCGACGACGCTGCCGCCAAGGTGCGACCCGCCGTATCGTCGATCACTTGTGCATAAATATGCTTGCCAGACCGAAATACCGACAAGCGCGGGCGCCCGCCGGATTTTTTGCGGAGTTGATAGCGCAGCCGCAGCCGACGACGCGCTTCCTTGTCGCGAGTTGAACCCATCATTTCTTTTTGCCTTCCTTGCGCCGGATCGCCTCGCCCACAAACTTCACGCCCTTGCCCTTGTAAGGCTCAGGCGGACGATAGGCGCGGATTTCAGCGGCGACCTGACCGACCAAACGCTTGTCGACACCTTCGATCTTGATCAATGTCGGTTTTTCGCAGCTGATCTTGATGCCCTCGGGAACCGGGAACACCACATCATGCGAAAATCCAAGATTCATCACCAAATTTGGCCCCGTCACAGCAGCACGAAAACCAGTGCCGTTGATTTCCATGGTCTTGGCATACCCTTCGGACACACCTTTAACCATGTTCGCCACCACCGCCCGGGTGGTGCCCCACATCATCCGGCCCATGCGCTCATTGCCGCGCGGCTTGACCGAGAATTTACCATCCTCAATCTTTGCCTCGACCGCATCATGGATCGGCGTTGTGAGAACGCCCAACTTGCCCTTCGCGGTCAGCACGCCACTCGCGATGCTGACATCAACCCCTTTCGGGATTTCGACCGGATATTTACCAACCCGTGACATCTCGATCGCTCCTTAGAAGACCCGGCACAGCACTTCGCCACCAACATTGGCAGCGCGCGCTTCAACATCACTCATCACGCCACGCGGGGTTGACAGGATCGACACCCCCAACCCGGCATAGACGCGCGGCAACTCGCGGATTTTGGAATAAACCCGCCGGCCCGGACGCGACACACGGTGGATTTCCTTAATCACCGGCTCGCCTTCGTTATATTTCAGCTCGATCCGGAACTGAGCGACGCCAGGGCGCAGCTCCTCCTTGGCGAAGCCGCGAATGAAACCTTCGCGCTTCAACACATCAAGCACATTCGCGCGCAGATGGGACGCCGGCGCAACACATGCCGCCTGACGGGCCCGCTGGGCGTTACGGATACGGGTGAGCATGTCACCCAAGGGATCGGACATCGACATTGCAGATCCTCGCTTACCAGCTTGCCTTGACCATGCCGGGAATCTGCCCAGCACTGGCAAGATCACGCAACGCGATGCGGCATAGTTTGAATTTCCGATAATTGCCGCGCGAACGCCCGGTCAACTCGCAACGCAACCGCACCCGGCCCTTCGCGCCATTGCGCGGGAGCTGAGCGAGTTTCAACGTCGCATCGAACCGATCCTCGACCGGCAACGTGCGATCCATGACAATCGCCTTCAACGCGGCACGCTTGCCGGCATCGCGCTTGGCCATCTTCGCCCGCATATTATTCCGATTGACCTGAGAGGTCTTCGCCATCGTTTCTATCCTCCGGAACCTGCCGGCATCACCCGGCGGTTTTCCATAAACGCGTGTATCTCTGTCGAAAAACTCAAAACTTACCGCTCAAGATGCGAAAGGCAGGTCAAAACCCTTAAGCAGGGCCTTGGCCTCAGCGTCGCTCCGCGCGGTGGTCACGAACACGATGTCCATGCCGCGCGTTGCGTCCACCTTGTCATAGGCAATTTCAGGGAAAACCATCTGTTCCTTGAGACCCATGGCAAAATTTCCGCGCCCATCAAACCCTTTACCTGCCGGCAACCCGCGAAAATCGCGCACGCGCGGCAATGCAATGGTGACCAGACGGTCGAGAAATTCATACATGCGCTCACGGCGCAGCGTCACCTTACAGCCAATCGGCAAGCCCTCGCGGATTTTGAAGCCCGCAATCGCCTTCTTCGCGACCGTCTTCACCGGCTTTTGCCCGGCAATCAAAGTGAGTTCCGCGACCGCCGCGTCCAACTTTTTTTGGTCCGCAGCCGCTTCACCGACACCCATATTGATGACAATTTTCTCCAGCTTCGGCACCTGCATCGGGTTGGTGTAGCCGAATTCCTTTTGCAAGGCGGGCTTTACCACCGTCTCATAATGGGCCCGTAGCCGGGTTACTTCACGTGTCTCGCTCATCACTGTCACCTTCAGCCGTCAATCACCGAGTCGCTCCGACGAGCAACTCGAACCTTGCGACCATCCTCAAGGGTGCGGAAACCAACGCGGGTTGGCTTGCCAGACTCCGGATCGATCAACGCCACGTTCGACAAATCGATCGCGCGCTCGCGCTCGATAATGCCGCCCGGCTCACCCATGCCCTTCGGCTTGGTATGGTGCTTCGCCATCGCAATACCCTGCACAACGGCACGGTTGGCTGACGGAATCACCCGCAAAACCTCACCCTGGCGGCCCTTATCGGCGCCCGAGATCACCACGACTTTGTCGCCCTTACGAATACGTGCCGCCATGTCACAGCACCTCCGGCGCAAGAGAAATGATTTTCATGAATTTGCGCGCACGCAATTCACGGGTCACTGGCCCAAAGATACGCGTGCCGATCGGCTCCATCTGCTTATTGATGAGCACCGCAGCATTCCGATCGAACCGGATCACGCTGCCATCAGCCCGGCGCACGCCATAGGCGGTGCGGACGATGACGGCTTGATGCACGTCGCCCTTTTTCACCTTGCCGCGCGGGATCGCGTCTTTCACCGACACCACGATGACATCGCCGACCGAAGCGGTCTTACGCTTCGAACCGCCCAACACCTTAATGCATTGGACCCGGCGAGCCCCGGAATTATCGGCAACGTCCAGATTGGATTCGACGATAATCATGTCAGGCTCCCTGTGATGCGGCGTCAGGCTGAGCAACCAGCGCCGCGCCGTTCCGCTCAGTGACCGTCCAGGTCTTGCGCTTGCTGATCGGCGCGCATTCTTCAATGCGAACCTGATCGCCAATGGCGCAAATATTGGCCTCATCATGCGCCGCATATTTCTTAGAGCGGCGAATAAACTTCTTATACAGCGGATGCATGACGCGACGCTCGACAAGAACCGTAACGGTCTTGTCCATTTTGTCGCTCACGACCCGCCCCGTCAGGACGCGTTTCGGCATCGATCGAACCCCTCAAGCCTTCACGGTCGAGCGCGCACGCTCGGCCAAAATGGTCTTCACTCGCGCAACCGATCGCCGAACCTTGCGAATCTGGCTGGTATTCTCTTGCTGGCCGGTTGCCCGCTGAAAGCGCAGATTCAACTGCTCGCGCTTCAGATCCAGCAACAACGCCTCGACCTCATCGGGGGTTTTCACCCGAATATCGATGGCTTTGTTCATCTCGCCCTTGCTCATGTCAGGACTCCCCGATCCGGGTAACAATTTTGGTGCGAATCGGCAGCTTCGCCGCGCCGAGCGTGAGCGCTTCGCGCGCAATCGGCTCTGCAACGCCGTCGATCTCAAACATGATCCGGCCCGGATGGACGCGGGCAACCCAAAACTCAGGGCTGCCTTTACCCGAACCCATACGGACTTCCGCCGGCTTGGTGGAGACCGGCAAATCCGGAAAAATGCGGATCCACACGCGGCCAGCACGCTTCATTTGCCGCGTGATCGCCCGGCGAGCCGCCTCGATCTGACGGGCTGTAATCCGCTCCGGCTCCAAGGCCTTCAGGCCATAGGCGCCAAAATTAAGTTGCGTATTCCCCTTGGCCAGGCCGTGAATGCGGCCTTTATGGGCTTTGCGGAACTTCGTGCGCTTGGGTGACAACATATCCTATCTCCTCAGCGCTGCGGCGCCTGTTCGGCGGCACGACGATCTTGCGCCATCGGATCATGCGCCATGATCTCGCCCTTAAAGATCCAAACCTTCACGCCGCATGTGCCATACGTGGTCATGGCGGTCGCGATCCCGTAATCAATGTCGGCACGCAGCGTATGCAACGGCACCCGGCCTTCGCGATACCACTCAGCGCGCGCAATTTCAGCGCCACCAAGGCGGCCACCGCAATTGATCCGAATCCCTTGCGCACCCAACCGCATGGCCGACTGCACCGCACGCTTCATGGCCCGGCGGAACGCAACCCGGCGTTCAAGCTGCTGGGCGATGTTTTCGGCCACCAAAGTCGCGTCGATTTCCGGCTTGCGAATTTCAACGATGTTCAGCGATACATCCGCCTTTGCCATCGTCGATAGTTCTTTTTTCAGCGCATCAATGTCCTGGCCTTTTTTGCCGATCACCACGCCCGGACGGGCGGCATAAATGGTGACGCGCGGCTTCTTGCCGGGACGCTCAATGATGACTTTCGAAATGCCCGCGCCGGAGAGACGCTTGCGCAAAAACTCACGCAATTTGAGATCGTCATGCAACAACGCCGCATAGTCCGTGCCGGCATACCAGCGACTATCCCAGGTGCGGTTGATGCCGAGCCGAAGCCCGATCGGATTAACCTTGTGACCCATTACGCTTGCGCCCCTATCGTTTCGGCGGGTTGAGCTGCAGCAGCCTTGGCCGTTGCCGCACCAGGGCGCTTGCGCCCGGCGGCACGCCGCTCGGCTTTGGTGAGAATATCGCGCTCGGCAACCACGATCCGCAAATGGCTGAACCATTTTTCCACCCGCGCCGCCTTACCACGGCCACGCGCCTGGAACCGGCGCATGACCACGCCACGGCCAACATCCGCTGTCGTGACCACCAAACGATCAACATCGAGCTGATGGTTATTCTCAGCATTCGCAATGGCGCTTTCCAGCACCTTTTTGACCTGCTGGGCAATGCGCCGCTTGCTGAAGGTCAACGACGACAGCGCGCTGCCCGCCGGCAAATTACGGATCGACGCCGCGACCAAATTCAGCTTGCGCGGGCTGACGCGGATATTGCGCAGCACGGCTTCCGACTCGGTTTCCGCCAACATGCGGGGGTGATTGGGTTTGCTCATCTTAGCCTCGCTTCGCCTTTTTATCGGCCGCGTGGCCGGAGAATGTGCGGGTTGGCGAGAACTCCCCGAATTTATGACCCACCATATTTTCGTTTACCTGCACCGGCAGGAATTTCTTGCCATTATAGACCCCGAAAGTGAGGCCCACGAATTGCGGCAGGATCGTCGAGCGGCGCGACCAGATTTTGATAATCTCGTTGCGACCGGACGCCCGTGAGGCCTCCGCCTTGCCCAACAAATACCCGTCCACGAACGGGCCTTTCCATACTGAGCGTGCCATGATTAGCCCTTTCCGCTCTTGCGGCGACGAATAATGAGATCATCCGTCCGCTTATTGCCGCGCGTTTTGTAGCCCTTCGTCGGTTTGCCCCACGGCGTGACCGGATGACGACCACCGGACGTGCGACCTTCACCACCACCCAGCGGGTGATCGACCGGGTTCATCGACACACCACGGTTATGCGGACGACGACCCAACCAACGATTACGACCAGCCTTGCCAAGCTGCTGGTTCGAGTGATCCGGGTTTGACACCGCACCAATCGAGGCCATGCACTCACCACGGATCAAGCGCAGCTCGCCCGACATCAGCTTGACCTGGGCATAACCCTGATCCTTGCCGACGAGCTGAGCAAATGTGCCCGCCGAACGCGCCATTTTGCCACCGGCGCCCGCCTTCAACTCGATATTATGGATGATCGTGCCAACCGGGATCGCCGCCAGCGGCATCGCATTGCCCGGCTTGATATCGACCTTCACGCCGGAAATCACCTCATCGCCCACTTTCAGACGTTGCGGCGCCAAAATATAGGCCAACTCACCATCGGCATATTTCAGCAGCGCCAAAAACGCTGAGCGGTTCGGGTCATATTCCAAGCGCTCCACCACGGCGGCCACGCCATGCTTCCGGCGCTTGAAATCCACGATGCGATAAGTGCGCTTATGTCCACCACCCCGGAAATAGCTGGTGGTGCGGCCATGATTATTGCGCCCGCCCGTGGAATGCTTGCCTTCGGTCAATCCCTTGACCGGCTTGCCTTTCCACAATTCGCTCCGCTCGATCAGAACGGTGCCGCGAAGGCTGGCCGTGACCGGTTTGAAATGCTTAAGTGCCATGTGTCAGCCCTGCCTCACGCCAGACGCGCTGTGAAATCGATCGACTGACCTTCGGCCAGCGTCACGAACGCTTTTTTCACATCCGAACGCACGCCCGGACGCCCTTTGAACTGCTTGGTCTTGCCCTTTTGCACCAGCGTATTCACGCCGAGCACCTTGACCCCAAACAAACCCTCAACCGCCGCCTTGATCATCGGCTTCGTTGCATCAAGCGAGACCTTGAACACAACCTGGTTGCGCTCAGACAACGAAGTTGATTTCTCGGTAATCACCGGGCCGCGAATAATATCGAACATTTTCTCGCGGGCGATGACCAAGCCCGGCGCGGGCTTATTGCCACGCGGTGCCGGTTTGGCTTTTTTGGAACCCGGCTTGCTATCGAGTTGTGCCGTGTTGCTCATGCGGCGTCTCCTGCAGCGCTCGTGCCTGCGGCAACTGGCTTGCCATCGAGGCGCGCGGTCAAGCCTTCGAGACCGGCGCGGGTGATCACCAGAACATCGTGATGCAAAATGTCATAGACATTGGCACCCACCACCGGCAACACGTCGATGCCGATAATGTTACGGCTGGCGCGGGCAAAGCCTTCATCGACCACATGATCGACCACCAAAGTCTTGCCCCAACCGAGCTTTTTCAGCTTGCCATTCAGCTCGCTGGTCTTCGAAACACCTGCCACGCTATCGAGCACGATTAGCTTGCCATCGCGCGCTTTTTGCGACAGGGCCGAAATCAACCCAAGGCGACGAACTTTTTTATTCAGCGAGTAACCGTGATCGCGCACGACGGGGCCGTGAACCACGCCACCCGTGCGAAATTGCGGTGCGCGCAAACTGCCTTGGCGCGCACTACCCGTCCCTTTTTGCCGGAACGGCTTTTTCGTGGTGCCCTGCACCTCGCCCATGCCCTTGGTTTTATGCGTGCCAGCCCGGCGCTTAGCAAGCTGCCAATGCACCACGCGAGCCATGATATCAGGGCGCGGACGAGCGCCGAAATAAGCTTCCGGCAAAGTCGCCTTGCCCGCTTGCGCTGCATCCAGCGTTGTGACGTCGATTTCCATCACGATTCTCCTTACGCCTTCAACGCAGCGGGATACGCCGCATCAGCCGGACGGGCACGCTTGATCGCGTCACGGACCAACACATAGCCTTGTTTTGCACCCGGCACGGCACCCTTGATCATCAACAGGCCGCGCGCCTCATCAATCCCGGCGATTTCGAGATTCATCGTGGTGATCCGTTTATCACCCAAATGACCCGCCATTTTCTTGTTCTTGAAGGTCTTGCCCGGATCCTGACGATTACCGGTCGATCCCAAGCTTCGATGGCTGATCGACACACCGTGCGAGGCTTCGAGACCGGCAAAATTCCAGCGCTTCATGCCGCCGGCAAAGCCCTTACCCTTGCTGATGCCCGCAACGTCAACTTTCTGGCCAACCACGAAATGCGCCGGCGACAAAACTTGCCCTGGCGCCAAAATCGCGTCGTCAGCCACCCGGAATTCGACCAGCTTCATCGCAGGCTCCACCTTCGCCTTCGCGAAATGGCCCTTGTTGGGCTTGGTCACGTTTTTCGTCTTCGCGTGGCCATAGCCAAGCTGCACCGACACATAGCCGTCCGACTCGACGGTCTTTGCCGCCACCACCCGCACGTCATCCATGTGCAGCACGGTGACCGGCACATGGGTGCCGTCATCCTTGAACAACCGGGTCATACCCAGCTTTTTCGCGATTACACCGGTACGCATCACATTACTTCCAGAATTATTCTTAGATCTTGATCTCAACATCGACGCCGGCAGCCAGATCGAGCTTCATCAAAGCATCGACCGTCTGAGCCGTCGGTTCGACGATATCGAGCAAGCGGCGATGGGTCCGAATCTCGAACTGCTCGCGGCTCTTTTTATCGACATGCGGCGAACGGTTCACAGTGAACCGCTCAATATGAGTCGGCAGCGGGATCGGCCCCCGCACCTGAGCGCCGGTGCGCTTCGCCGTGTTCACGATCTCTTTGGTGCTGTTATCCAGCACGCGGTGATCATAAGCCTTGAGGCGAATGCGAATGTTCTGACTATCCATCGTCTTACCTGTCATTCTTCCAGCGCTCAGGCTTGCCCCGAAGGACAAGCCCGAACTCTACCAACTTACTTCGTGATCTGTGCAACGACGCCCGAACCAACGGTCCGCCCGCCTTCGCGAATGGCGAAGCGCAAGCCTTCATCCATCGCGATCGGGGCGATCAGCTCGACCGAGATCGTCACGTTATCGCCCGGCACCACCATCTCGACACCTTCCGGCAAGGTGACAACGCCGGTCACGTCGGTGGTGCGGAAATAGAATTGCGGACGATAATTGGTAAAGAACGGCGTATGACGGCCACCTTCTTCCTTGGTCAGAATATAAGCCTGACCGCCGAAATTGGTGTGCGGCGTGATCGAACCCGGCGCCGCCAGAACCTGGCCACGCTCAACGTCTTCACGCTTGGTGCCGCGCAGCAGTGCGCCGATATTATCGCCGGCTTCACCCTGATCGAGCAGCTTGCGGAACATTTCCACGCCGGTCACGATGGTCTTCACCGTCGGCTTCAAGCCCACGATTTCAACTTCGTCGCCAGTTTTCACAATGCCGCGCTCAACGCGACCCGTGACCACCGTGCCACGGCCCGAGATCGAGAACACGTCTTCAACTGGCATTAGGAACGGCTTGTCCTTGGCGCGCTCCGGCTGCGGAATGTAAGAATCCACCGCCGCCATCAGTTCGAGCACGGCCTGCTCGCCAATCTCCGGCTGCTTGTCTTCCAGCGCGCACAAGGCCGAACCCTTGATGATGGGGATATCATCGCCAGGGAAATCATACTTGCTCAGCAGTTCGCGCACTTCCATCTCGACCAGCTCGACCAGATCAGGGTCAGCCATGTCCATCTTGTTCAGGAACACCACCAGCGCCGGCACGCCGACCTGACGGGCGAGCAGAATATGCTCGCGGGTCTGCGGCATCGGGCCATCAGCGGCGGAGACCACCAGGATCGCGCCGTCCATCTGCGCAGCGCCGGTGATCATGTTCTTCACATAGTCAGCGTGGCCGGGGCAATCGACGTGAGCATAGTGGCGATTGGCGGTCTCATATTCGACGTGCGCCGTGGCGATCGTGATGCCACGGGCGCGCTCTTCAGGAGCCGCATCGATGCTGTCATAGGCGCGGAACGTGGCGCCACCGGACTTGGCCAACACTTTGGTGATGGCCGCGGTGAGCGACGTCTTGCCATGATCGACGTGGCCGATCGTGCCAATGTTGCAGTGTGGTTTGTTACGTTCGAATTTTGCCTTAGCCATGATGATCTCCGTGACGTAGCTTGGACCGCATCGAAACCGATACGGAAAATGTTGGAACCGGTTCGACTAACTCTGCGACTTACCAGCGGTAATGGCTGAAAGCCTTGTTGGCTTCGGCCATCCGATGCGTATCTTCGCGCTTCTTCACCGCCGCACCACGGTTATTCACCGCATCCAGCAGTTCGTTGGAGAGACGATCCTCCATCGTGTGCTCGCCGCGCTTGCGCGCTGCATCAATGATCCAGCGGATTGCCAGCGCCTGACGCCGCTCGGTCCGCACTTCGACCGGGACCTGATAGGTCGCGCCGCCGACACGACGAGACCGCACTTCAATCGCCGGCTTCACGTTGTCCAGCGCCTCATGAAACATCCGCACCGGATCGGCATTCTGACCGCCACGGCGCTTCAGACTATCCAAAGCCCCATAAACAATGGACTCGGCAGCGGATTTTTTGCCGTCATACATGAGCACATTCATGAAACGACTAATAACGGTGTCGCCGAATTTCGGATCCGGCAAAACCTCGCGCTTGACCGCGCGGTGACGTCTGCTCACTGCTGATCTCCTTACTTCGGACGCTTCGCGCCATACAGCGACCGGCGCTGACGGCGTTTGGCGATGCCCTGGGTGTCGAGCACGCCACGCAGGATGTGATAACGCACGCCCGGCAAATCCTTCACGCGGCCACCACGGATCAGGACCACCGAGTGCTCCTGCAAATTATGGCCTTCACCGGGAATATAGCTCACCACCTCAAAGCCGTTGGTAAGGCGCACCTTGGCGACCTTACGCAAAGCTGAGTTCGGCTTCTTCGGCGTCACCGTATACACGCGGGTGCAAACGCCGCGCTTTTGCGGGCAGCCTTGCAACGCGGGCACCTTGTTGCGCTTCGGTCGTGCTTCACGCCCATTGGCGATCATTTGGTTCGTCGTCGGCATCATCAATCCTTTGTTCGGCCGGCGGGCTCATGCAACCGGCTGCTCATACAAAATACCGCAACCAGAGGCACACCCCTGTTTGCGGACTACCCTTACTTGCGACCTAAGCTGGAGCAAAACACCAGCGGCACCGCAAGCTTGAGACATCGAGAGCAGCGCGACCGGACGAACCGCGTCTTCGCTGAAGGCGCACCCTTACGGGCAGCTTCAAAGCAAGTCAAGCCAGTTTGGTGTTTCGAATAAGAAAACGCCGACATCTTTGCGGATGTCGGCGTTTGATTTGCTGCATTGCTGCTATGACTCGAAATTACTCAGCAGCGCTGCGTCCTGGCAAAGCCGGGCGGGTCTCCGCCAGGCGGGTTTTATCACGTCCTGCCGCAATCGCGCGCATCCGGCTCATCACACTGCCGGTTCCGGCGGGGATCAGGCGACCGACGATCACGTTCTCCTTCAAGCCCACCAGACTATCCACCTTGCCGGCTGTCGCCGCCTCGGTAAGCACCCGGGTGGTCTCTTGGAACGAGGCTGCCGAGATGAAGCTTTGGGTCTGCAAGCTCGCCTTGGTGATGCCTTGCAGCACCGGCACGCCCTGGGCTGGCCGTTCATCGGCCTTCAGGCGCGCCTCATTCTCCGTATCGAACTCGATGCGATCAATCAGCTCACCAACCAGGAACGTCGTATCCCCCGGTTCGGTGATTTCCATTTTCTGCAGCATTTGCCGGACCACGACTTCGATATGCTTGTCGTTGATCTTCACACCTTGCAGACGATAGACTTCCTGGATTTCGTTGATCAGATATTCCGACAACGCCTCCACGCCCATCACCCGCAAAATATCGTGCGGCACGCGCGGCCCATCGACCAGCGGATCGCCCCGGCGGACATAATCGCCCTCTTGCACCGAAACGTGCTTGCCCTTCGGCACCAGATGCTCGGCTTCCTCGCCGGTCTCGTCATTCTTCACAATGACACGGCGCTTGGCCTTGTAATCCTTACCGATTTCCACACGACCATCGATTTCCGCGATAATCGAATGATCCTTGGGCCGGCGCGCTTCGAACAATTCCGCCACCCGCGGCAGACCGCCGGTAATGTCGCGGGTCTTGCCGCCTTCGCGCGGGATACGGGCCAGCACATCGCCCGCCGCCACCTGCGCACCGCTCTCGATCGACAAAATCGAGTCCGGGCTCAGGAAATAACGCGCCTCACCGCCATTCGCGAGGCGGATAATCTCGCCCTTTTCATCCTTCAGCAGCAGGCGGGGCCGCAAATCCGCCCCTTTGGCCGATTGCTTATAGTCCACCACCACTTTGGAGGTCAGGCCGGTTACTTCGTCGGTCCGTTCGATCAAGGTGACGCCATCGAGCAGATCGGCATATTCCACGATACCGGCCCGCTCGGTGATGATCGGCAAGGTGTAGGGGTCCCACTCCGCCAGCTTCGCACCGCGCGCTACCGTCTCGCCCTCATCGGTCAGCAACCGCGCACCATAAGGCACGCGGAAACGGGCGCGCTCGCGCTTGCCAGAATCGATGATCGCGATTTCGCAATTTCGGCTCATCACAATCGGATGACCCGACGAGTTGGTCACGATCGTGCGGTTGCGAATGCTGGCCGTCCCGTCATGGCTGGCCTCGACCGTCGATTTTTCCGCACCGCGCTGCGCCGCGCCACCGATATGGAAGGTGCGCATGGTCAGCTGCGTGCCCGGCTCGCCAATCGACTGCGCGGCGATAACGCCAACCGCCTCGCCGATATTGACCGGCGTGCCACGGGCCAAATCGCGCCCGTAGCATTTGGCGCACACACCAATGCGCGCTTCGCAGGTGAGGGCAGAACGGATTTTCACCTGCTCCACGCCCGCCTTCTCGATCCGATCCGCCGCAACTTCATCGATCAGCTCACCTGGCTCGACAATCACGCTATTATCGTTCGGGTCGATAACCGCTTCCGCCGCCGACCGGCCCAACACGCGTTCGGACAGGCTGGAAATCACTTCACCGCCATCCATCACCGATCGTGCGGTCAGGCCGCGTTCCGTGCCGCAATCTTCCTGCACCACGATGCTATCCTGCGCCACGTCAACTAAACGCCGCGTCAAATAGCCCGAGTTCGCGGTTTTCAGCGCGGTATCGGCCAAACCCTTACGCGCACCATGGGTCGAGTTGAAATACTCGGCAACGGTCAAACCCTCTTTGAAGTTTGACAGAATCGGCTGCTCGATAATCTGGCCGGACGGCTTGGCCATCAAACCGCGCATCCCCGCGAGCTGGCGCATCTGTGCCGGCGACCCACGCGCCCCGGAATGGCTCATCATCCACACCGAATTGGTCGGCTTGCCGGGGTCCTGACGCGAAATTTCACGCATCATCGCCGCAGCCACCGCATCGTTACACTTGGTCCACGCGTCGATCACCTTATTATAGCGCTCGCCCGCCGTGATCAGACCGTCATGATACTGGGTTTCGAATTCCTTGACCTCGGCCTGGGTTTTCTCCAGCAGCGCGTATTTCTCCGGCGGGATCACCATGTCGTCCTTGCCGAAAGAAATCCCGGCGCGCGCCGCATGGGCAAAGCCCAACCCCATCAGACGGTCGCAGAAAATCACTGCTTCCTTCTGACCGCAATGGCGATAGACCGCATCGATCACGTCCGACACATTCTTTTTGATCAATTGCTTATTGACCAGCGAGAACGGCAGGTCCGCATGGCCCGGCAGCAACCGCCCGATCAGCATCCGCCCCGGCGTGGTCGCCACGCGCTCGCGCACGGTGGTGCCGTCCGCCAGCGTGCGGGTGATGCGCGCCCGGATTTTGTCATGCAAATGCACGATACCTTGCGACAAGGCATGCTCGATTTCATCGACCGAGCCGAACGCCGGCGCGTCCTCATCCTTGATTTGGGTAAAGCGCGGCGATTCCAGCGACAAATAATACAGCCCGAGCACAATATCCTGGCTTGGCACGATGATCGGCTTGCCGTTCGCCGGGTTGAGGATATTGTTGGTGCTCATCATTAGCACCCGCGCTTCGAGCTGCGCCTCAATCGAAAGCGGCACATGCACCGCCATCTGATCGCCGTCAAAATCCGCGTTGAAGGCGGTGCAGACCAGCGGATGCAGTTGGATCGCCTTGCCTTCAATCAAAATCGGCTCGAACGCCTGAATCCCCAAGCGATGCAAGGTGGGCGCGCGGTTCAGCATCACCGGATGCTCGCGGATCACCTCTTCCAGAATATCCCACACTTCGGGACGTTCTTTTTCGACCATGCGCTTGGCCGCCTTGATGGTGGTCGCGAGGCCGTATTTTTCCAACTTGGCGTAAATGAACGGCTTGAACAGTTCGAGCGCCATTTTCTTCGGCAAGCCGCATTGATGCAGCTTCAGCTCTGGCCCCACCACAATCACCGACCGGCCCGAATAATCGACGCGCTTGCCCAGCAGATTCTGTCGGAACCGGCCCTGCTTGCCCTTCAACATATCCGACAGTGATTTCAGCGGTCGCTTGTTGGTGCCGGTAATCGCCCGACCGCGCCGGCCATTGTCAAACAGCGCATCGACCGATTCTTGCAGCATCCGCTTTTCGTTACGCACAATAATGTCCGGCGCCCGCAGCTCGATCAGCCGCTTCAAGCGGTTATTGCGGTTAATCACCCGGCGATACAAATCATTCAGGTCCGAGGTGGCAAAACGTCCGCCATCCAACGGCACCAGCGGGCGCAATTCCGGCGGAATAACCGGCACCACGTCCAAAATCATCCATTCAGGCCGCGTGCCGGAGGCCAAAAACGCCTCAACCAGCTTGAGCCGCTTCACCAGCTTCTTGCGCTTCGCCTCAGAAGTCGCGGCCTTCAATTCGGCGCGCATCGTCGCTTTTTCAGATTCCAGATCAATCTGCGCCAGAATCGACTTGATCGCCTCAGCGCCGATACCGGCTTTGAAACCATCTTCGCCAAACTCATCCTGCTTGGCATATAAATCATCTTCCGAAAGCAGCGAATAGCGCTTCAGATCCGTCGTATAAGGATCGAGCACGATGTAGCTCTCGAAATAGAGAACTTTTTCAAGGTCTTTCAGCGACATATCCGGCATCATCGTCGCAATCCGGCTCGGCAGCGACTTCAAGAACCAAATATGCGCAACCGGCGAGGCCAGCTCGATATGACCCATACGCTCACGCCGAACCTTTGCCAGCGTCACCTCCACGCCGCATTTTTCGCAAATAATACCACGGAATTTCATCCGCTTATACTTGCCGCACAAGCACTCATAGTCCTTGATCGGTCCAAAAATGCGCGCGCAGAACAAGCCATCCCGCTCAGGCTTGAAAGTGCGGTAATTGATGGTTTCCGGCTTCTTGATCTCGCCGAACGACCAGGAGCGGATTTGCTCGGGTGAGGCGATTTGGATTTTAATTTGGTCGAAAGTCGCCGCCTGGCCAGTCTGGCCAAGAATTTTCATCAGGTCGTTCATCTCATATCCCTTTCACGGGGCCGCCGGGCGGGAACCCGGCGGCGGAATCGCCATTCATCATCAGAGAGCCGAAGCGGATCAGGTCGGGGTCGATTGATCGAGATCGACATTCAAACCAAGGGCTTTCAGTTCCTTGGTCAACACGTTGAAACTCTCGGGCACGCCGGCTTCGAAATTATCCTGCTCGCGCACAATCGCCTCATAGACCTTGGTGCGGCCAGAAACGTCATCGGATTTCACCGTTAGCATTTCCTGCAAGGTGTAAGCCGCGCCATAGGCCTCGAGCGCCCAGACCTCCATTTCGCCAAAGCGCTGACCGCCAAACTGCGCCTTGCCACCCAAAGGCTGCTGGGTGACCAAGCTATACGGCCCGATCGACCGTGCATGGATCTTGTCATCGACCATGTGACCGAGCTTGAGCATGTACATATAGCCGACCGTGACCTTGCGTTCGAACTCTTCGCCCGTTCGGCCATCGCGCAGCACCATCTGCCCGGAGACATCAAGCCCCGCTTTTGCCAGCATCGCCTCGATGTCGGTAATCCGCGCCCCATCGAACACCGGCGTCGCAATCGGCACGCCCTTGCGCAAATTCTCGCAAAGTTCGTTCAATTCGCGATCCGTCATCCCGGCGATTTCGCTGTTATAAATATCCAGCCCGTACACATCCTTGAGGCTGGTCAGCAAAGCCTGCCGCGCTTCGCCGTCACGACGATACGCATCATACAGCTCGCCGATTTGCCGCCCAAGATTGGCGCAAGCCCAACCCAGATGGGTTTCCAGGATTTGCCCGACATTCATGCGCGATGGCACGCCCAGCGGGTTCAGCACCACATCGACCGGTGTGCCATCGGCCAAGAACGGCATATCCTCGACCGGCACGACCTTGGAAACCACACCCTTATTGCCATGACGCCCGGCCATTTTGTCGCCCGGCTGCAGCTTGCGCTTCACCGCGACGAACACTTTGACCATTTTCATCACGCCCGGCGGCATTTCATCGCCGCGCTGCAGCTTCTCAACTTTGCTTTCGAACCGGCTTTGCAGCTTTTGCACCGCCGCATCGAATTCGCGCCGCAGCGTCTCAATCTCGGCCATCACCGCGTCGTCCTGAACGGTCAGGGTGCGCCAAGCGCCACGCGGGATTTCCGCCAGCACCTCTTCGGTGATTTCGGTGCCGCTTTTCAGCCCTTTGGCGCCCGCACCGGCCTTCTGGCCGAGCAGTTTTTCGCGCAGGCGGCTGATAAAGGCGCGCTCTTGAATGCCGCGCTCGTCATCGCGGTCTTTGGCCAGACGCTCGATCTCGGCGCGCTCAATCGCCAAAGCGCGCTCATCCTTGTCCACCCCGCGCCGATTGAACACCCGCACATCCACCACCGTGCCGGACACGCCGGGAGGCAGCTTGGTGGAAGTATCCCGCACGTCCGAGGCTTTTTCACCGAAAATCGCCCGGAGCAGCTTTTCCTCTGGCGTCATCGGGCTTTCGCCCTTCGGCGTGACCTTGCCCACCAAAATATCGCCGGGGTTAACCTCCGCACCGATATACACGATCCCCGCCTCATCGAGGTTGCGCAAGGCTTCCTCGCCGACATTCGGGATATCGCGCGTGATTTCTTCCTGGCCGAGCTTGGTATCGCGCGCCATCGACTCGAATTCCTCGATATGGATCGAGGTAAACATGTCATCGCGGCCAATCCGCTCGGAGATCAGAATACTATCTTCGAAATTATAGCCGCTCCACGGCATGAACGCGCACAAGACATTGCGGCCCAGCGCCAATTCACCCAGCTCCGTGGACGGCCCATCCGCGATGATTTCGCCCTCAGCCACCCGATCACCGACGCGCACCAGCGGACGCTGGTTGATGCAGGTCGATTGGTTGGAACGCATATATTTGCGCAGACGATAAATATCGACGCCGGCCGTCGTGCCATCCTCGCCAGTGGCCCGCACCACGATGCGCGCACCATCGATCTGATCGACCACGCCAGCGCGCCGCGCCACGATGGTCGCACCCGAATCGCGCGCCACCGCCGCTTCCATGCCGGTGCCGACCAACGGCGCATCCGAGCGGATCAACGGCACCGCCTGGCGCTGCATGTTCGAGCCCATCAAAGCGCGGTTCGCGTCGTCATTTTCCAAAAACGGGATCAACGCCGCCGCAACCGACACGAGCTGCTTGGGTGACACGTCAATCGCGGTGACTTCCTCCGGCTTGACCAACCGGAAATCGCCGTTGCGGCGCACCGAGACCAAATCCTCGGTCAATGTGCCATCGCTGGTCTTCGGCGCATCCGCCTGCGCGACGGTGAGCTTGTCCTCCTCCATCGCTGACAGATACCGATATTCGTTCTGCACTTTGCCGTCTTTGACCATGCGATACGGCGTTTCGATGAAGCCGTATTTATTGACCTTCGCATAGGTCGCGAGCGAGTTGATCAGACCGATATTCGGCCCTTCCGGCGTCTCAATCGGGCAAATCCGGCCATAATGGGTCGGATGCACGTCGCGCACCTCAAAGCCGGCGCGCTCACGGGTCAAACCACCCGGCCCCAACGCCGATAGGCGGCGCTTATGGGTCACTTCCGAGAGCGGATTGGTCTGATCCATAAACTGGCTCAATTGCGAGGAGCCAAAGAACTCCCGCACCGCCGCCGCCGCCGGCTTGGCGTTGATCAAATCATGCGGCATCACCCCGTCAATATCGACAGAGCTCATCCGCTCGCGGATCGCCCGTTCCATGCGCAGCAGACCAACGCGATATTGATTTTCCATCAGTTCACCGACCGAGCGAACCCGGCGATTGCCCAGATTATCAATATCGTCGATCTGGCCGCGACCGTCCTTCAATTCGCACATGATCTGAATGGTGCGCAGAATATCGATTTTGCGCAGCACCCGCATTTGGTCATCACACTCGATGCCCAGGCGCATATTCATTTTGACCCGGCCAACCGAGGACAAATCATAGCGCTCGGAATCAAAAAACAGGCCGTTCAGCAGCGCCTCGGCGGTCTCGCTGGTCGGCGGCTCGCCAGGGCGCATCACCCGGTAAATATCAACCAGCGCGTCATCGCGATTGGCGTTTTTATCCACCGCGAGCGTGTTGCGAATCCACGGACCGTTCGATTGATCGATCGCAAGCGTCGGGATCGATTCCAGCCCCGCCGCCTCGAATACGGCCAGCTTCGCCTCGGAAATTTCATCGCCCGCATCGGCGAAAATCTCGCCGGTATTCGGGTCAAACAAATCCTCCGCCACATAGCGGCCAATCACGTCATTGCGACCCACCAGCACCCGCTTGGTGGTCTCAGCAATTTTCCGTGCCGCCCGCGCGGTCAGTTTTTCATCGGTCTTCGCGACGATTTCACCGGTGTCCGCATCGACCAGATTTTCCGAAAGCTTCACCCCGCGGAACGCCTCGACATCGAAGGGTCGCGCCCAGGCCAAATCACCCTGCGTGTCACGAACCTGCTCAAACACCACTTGGCGATAAAACGCGTTCAGAATTTCTTCCGCGTCCATGCCCTTAATTTCGCCAATTTCCAGCTTCTCGCCCTTGGCCAGCCTTGCCGCGCGCAGGGCCTCGGTCGCCACACTATCGAGCGCATAGAGCAGCGTGGTGACCGGCAATTTACGCTTGCGGTCGATCCGGACATAAATCAAATCCTTGGCGTCGAATTCAAAATCGAGCCACGAACCGCGATACGGGATTACCCGTGCGGCGAACAAATATTTGCCCGATGCATGGGTTTTGCCCTTGTCATGATCGAAAAACACGCCGGGGCTGCGGTGCATCTGGCTGACAATCACCCGCTCGGTGCCATTGACCACGAAGGTGCCATTGTCGGTCATCAACGGCATATCGCCCATGTAAACAGGCTGCTCTTTGATGTCGCGGATCGATTTCGCGCCGGTATCCTCGTCAATATCCCACACGATCAACCGCAGCACCACCTTCAACGGCGCGGCATAGGTCATCCCGCGTTGGATGCATTCCTCAACGTCGTATTTCGGCTCTTCCAGCTCGTAATAGACAAATTCCAAACGACCACGGCCGGTAAAATCCTCAATCGGGAACACCGATTTGAAGACTTCCTGCAAGCCCGTGGTGGAACGCGCATCTGGCGTGACATGCATTTGCAAAAACGCATCATAGCTCGCCCGCTGCACATCGATCAGATTGGGCATCGGCGTGACTTCAGGGATGCGCCCAAAGCTTTTGCGAATCCGCTTGCGGTTCACCGATGAAAGCCTGCTCGTGCCACCAATAATCACGTTCATATTTTGACCCTATCCCGATCTGCACCCACGCTGGCGCGCCCGAACGGCCCGCCACATTTCGCCCGCACGCGACCCAGCATTGCCTTAATACTGGGGCACAACGCCAAACAGGCGGGCACCAAAAGGCACCCGCCGGTTCAACACCAACAAGCCCCGCCCGCGCCCCACCGAGCCGCGAACGGGATATGGATTACTGGATTTCGACAGATGCGCCCTGCTCTTCCAGAACCTTCTTGATCTTCTCGGCTTCGTCCTTGGTCGCACCCTCTTTGACGGTCTTCGGTGCGCCTTCAACCAAGTCCTTCGCCTCTTTCAAACCGAGACCGGTAATGGTCCGGATTTCCTTAATGACGTTGATCTTCTTGTCGCCACCCGACTTCAGGATGACGTCAAATTCGGTCTTTTCCTCAACCGGGGCCGCAGCCGCGCCGCCACCAGCCGGAGCCGCCGCCACCGCAACCGGTGCCGCAGCCGAAACGCCCCACTTCTCTTCGAGCAGCTTCGAGAGTTCTGCCGCTTCGAGAACGGTAAGAGCCGATAGTTCATCAACCAGCTTCGCTAGATCAGCCATGTTCGTGTGTCCTTAATATGAGAGTTTGTGTGGTTCCATGCAAGCGCTATTCGCGCCCGCCAATTCAAGCCTGTCAGGCCGCCTCTTCCGTGGTGGCGTCATGCGCCTTGGCATAGGCCCCGAAGACCCGCGCGAGCTGCCCAGCCGGTGCCTGCAACACGCCCGCCACCTTCGTCGCCGGCGCTTGGATCAATCCAAGCAGCTTGGCGCGCAGCGCGTCGAGCGAGGGCAGTTCGGCAAGCGCCTTGACGCCAGATGCATCAAGCATCTGCGTTCCCAAAGCACCACCGACCAGCACGAACTTCTCGTTGGTCTTGGCGAACTCGACGGCAGCTTTCGCCACGGCGACCGGGTCACGCGACCACGCAAGCGCGGTCGGACCTTTCAGCAGCGGCTTGATCCCGTCGAACCGGGTCCCATCCAGGGCGATATGAGCCAGACGGTTTTTCGCGACCTTGTATTGTGCACCCGCCGCCCGCATCCGCCGGCGCAACTCCGTGACATCGGCAACCGTTAACCCGTCATTACGGGTGATAACGATCATCGAGGTCTCGGCGAACACCGTCGAAAGCTGGTCGACGAAATCACGTTTTTCTGCGCGATCCACGTCGGTCTCCTCGCTTTGGCTTTGCACGTTTGGACCGTGCAAAACCGGGTTGCCCAGAGCGGCCAGGACCATCCCGGCCGCTCGCTCGCCTGTCCGTGAAATTGGAACCACCGGAGCATTGCTGCCCCGACACCCCATCTCCGGCTTGCGGGTCTCCCCCTTAAAACCCTCGCGGGTTACAGGCCGTCTTGGACAGGTTGATGCGCCGGTTCACACCAGCGCACCCTCATGACGGCGCCAGACCCTAGGATCCGCCGCCGCGCATTGGTCAATTCAATCAAGCGGCCAGTGTCGATACATCAACCCGCACGCCGGGGCCCATGGTCGAAGACAAAGCTGCCTTTTGCAAATATGTTCCCTTCGCGCCGGTCGGGCGGGCCTTCTGGATCGCATCGACCAGGGCCTTCGCATTCTCGACCAGCTTTTCGGTCTCAAAGCTCGCCTTGCCGATACCGGCATGGATAATCCCCGCTTTCTCGGCGCGGAACTCCACCTGACCCGATTTCGCAGCCGTCACCGCACCCTTCACATCCATCGTGACGGTGCCGAGCTTGGGGTTGGGCATCAGGCCGCGCGGGCCAAGAATTTTACCCAAACGGCCCACCAGCGCCATCATGTCTGGGGTGGCAATGCAGCGATCAAACTCAATCTTGCCGCCCTGCACCGCCTCAGCCAAATCATCGGCACCCACGACATCAGCACCCGCCGCACGGGCTTCGTCCGCCTTCGCACCGCGCGCAAACACGCCAACGCGCAAGGTCTTGCCCGTGCCATTCGGCAACGAGATCAAGCCACGCACCATCTGATCGGCGTGACGCGGATCAATGCCGAGATTGAGCGAAATCTCGATCGTCTCATCGAACTTCGCCGTGGCGTTGGTTTTCACCAAGGCCACCGCATCGCCCAACGCATAGGATTTATTATGATCAACCGCAGAGGCCGCTTTGGCCAAACGCTTATTCTTTGCCATGATCAGCCCTCCACCACCGAAAGACCCATCGACCGGGCGGACCCGATCAACATGCGCACCGCGCCATCCACGTCATTGGCGTTCATATGCACCATTTTCGTCGCCGCGATCTCGCGCAACTGGCTCATGGTCACCCGGCCCACCGTGGCGCCCTTGCCGGTTGTGGTCGAACCCTTGGTGATGCCCGCCGCTTTCTTGAGGAAATAGGTGTTCGGCGGGGTCTTGGTGATGAACGTAAAGGTGCGATCGCCATAGGCGGTAATCACCACCGGCACCGGCATACCCACTTCCATCCCCTGGGTCGCAGCGTTGAAATCCTTGCAGAACTGCATGATGTTCAAACCACGCTGACCGAGCGCCGGGCCAACCGGCGGTGACGGATTGGCCTTACCGGCCGGAATTTGCAGCTTGATATAGCCAACAATCTTTTTCGCCACGCGGCGATACTCCTCAATCTGATGGCCTCGCCTGAGCGAGAAACGCCAATAGACCGCGGTACAACCGGCCGAACCAACCCTGGTTCAACCTCCCGCGTTCTGGTGAAGCAGCGGCTATAGCGGGTTGCCCCGACGCTGTCGAGTCGCTTCTGCCTCCCTCTACGCGCATTGCCAATCACCCCCACGCGCCCCATCTCCCCTCCATCATCCTTTCTCGAAATTTCCAGCACGGAGACTGCCCGATGAAAACCCGCTCACTTGGCGGCTTGACCGTCTCTGCCCTTGGCCTTGGCTGCATGGGCATGTCCGATTTCTACGCCGGCCGGGATGATGCCGAATCCCGCTTAACGCTGGAGCACGCGCTTGAGCGCGGCATCACCTTCTTTGACACCGCCGACATGTATGGCTTTGGTGACAACGAAATTCTGCTCCGCCCCTTCCTCAAAGCGCATCGGAGCAAAATCGTCCTCGCGACCAAATTCGGGAATGAGTTCACTGCTGATCGCCAGCGCATCGGCGTCAATGGTCGCCCCGAATTTGTCAAGCGCGCCTGCGATGCCAGCCTGTCACGCCTCGGCATCGAGACCATTGATCTCTATTATCAGCACCGCGTCGATCCCAACGTGCCGATTGAAGAAACCGTGGGCGCGATGGCTGATTTGGTCAAAGCCGGCAAAGTCCGCCATCTCGGCCTCTCCGAAGCCGCCCCCGCCACGCTGCGCCGTGCCGTCAAAATCCACCCGATCAGTGCGCTGCAAACCGAATATTCACTCTGGACGCGCGATCCGGAGGGCGAATTGCTGGCAACGGTGCGCGAACTCGGCATTGGCTTCGTGCCCTACTCGCCGCTCGGTCGCGGCTTTCTGACCGGCACGATCACCAAGCCTGACGATCTCGCCGCCGATGATTGGCGGCACAATAATCCGCGCTTTCAGGGCGAGAATTTCGTGAAAAATCTCAAGCTGGTCGAGGCTGTGCGCGATTTGGCGGCGCAAAAAGGCTGCACGCCGAGCCAATTGGCGCTGGCCTGGGTGCTGGCCCAGGGCGAGGACATCGTGCCGATCCCCGGCACCAAGCGCCGCACCTATCTCGATGAAAATATCGGCGCGGTGGATGTGACGCTCACGGTCGATGATCTCGCCACAATCAACCGGATCTTGCCGCCGGGCACCGCCGCCGGCACGCGCTATCCGCAAATGGCCATGGCCGCACTTAATCGTTAACGACGCGCCCCCGTGTGAGCGTGACGTGAGAGCGTGATTGGTCATCATCCATCATCCATCACGCTCTCACCTTTGCTTGCTGCGTCAGAACCGATAGCCCACGCCCGCACCAACAATGGTTGGGTCCAGATTGGTGTGGGCAATCACCGTGCCATGGCCAATGCTCGCCCGCGTTGAGACGAATGTTTGCTTGACCACGAAATTGGCATACCAATTGCCGCGCAGGCGGTAATCAAACCCCGCCTCAATCGCCGGGCCAATCCCGGTGCGATAGGTCACGGTATTCAGCCCCAGCGCCTTCAAATCCGCCGCCGTGTGCTGATCATAAAACAGCATCAGCGTCACGCCCGCACCAACATAGGGCACAAAATGACCCATGCCGCCAAAATGATATTGCATCGTCACGGTGGGCGGCAACACCCAAACGCTCCCGACTTTGACCGTGCCGAGCGCCGAATTATCCACCCACACATTATGGCGCGAGGTGCCGGCAATCGCCTCAACCGAGAGGTTTGGTGTGAAAAAATACGATAAATCCACCTCAGGAATGGCGGTGTTCGACGCACTCACCGTGCCGCCAATCGCCGAGACAGTGCTCGACATGTTTTGCGGCAACACGCCATCCACCCGCAGGCGCACCATCAAATCACCGCTGGAAAATCCTGTCGGTTGGGCCAGTTGCGCCGAGGCCGGAGCCGCCACCGCCATCAGGGACGCCATGGCCACCCCGGCTAATAATTTGCGCATCATCTCTATTTCCTTCCGCATCAGGTCAGCGCTCAAGCGCGCCGACAACGCGAAGGAGTTTTAGGTGCCGCACCGCAGCACGCGTTGATTTAAATCAACTGTTTGCGATCACTCGGCCAGTATGGCAAAAACGCGACGCTCGACCTCGATCTGACCCAGTGTTGCCATCACCGCATCAATTGGCGGGCTGGTGGTGCTGCCGGTGAGCGCCGCGCGCAACGGTTCCGCAACGATACCCAGTTTTTTCTCGACCGACTCGGCATACGCCACCATCGCTTGATACAAAGCCGACGCGGTATAATCGGTCTGCGCGAAGGCCAGCAGCAAGGCCGACAAATCATCGCGCGCCTCTTCAGTGAGCAGCGCCAGCGCCTTGGGGGTGAAGGGCAGCGGCACTTCACGCACCAAAAACAGCGACGAGTCGGCCAGTTCCGCCAGCGTGCGGGCGCGTTCCTGTAAACGCGGCATCAAAACGCGCACCCGCTCGGCCCCGATAGCATCGAGCGGTCGCTCCAGCAGTGCCTCGATGCGGGGCAGCGTCAGCGCGGTCAATCGGGCAGGATCGGCGGCGCGAAGCCACACCGCATTGACCTGGATCAGTTTTTTGTAATCCATTTTTGCGGCGCCGCGGCCCACACCATCCAGATCGAATAGTTTGATCTGCTCATCGCGCGAGAGAATTTCCGCATCGCCATGGCCCCACCCCAGGCGAAGCAGATAATTACACAGCGCCTCCGGCAGATAACCCTCATCGCGGAATTGCAGGGTCGAAACCGCGCCGTGACGCTTCGAAAGTTTGCCGCCATCCGGGCCGTGGATCAGCGGCAAATGCGCAAATTCCGGCCGCGCCCACCCCATCGCATCATAGATTTGCGCCTGGCGGAATGTGTTGGTCAAATGATCATCGCCGCGAATCACATGGGTAATGCCCATATCATGGTCATCGACGACCACCGCATGCAGATAGGTCGGCACACCATTGGAGCGCAGCAAAATCATGTCATCGAGTTCGGCATTTTGCACGCGCACCTCGCCCTTGACCCGATCATGCACCAAAGTTTCACCGCTGCGCGGTGCCTTCAACCGGATCACCGGCTCCACACCGGGAGGGGCCTCGGACGGGTCACGATCACGCCAACGGCCATCATACCGAAACGGCTTTTTCGCCGCATCGGCCTGCGCGCGCATCTCGGCCAATTCCTCGCGCGAGCAATAACAGCGATAGGCCGTGCCCGCCCGCACCATCGCCTCAGCAACCTCACGGTGCCGTTGATACCGGGTGGATTGAAACACGGCTGGCGCATCAGGCTTGAGATCGAGCCAATCGAGCACGTCAAAAATCACCTGCGTCGCCGCCGGCGTGCTGCGCTCGGTATCGGTGTCTTCCACCCGAAGCAAAAATTCGCCGCCATGATGGCGAGCGAACAGAAAATTGAATAAAGCCGTGCGCACGCTGCCAATATGCAGCATGCCGGTGGGCGAGGGCGCGAAGCGAACACGAATGGTCATGGCCAATGCGCTATCACGAAACCCCTACCAAGTGAACGCGGGCAAAATCGCAACAGGGCTGAGCCCGGCGCTGGCGCAAGCGGCTTGTGCCTGTTCGGGCGTGAAGCTGTGGATACCCGCAAGGATCAACACCGAATCAATCCCAGCCGCCTTCGCCCCGGCAATATCGGTGCGCAGCGAATCCCCCACCGCGAGGGTGCGTTGGCGCCGCGTGCCCAACATTGCGAGGGTGGGGCCATAAATGGCCGGGTCGGGCTTGCCACGGGTAATCACCGCGCCGCCGCGCGCTGCATAAATCCCGGCCAGCAAGCCCGCGCAAATAATGCGCTTGCCCGCCCGCACCACTTCGAGGTCAGGGTTGGCGCACACCATCGGCAAGCCGGCCGCCAAGGCCGCATTCAACACATCATCATAAGCCGCCGGATCGTTCTCGCCCGCCAAATCATCCGGGCCGGTATTGAGCAAAAAATCCGCTTGCTCCGCGCGCTCAACCTCAACCAACGGCAAATCGTCAAACAAATTCCGATCCCGCGCCGGGCCCAAATGCAATAAGCGCGAACCCAGCCCAGCAAAGGCCGGATCGGTGCGATCTCGCAAGGCGCTATGCACCGCCTCGCCACTGCTCATCACCCCATCATGCAAATCCGGCGTAATCCCCATGGCGGCGAGTGCGGTTACCACAGCAGCAGCCCGGCGCGGCGCATTAGAGAGAAACACCACGCGCTTTTGCCACGCGCGCAACCAAATCAACGTATCAATCACCCCCGGATAAGGCTGCACCCCGTCATGCACCACACCCCAGAGATCAACGATGAACCCGTCATACGCGCTGGCAAGATCGGAAAAGCTCATGGTGCCAACTCCGCCAGACGATCCGCATCACGCCCGATAATATCCGTGAGCTGCTCGCCGTCATATTGCGCAAGTAACCCCGGCAAACCCGCAACGATACGCTCGATCACCGCCGGACCCTGATACACAAAGCTCGTGTAAAGCTGCACCAAATGCGCCCCCGCGCGCAGCTTGGCGAAGGCTTGCGCCGGTGTCGCAACGCCCCCCGCCCCGATCAGCACCAGCCGATCCCCGGCGAGCAAACGGATTTTCGCGAGCATGCGCGTGGAGCGATTAAACAATGGCGCGCCGGACAGGCCGCCCGCCTCGCTGCGCGCGGCATCACGCAGGCTCTCCGGTCGCGCCAACGTGGTATTACTGATGATCAACCCGGCAACACCCTGCTCAAGAGCCATGGCCACCAGATCAGGCAGCGCCGCCTCATCCAAATCAGGCGCGAGCTTGACCAGCAATGGCGGATGCGTCGGCACAGTCTGGGTTATCGCGCCGAGAATCGCCCCGAGCCGATCCACACGCTGCCAATCGCGCAGGCCGGGCGTATTCGGCGAGGAGACATTGATGGTGATGTAATCGGCATCATCGGCAATCTCTTGAACCAGAAACGGATAATCGACCAGCGGTTCCGCGCCCTCTTTATTGATCCCAAGATTAGCCCCGAGCATGGTGCGCCGCCCTGGCACGCGAGCAGCGGCGGCAAACCCTGCTTTGAACGCCGCGATCCCACGATTATTAAAGCCCATCCGGTTGATCAACGCTTGCGCGCCATGCAGCCGGAACAAGCGCGGTGCCGGATTGCCCGGCTGGGCGCGGCGGGTGACGGTGCCAGCCTCGATGAACGAAAACCCAACCCCGGCCAGCCCCTTCAGCGCAACCGCATCCTTGTCAAACCCCGCCGCCAAGCCGATCGGATGGGCAAGCTGACGGCCAAACACCGTGCTCGCGAGACGCGGATCAACAATCAGCGCCTGATGACCCCAACCGGCGCGCAACGCGGCGATGGCGAGGCGGTGCGCCGCCTCCGGCGGAAAACGCTGCAGGAGCGGAACGGCCAGATCGGCGAGCGCCATTATTTCGCGAGAACCACAATCTCCGGCCCCGTCGGTGCCGGGGCCTTGGCAATCATCGTCGGCCCGGCGAGCGAAACGTGGCTGGTGGCCACGCCATCCGCCACGATGGCATCCGCGACCAACGCCGCTTCCGGCGCCAGCGGGGCGAGCTGTTCTTCGGTCACACTCGGGATTGCTGCTGGCGGACCCGCCAAAGCCACGCGAAACTGCGCCGTCGGTTTAATTTTCAGCGCCGCTTTCACCGCATAACTCAGCGATGGTCCCCAATCAGCCGCGTTTGCGGGAATGATCACCAACGGCAATTGCCCATCGAACTTGGTCAGCGCCGCGACATTCACCAGCGACGGCGCATCGGCATACGGCCCCGGCACTTTCGGGTGCGTCAACGCACATCCGGCCAAGGCGGGAACCACGATCAAAGCAAGGAGCGAAATTTTGCGCATGCCCGGCATTTACTGGAGTGCCGGGCAATCGACAATGGGCATCACCGCACACCGCCACCGCGTTACCGCAGCTTCATCTCCCGATCACACGTTGGCCCCGATCACACGCTGACATTGTTCACCAAGCCCGGTCACGCCAAGCCGCATCACCTGCCCGGCCCGCAAAAATATCGGCTCCGGCTTTTTGCCAAGCCCCACGCCCGGCGGCGTGCCGGTGGCAATAATGTCGCCGGGCTGCAACGCAATGAAATCACTGACATACGACACCAGCTTGCGCACGCCAAAAATCATGGTGCTTGTATTACCCGTCTGCATGCGCTGGCCATCGACATCGCACCATAAATCCAGGTTCTGCGGGTCTGGCACCTCATCGGCGGTCACCAAATACGGCCCGGTCGGCCCAAAGCTGGGGCAGCCTTTACCCTTATCCCAGGTGCCGCCGCGCTTCATTTGGTAATCGCGCTCGCTGACATCATTCACCACGCAATAGCCAGCAACATGCGCCATCGCCGCCGCCTCGGTGATATACGACCCGCCGGTGCCGATCACCACGCCAAGCTCCACCTCCCAATCGGTGCTGGTCGAGCCGCGCGGGATCACCACATCATCATTCGGGCCGGCATAGGCGCTGCCCGCTTTCAGAAAAATAATCGGCTCCGCCGGGATTTTCGCGCCGGTTTCGGCGGCGTGGTCGGCATAGTTCAGGCCAATGCAAATGAAATTGACCGGGCGCGGCACTGGCGGGCCGATGCGGGTATCGGTTGGCAGTAACGGCAAGGAAAACGGATCGATCGCGGCCAACGCCGCCAGCCGCGCCGGGGCAAGCGCCTCACCATCCAGCCGCACCAAATGGGCGGAGAGATCCCGCAACCCGCCCGCGCTATCGAGCATGCCGGGCTGTTCCGCACCAGGCACACCATGCCGAAATAATTTCATGTTTGCTCCCCTGAATTCAACGCCCCGCAAGCTTAGGCCAAGCCCCGCGCCAAGGAAAGCATGCCAGCGACGCTGACCGAACCCCTGACTAGAATATTAAACGCCCTCTTGCGCGAACCGCTATCCAAGATATTACTTGCCGAAACGGTGTCGAAAATATTAAACTTTTCCCCGGAGGACAACATCATGAGCCAAGCAACCCCGCGTTCCAACGAACCGCTGATCCATCACTGGATGCCGTTCACCCCCAACCGGCAATTCCTGGAGGCGCCGCGCATGATCGCCCGCGCCGAGGGTGTGCATTACTGGAACAGTGCCGGTGAAAAACTGCTCGATGGTATTTCCGGCCTGTACACCACCCCCGCCGGGCATGGCCGCCGCGAAATTCGCGAGGCCGTCACCAAGCAATTGGAAGAGCTTGATTTCGCCCCGCCATTTCAATTCGGGGTGCCCGGCTCGTTCCGGCTCGCGCATGAGCTGACCCGGATTTTACCCGCGCCGTTAAGCCGGGTGTTTTTCGCGGGATCAGGCTCGGAAGCGGTGGAAACCGCGCTGAAAATCGCCATCAACTACCATCGCGCTCGTGGCCAAGGGCAGCGCCAGCGGCTGATCGGTCGCGCGCGCGGCTATCATGGGGTCAATTTCGCCGGCTGGTCGGTCGGTGGCATGGTCAAAAACCGCGAAGCCTTCGGCCTCGGCCTGCCCGGCGTTGCGCATATGCGCCATACCCACATCCCGGAAAATCGCCATATCATCGGCCAAGGCCCGCATGGCGGCCTTGATCTCGCGGATGATTTGCAACGCCTGATCGATCTGCACGGCGCGGACACGATTGCCGCCTGCATCGTCGAGCCCATCGCCGGCTCGACCGGCATTCTGGTGCCGCCGGTGGCGTATTTGCAGCGCCTGCGCGCCATTTGCGACAAGCACGGCATTTTGCTGATTTTCGATGAGGTGATTTGCGGGTTCGGGCGCACCGGCCATCCCTTCGCCGCCCAAGCCTTTGGCGTGACGCCCGATATCCTCACCATGGCCAAGGCGATCACCAACGGCAATATCCCGATGGCGGCGATCGCCGTGCGCGAGGAAATCCAGCAGGCGATTTTCGATGTCGCCGGGCCGGATGCCATCGAATTTTTCCACGGCTACACCTATTCGGCGCACCCCGTGGCCTGTGCGGCGGCGTTGGCGACGCTGAAAATCTATCGCGATGAGGATTTATTTGCCCGCGCCGCCGCCCTCTCGCCGAGCTTCCTGGCCCGGATTGCCGATCTGGCATCGCTGCCCGGCGTGGTCGATACGCGCGGCTACGGCCTGCTCGGCGCCGCCGATCTTGCCCCCGGTGCCAGCCCCGGCGCCCGCGGATTCGCCGTGATGCGCCGCTGTTTCGATGAAGGCTTGGTGCTGCGGGTCACCGGCGATACGGTGATTTTCTCGCCCATGTTCATCACCAGCGAAGATCAGCTCGACGCCATGTTTGCTATTCTCCGGCGCGTGCTCGCAACCATATAAGGTTTTATCCTCGATCATCTCATCACACGGAACGGAGCAAATCATGTATCAAGACGTCATGCTGCATATCGGCGGCACTTGGGTGCCTGCGCAATCAGGCCGGACCATCGACATTATCAATCCGGCGACCGAGGAAAAAATCGGCGCGCTCGCCCACGCCGAGCGCGCTGATCTGGACGCCGCTATCGACGCTGCTGAGGCCGGTTTTGCGGTGTGGCGTAAAACCAGCCCGCAGGCCCGCGCCAAAATCATGCGCAAAGCCGCCGGCCTGATCCGCGAGCGGGCCGACGCGATTGCCCGAATCATGACCATGGAACAAGGCAAAACCCTGCCCGAAGCCAAAGGCGAGACCATGCTGGCCGCCGACGTCATCGAATGGTTCGCCGAAGAAGCCCCGCGCACCTATGGAAGGGTGATCCCGGCCCGCGCGGATGGCATTTATCAACTCGTGGTCAAAGAACCGCTGGGCATTGTCGCCGCCTTCACGCCCTGGAATTTCCCGATCAACCAGGCGGTGCGCAAAGTCTCTGCCGGTCTCGCTGCCGGCTGTGCGGTGATTTTGAAAGGCCCGGAAGAAACACCGGGTTCCTGCGCAGAATTGGTGCGCGCCTTCGCCGATGCCGGGCTGCCGCCGGGTGTGCTGAACCTAGTGTTCGGTGTGCCGTCGGAAATCTCGGAATATCTGATCCCGCACCGCGCCGTGCGCAAAATCTCGTTCACCGGCTCCACCGCCGTGGGCAAGCATCTGGCCGCCCTCGCGGGCAAACATATGAAGCGCGCCACCATGGAGCTTGGCGGCCACGCCCCAGCCATCGTGTTCGAGGATGCGGATTTGGATGCTGCCGCCAAAATCCTCGCGGCCAACAAATTCCGCAACGCCGGACAGGTTTGCGTGGCACCCACGCGGTTCCTGGTGCAAGATTCGGTCTATGACGGCTTCATGGAACGCTTCCTCGGCGCGGTCGCCAAAATCAAGGTCGGGGACGGTTTGGACCCCAGCTCAACCATGGGCCCGCTCGCCAATGAACGCCGCATCCCCGCTATCGAGGGCTTGATCGCCGATGCCCAGAAGCATGGCGGCAAAATCGCCGCCGGCGGCGCGCGCATTGGCAATAAGGGCTATTTCTTCCAGCCAACGGTGATGACCGACGTGCCGACCAGCGCACGCGCGATGAATGAAGAGCCGTTCGGCCCGCTCGCCCTGGTCAACCGGTTCTCGACCTTCGATGAAGCCATCGCCGAAGCCAACCGGCTGGATTACGGGCTGGCCTCCTATGCCTATACGCGCTCGACCAAAACCGTCACCGCACTCGGCCACCGGATTGAAAGCGGCATGATCTCGATCAACCATCACGGCATCGCCCTGCCGGAAACGCCATTCGGCGGCATGAAGGATAGCGGGATTGGCTGGGAAGGCGGCGCCGAAGCCATCGACGCCTATTTGACGACCAAATTCGTCACCCAGGCGTCGTAGGCCGCATGACCGGATTGCTCGCGGGCAAGACGGCGCTGATTACCGGCGGCGGCGGTGGCATCGGGCTTGGCATCGCCCGTGCCTTCGCCGCCGAAGGCTGTAGCGTGCTGATTTGCGGTCGCGATGGCGCAAAACTCGCCAAGGCGGCGTCCCGAATCGGGCCCAACGGGCACGCCTTCACCGCCGACATCACCCGCGAAGCCGACCGCGCCGCCCTGTTCGCCGAAGCGGCGCGGCTATTCGCGGATCGATTGGATATTCTGGTCAATAATGCTGGCCGGGCCACCGCCAAGCGCACCGAAGACCTCGATGTGGAGGATTTTGCGGCGGTGATGGAAGTCAATGTCACCGCGTCCTTCGCCTGCGCGCAACGCGCCTTTCGGATCATGAAAGCCCAGAAATCCGGGCGGATCATTAATATCGGCTCGGTTTCCGCCCGCGTGCCCCGGCGTAACGCCGTGCCCTACACCACCTCGAAATTCGCCCTTGAGGGCATGACCCGCGCCATGGCGCTCGATGGCCGCGCCCACGGCATCGCCGTGTCGATCCTGCATCCCGGCAATACCGAGAGCGAGATTTGGCCAGACGCCGAGGCGGTGCGCGCCGCTGAGGGGCTGATGCCAGCCGCCGAGGTCGCCCGTGCGGCGGTGCTGATGGCGAGCCTACCGGACGGGATCAACATGCTGGAAGCCATCATGCTGCCCCTCGCCATGCCGCTGCTCGGGCGCGGATGATGCGCCGCGCGGGGCAATCCACCAGAAAATGCGGAGCAACACCATGAAAATCCACCGGATTGGCATCGTATCGCTAGCGCTCTTGCCCGCCTTGCTCGACAGCGCGTGGATCGGCAGCGCCGCAGCCCACAAGCCACCCAGCCTGACCATCGCCCGGCTGACCATGGGCACCGCCCTCATCATGGCGCAAGCCGCGATCAAGGATTGCCGCCAGCGTGGCTATGAGGTGGCGGCCAGCGTGGTGGATCGCGATGGTGTGCCGCAAGTCTCGCTGCGCGACAGCCTCGCCTCACCGCTGGCGCTGCGGCTGAGCATCGACAAGGCCTATACCAGCGCGATGTTCAACAAGGCCGGAACCGTGCTTGAGCAAACCCATCGCTACGCCTCGCTCGCCACCACTGGCGGGCATTTGGTATTTGCCGGCGGCGGCGTGCCGATTGAGGTGGGTGGCGTGTTCTATGGTGCCATCGGCGTCGCGGGCACGCCTTCAGGCCATACGGACGAGGCTTGCGCGAAAGCGGGCCTTGATGCCGCGCGCGATCGGCTAGAGTTCCAGTAGTGGATCAAGCCGCGATGAGGGCCGCAAACAGCGCCGCTCCGCGCATCACGCCCAGCCCGGTGCAGGCGTTCCAGCCCGGGCCAGCATTATAGCCCAGCGTGGTACCGGCGGGCATATTGTTGCCCGTGGTGATCTCGCGCAAGGCCGCCTGATGCGCATAGAGCGCTGAATTCGCCTGACCAAGCCTCTTGCCGCGCGCCTGATTGACCAGCGCGAAAAACCCCGCCCACAGCGGCGCAACCGCGCTGGTGCCGCCCACCGCAAAGCTCTGGCCATCCACCGTCACCTGATAGCCCGTCGCCGGATCGGCATCGCCCGCTATGTCCGGCACGCCCCGCCCGGCCTGGCCGGTGCTCACATTGCGCGGCAGCGTCACCGCACTCTGATAGGCGGGGACCGGGAATAAGGTTGAAATACCGCCACCGGTGCCAGTGCTGCCGCTATTCCAAACCGCCTCAGCGGTTATCGCACCGCCGCTCACCGTCAGGCTAGTCCCGCCACACGCCACCACAAACGGGCTGGAAGCCGGAAAATCGACATGCACTGCGCCATCATTCACCCCATCGGTCGCCAGATTATCGCCCGCCGCCACCGTGACCGTCAGCCCCGCAGCAGCAGCATCCTGCAAGGCGGTATTGAGGGTGGTGCGCGCCTGGGTGGAATAATTTTCCTCGGGCGACCCCCAACTGATCGACATCACCGAGGGGCGATTGGTGGCATCGGTCGCCGCGAAACTGATCGCATCGGCAAACCCCGCATCGGTATTGGGCGTGAAATACACCGCGAGCTTGGCACCCGGCGCGATCGCCCCGGCAACCTGGATATCAAGCCCCACCTCGCCATCCGCCCCATTCGGCGTGCTCGGCGCGTTGGTGGCCCCATCAACACTGACCGCGATCACGCTTGGCGGTGTCAGGCCCATCGCGCCGAACGCGGCGGTAATGTCGCTCTGATGAAATCCGCCGCCCAGCTCGATAATCGCGATACATTCGCCCGCCCCGGTCGGGTTGGTGGGAATGCCATAAAACGCGCCGATCTGGCGCGGCAAATAGGCCGCAACACTCTGCCCAGGGGCAAGGCGCTGCAAACGGGACGATGCAACAGGCCGCGTATCCAAGCCCAGCACCGATTCAACAATCGGCGCGATGCTCTCATGCAGGTGCAAAGCACCGATATAGGCCCGGAATCGGCCTTCTGCGCCCTCATACCAATGCAAATCGGCACCGAATTCCGTGCGCATCAACGCGGCGCTGCCGCTGAGCCGGATCAGCCGACGCCGCGCATCCGCTTCAATCACCGTCAACCCGTGCTGGGCGGCGAACGCAGCAATCGCGGCCACATCCGGCGCGTGTGCGGCTTCGCGCGCGGTCAGCACATCTGGCTCCGCCGCATGCTCGCGGGGCTTGACGTAGAGGCTCAGCGTCACCGGCTCTTGATCATCCAGCCGATTTAAGCGCCGCGCATTATGGGGGGCGTGGTGATGGCTGGCCGCGAAACGATGATAATGATCCTGCGACATGACTTGCTCCTGCAAGCCTCAATGGTGGCGCAAATCGCTCCCGCAGCGCAAGTGCGCGCAGATCACACCCAACAAAAAACTAACGCGAATCGACTAACGGCTGGAGACCTAACAAAACGTCACCAACAACAAAATCAAAGTAAATCAATCTCAAACCCAAGTAGCGAACGGGTTCAAACAAACCCGCGATCAAATTCCAGACCCACTTCGGCGCAAGACGCCCAAACAAGCCGCGCCAACCGCCGCGTGCCGTTGGAAAACTCAACCGTTAACTCGTTCGGCAGAATATGAGTCGATCCCAATTGCACGCGAAGTCCGCTTTGCGACCGATCGACAATAACACAATCGAAAATCGATTTACTGAACCCGCCGAAAATCAACTTGGCCGACCCAAGCACGCGGCTACGCGCCTCTTTCCGGCGCTCGCCACGGTTTTTTTGCGCTTCCTCAAGAAGACTTGCGTTAGACGCCAATATTAAACCCATAACTCACCCGCCATCACATGAATGAAAATTAAACGAATCGAATCGATCCCTAAGGCCTTTGGATATCAAAAAACCCCATGGTTCGTCCACACTTTTGCGTTGTATATTCCTAAATTTTTCTTAAAGATTTGCGTGTCAAGCCCACAAACCGCTCTGGCCAAGCCGCATTACTATTAACGATTGGTAAGTTAACATGGGGTCGAAGAATGGATCTCATTGAAATCGTGAGAATCGACGCCAAAGCCTGCAACAAATCGAATCGATTCGCCTCGCCGAAAAAATGGAATTCAACATTTTTTTGGTATCATTCCCAAATAAAATATTCCCACCACCTCTAATCGCCCTAACGCTTAAGTCAACAACCTAAGCGTCAAAATAAAGAATTTTCGCCAATTTGGTGGGGATTTCAAACAAGGCATGGTTTTGTAAACGTCGTGCGTGAATCCGAAACCTTTCCAAACGCCGCCCTTCAAACAAACTCGTCACCGCCGCCGGACAATCGCGAAAGCTTTTCACCACCAGACCGACACGATGGGTCGCGACCCAATCAGCATTATAGGTCTCTTGCGGCATTGTCCGGCGATTGCGCTCAATAATCACCGGCAATCCGCAATGCAGCGCCTCGCTGATACTGCCCGGCCCCGGCTTGCCAATAAAGAAATCGGCCAACCGCATGTAATGCGGCACCTGATCGGTAAAACCAATCGCGCAGCAGCGATCAATACCAGCAAGCTGCGCCACAAGCCGTTGATTATGGCCACACATCACAATCGACTGCACCGGAAACGGCACCTGCGCCAGCTTGCGCACAATCAAGCGGGCGGCCTTTGACCCATTGCCGCCAAACATCACCAACGCGGTCGGCATCGTCGGGTCCAACCCCAGCTTCACGCGCTCAGCCCGCCGGTCCTGTGGCGCCGGCGCGTAAAAGCCGGGCTTGAGCACCATGCCGGACACCTGCATGATCCGCTCCGGCGGGTACTTCATCGCCCGCGCCTGCTCAACCGCGCGCTCGCTCCCGCAAATAATGAACTGATCCTGTGGCTCCTGCCAAAAATGCGGCGGGCGATCTGCCAGATCGGTCATGATGGTGACATAGGGGGCCGTGGGATGGGCGCGCCGCAGCGAGCGAAACAGCACCGCGTTGAAGTTGGGGATCAATGACACCACCAAATCAACATCCTGGCTTTGCCAATACGCATCAAGCACCGCCTCCAGCCGGGGCGCTTGCAGGCGAATCCCGGCCTGCAAACCGCGCAGCATTGGCAGCGACCCGTAAGTCCAGCCACGCTTCAGCAACCCGTTATACACATCCTCGGAGGAAATGCGCCGCTTGGTGATCCGCGCCACCGGATCAACCGGCTCCAACAGCGTTTGCAAATTAACCAAATCGACCTGCCAGTGCGGATAGCGCTCGCCAATCACCGCCCGCAGCGCCATCGCCGCATTGCGATGGCCGCCGCCCGCATCGAAATACACAAAATGCACCCGCACCGGCCGTGCTGCGATCAGCGCACCCATCGCCCGGCCCATCTCCCGCTCGGACAGTGCCGACGGCAGCGATTCGCCCATCATGGCTGTTCCATCATTGCTGGGGCGATAAAGCACGGCGCGGTGCGGACCGGCATGATTTTTTCATGACAATTCAGGCACCAGCCTTCGAGCGCCAAGCCAGAGCGCAGCCTCGCTCGCCCGTCGAAATTGCGCTATCAGCGCCCGCATGATGATCCTCACCAACGCGCAGATCGTGCTCCCCGACCATATCATCGCCGGACATCTCACGGTTGAGGATGGGGTGATCGCCACCATCGAACCCGGCCATGGCGGTGCTGGGATCGATTGCGAGGGGGATTTTCTGATCCCCGGCATCATCGATCTGCACACCGACAATCTCGAACGCCAAGTCCTGCCGCGCAGCAATGCGCGCTGGCCCTCCCGCTCGGCGCTGCTCGCGCATGACGCCCAATGCGCCGTCGCCGGCGTGACCACCGTGTTCGATGCTCTGTGCCTCGGCGATATCGGGTTTGAAAAAGAGCGCCTGCAAACATTCCTCGATGGCCAGCGCGACCTCGCCGCCCTAACCGGCACCCATCTGCTCAAGGCCGACCATTTTTTGCATTTGCGCTGCGAATTGCCCTCGCCAATGATGCTGGACCTGCTTGACGCCGCGATCACCGACAAGCTGGTGCGGCTGATCAGCCTGATGGATCACAGCCCCGGCGTCGGCCAATATGCCGATATCGAGAAATACCGGCAGATGCGCGCCAGCGAAGGCCATCACCCGGATGCCATCACCGCGATGATCGAACAGCTCCAGCAAAGCCGCGCCCGCTGGACCCTGCCCAATCGCGCAGCGGTGCTGAACCGGGCCAGGGATCATGGCATTCCCGTCGCCTCGCATGATGATCGCACACTCGCGGAGGTGATCGATAATCATCGTGATGGCATCGCCATCGCGGAATTCCCGGTCACCGAGGAGGCCGCCGCGTGCGCACGCACGCACGGCATCACCACCATCGGCGGTGCGCCCAACATCGTGCGCGGCGGGTCGCACTCCGGCAATGTCGCGGTGCTCGATTTGGTGCGCGCCGGCCTGATCGACGCGCTCGCCTCCGATTACGTGCCCGCCTCCATGATCGAAGCGGCGTTTGCCTGCGTCACCCAGAGCGTCGTCGCGCTGCCCGCCGCCATCGCCCTGATCAGCGCCGGGCCCGCCGCCATGGTTGGGCTTGCGGATCGCGGCAGGCTGGCACCCGGTTTGCGGGCGGATCTGGTGCAGGTGCGCCTGCATCACGACATGCCGGTGATCCGCGCCGTCTGGCGCGCCGGCACCCGTGTTGCTTGAAGCCCCGGCGCACTGCTATCCCAGCGCATAACGACCAGCACGCCGAGGAAGCCCCATGTGCCCCAACGCCACCACACCCATGCCCACACCCATTCCCATCGCGTTCGATCCGCTGGCACCCGACACCCAACCGCCGCATTTCGACCCTTCCTATCGCAGCACAATCCTGCGCAGCCCGCGCCACGCGCCGATCACCATTCCCCACACACTCACCGAAACCACCGGCCCGGATTTCGCGCCGGAGCGGTTCGCGCCGGTCATCGACATGACCCAGCATCATGGCGGTGCCGCCCTGGGCGAACGCATCATCGTCACCGGCCAGGTGCGCGATGAAGCCGGACGACCCGTGCCCCACACCATGATCGAAATCTGGCAGGCCAATGCCGCCGGGCGCTATGACCACGCCCATGACCAGCATGACGCCCCGCTCGACCCGCATTTCCACGGCAATGGCCGGGTATTTACCGATCAGGACGGCAGCTATCGCTTCATCACGATCAAGCCCGGGGCCTATCCCTGGGGCAATCACGCCAATGCCTGGCGGCCCAACCATATCCATTTCTCGCTGTTCGGGGCCGGTTTTGCCGCCCGGCTGATCACCCAAATGTATTTCCCCGGCGATCCGCTGCTGGCCCTCGACCCGATTTTTCTCGCCACCCCCGATCCAGCCGCACGAGCGCGCCTGATTGCCGCGTTCGATCTCGCGGTCACCGAACCGCACCACGCACTCGGCTACCGGTTTGACATCACGCTCCGTGGCCGCGCCGCCACCCCGATGGAGGATAGCGCGTGATCCCGACCGCGAGCCAAACGATCGGCCCCTATTGGCACCTGATCGATGATCCAAGCTGGTCCGACCTGACCCGCTTTGGCGCCCAGGGCGACATTATCACCCTCTCGGGCCGGCTGACCGATGGCAACGACGCGCCGGTGAGCGATGCCGCCATCGAATTATTCCAAGCCGCCCCCGCGCGGTCCGCCATTTTCCCCGGCTTTGGGCGCGCCGCGTGCGATGCGGCGGGCCAATTCCGGTTCGTGACCCTGAAACCAAGTCCGCTGCCCGGCCCAGCCGGTGCGCGCGGCAATACGCCGCAAGCCCCGCATTGCGGCCTCGCCATCCTCGCGCGCGGGCTGCTCAAGCCGCTCTTCACCCGGCTCTATTTCGCAGGCGAACCGCTGAATGCGACCGACCCGATCCTAGCGCTGATTGAGCCGCCCTCCCGGCGCGCAACCTTGATCGCCCAAGCCATCGGCCCCGGCCATTACCATCTCGATATCGCCCTGCAAGGCGCCGCCGAAACCGTCTTTCTGGAGTTCTGACCCATGCGCGAGGCTTTCATTTGCGATTATATCCGCACAGCGTTCGGCCGCTATGGCGGCGCTTTGGCCAGTGTGCGCGCCGATGATCTGGCCGCCATCCCGCTGCGAGCCTTGCAGGCGCGCAATCCCAAGCTCGATCCCTCGGCGATCGACGAGGTCTTGCTCGGCTGCGCCAACCAGGCCGGCGAGGATAACCGCAATGTCGCGCGCATGGCGGTGCTGCTCGCGGGCTTGCCCGAGCAAATTCCCGGCGCCACGATCAATCGGCTGTGCGGCTCGGGCCTGGATGCCGTGGGCACCGCCGCCCGTGCGATTCGCACCGGCGAGGCCTCATTGATCCTCGCAGGCGGTGTGGAGAGCATGACCCGTGCGCCGTTCGTGATGCCCAAGGCGCAGGAGGCATTCAGCCGCAGCAACGAGCTGTATGACACCACGATTGGCTGGCGCTTCATCAACCCGGTGCTGCGCGCGCACTATGGCGTCGATTCGATGCCGGAGACCGGCGAAAATGTGGCCGCCGAATTCGCAGTCAGCCGCGCCGACCAGGATTTATTCGCCTATCGCAGCCAAATGAAATGCGCGGCAGCCCAGCAAGCCGGGTTTTTCGCGGGCGAAATCACCCCGGTCACAATCCCCGGGCGCAAGGGCGATATCATCGTCAACAGCGATGAACATCCAAGGGCGGACACCACGCTGGAGGGGCTTGGCAAACTCAAAACCCCGTTCCGCAGCCCCAACTCAGGCATGAGCACCGTCACCGCCGGCAATGCCTCAGGCGTCAATGATGGGGCCGCTGCCCTGCTGATCGCCTCAGCCGAAGCCGCGCAGGCCCATGGCCTGACCCCGCGCGCCCGGATCATCGGCATGGCAACAGCGGGCGTCGCCCCCCGGATCATGGGCATCGGCCCCGCACCCGCCACCGAAAAACTGCTCGCGCGCACCGGCCTGTCGCTCCGCGAGATCGACGTGATCGAGCTGAACGAGGCCTTCGCGAGCCAAGCCCTCGCCGTCACCCGCCGCCTCGGCCTCGCCGATGATGATCCCCGGGTCAACCCGCATGGCGGGGCGATTGCGCTGGGCCACCCGCTCGGTGCCTCCGGCGCGCGGCTGGCCGGCACCGCCCTGCGCGCCCTGGAAGCCCATGGCGGCAAACGCGCCTTGGCCACCATGTGCATTGGCGTCGGTCAAGGCATTGCCCTCCTGCTCGAACGGGTCTGACCGCGATGCTGCCACTGCCCAACCAGATGGCAGCCACCAAACCGATGCGCGCCATTTTCGAGGCGCAGGGCGGTGCGCAGGCCCTGCTCGATGTGGAGGCCGGGCTGGCGCGCGCCAACGCCGCCCTCGGCCTGATCAGCCAAGCCGCCGCCGACGCAATTTGTGCCGCCTGCGATGCCAACGCACTCGATTGCGAAACCCTCGCCGCCCAAGGCGCTCATGCCGGCACCATCGTTATCCCGCTGGTCGCCTGGCTGCGGGCGCGGGTGCCCGATCACGCGCCGGCCGTCCATCGCGCAGGCACCTCACAGGACATTATCGATACTGCGTTGGTCCTCCAGCTTCGCCACGGTTTGTCGCTCCTGGAGGCGGATGCGGCGGTCATGGGGACGGCGCTGGTGGCGCTGGCCCGCCGTTACGCCACCACGCCGATCCTGGCGCGCACCCTGCTGCAACCCGCCCTGCCCAGCACCATGGGGTTAAAAGCCGCCTCCTGGCTCGCCCTGATCACCGATATGCGCGCCTCGCTGCGCCAAGCCGCCGCCGACGCGCTGACGCTGCAATGCGGCGGTGCGGCGGGCACGCGGGATGGGTTGGGCGCTGACGCCCCCCGCTTCATCGCCGCCTTCGCCGCCGCCCTGTCCCTGCCACCGGGCGGCCTGCCCTGGCACACACGCCGCGCCCCGCTGGCGCGTCTGGGCTGCGCGCTCGCCGCCGGGCTGGGCAGCCTTGGCAAAATCGCGACCGATATTTCGCTCCTGATGCAGCCGGAAATTGCCGAACTCGCCGAACCGAGCGCGCGGGGGCGCGGCGGTTCCTCGGCCATGGCGCATAAGCATAATCCGACCTTGTCGATTACGGTGCGGGCCGCCGCCCTGCGCGCCCCGCATCTCGCCGCGACCCTGCTGAGCGCGATCCCGCAGGAGCATGAGCGCGCTGCCGGTGCCTGGCAGGGCGAACAGGCCGTGTGGCCGGAGCTGATGCTCACCGCCAGCGGCGCGTTCGCTGCCCTCCGTGAAGCGATCACCGGCCTCACCCTCGATCCGGCAGCGATGACCCGCCATCTCGCTTTGACCCCCGCCACCGCGCCATCGCCCGCCATTCCGGCGATGATCGATTTTGCTTGCGCGCAGCATGAGGCCATGGAAAACCAACCAGCATGGACGATCTCCAAGCCCTGATTTTCGATGTCGATGGCACCTTGGCCGAAACCGAGGAGCTGCACCGGCTTTGCTTCAATGCCGCCTTTGCCGAAGCCGGGCTTGATTGGTCCTGGTCGCAGCCGCTCTATCGCGACCTGCTCGGCGTGACCGGCGGCAAAGAGCGCATTGCCTATTTCATCGAGCGATTCGGGGGCCGCCCAGCCCTCCCCGCCGCGCAAATCGCCGCCCTGCACGCCGCCAAAACCGCCCTCTACACCCGCCGCATGGCCGAAGGGGCCATCGCCCCGCGCCCTGGCATTCTGCGCCTGATCGCCCAAGCGCGCGCCGCCGGGCTGGCTTGCGCGATTGCCACCACCACCAGCCGGCCGAATGTCGATGCGTTGCTCGCCGCCTTCGCCCCCGACGCGCTGAGCTGGTTCGGTGCCATCGCGGCGGGCGATCAAGTCGCTGCGAAAAAACCCGCCCCGGATGTCTATCATTTGGCGCTCGACCAGCTTGGTCTGCCCGCCGCCGCCTGCCTCGCCATTGAAGATTCCCGCAACGGCCTCGAATCCGCCCGCGCCGCCGGCCTCGCCTGCATCATTACCCGCAGCCCCTACACCGATGGTCAAAATTTTGCCCCGGCCCTGCACGTGGTCGATCATCTCGGCGATCCGGATCATCCCTGCCCGGACATTGCGGGCGGCATGGTCACCCTGCCGCTCCTGCGCGCGTGGCACCGCCGCGCCCGCCGCTGATCCGCGCGCCGATGATTGTCAAGCGGGTGATTGTCACGCGGGTGATTGTCACGCGGTCGGTCGCCATCGCTTGCTTTCGCGCCACCCAACCCAATCTCTTCCGGCAAATACCCATTGAAAGCGCTGCGGATGACCAAGCCGATCATACTCACCATCAACGGCCAAACCCACCCAATCGAGGCTGACCCGACGTCGCCGCTGCTCTATGCCTTGCGCGATAATCTCGGCCTGCACGGGCCGAAATTCGGCTGCGGCCTCTCAGAATGCGGGGCCTGCGCGGTGCTGATTGATGGCGTGGCGGTGCATGCCTGCGTCACCCCGCTCACCGCCGCCATCGGCCATCAGGTCACCACCCTCGAAGGGCTCAGCGTCGGCGGCAAGCCAAACGCGCTGCAACAGGCATTTATCGATGAGCAAGCCGCGCAATGCGGCTATTGCCTCAATGGCATGATCATGACCGCCCAAGCGTTGATCACCCGCAACCCGCACGCCACGCGCGATGAGATCAAGGCCGCCTTGCAGGGCAATTTATGCCGCTGCGGCACTCATCTGCGGATTCTGCGCGCCGTTGAGCGGATCACCCAACCTCAAATCCCAACAGGCGCCACGCCATGAGCGCGGGTGCAAAATTGCGGCTGAGCCGCCGTGACATGCTCGGCTTTGCCACCGGCATGGTGGTGAGTTTCCCGCTGCTGGCGCGCAGCGACATGACCAAGAGCGCCAGCCGCATCGCCACCGCAGCGCCACCGCCCGATGCCGCCAAGCTCTATGCCTGGCTCGCCGTGCATCCGGATAACACCGCAACCTTGTTCACCGGCAAGGTGGATGTCGGTACCGGCGCGCAAACCGCCCTCGCGCAAATCGCCGCCGAGGAGCTTGATTTCCCGATTGATCGGCTGAGCGTGGTGATGGGCACGACCTCCGAAACCGTCGATCAAGGGCCAACCTATGGCTCGCTGACCATTCGCTATGCTGGCCCGCAAATCCGCGCCGCCGCCGCCGCCGGGCGTGCCGCGCTGATGGCGCGCGCCGCCGCGCATTTCGCCACCCATCCCGACCTGATCGAGGCGCGGGATGGTTTTTTCATGGTCAAAGGCGCGCCGCATCGCCGCATCGCCTATGGCACGCTCGTCGCCGGCCAGCGTCTTGATGTCACCATCGGGGCCACGGGGCGGGGCTTTGCGATGCAAGTCGCACCACACGCCAAGCTGAAAAACCCAAAACACTATCGCGTGGTTGGTCAATCGATCCCGCGCAAGGACATTCCCGCCAAGGTCACCGGCGCGTTCACCTATGTGCAGGATGTCAAACTACCCGGCATGCTGCATGGCCGCGTGGTGCGGCCCTATGGCGTGCATTCCCAATTGATCAGCGTCGATGACAGCGCGGTCAAGCAGGTTCCAGGCTTCGTGCAACTGGTCCGCCGCGATAATTTCCTCGGCGTGGTGTGCGAAACCGAATGGGGCGCGATTACCGCCGCCAAAATTCTAGGCTCAGTGCTCCACCCGAAAAATCCGCAGGCCTACGCTGCCAAATGGTCAAATTGGCAAGGTCTGCCCACCATGGCGGCGCTGGAAACCACCGTGCGCGAAGCCCCCGGCCAAGAGGCGGTGGTGTTAGAGCGCGGCGCGGTGGATCAAGCCATGGCGGGCGCGCCGCGCGTGCTGAAAGCAAGCTTCCAAAGCCCGTTCCAAATGCATGGCTCCATCGGCCCCTCCTGCGCCATTGCCGATGTCACCCGCGAGCGCGCGATTTTTTGGTCCGGCACCCAAATGCCGCATCAAGACCGCCACGATATCGCTAAACTGCTCGAGATGAACCCCGACCAACTCGAAATCCGTTGGTTCGAGGCCGCCGGTGCCTATGGCCGCAACGGGCTTGATCATGCGGTGGCGGATGCGGCGATCCTGTCGCAAGCCGTGGGCAAGCCGGTGCGCGTGCAATGGATGCGCTGGGATGAGCATGGCTGGGAGCCGAAAGGCCCACCCATCGTGCAGGATCTCGAAGCCGCCATCGATGCCGCCGGCAAGGTCACCGCCTGGAAGCATCATATGTGGGTGCCGACACTGGGCGATACCACGCTAATCGCCTGCGCCTTGATCGGTCATCCCAACCGCGTCGGCGCCATCGGTCATGGCTCACCAGCGGTCACCTACGCCTATGATTTTCCCAATGCCCGGATCACCGGCCATGATGAAGGCAAGGTCGCGCTGCGCACCGCCTGGCTGCGCTCACCAGCACAATTCGAGACCACCTTCGCCATGGAAGCCTTTATCGACGAGCTGGCCGCCGCCACCCAAACCGACCCGCTGCAATTCCGGCTCGATCATCTGAAAGACCCGCGTGCCATCGCGGTGCTGCGCGCCGCCGCCGCGCATTATGGCTGGCAGCCCCGCCCCGCGCACGGCAAAAAGCCGCAAGACGGCAAGCCCGCCCAAGGGCGCGGCATCGCCTGGGTCAATCGCGATGATACCCGCGTCGCCACCATCGCCGATGTGGTGGTCGATCCCGCCACCGGGCGCATCCACGTGACCCGCGTGGTGGTGGCGCAGGATTGCGGCCTGGTGATCAATCCGGATGGGGTTCGCAATCAGGTCGAAGGCAATGTCATTCAATCACTCAGCCGCACCTTGCATGAGGAAGTGACGTTCGATCATGCGAATGTCACCAGCCGGGATTGGGTCGGCTACCCAATCCTGCGCTTTGACCAAGTGCCCGACAGTATCGAGGTCGTTCTCGTCAATAACGACCCGAACTATCCCAGCCACGGCGCGGGCGAACCCGCCACCTGCCCGACCGCCGCGGTCATTGCGAGCGCGGTGTTCGATGCCACCGGCGCGCGGCTCCGCCAATTACCCTTCCGCCCGGCGCGGGTGAAGGCGGCCCTCACCTCGGTTGCGACCCTATAGCCCGCTACCACGGCTCGGCGAACGGGCGGATTTCCTGCTCGAACGTCCACGCATCGATCGGCTGACAATGCAGCGCCCAATACGCGTCCGCGACGGCTTGCGGACGCATCAACTGCCTCGGCTCAATCGCCGCCACCGCCGCCTCACCGCCGCGCGCCCGCATCCGCTCGCGCACCCAGGCCGTATCCACGCCAGCATCAATCACCAAATGCGCCACATGAAGCCCGTGCGGCCCCAATTCGCGCGCGGCTGACTGTGCGACAGCGCGAAGCCCAAATTTGGCGCTGGCAAAAGCCGCATAACCCACCCCACCGCGCAACGAAGCCGTCGCACCGGTGAAAAAAATTGAGCCTCGGCCCCGAGGCAGCATGTGCCGCGCCGCCTCGCGCCCGGCCAAAAATCCGGCAAAGCAGGCCATTTCCCACACTTTGCGAAACACTCGCGCGGTGGTGTCAACCAACGGGAAATTGACATTGGCGCCGACATTGAAGATGCACAATTCCAACGGTGCCATCGCCTCGGCCTCCGCTAGAAACGCCACCATCTGCGCCTCATCGCGTGCATCGAGCGCCCGCGCCTCAACCCGCCCGCCAGCTTCTGCAATTTCTTGCTGCAAGGGCCGTAATTTCTCGCCGTCGCGCCGTCCGATGAACACAATATAGCCCTCTGCCGCGAACCGCTTGGCAATCGCCGCCCCAATGAAATCCCCAGCCCCAATCACCGCGACCGTCGCCGCCCGATCATGCTTTGCCCGCTCGCTCATTATTGCTCTCTCCTCAGGCAGTGATTAACTGATGACCAAATCGCATCAACCAACCTGCCTGTCATCGCGATCAAGCACCAGCCCATTCAAATCCCAGCCACGCCAGGAGCCATCATGACCCATACGCTGCCCGAGACCGGCCTGCAGATTTTCTCAACCGTCACCGAGGCCGGACGGATCGAATTGTCGATCCGCCCCGTGCCGGTGCCGCAACCCGCCGATGACGAGGTGATCATTCGGGTGGAAGCCACCCCGATCAACCCGTCCGATCTCGGCCTGCTGCTCAGCGTCGCCGATATCACCCAACTCACCACCGAAGGCGGCATCACCTCGGCCCCCATCCCGCCGCATCTGCAACGCCTGGTCGCCGCACGGCGCGGCACGGCACTGCCGATTGGCAATGAAGGGGCCGGCACAGTGGTTGCCGCCGGCGCCAGCGCCGCCGCCCAAGCCTTGCTCGGCAAAATTGTCAGCCTCGCGGGCGGGCAGATGTATGCGCAATATCGGCGCGCCAAAGCGCAAGATTGCCTGGAGCTTCCCGCCGGCGTCAGCGCCGAAGCGGGCGCGTCGAGCTTCGTCAATCCAATGACCGCTTTGGGCATGATCGGCACCATGCGCAAGCAAGGCTTCACCGGCTTGGTGCATACCGCCGCCGCCTCCAATCTGGGCCAAATGCTGGTGAAATTGACCCAGGCCGAAGCCATCCCCCTGGTCAATATTGTGCGCAGCGACGCCCAAGCCGCCTTGCTGCGCGGCATCGGCGCCACCCATGTCATCGATTCAACCGCCGAGGACTTCCCCGCCGCCCTCGCCCAGGCGATTGAGCAAACCGGCGCCTACCTCGCATTCGATGCCATTGGCGGCGGGCGTTTGGCTCAGCACATCCTGCAAGCCATGGAAACCGCCGCCGGGCGCGGCAAACCCTATAACGTCTATGGCACCACCCAGAACAAGCAGGTCTATATTTATGGCAGCCTGAACACCGGCCCCACGGAAATAGCCCGCAGTTTCGGCTTTTCCTGGAATGTCGGCGGCTGGCTGCTGACCCCCTATTTGCAAGCGGCAGGCGGTGCGGAAATCGCGCGCATGCGCCAATTCATCCGCGATCATCTTCACGATATTTTTGCCAGCCACTACACCGCGCATATTACACTGCATGACGTGCTTGACCCCGCGATCATCGCGAAATTCGCCCAGCGCGCCACCGGAGCGAAATATCTGATCAACCCAACCCGGTGAGCGCATCAGGCTCAAGCTTGACCTTCCTACGATGGCAATCCCTACATAGGACGCACCGGAGAGAAATCCCCGGTGCAAAAGGATCACGCTATGGCCGACTATTCGATCACCGACCAGCTTAATCTCGCGATTCAGGGCATGACCTGCGCGTCCTGCTCGGGCCGGGTTGAGCGCGCTTTGCGTGCCGTGCCCGGCGTGGCCCAAGCCCAGGTCAATCTCGCCGCCGAAACCGCGCAGATCACCGGGGCGGGGCTTGATGCCGCAACGCTCATCGCCGCCGTGCAGAAAATTGGGTTTGACGCGCGTGATCTCGAGAAAGTCGCGCCATCCGCCGAAGCCGCCCGCCACCAGCAAGAAGCCCGGCACGACCGTATCCAACTCTTGATCGGTGCCGGCCTCACCACGCCGTTAGTGCTCAGCATGATCGCGCATCTCGCGGGCTTGCCCTTGGGCCTGCCCGGCTGGGCCGCCCTGGCGCTCGCCACGCCGGTACAATTTTGGGTCGGCGCCCGATTTTACCGCGCGAGCTATAAAGCCCTGCGCGGCGGGGCCGCGACCATGGATGTGCTGGTCGCCCTCGGCACCACCGCGGCCTACGGCATGAGCCTGTTTCTGCTGATCCGCGCCTGGATCGATGGGGGCCAACCGGCACTCTATTTCGATAGTTCCTCCATCGTCATCACCCTGATCCTGTTCGGCAAAACCCTGGAATCGCGTGCCAAACGCCAAACCGGCGCCGCACTCCAAGCCCTCACCGCGCTGCGCCCGGATCGCGCCACGCAACGCCTGCCCGATGGGCGCGAACGCGATATCGCGGTTGAAAGCCTGATGGTGGGTGATCTGGTGATCGCCAAGCCCGGCGCGCGCATCGCCGTCGATGGGCTGGTGCGCGAAGGCGAAAGCAGCGTCGACGAATCCATGCTCACCGGCGAGAGCGTGCCCGTGCCCAAAGGCCCCGGCTGCCCTGTCACCGGCGGCGCGATCAATGGCGATGGCTTATTACTTATCGAAACCACCGCCATCGGCGCGGAAACCACCTTGGCGCGCATCATCAGGCTGGTCGAAAACGCGCAAGCCGCGAAAGCGCCCATCCAAAAACTGGTTGATCGGGTCGCCGCCATCTTTGTCCCCGCCGTGCTGGTCGTCGCCGCGATTACGCTGCTCGGCTGGTGGTTCACCAATGGCCAGCTCGAACACGCCATCCTGAGCGCCGTCGCGGTACTGGTGATTGCCTGCCCCTGCGCGCTCGGCCTCGCCACCCCCACCGCGATCATGGCCGGAACCGGCGTCGCCGCCACCCACGGCATCCTGATCAAGGACGCCGAAACCCTTGAGCGCGCCCGGCTGGTCGATACCGTCGCCTTCGATAAAACCGGCACCCTCACCGAAGGCCAACCCACCGTGCTGGCGCTTGACGCCGCCGAGGGCAGCGATCCAGCGACCATCCTCCGCCTCGCCGCCGCCCTGCAACGCGGGAGCGATCATCCGCTGGCCAAAGCCGTGCTCGCGCGCCACGGAGACAATCCCATCGCCGTTGCAACCAAGCTGCAAGCCCTGCCCGGGCGCGGCATTGAAGGCGTGGTGGCGCAAAAATCCATAGCACTGGGCAGCAACCGTCTGCTCCACGACCTAAACGTAAATCTCAGCACCATCCCCAGCGCCTTGACCGCCAACGCCCAAACGCTGGAACAGCAGGGCCGCAGCATCGCCTGGCTGATCGATCGCGGGGACGCGCCCGCACACAGCACAGCGCGCGTGCTAGGGCTAATCGGCTTTGGCGATGCGATCAAACAAACAGCGCCCGCCGCCATCGCCGCCTTGCGCGCACGCGGCCTGCTTGTTGTGCTGCTCACCGGCGATAACCAAGGCAGCGCCGCCATCGCCGCCCACGCGCTCGGCATCACCGAGGTCAAGGCCGAAATCCTGCCCGCGCAAAAAGCCGATGCCATCGCCCAATTCCGCGCGCAGGGCCGCATCGTCGCCATGGTCGGCGATGGCGTTAATGACGCCCCCGCCTTGGCCGCCGCCGATCTCGGCATCGCCATGGCCACCGGCTCGGATATCGCCATGCATAGTGCGGGGATCACCCTCATGCGCGGCGACCCGGCTTTAGTCGCCGCCGCGCTCGATATTTCGCGCCGCACCTACCGCAAAATCCAGCAAGGCCTGTTCTGGGCTTTCTTCTTCAACGCCATCGGCATCCCGCTCGCGGCGTTGGGCCAACTCAGCCCCGTCATCGCCGGCGCCGCCATGGCGTTTTCCTCCGTCACCGTGGTTTCAAACGCGCTTTTGCTCCGACGCTGGCATCCCTGATCGGTGCCGCTCCGTGCGCGCCGCTCTCGCGCGCGAGCAAGGCGCGTTTGCGCTCAATCCCCCACCGATAACCCGCAAGACCCCCTTGCGCCGCAATCACCCGATGACAGGGGATTGCCACCGCTAACGGATTAGCGCCGCAGGCCCGTGCCACCGCGCGAAACGCGGTGGGCTTGCCAATATCCGCAGCAATATCGCCATAACTTCGCGTCTCGCCCGCCGGAATCGCCCGCAGCTTCTGCCAAACAAGACGCTGAAACGCCGTCCCGCGAATATCGAGCGGCAGGTCAAAGCGCGCCGCATGGCCCGGCTCATCCACCAGAGCGACCACCTGATCCACCCATGCCGCAAAATCAGGCGGTGCGGCGGCAAGCCCGGCCTCGGGAAATCGCTGCTGAAGCTCGTGCAAAAGCTGCGCCCGATCCGCCCCCAGTAAAATCGCGCATAAGCCCCGCGCCGTCGCCGCCACCAAAACCGCGCCAAGGCTGGACTGACCATAGGCGAACCGAATGCTCTCGCCTTTGCCCCCCGCCCGATAGCGCGAAGCCGCCATACCCAGCATCGCATCAGCCGCCTCGTAAAATCGCCCGGATGAATTGAACCCGGCCTGATACATCGCCTCGGTCACGCCCGCCCCCTCGGCCAATTGATCCTGCACCCGCGCTTGACGATGCGCCGCCGCATAGGCCTGCGGCGTCACCCCGGTGATGCGCCGAAACATCCGGTGGAAATGATAGGGGCTGATCTTGGCCCGCCTTGCAAGATCAGCCAATGTCAGCTTCTGCTCCGACCGCTCAATGCTCCGGCACGACGCCGCAATCAACGCCGCTTCGCGCTCGGCACGCGGCGGCAAATCCGGGCGGCACCGCCGACACGGGCGAAACCCAGCCCGTTGCGCGTCCTCCCGCGTCGCATGAAACGCGATATTCTGGGGTAGCGGCGGGCGCGCCGCGCAGGAGGGATAGCAATAAACACCGGTCGTCACGACGGCATAGAAAAACCGCCCATCCGCCCGCGCATCGCGCGTCCGCACAGCGGCAAGCCGCATCGCATCATCGGTAAACCGGTCCTGCACGGGCCGCATCATTTCCCCTCCCTCCGATCGGGCACCAGCCATTAGATCAATATTGGTCTAGGTTGAATCGGCAGATTCGAGCTAAACCAATGAAATTGATCGACAAACAGAGGCTAGAGCGAGATTGACGATAAGCAATCACGCTCCAGCGCCAACACGCCAAAGCAAAGCATCATCTCAAGCCCGACGCACTCCGAACCTTGCGCGGCAATTCAAAATGCGCCCTAACACCGCATTCGCCCCGGTTCAGCGCTCCATGACAATCAATGTCGAGGTCGCGGTCGCGTAGAGCTTGCCCGCCGCATCGGTCAGCCGCGCCTCGGCAAACGCCGCCCGCCGCCCCATCGACACCACCGAACCGATGGCCCGCACCATGCCGGTTTCAGCGGTCAACGCCCGGTGATAGGCAATTTTCAATTCCAAGGTCGAATAGGTTTGCGCCGCACTCAGCTGGGAATGCACCGCGCAGCCACAGGCGGAATCGAGTAAGGTCGCGGCATAGCCCC
>JBMFWT010000011.1:0-62886 GCA_049964975.1 Acidiphilium sp.
CATAGCGGCGCGGTCATTGATGTCGGCGAGCCAGATTTGCGCTTGCAGCAGACGGGTTTTGTCGGTGCCGTGGGTTTCCAGCAGCGCGTCGATTTGCGCGAGAATGTCGCTGGTTTGGGCGGTGATGTCGCCGGTCGGGTCGGTCGCGACGACGCCCTGGGTGTAGATGAAGCCGTGATATTCAACGACTTTGGACAGGATTTCGTTCGCGTCGGTGCGGATGATGCGGCTCATGGGTGTTCTCCGGATGCTGGAGATGTTGCGTATCGGGGTGGCGGGATTTCGGCAAGGGGGTGCAGGCGGCGCGCAGGGCTTGATCTTGTGCGGCTTGCGACCAGTGCGTGTTGATATAGGCGCGCCCGGCACGGCTGAGGGCGGTGAGGCGTTTGGGATGATCGTACAGGTCGAGGATGGCGGCGGGGAAATCAGCGAGGTCGGGCACGATCAGATCGCTGAGCGCGGCGGGGAGCGAAAGGCCTTCGGCGGCGATGGGTGACATCAGGCAGGGTATGCCGGCGGCAAGACTATCGAGCACTTTGCCTTTGACGCCGGCCCCAAATGCCATCGGCGCGACGCTGAGGCGCAGTTGCGACCAGAAATTTTCGCCCGCAGGCAGGTCGGGCAGGAGCATGAGGTTCGGGGCTTGGTGCTGGCGGATCGAAACTGGCATGGCGCTGCCCGCGATCAGGCATTGGATGGCGGGGTTCGCGCGGTGCAAAGCGGGGAGCATGTCATGGATCAGGCGGCTGGCGGCGTCCCGGTTGGGGTTGTGGCCGAAATGGCCGATGAAGCCGATGGCGGTGCGGGCGGTTGCGACGGTCGGGCGGGTGGTTGGCGGGGTTGGGGGCACGTGCCAGGGGACGCAATGGATGTTGGCGTGCGGCAGGGCGGCGCGCAGCAGAGCGGCCTCGGCGGTGGAGTGGGTGATGGTGGCATCGGCGGCGTCCGCCAAAGCGAGTTCGGTGCGGCGCAGGGCGGCGGCGCGCGGGAGGAGTTGCGCGAGATCGAGCGTTGCGGCTTCGCGGGTCAGGCGCAGATGATGCAAATCGGCGACATTATAGACAATATGAGCCTTCGGGCAGTGATGGCGCAGCAGCGGCAGGTAGCGCGCGGCGATGGTCAGGCGGTGCAGATAGATCAGGTCGAACCGGTGGGGCGTGTGGGCCAGTAATTCTTCGATCGAGCCGATGGTGGCGGCGTGATGGGTGATGCTTTGGATGGCGGCGGGTGGCTCGGCCAGCGCGTCGGCGGCGGCGAAATGCACCTCATAGCCGAGGCGGGTGAGGGCGTGCAGATGCGCGGTGATCGCGTTGGCGCCAGCATTATGCGCGGGGCGGGGGAATTGTGAATCGATGACCAAGGCGCGGCGGGGGGATGCGTGTGGTTCGGTCGTGGGGATGAGGCGGGCGATTTGGCGGTTCAGGGCGTGGCGGAGGAGCAGAATGGCGTGGGTTATTTCGGCTGGGGTGTCGGCGGTGTTTGCCAGGGCGGCGAGGCTGGCGGCGGCGTCATCAAGGCGGGTGCTGGGGTCGATCAAGGCGGGAGAACCGGCGAGTTCGGTGCCGTCACGCTCGCAGGTGACGCGGATCAGATGGGATTGATGGGCGGGCAGGCCGGCGGGGAGAAAAAAATCAAAACCGTGCGGGCCGGGGCCGAGGCCGGCTTGCACCAGATCGGGCCGGTGGACATTGGCGATGACGCGGTCGAGCAGGGTGCCGTTGGCGGTGATCAGCAGCGCGAGCGGGTGGTGCGGTTGCGCGGTATCGAGCGCCCAGCCGCTGATCCGCGTGCGGCAGGCCTGATCGAGGCGGCCAGTCAGCATGGCGGAGTTAGGCGAAGTGCTGTGCTGCTTGGGGTTGCGCGATGTGATCGATCAGGGTGGTGGCGGCGCTGGAGAGAAGATGCTGGTCGGCGCTGCGGCGCAGTCGCAGGGTGGTGAGGTCGGTTTGGGGGGAAATTACGGCGTGGGGCAGGGTGATGGCAAAGCCGTGGCGACCGCTGCCGAGGCCGGCGGTTTCGAGATCGGGGCGGTAGAGATTGGCGAGGGTGCGCGCGATGCGCCGACCGGCGAGCATAATGTCCAGACAAACCGGGAGTTCGGTGGTGTCGGGCGATTGCGCCCAGCCGGTGAGGGTGGTGCCCGTGGCATCGCGGCGGATGGTATCGAGATGGCCTTGCAACGGGTTTGCGGCTTGCAGGTGCGGGCGGTGGGCGCGGGTGGCGAGGCTTGAGCGGATGGATGCGAGTTTTGGCCCGTCGAGCAGGCGCTCGGCGCAATAGCGCGCGGGCGGCTCGGCGCCGGGATAAAGGGCGGCGTAGGTGTCGGCATTGTGGAACATCAGGCGGTTATCGTCATTGACATAGGTTTCGGCGGGCGCGCCTTCGGCGAGCAGCACGTCATGGTTGTCGAGCTCGATATGGTAATAGGTGATGTCGCCGGTGATCTCGGGCTGGAGGATGGTGCTGCCGTTGATCAGCAAAGCGACCGGGATCAGGGCGCCATTGATGAACAAGGCATGTTGCGGGCTAATCCAGAGATCGCGCTGGGGCCTTGCATCGCTAAGGGCGCCGGCGCGCACGCAGACCGGGGCGAGCCGGAGATTGCCGGTGGCAAAGCGCGCGGCGTAGGTGCGCCGGCCGATCCATTTGATCGGGCGGGTGGCACCGCTGCGGGTGATGATCGGGTCGCCAATCGCGAGCTGTTCGACGGCGACCGGGCCATCGGGCGTGGCGATGTTGGTGCCGGGGCAAAAGCAGGTGACGTTGATGGCTTCGCCGCCGCTGGCATCGGTGGTGACGTTGAAGGCGGCGGAGGTGAAGCTGCCGGTGGCGAGGGTGAGGCTGGCCGCGACTGAGGCGCCGTTATCGATATTGAGGGTGCCGCCGCCACCGCTATTTTGGGTCCAGACCGGGGTGAGGGCGTTGGTGACGCCCCGGAGCACAATTGTGTCGGAGGGGCCGAAGTCGTTGATCACGCCGAGATTGCTGGGGCTGAAGATCGGATCAAGGATCAGCGCGTCGTTCGGACCATCGAAATTGATGTTGGGTGCGGCTCCGCCGGGGGCAAGGCTGCTCGCGAGTTCCAAGGTGCCGCTGCCGACGGTGCTGCCGGTGACATCGTTCAAACCCAGATTGAAATTGGCGCCGGAGAGATAAAGCGGGGCGGCGATGATTTCGGTGCCGCCGCCGCTCAGATCATTGGTGAGAAAGGCGCTGGCGGTTTGGCCGGAGAAGCCGGTGATATCCACCGTGCCGCTATTGAGGGCGATATTCAGCACGCCAGGATATTGGGCGAAATAGAGATCATAGCTGCCCGCTTGATCGATGGTGGCGACGGCGCCGATGGAAACGCCGACCGTGACGGTGCTGCTCATGCGCGATTTCCCTCCGTGCGGTTCGGCGATGGTTTGATCGCGCCGAATACGACTTCAGGTTGTGTTATCGGGGGTTCGCGCGGAGATTGTCAAGGCGAAATATTAACCAGAATGGGCGGGCGGTTCCTGCGCGCCGGCGCGGCTGCGATGGGCGCGGCGATCTTGGTCGCGGACCAGCCAATAGACCACGCCGAGGGAGAAAAAGGCGGCGGAAAGGCCGAGCAATTGGGCGGCGCTGACATGGCTGAGATCGAGAATGATCAGTTTCCGGGCGATGGCGAGCATGCCGATCAGAATAACAACGCGCACGCGCGCCGCACCCTCGTCATGTTCGGCGGTGACCAGGATTGAGCGTTTGAATTCGAGGGCGATGATCACGGTGAAAATGCCGCCGAACAAATCTTGGAATACTAACGGCTTGGTCGGGTCGAACGAGGTGAACAGCACCGCATGGCCGATATTGAAGGTAAGATGCAGTAAGGCGGCGATCACGATCACCGCGAGCAAGAGCGTGAGGATGATCGACACGGTGCGCTCGAATTGACGATAGAGTCGGGTTTCGAGCTTGTCTGGCAGGTCCATGGGGCGCTCCGAGGGTTCGCGCAGAGGTTAGCCGCTAATTGAGGGCGGTGCAAAACGGGGTGCTTGCCGTGGGCGGTGCGCAATGCCATTTGACCGGCATGGAACATCGGGATGATCCGGTCGGCTGGCATGGCACGACCATTTTGAGTGTGCGGCGTGGCCAGAGCGTGGCGATGGCTGGTGATGGGCAGGTTTCGCTGGGCAATACGGTGATCAAGGCCAATGCCCGCAAGGTGCGGCGCATTGGCAATGGCGCGGTGTTGGCCGGGTTCGCCGGGGCGACGGCGGATGCATTTACGCTGCTGGAGCGGCTGGAGAGCAAGCTTGAGCGCTTTCCCAATCAATTGGAGCGCGCTTGTGTGGAATTGGCCAAGGATTGGCGCACTGATCGCTATTTGCGGCGGTTGGAGGCGATGATGGCGGTGGCGGATAAGGATCATTCTTTTACCCTGACCGGCAATGGCGATGTGCTGGAGCCGTCGGACGGGGTGATTGCGATTGGCTCGGGCGGGAATTATGCGCTCGCGGCGGCGCGGGCGTTGATGGAGGTTGAGGGGTTGGCGGCGGAGGAGATTGCGCGGCGGGCGATGAAAATTGCCGGGGATATTTGCGTGTTCACCAATCATAACGTGATTGTCGAGACACTATGATGGACAGCCCGACCTATACGCCCCGCGAGATTGTCTCGGAGTTGGACCGATTCATTATCGGCCAGAACGATGCCAAGCGGGCGGTGGCGATTGCGCTGCGCAATCGCTGGCGCCGCCAGCAATTGCCCGAGGGGTTGCGTGAAGAGGTGGTGCCGAAGAATATTTTGATGATCGGGCCGACCGGCTGCGGCAAGACCGAGATTGCGCGGCGGCTGGCGAAATTGGCGCAGGCCCCCTTCATCAAGGTGGAGGCCACGAAATTCACCGAAGTGGGGTATGTCGGGCGCGATGTGGAGAGCATTGTGCGCGATTTGGTCGAAGTGTCGATCGGGATGCTGCGTGAATTTAGCCGCAAGGGCGTGCAGGCGCGCGCGGAGCTGGCGGCGGAGGATCGGCTGGTGACGGCGCTGGTGGGCGAGGGATCATCGGGCGAGACGCGCCAAAAATTTCGCAAAATGCTGCGCGATGGCGAGCTGGAGGCCAAGGAAATCGAGATCGAGGTGCAGGATGCGCCGCCGATGGCGATGGGCCAGTTTGATATGCCGGGGATGCCGCCGGGCGGGGCGATTAATCTGGGCGAGATGATGAAGGGGATGTTTGCCCGCCAGCAGGGGCGCAAGCGGATGAGTGTGGCGGCGGCGCGGGCGGCTTTGGTGCGCGAGGAGGCGGACCGGCTGCTGGATCAGGAGGCGCTGACGCGCGATGCCTGCGCCTTGGCGGAGAATCATGGCATCGTGTTTCTCGATGAGATCGATAAAATTTGCGCGCGCGGCGAAGGCGGGGTGCGTGGCGGCGATGTATCACGCGAAGGGGTGCAGCGCGATTTGTTGCCCTTGATTGAGGGGACGATTGTTTCGACCAAATATGGGCCGGTGAAGACCGATCATATTTTATTCATCGCCTCCGGCGCGTTTCATGTGGCGAAGCCCTCGGATTTGTTGCCGGAATTGCAGGGGCGGTTGCCGATTCGCGTTGAGCTGGCCTCGCTCACGCGGGCAGATTTCCGCCGGATTCTCACCGAGCCGGAACATTCGCTGCTCAAGCAATATCGGGCGTTGTTGGCGACGGAATCGGTGGATTTGGAATTCAGCGATGATGCGGTGGATGCGATTGCCGGGTTGGCTGCGGATATTAACGACCGGGTGGAAAATATCGGCGCGCGGCGCTTGGCGACGGTGCTGGAGCGGTTGTTGGAGGAGATTAGTTTTGCCGCGACCGATCGCGCCGGGCAGGTGGTGCGGGTGGATGCCGATTTGGTGCATGAGCGGGTTGCGCCTTTGGCGGCGAAGGGTGATTTGAGCCGGTTTATTTTATAGGCCGCGATGGGCGGGACGGTCACCCGATTCGCGCCGAGCCCGACCGGGTTTTTGCATCTCGGGCACGCCGCGTCCGCGCTGCTCGCTTGGGGCAGTGCGCGGGCGGCGGGCGGGCAGTTTTTACTGCGGCTGGAAGATATTGATGCGCAGCGTTGCCGGGCTGAATTTGCCAGCGCGATCATCGAGGATTTGACCTGGTTGCGGCTTGATTGGGATGGCCCAATGCGGGTGCAATCGGCGCATGTCGCGCAATACCAGGATTGTTTGGCGCGTTTGCAGGCAATGGGGGTGATTTATCCGTGTTTTTGCTCGCGGCGTGATATTGCGGCTTCGGTGGGCGCGCCGCAGGGCGAGACGCCGATCCCGTATCCGGGCCGGTGCCGGACGCGCCCGGCCAGCGAAATTGCCGATTTGATGCAGGCGGGGCGGGCTTTTGCCTGGCGGCTGGATGTGGCGCGGGCGCGGGCGATGGTTGATCGGCCTTTGGGGTGGCATGAAATCGGCGCGGGTTGGGTTGCGGCGACGCCGGAGCGATTGGGCGATGTGGTGCTGGGGCGCAAGGATGCGCCGGTGAGTTATTTTCTGGCGGCAACCCATGATGATGCGGCGCAAAACATCGATCTGGTGGTGCGCGGTGAGGATTTGCGGGCGGCGACATCGGTGCAGATTTTGCTGCAGGCGCTGCTGGGCTGGCCGCATCCGGCCTATCGGCATCACCCTCTGCTGCGCGATGCGACGGGCCGGCGGCTGGCCAAGCGCGATGGTGATGTCGCGCTGCGCGATTTGCGGGCGGCGGGATATTCGCCCGATGCGGTGCGAAAGCTCTTGCCGGATTGGGTTGGCGCGGTCACTTTAGCGGGATGAAACAGAAGCTCGCGGCGTGGATGTTGGGGTTGGGGTTGGCGCTGCCAGGGTGGGGGCGCGCGATGCCGACCCCGCCGCCGGTGGCAAAGATTGCCCATCAGGCGCTTGGCGCGGTGGTGGAGGTGCAGAGCATCGATCCGGTCAAGCCGCCGCATGGCCGACCGGGCGCTGTGCAGGGGGCGGCGACGCCGCGACCGGATGGGCAAGGTGGGCCAGGGCATGAAGGACCGGGCCATGGCGGGCTGGTGGTGCCGCCGCGGGCCGAGCAGGCGCTGGGGACTGGGTTTTTCATCGATCCGAGCGGGTATTTGGTGACCAATCATCACGTGATCGCCGGGGCGAGCCGGGTGACGGTGACGCTGAGCGATGGGCGGGTTTATGCCGCGCGGCGGGTAGGGGTGGATCAGCAGGCGGATTTGGCGGTGCTGAAAATCGATGTTGGGCATAAGGTGCCGTATTTGAAATTTGGCCATTCGAGCCGGTTGGCGCTGGGCGATTGGGTGGTCGCGATTGGCAATCCGTTCGGGCTGGGCACCTCGGTGTCGGCGGGGGTGGTGAGTGCGCTGCATCGGGATATCGGCGCTAAGCCGTTTGATGATTACATCCAGACCGATGCGGCGATTAATCGTGGCAATTCGGGCGGGCCGCTGCTGGATATTAAGGGGCGGGTGATTGGGGTGGATTCGGCGATTTATTCCCCCTCAGGCGGCTCGGTTGGGATTGGGTTTGCGATCCCGGCGAGCATGGTCAAGCCGGTGTCAGCGCAGTTAATTGCCCATGGGGCGATGCGGCGCGGCTGGCTGGGGCTGCGGATCGAGCATGTCTCGGCGGCGATGCAGGCGGCTTGGCATTTGACCAGTCAGCATGGTGTGGTGGTGGCCGGGGTGGTGGCGGGTGGACCTTCGCAGGGCATTTTGCAGCCGGGCGATGTGTTGATGGCGGTGGATGGGCATGGACTGCGTGGCACGCACTCATTTCACGTGGCGGTGGGTGAGCATGCGGTGGGGCAAAAATTGGCGCTGCGACTGCGGCGCGATGGGGCGATGCGCGATGTCAGTGTGACCATTGGCGCGTTGCCGCACCAGCCGGGTGCGGCCAAGCCCACCGCGCCGGGAGTATTGGATAGCGCGGTGGTGGCGTTGGGGGTGCGGGTGCGCCCGGCACCGCAGGGCGTGGCGGTGGTCAGTGTGGTGAAGGATGGGCCGGGGGCCAAGGCCGGATTGCGCGCGGGCAGCAAGATTGAGGCGGTGGGGGCGGATTTTGTCACCACGCCGGATCAATTGCGTAAGGCGCTGGTGGGCCGGCGGATGATTTCGCTATTGGTGGCTGACGCGGGGGCTGAGGGGCCGGGCTGGCTCGCGGTGCGGCTCGCGCCCACGCCCACGCCCACGCCACCAGAGGCCAAGCCAAAGCCCTAGCGCGATCAACGCCAGGGCGGTGCTGGTGCGGGTGTAAGGCGGGCGATACCAAAACTGGATTTGGCTGGTGCCTGCGGGCAGGGCGATGGTTTGCAACAAGCCATCGCGCACGAAGATGGGGGTTGCGCGGCCATTAAGGGTGGCGTGCCAGCCCGGATCGGCGGCTTCGCGGCGCAGCAGGCTGGCGGGGGCGGCGCAGCGTGCGGTGAGGCGGTTCAGCCCGTGCGGGGTGATTTGGCAGGCGGGGCTGCTGGTGAAGAAAGCAGCCGGGTGGGGCAGCGCGAAAATGCGCATGAGTTGGTCTTGATAGACGATTTTGGGGATGCGGCGCAGCCAGATCAGATGCAGGATCGGCGCGTTGCCACCCGGTCCGGGCGCGGGGGCTAAGCGGGCGAGGCCGGTTTGCGGCACGGGGGCGAGCCAGAGGGCGACTGGGGTGCCGCCGGGCGCGTGGGTGATGGTGACGCGCAGCCGGTGGCGGGTGGGTAGGCGCAGCCCGTGGGCAAGATTGATGATCAGATAGGCGTTATCCTTGGCGTGCGCGAGCGCAGCACGGCCTGATTGGCAGGTTGCGCCGGCGCAGAGTTGCAGGGTGAGGGTGCCGCGCGCGGCGCCGAGATAGGTGCCGATCAATAGGGCGGCGGCGTGGATGGTGCCAGCACCGGGCAGGCGTGCTTGGATTGAGGTGGTGAGGCTTTGGCCGGGGGCGAGCGCGTAGGCGATGCGCGTGGTGGGGGCAGGTGGCAGGGGGGTGATGAAGGGGTTTTGGGTCGGTTTGGTGAGGATATAGCGCACACCGATGGCCTCATAGGCTTTGAGGTGGCGGCGCAACTCGGCGGCCTGATCGGGCGGGGTGATGTATTTATGGGGGCGGATCAGAATGCCCGATTGTAATTGGGCGAGGTTGCGGGCGAGCAAACGGCGTTGCAGCGCGTTGATATGATGGGCGTTGAAGGTGGTGTTTTGGGTGCGTGGGAGCGAGCCATCGAACTGGATGACGCTGGCATAAGGGTCAAGCTTGGCGTGCAGATAATGGTTCCAGGTTCGGGCGACCGGCAGGGCATTGTTATTGATCGAGGCGAGGCCGAACGCGGCGGCGTAGTTCGGTTCGAACGGTTGCAGCGTATAGAAGCGCTGGCCGATTGCGTTCGGTTGGTTCAGATGGGCTTGCAAATAATGCACGCCGCCCAGCACGATATGGGTGCCGCGCACGGCGCCGAGCTGTTCGAGCGTGCGGGTGCCGAGCAGATCGATCATCACCAGCAGGGCGAGCAGGGTGCGTTTGGTGCGGGTGGGGAATTGCGCGAGGCGCAGCATGGCGAGGCCGGCGAGCAGGATTTCGGCGGCGCTGGCCAGGGCGGCTTGCGGCAGGAGGGCGGGATTGGCGGTGAACCAGGCGCGCAGATCAGGCAGGGTGGCGAGGAGCGGGAGTGCGATAATGAGGCTAATTGCGGTGATGAAGGTGCGGCGGGATGTGCGGGTGAGTGGGGCTTGGGTTTGCCAAGCATTGATGGCGAGGCCGGCCATGATGGCGGCGGCGAGGATCAGGGTGGGTGGGGCGAAACGCGTTGCGTCGGTTCGCGCGATGGCGGGGATGAAATTGATCAGATGGGTGACCCACGGATTGCCCCAGATGCGGATTTCCCAGACCGCGATGAAGCCGAATAGCAAGAGTGCCAGACCGCGCTGGGGATGGCGGAAGGCGAGGGCGGCGAGGCCGAGTGTGGCGGTGAGTGCGCCGATCCAGCCGCCGATTTGGTTCAGGGCGAGGGTGAGGGCGAGGGATAAGGCCGGGGGGTTGGCGGCAAAACTCCAGATCGGGCCATAGGCAAAGGGCAGCAGCGAAAGCGGCGCTGAGGGGAAGGGCAGCCAGAGATGGCGATAGACCCCACCATGTTGGGCGAGCACCGATTGGCTGACATAGAGCAAAAACGGCACGATCAGCGGCAGCGATACAGCAAGGCCGATGCCGCCACCGAGCAGGATTTTGCCCGCGAAGCGCCAGCGTGCGGGGCCGGTCAGCACGACATGGCGCAGGGTCCAGACCGCGCCGAGCAGGCCCGCGATATAGGCGGTTTCGGGATAGCCGCCATAGAGCAGATAGGCGAGGGCGAGCGGGATCAGGCCCCAGCCTAAGGGGCTTCCATCGCGGCTGGCGCGGGCGGCGCGTTCGATGCCGAGCAGCAGCAAGGGGGCGAAGGGCAGCGGGCCGATGGCATGGGGCACCATGAAGAAGGCGGCGTTGAGCGCGTAGATCGCGCCGCTGATCAGGGCGGCGGTGCGGGTGGTGCGCAGTTCGATCAGCAAAGCGTAGGTGAACAGGCCGCAGAGCATTTCGAGGATCAGCTTCAGGGCGAGCCAGCCATTCCAGAAATGCAGCAGCAGCACGAAGGGCAAGAAGAAAGCGAGCGGCTGCATTTCGGCGGCCAACGGCATGCCGAGGCCGGAATCCGGGTTCCACCAGGGGATGATGCCGTGCAGCCAATCATGGGCGCTGAGCCTGCCCAGCGGCTGGGTGATTTGGCCGATGGTGGGATCATACCAGCCGGGGCTGCCTTGCACCGGGCCTGGGATATCACCGGTGGTGAGCCAGGAGGCATAGATCAGCGGATTGGCGTGGAGCAGGCCGAGCACCAGCGGCGCATCGGCGATCAGCGGCAGCAAAGTGAGGATCAGCACGGGAGCGAAATGGCGGGTGCGCGGCAGGCTGATCATGGTGGTGCGCTTGTGCCTTGGTTTCAGGGCTTGGGCAATGATAGGGTAGCGCGATGGATGAGGCGCAGAGTGCAGGGGCGACGCCGGCGATGGCGCAATGGTTTCGCGCCAAGGCGGACTATCCGGACGCGTTGATTTTTTTCCGGATGGGCGATTTTTACGAGCTGTTTTTTGAGGATGCCGAGATTGCGGCGGGGGCGTTGGATATTGCGCTGACCGCGCGCGGGAGCCATCAGGGCCAGCCTATTCGCATGTGCGGGGTGCCGGTGGGGCAGCGCGATGTGTATTTGGCGCGGCTGGTGCGGCGCGGCTTTGCCGTGGCGATTGCCGAGCAGATGGAGGCGCCTGCAGAGGCGAAAGCGCGGGCCGGGGCGCGGGGCGCTAAATCACTGATCGACCGGGCGGTGGTGCGTTTGATCACGCCGGGGACGCTGACCGAGGAGGCGCTGCTCGATGCCGGGCAGACGCGGCTGTTGGTGGCGATTGTCTCGGATCAGGCGGGTGGGCATTGTGGCGTAGCCTGGATCGATGCCTCGACCGGGCGGTTCGAAACCGAGGCGGTGGGGCTCGGTGATTTGGCGGCGTTGCTGGCGCGGCTTGATCCGGCGGAGATTCTGGCCGATCCGGCGTTAGCGCTCGGGGCGTATGAAGGGAAACGATCAAGCGCGGATACGGCGCTGACGCTGGCGCGGGCGCGGGCGTTGCTCGCCGATGGGTTCGCCGTGGCCTCGATCGAGGCGTTTGGGGCGTTCAGCGATGAGGAGGTGATCGCGGCGGCGCTGGCGCTGCGCCATGTGCAGCGCAGCCAGGGCGGTGGGCAGGGACCAGGACAGGGCGGATTGGGCAATTTGGCGCCGCCGGTGCGGGTGAGCGAGGCGGGGTTGCTCGCGATGGATGCGGCGACGCGGGCGAGTTTGGATTTGTTGCGTGATCGCCATGGTCAGGAGGCGGGGAGTTTGTTCGGCGCGGTGCGCCGGACGGTGAGTGCGGCGGGGGCGCGCTGCCTCGCGCAGTGGATTGCCGCACCGCTGGATGATTTGGCGCTGTTGCGCGCGCGTCAGGGGCTTTGGTTGGGCTTGGTGGCGATGCCAGGGCGTTTGTCAGCCTTGCGGGCGGCGCTGCGGGGGGCAGCGGATTTGGCGCGGGCGCTGACCCGGCTGCGCCTGGCCGGGGATGCGATTCGGCCGGTCTCGCCCCGGGATTTGGGGCTGGTGCGCGATGCGCTTTCGGTGGGCGCGCAGGTGCAGGCGATTCTGGAGGGGGCGGCCTTGCCGGGGCTGGATTGGCCGGACCCGCCGCTGGGGTTGATGGATGATTTGACCCGGGCGCTGGTGGCGAGCCCGCCGGTGCGTGCGGGCGATGCGCCCGCGATTGCGCCGGGTTATGATGGTGAGTTGGATGGCGAGCGCGCCTTGCGCGATGATGCGCGCCAAGTGATTGCGGCGCTGCAGACCGAGTTGGCGCGGCGCTATGGCGTGGCGAGCTTGAAAATCCGGCATCACGCGCAATTGGGCTATGTGATTGAGGTGCCCGCCGCGTCGGTGGAGGGGTTGCGAGCGTTTCCTGAGTTGTTGCTGCGCCAGGGATTGGCGGCGGCGGCGCGGTTTTCGCATCCGGATGTTGCGGCGTTGGATCAGCGGATTGCCGAGGCGAGCGAGCGGGCGGTGCGGCGTGAGGCAATGGTGCTGGCGGTGCTGCGCCGACGGGTATTGGCCGAGGTGCGCGCGCTGGAGGGGTTGGCCGCCGCGTTGGCGGTGCTGGATGCGGCGCAATCGGCGGCAGATTTGGCGAGTTCCGGGCGCTGGTGCGCGCCGGAATTGAGTGCGGATGCGCAGTTTCAAATTATTGGCGGGCGGCATCCGGTGGTGGAGGCGGCGTTGGGGGTGGGGCGGCGTTTCATCGCCAATGACAGCGATTTGGGGCCGGAGCGGCGGTTATTATTGCTCACCGGGCCGAATATGGCGGGGAAATCGACGTTTTTGCGGCAAAATGCGCTGATGCTGGTGCTGGCCCAGGCCGGGTTGCCGGTGCCCGCGGAGCGCGCCCGGATTGGGCTGGCGGATCGGTTATTTTCGCGGGTGGGGGCGGCGGATGATCTGGCGGCGGGACGCTCGACCTTCATGGTGGAGATGATTGAGACGGCGGCGATTTTGAATCAGGCGGGGCCACGGAGTTTTGTGATCATTGATGAGATCGGGCGCGGGACCGGCACGCGCGATGGGCTGGCGATTGCGCAGGCGGTGCTGGAGGCGTTGCATGGGACGATACGCTGCCGAGCCATTTTTGCGACGCATTTCCATGATTTGGTGCCCTTGGTGGAAACGCTGCCGCGTGCGGCGTTGGGGACCATGCGGGTGAAGGAGTGGCGGGGCGATGTGGTGTTCATGCATGAGGTGATCGCGGGTGCGGCGGGGCGGAGTTGGGGCGTGCATGTGGCGAAATTGGCCGGTGTGCCGCCGTTGGTGGTGCGCCGGGCGGAAACATTGCTCCGGGCGGCGGAGCGGGGTGAGGCGGCGTTGCCGCTGTTTGCGGCCAGGGGCGATGTGGGCGGGGATGCGGGTGGGGATGCGGGTGGGGATGCGGGGATGGCGGCGCAGCATGCGGAATTTTTGGCGGCGTTGCGGGAGATTGATCCGGACCGGCTCAGCCCGCGTGCGGCTTTGGAGACAATTTATGCCTTGCGGCGAAAGTTTCTTGGCGATCCGCCGATAGACGCGGTAGATGAGTAAGATCATGCAGGATATGCCCCTTTATAGTTCCGCTCCCGATCAGGCTTCGAATGGTCCGCAGGATGATCCGGTGGCGCAGGCGGGGCCGCGCCCAGCGATTGCCAGCGCGCTGGCGCAGATTTTGGCGGATGGCGTGCCTGAGCGCGAGGTGGCGATTGAGGCGTTTCGCCGACAATTGATGAAGCTGCAAACCCATGTGCGGCTGCGTTTTGAGGCGGGCGATGTGGGGGGGTTGGCGGCGGCGCGGCTGCATTCGGGGCTGATGGATGAGTTTTTGACCGGGCTGTGCGGCTATACGGCGGCGGTGCAGGGGCTGGATCATGGCGACCGGATGGCGATGGCGGCGACCGGCGGGTTTGGCCGAGCGACGCTGGCGCCGTTTTCGGACATTGATTTGTTGTTTTTGACGGAACATGAACCCTCGGCGGCGGTGCTCAGCAGTGTTGAGTTCATGCTGTATTTTTTATGGGATTTGGGGCTGAAGGTCGGGCACGCGACGCGCTCCACGGCGGATTGCTTGGCGGAGGCGCGGCTGGACGCGACGGTGCGCACCTCGCTGCTTGATGCGCGCTGCATCACCGGGGATCGGAGTTTATTTGCGCATTTTCAGGCGGCGTTTCGGGCTGATTGTGCGGCGGAGAGCCCGGCGGGGTATATTACCGCCAAGCAGAATGAGCGGGCGGTGCGCCATGCGCGGTTTGGCGATTCGCCGTTCATGGTGGAGCCGAATATCAAAGAAGGACGGGGTGGGCTGCGCGATTTGCAGACGCTGTATTGGCTGTCGCGCTATGTGTTTGGCACGTTCGCGATGACGGAGCTGGTCGGGCCTGCGGCGCCGGGTGGCGGGATTTTGACCGAGGCGGAGGCGCGGGCCTGCAAGCGGGCGTGGGATTATTTATGGACCGTGCGGTTCCATTTGCATTACGTGGCCGGGCGCGCGGAGGAGCGGTTGACGTTCGACCTTCAGCCGGTGATTGGTGCGCGGATGGGCTATACGCGCCACGGGCGGCAGGACGGCGTGGAACGGTTCATGCGCCATTATTTTCTGGTGGTGCGGGAAGTGGCGCGGGTGACGGCGGTGCTGGAGCCGGCGTTGGTGCGGGTGGCGCTGGGGCCGCCGGCGGTGGCGGCGGCGACGGATGCGGCGCTGGCGGATGCCGGGTTTGTGCTGGCGGATGGCAAAATTTTATTCGCACCGGGGCGCGAGCCGACGGCGGAGCCGCTGCAATTATTTCGGATTTTGTTGATGGCGCGCGATCGCGGGTTGGTTTTGCATCCGCTGGCGCTGCGCGCGATGATTCGCGGGGCGCGCCAGACAGCGGATTTGCGGCATGATCCGAAGGCGGCTTCCTTGTTTTTGGATTTGTTATGCGGGGCGGCGGCGCCCTCGATGAATGGCGCGCGCTGGCTGACGATTTTGAATGAAACCGGCGCGCTGGGGCGGTATTTGCCGGATTGGCGGCGCATTGTCGGGCAGATGCAGTTTGATAGTTATCATGTGTTTACCGTCGATGTGCATACGATCCAGGCGGTGAATGTGCTCAATATGATCGAGCGCGGGGAGTTGAGCGAGATTGCGCCGGTGGCGAGCGGGATTGCCAAGCATGTGCAGTCGCGCCGGGCTTTGTATGTGGCGATGCTGCTGCATGACATCGCCAAGGGGCGGGGCGGCGATCATTCGGAGCTGGGGGCTGAGCTGGCGCTGAGCGTGTGCCCGGCTCTGGGGCTGAGCCCGGAGGAGACCGAGATGGTGTCCTGGCTGGTGCTGCATCATTTGCTGCTGAGCCAGACGGCATTCTCGCGCGATATTGATGATCCGAAGACGATTTTGGACGTGGCGGATCTGGTGCAGTCGCCCGAGCGTTTGCGGTTGCTGCTGATTTTGACGGTGGCGGATATTCGCGCCGTCTCGCCGAAAGTATGGAATGGCTGGAAGGCGACGCTGCTGCGCGAAATTTATGCGCGGGTCAGCGAAGTGTTGGAAGGCGGCTTGGCGACCACCGAGCGCGATGCGCGCATTGCCCGGGTGAAGGATGTGGTCGCGGAATTACTGGCCGATTGGACCGAGGCGGACCGGGCTTATTTTCTGGATTTATTTTATCCGGGCTATTGGCTGGGGTTTGATCCGGAAAGTATCGAGCGGCATGCGCGCTTGATCCGCGAGGCGCGGGCGCGCGAGATGAAGCTGGTGGTGGCGGCAGAACCCTCGCCCGCGCGCGGGGTGACCGAGGTGACGGTGTATACTGCCGACCATTCGGGATTGTTCAGCCGGATTGCTGGGGCGTTGGCGCTGGCTGGTGCCTCGATTGTGGATGCGCGGATTCACACGCTGAATAATGGCATGGCGCTGGATACGTTTTGGATCCAGGATGCCTCCGGCGGGTCGCTCGATGAGCCGCACCGGCTGGCGAAGGTTTCGGCGTTGATCGAGCAGGCGCTGTCAGGACGGTTGCGGCTGGCGGCGGAGATTAGCAAATCATCGCGCGGGATTATGGGGTCGCGGATGCGTGCGATTCATGTGCCGCCGCGGGTGGTGATCGATAACCAAGCGTCGAACCGGCATACGGTGATCGAGATTAACGGGCGGGATCGGCCCGGTTTGCTGCATGATGTGACGGCGGCGATCACCGGGCAGGGTCTGCAAATCGCATCAGCGCATGTGACCACTTATGGGGTGCGCGCGGTCGATGTGTTTTACGTGAAAGATGTGTTTGGGCTGAAAGTGGCGAGTGAGCGCAAATTAGCGCTGCTGCGGGCGGCGTTGATCGCCGTGCTGGATGACGAGAAATTGCCATCGGCTTAACGGTTTTGCTTGGCCATATATTCTAAAAAGTGATTGAAAGCCTTGTTTTTTTGCTGATCCGGTCGATTGACCGGGGGATGACGTTTTGGTAAGTCTCTTTTCTATTCGGTTATCAAGCCGAAACGGGGAGGATATCATGCGGTTACAAAAGAATGCGATTCTGCGGAATTTGCTGTGTGGTGCGGCGGTGACCGCGATGATGGCCGGGTTCGCGCCGATGGCGCGAGCGGGCGGCAGCGGCGGCAGTTTTTATGCGTTTGGTGATAGTTTGGTTGATAACGGCAATATTCCGCGCCTGACCGGGATTCCGTATCCGCCGAGCCCGCCTTATTACCAGCATGAATTTTCGAACGGGCCGGTCTGGGCGCAATATTTGCCGCAATTGACCGGGTTGGGGTTCCAGCCATCGAATGATTACGGGGTGGGCGGGGCGTTTACCGGACCGCTGGTGATTGGCGGCACCACCTATAACAACATTTCGAATGTTCAGGGTTTTCCGGCACCGTTGCCGAGTTTCCTCGGTGAAGTTCAGAGTTTTGCGGCATCGGGCGGGCATTTTGGCGCGGGCGATGTGGTGGGAATTTGGGTTGGCGCGAATAATTATTTCATCGCGGCGGGTGAGGTTCAGGCTGATCCGGGGGCGGCCACGCAGATTATCACCAGCGCGGTCACCACGGCGGTGACGCAGACGGTGCAGGGGATTGAGGAACTTTCGTCGTTAGGCGGGCGGACCTTCATTGTGCAGACCTTGCCACCTTTGGGGGCGACGCCGTTGTTCAACACCAATCCGGTGCAAGCCTATGGTGCGAATTTGATCTCAGCGGCCCATGATCAGGCGCTGACCGGTGCGATTGCGACGCTGCATAACCAGGCCGGGTTGAATATTATTCTGATTAATCAGACGCAATTATTCAGCGAGGTGGTGGCCAATCCCGCAGCGTATGGATACACTAACATCACCCAGGCGTGCCGGTTGAGCGCGAATTGTCTGGGGCAACCGCTCTCGGTGCAGAATCAGTATTTATATTGGGGTCATGTGCATCCGACCACGCGCACCCATTTCCTGATTGCGCAATATTCGGCGAGCGCGTTGCAAGGGTTTCAGGGTCTGGCGGTGCCGGCGGAATTGTTGAACCGGGGGGCGACGGCGTTCTCGGATACGATTTCGGCGCGGATGGATGCGTTGCGCGGCGGGGCGTCCGGGCTGTCGGTGAATTTGCCGGGCGGGCCGATTCTGGCCGATGCGGCGGCGGGCGATGTCGGGCCGATGGGTGCGGCGCCGATGCCGGGGCATCGTTTATCGGTGTTTGTGACCGGGAATTATCAGGCCGGCTATCGGAATGATGAGCCGACCAGCCTTGGCTTTCATGACCAGATCGGCACGGTGGCGGCAGGGGCGGATTATCGGTTCACACCGCATGCGGCGGTTGGTGGCGCGGTGGGGTATGCGAATGAGACCGCCGATGTCACCGGCGGGGCGACGGTGAAGGCCAATGCCTATCAGTTGGCGGCTTATGCGCTGTTCAATACGCGGCATTTCTTTTTGAACACCCAGGCCGATTACGGCATTGATAATTTCACCCAACTGAGCCGTCCGGGCGTGTTGGGTCCGATCACGGCGAAGCCGACCGGCCATACGTTTAGCTTTGTGGCGCAGGCGGGGCTGGTGAAGCATTTTGGTGCCATGGCGATCGGGCCGGTGGTGGGTGTGGATTACACTGAGGCCAATGTGAATGCCTATACCGAGCAAGGTGATCCGGTGTTGACCATGGCGGTGCAGAAGCAATCGCTGACGCGCACGATTGGCAGTGCCGGGTTTGCCGCGAGCACCACGGTCTCGCTGGGCGGGCTGGTGTTGCAGCCGCACGCCTCGATTTTGGGTGAGGCGGAGCTGGATGGCTCGAATGGTGGGTTCTCCAGCGTGTTCACCGATGAACCGCTGGTGGGTCTGACCACCAATTATACCAACCCGGCCAAGGCTTGGGGTGTAGCCTCGTTGGGGGTCTCGACGGTGGTGGCGGGGCGCATGGCGGTGACGCTTGGATTGGCCAGCACTTTTGCCAAATCCGACGGCGCGCAGCGTATGGTCACGGCTGGGTTGCGCTATCGGTTCTAGAAACCGGCGGATCGGCTCCCTTGTCGGGGGGCGCGATCCGCGCTAGTCCCGCGCTTCGTTCGATGTTGCACGCTAATGGGGGTGGGGTTTAGCGATCCTGGCGCCTGGGCGGGCGTGGTGAAATTGGCAGACACGCCAGATTTAGGTTCTGGTGGCGCAAGCCGTGGGGGTTCAAGTCCCTCCGCCCGCAGGCGCGGCATGGGGCTGTTTTTGGTGTGTTAAAATAAGGATTTCCTTGACGATGCAGGTTACCGAGACCCTGAGTGAAGGGCTGAAGCGCGGCTTTACTGTGGTGATCCCCCAGGATGAGATGGGCGCGCGGCGCGATAAGCGATTCGCTGAACTGAGCAAGACCATGCAAATGCCGGGCTTTCGGCCCGGCAAGGTGCCGCAATCGCTGCTGCGCAAGCGCTATGGTGAGGCGGTGAATGCGGAAGTGCTCGAAGCCTCGGTGAATGAGGCGACCGATGCGATGCTGGCGGAGCGCAATTTGCGGCCGGCTTTGTCACCCAAGGTGGATTTGGTCAGAAGGGGCGATGACGGGGATTTGGAATTCACCATCGAGATGGAAATTCTGCCCGAGGTGAGCGTGCCGGATTTGGCGGGCTTGGCGCTGGAGCGGCCGGTTTGCCCGGTGAGCGATGAGGATGTGGCGGCGGAGTTGGAAAAATTCGCGCAGTCGCGTTCGACCACCGAGGTGATCGACGAGGTTCGCCCGGTGGCGACTGGGGAAATTCTCACCGTCGATTTTCTGGGCAAGCGCGATGGCGTGCCGTTCGAGGGCGGCGCTGGGCAGGATGCGGATATCGAGATGGGTGGGTCCGGCTTTATTCCGGGCTTTGCCGAGCAGATGCTCGGCATGGCGCCGGGTGAGCAGAAGGTGATTACCGTGACCTTCCCGGCGGAGTATCAGGCCGCCGAGCTGGCCGGCCAAGAGGCGACGTTTGACATCACCGCCAAGGCGCTGAAGCGCAAAGTGCCGGCGGTCCTGGATGATAAATTCGCCGAGCAGCTTGGCTTTGAAACGCTGGATGATTTGCGGGCGTTTTTCCGCAGCCGGTTGGAGCAGGTGCGTGCCGGTGCCAGCCGGTTGAAGTTGAAGCGGGCGTTGCTCGATCAGCTTTCCGAGCAGGCGGCCTTTACCGCCCCCGAATCGCTGGTGGAGGCGGAGTTCGCCGAGATTTGGCGGCAGGTCGAGATGGAGCGGCAAGCCGGGCGGCTTGATGCCGAGGATGCGGCCAAGGACGAGGCGACGCTGCGGGCGGAATATCGGGCGATTGCTGATCGGCGCGTGCGGCTGGGCTTGTTGGTCGCGGAGATTGGCCGGGCGCATAAAATTGAAGTGGTCGAGGCGGATTTGCGCCGGGCGATGATGGCCGAGTTGCAGCGTTTTCCGGGTCAGGAAAAGATGATCATGGAGTTCTATCAAAAGAACCCACGGGCATTGGACCGGCTGCGCGGGCCGATTTTCGAGGATAAGGTGGTCGATCACATTATCGGTAAGGCGCAGGTAACTGAGAAGCCGGTGACGCTCGATGAGTTGATGGACGAGCCCGAAGAGTGATGCCCTGATTGATGGGGGGCTGGACGTGGGCGGCGCCATCGCTAAGTTAAGGGTGGCGCCGACAGTCTGAGCCTTGCTGATGCGGGGATGGTCGGGTGGTCGGGCTGAGCAAAAGGAATGACGATGATGGATCGGGATCCGGTCGATATCTATATGAACAACCTGGTGCCGATGGTGGTCGAGCAGACCGCGCGGGGCGAGCGCTCTTATGATATTTATTCGCGCCTGTTGAAGGAGCGGATTATTTTTCTGACCGGGCCGGTTTATGATCAGGTCGGTTCGTTGATTGCCGCGCAATTGCTGTTCTTGGAGAGCGAGAATCCGACCAAGGATATTGCGTTTTATATCAATAGTCCGGGCGGTGTGGTGTCGGCGGGTCTCGCGATTTACGACACGATGCAATATATCCGCAGCCCGGTTTCGACCGTGTGCATCGGCCAAGCGGCGTCGATGGGTAGCTTGCTGCTGGCCGCCGGCGAGAAGGGTAAGCGATTCGCGCTGCCGAATGCGCGGATCATGGTGCATCAGCCTTCGGGCGGGGCGCAGGGTCAGGCGGCGGATATCGAAATTCAGGCGCGGGAAATCCTCACGCTGCGGCGCCGGTTGAACGATATTTATGTGGCGCATACCGGGCAGACCTTGGAGACGATTGAGACGGCGCTGGAGCGCGACCGGTTCATGTCGGCGGCGGAAGCACAGAGTTTCGGCATTGTCGATGAGGTGGTGTTGCGCAATCCGGCGTCGGCACCCGAGCCGAAGGCGAAAGAACCTGTAGCGTAGCCGAAGGCGAAAGAACCTGTGGCTTAGGCGGGATTGATAATCGGTGCTTGTGCGATTTTGCACCCGGGTCTAGGTTTGGCAAAGTGATATGGTGCGCCCGATGGGGGGTGCGCCGCGGGAGCTTGTATGAGCAGTAAGTCCGGAGAGTCGAAGAATACCTTATATTGCTCGTTCTGCGGCAAGTCGCAGCACGAGGTGCGCAAGCTCATTGCCGGGCCGACCGTGTTCATTTGCGATGAATGCGTTGAGTTATGCATGGATATCATCCGCGAGGAGCACCGGACGCATCTGGTGAAGTCGCGCGATGGCGTGCCGACGCCGCGCGAGATTTGCAAGGTTCTGGATGATTATGTGATCGGCCAGGCGCAGGCGAAGAAGGTGCTGAGCGTTGCGGTGCATAATCACTATAAGCGCCTCGCCCATGCGCAGAAGAATAACGATATCGAGATCGCGAAGTCGAATATTTTGCTGCTCGGGCCGACCGGGTCGGGCAAGACCTTGCTCGCGCAGACCTTGGCGCGGATCATCGATGTGCCGTTCACCATGGCGGATGCGACGACGCTGACCGAGGCCGGATATGTTGGTGAGGATGTCGAGAATATTATCCTGAAATTGCTGCAGGCGGCGGATTATAATGTCGAGCGGGCGCAGCGCGGGATTGTGTATATCGACGAGGTGGACAAGATTTCACGTAAATCGGACAATCCCTCGATCACGCGGGATGTGTCGGGCGAGGGTGTGCAGCAGGCCTTGCTGAAAATTATGGAAGGTACGGTCGCTTCGGTTCCGCCGCAGGGCGGGCGCAAGCATCCGCAGCAGGAATTTTTGCAGGTCGATACCACCAATATCCTGTTTATTTGTGGCGGGGCGTTTTCGGGGCTGGAGCGGATTATCACCCAGCGCGGCAAAGGCTCAGGCATGGGGTTTGGCGCGGAAGTGCGCAGTGCCGAGGAGCGCCGGACGGGCGAGGTGTTGCGCGCGGTGGAGCCGGAGGATTTGCTGAAATTCGGGTTGATCCCGGAATTTATTGGCCGGTTGCCGGTGGTGGCGACGCTAGATGATTTGGACGAAGCTGCGCTGATCGAGATTTTGACCAAGCCGAAAAATGCTTTGGTCAAGCAATATGCGCGGCTCTTCGAGATGGAGGGGGTAAAACTCAACTTCACCGAGGATGCGCTGAAAGTGGTGTCCGCGCGGGCGATTCAGCGCAAGACCGGGGCGCGTGGCTTGCGCTCGATCATGGAGCAGATTTTGATCAATACGATGTTCGATCTGCCGGGGCTCGATGGGGTTGAGGAGGTGGTGATCAATGGTGAGATCGCCGAAGGCCGCGGGTCGCCGCTGTTTCTCTACGGTAAAGAACGGGCTGGCGCCGGGTCGTAGCCTTACCCGCGCATTGCTGACACCCATCGCGCGCAGCTTGGGGCGGGGCGTTGCCAGGACCGTGGATCGATCCCATATCGCGATTGTGGCCGGTTGTCCGGCACTGCGCGCCGTGCCGAAATCGGGCGGGGCGTATCGCTCTGGAAAGGTAAAATAATGTCTGAACCCACGCGTAAGTCGAAGTCCAAAATCGTGGCACCGCCATCGGGCGATTCGTTCCCGGTGCTGCCGCTGCGCGATATCGTGGTGTTTCCGCATATGATTGTGCCGCTCTTTGTCGGGCGGGAAAAATCGGTGCGGGCCCTGGAAGGGGTGATGAAGGAAGACAAGCAGGTTTTGCTGGTCGCGCAGAAAAATGCCCAGCAGGATGATCCGTCGAGCGCCGATATTTATGATGTCGGCACGATTTCGACGGTTCTGCAATTATTGAAGCTGCCCGATGGCACGGTGAAAGTGCTGGTCGAGGGCGTGCAGCGGGCGCGGCTGACTGGCTTCAAGGAAGTCGATAGCCATTTCGAGGCATTTGCCGAGCCGATGCAAGATGGCGGCTTGGAGGCTGACGAGCTGGAGGGGCTGGCGCGCAGCGTGGTGGGGCAGTTTGAGCAATATATCAAGCTGAACAAGAAAATCGCGCCGGAAGTGCTGGTGTCGGTCAATCAGATCGATGATCCCTCGAAGCTGGCCGATACGGTGGCGAGCCATTTGGGGCTGAAAATCGCTGATAAGCAGGAATTGCTCGGGCTGGTTTCGGTCGCAGAGCGGTTGGAGCGGGTTTTCGCCCATATGGAGTCGGAAATCGGCGTGCTGCAGGTGGAAAAGCGCATCCGCAGCCGGGTCAAGCGGCAGATGGAGAAGACCCAGCGCGAATATTATTTGAACGAGCAGCTCAAAGCGATCCAGAAAGAGCTTGGCGAGGGCGAGGATGGGCGTGATGAGAACGCTGAGCTTGAGGAGAAGATCAAATCCACCAAGCTGAGCAAGGAAGCGCGCGACAAGGCGATGGCGGAGCTGAAAAAGCTCAAGACCATGAGCCCGATGAGTGCAGAAGCGACGGTGGTGCGCAACTATCTGGATTGGGTGCTGGGGATTCCGTGGAAAAAACGCAGCAAAATCAAGAATGATGTGATTGCCGCCGAAGCGGTGCTGAATGCTGATCATTTTGCGCTGGACAAGGTGAAAGAGCGGATCACCGAGTATTTGGCGGTGCAGGCGCGCAGCCCGAAACTGCGCGGGCCGATTTTATGTCTGGTCGGGCCGCCGGGTGTCGGCAAGACCTCGCTGGGCAAATCGATCGCGAAGGCGACCGGGCGGAATTTCGTGCGGATGTCACTGGGCGGGGTGCGCGATGAGGCCGAGATCAGGGGTCATCGGCGGACCTATATCGGCTCGATGCCGGGCAAGGTGATCCAGGGGATGAAGAAGGCGAAAACCTCTAATCCTCTGTTTTTGCTCGATGAAATCGACAAATTGGGGGCCGATTGGCGCGGTGATCCCACCTCGGCGCTGCTGGAGGTGCTCGATCCGGAGCAGAATAGCAGCTTCAATGATCATTATCTCGAAGTGGATTATGATTTGTCGGATGTGATGTTCGTGACCACCGCGAACAGCCTGAACATGCCGCAGCCTTTGCTGGATCGCATGGAGATCATTCGGATTCCTGGCTATACCGAGGATGAGAAGATCGAGATTTCCAAGCGGCATTTGATGCGCAAGCAGGCTGAGGCGCATGGGCTGAAGCCGGGCGAATGGAGTGTGTCCGACGAGGCGCTGCGCGAGCTGGTGCGCACCTATACGCGTGAGGCCGGGGTGCGCAATTTGGAGCGCGAGCTGGCGAATTTGGCGCGCAAGGCGGTGAAGGAGATTGTCACCAAAAAAGTCGCCAAAGTTGCGGTGACGGTGAAGAATCTGGAAAAATTCGCCGGCGTGCCGCGCTTCCGCTTCGGCGAAACCGAGGCTGAGGATATGGTGGGCGTGGTGACGGGCCTGGCTTGGACCGAAGTGGGCGGGGAAATCCTGACCATTGAGAGCGTGTTGCTGCCGGGCAAGGGCAATATCAAGCATACTGGCAAGCTCGGTGATGTGATGCAGGAGAGTGTGGCGGCGGCATTGTCGTATGTGCGGTCGCGCGCGATCCAGTTCGGCATCAAGCCGACCTTGTTCGAGAAGCGCGATATCCATGTGCATGTGCCCGAAGGGGCGACGCCGAAGGATGGCCCGTCGGCGGGGATTGCAATGGCGACGTCGATCGTCTCGGTGCTCTCGGGGATACCGGTGCGGCGCGATATTGCGATGACCGGTGAGATTACGCTGCGCGGGCGGGTGCTGCCGATTGGCGGGTTGAAGGAGAAGCTGCTGGCGGCGTTGCGGGCGGGGATTCGCACCGTGCTGATCCCCAAGGACAATGAGAAGGATCTGGCGGAAATTCCCGATAATGTGAAAGCCGGGCTGGAGATTATTCCGGTGGCCAATGTCGATCAGGTGATTGCCCGCGCCTTGGTGCGCGAGCCGGAGCCGATTGCCTGGGAAGAGCCGGCGGATGATGTGCCAGCGCGGGTGGTGACGGCTGAGGTGCCGGTGTTGCCGCACTGACCGGGCGCACGGACGCTTGAATGTGGGCTTTGGATGGGGCTCTGGCGGTGGTGACACCGTCAGGGCCTTATTTTTTGAGGCGATTTGGGCGATTTGGCGTGCGAGCGGGGCAGAAATTGGCGCGGTTGCGTTGACGAGAGGAAATCGGGGCCTCTAGTGTGCGGCGGTTGCCGGGGCTCGATTCGGATCGCCTGATGCGGTTTGGGTTGGCTCGCGGCTTCGCAATTATTGGGAGACAGCCCTGTGAATAAAATGGACCTCGTGGCCGAAGTGGCGGAAGCTTCGGATTTGACCAAGGCGAAGGCGACGGAAGTTGTCGACGCGGTATTCGCGGCGATCGAAGGCGCGCTGAAGGCGAAGCAGGAAGTGCGGCTGGTTGGCTTTGGCACCTTCGTGACCGCGACGCGCAAGGCTGGCACGGGGCGCAACCCGCGCACCGGCGAGACGATCAAGATCGCCGAGTCGAGCTCGGTTCGGTTTAAGCCGGGCAAGAGCTTGAAGGACGCGGTGAACTAGAGCAACATCCGATCAGATCGACTCCTCTGATCGGATAAAGTTGCTCGCCAAAACAATCAGCTAGAGCATTGTCGGTGAACCTATGCGATCCGAAAATGCTCTAAGCACGCGGCGCGTTTTCATCCGAACGGGTTGGATCGGCTGATCTGATCTCTTCGGATGTCGCGGTGTTGAGGGGCGGTTAGCTCAGCGGTAGAGCGTCTCGTTTACACCGAGAGGGTCGGCGGTTCGAAACCGTCACCGCCCATTCTGCTTTCGCGATCACGATCCGCTTTTCCCGGTTTGGCCCTGCTTGACGGGGCTTGGGGGGCGGGATACTAGCCTGTCCATCGCGCTTCGATATTGCGCGGGTGTAGCTCAGTTGGTTAGAGCGCCGGCCTGTCACGCCGGAGGTCGCGGGTTCGAGCCCCGTCACTCGCGCCATCGGGTCACGATGTTGGCTCTCTGGGATGGGTGATCTGTTCGGGATCATGGCGGTGGCGCCGCAGAGAGAGAAAGATGCGGTGAGGGGGATGCTTTCATTAAGCTTGACGCGAGCTTGGTGTTGCACAAATTCCAAGAAGCACGAATTGACGGTTGATCGCATAAGTTTGATGTGATGACGTTACGGATGATGCCTGGGGCGCTTGGCCTGAGACGACCCGTGTTTGGAAAGGATGAAGTCCGATGCAACCGGTTTTATCGCATTACTTCCCGATTTTGGTATTTTTGGGGCTGGCGGCGCTGATTGGCGTAGCGTTTGTGTTCGGCTCGCTCTTGGCCGCGAAGCAGCATCCTTATGCCGATAAATTGAGCGCCTATGAATGCGGCTTTCCTGCCTTTGATGATGCGCGCCGGCGGTTTGATGTGCGCTATTATCTGGTGGCGATTTTGTTCATCATTTTCGATGTTGAGATTGCGTTTTTGTTTCCCTGGGCGGTCAGTCTGGGGCGGATTGGCATGCTTGGTTTCTGGTCGATGATCGGGTTTCTGGCGCTGCTGACGGTTGGGTTTATCTATGAGTGGCGTAAGGGGGCCCTCGATTGGGCTTGAGGGGTGCGCGCGGCAATGGCGGGATCAGAGGCGGTGACGAAAATGCAGAATGCGGAAATTGCCTGGAACCAAGGTTTACTGGCGCCGGGGGCTGAGCAGGATGCGGTGATCCGCGGGATCACGGGTGAGATTGCCGGCAAGGGGTTTGTTGTCGCGAATTTGGACAAGATGGTGAATTGGGCGCGCACCGGCAGCCTATGGCCAATGACGTTTGGCCTTGCGTGCTGTGCGGTGGAAATGATCCATGCCTATATGCCGCGCTGGGATTTGGACCGGTTTGGGATTATTCCGCGCAATTCGCCCCGGCAGAGCGATGTGATGATTGTGGCGGGCACGCTGACCAACAAAATGGCCCCGGCGCTGCGGCGGGTTTATGATCAGATGCCAGAGCCACGCTGGGTGATTTCGATGGGTAGCTGCGCCAATGGCGGCGGCTATTATCATTTTTCCTACTCGGTGGTGCGCGGCTGCGACCGGATTGTGCCGGTGGATATTTACGTGCCGGGCTGCCCGCCGACGGCGGAGGCTTTGGTGTACGGGATTTTGCAATTGCAGAAAAAAATTCGCCGCACCGGGACGATTGCCCGTGGCTGAGCAGGACCAGCAGGACGCGGCGGGCGCGCCGGTTGCGGAGGCGGCGCCGGTTGATAGGTTTGCCATTGATTTAACGGCACTGCCCGGCGTGGTTTCGGTGTTCTGGCAGGGGGCGGAGCGGGTTGCGCAGGTTGAGCGCGCTTCGTTGGCGCTGGTCATGCAGGCGCTGCGCGATGATGAGCGATTTGCGTTTCAGCAATGTATGGATGTGTGCGGGGTTGATTGGCCACAGCGCGGCGAGCGGTTTGATGTGGTGTATCAGCTTTTGTCGCTGACCCGGAATGATCGGTTGCGGGTGATCACCACCACCGATGAGAGCCAGCCAGTGCCGAGTGTGAGTGCGATTTGGCCAGGGGCGGCTTGGTGGGAGCGCGAGGTTTGGGATTTGTTTGGTGTGCAGTTTGACGGGCTGGCCGATCATCGGCGGATCATGTCTGATTATGGGTTTGAGGGGCATCCGCTGCGCAAGGATTTTCCGCTGACCGGGCATGTCGAGCTGCGTTATGATGCGGATGAGCAGCGGGTGGTTTATGATCATGTTGTGCTGGCGCAGGAATTTCGCCATTTCGACTTCCTCTCACCATGGGAAGCAATGACGACCTTGCCGGGCGATGAGAAGGCGAGCACGCCATGAATGATGTTGCGAGCGATGGGTTGGGGCTGGTGAAAGCCGAGCGTCACACGATTAATTTGGGGCCGCAGCACCCCGCGACGCATGGCGTGTTGCGTCTGGTGCTAGAGATGGATGGCGAGACGGTGGAGCGGGCCGATCCGCATATCGGCTTGCTGCATCGTGGCACGGAAAAGCTGATTGAATTCAAATCCTATATGCAGGCCGTGCCGTATTTTGATCGGCTCGATTATGTTTCGCCGATGTGTTGTGAGCATGCGTTTGCGCTGGCAACCGAGACCTTGCTGGGGGTTCGGGTGCCGGACCGCGCGCAGTGGATCCGGGTGTTGTTTGCCGAGATTAGCCGGGTGCTTAATCATTTGCTGACTGTTGTGCATTTGGCGCTGGATATTGGTGCGCAATCGCCGAGCTTGTGGGGCTATGAGGAGCGCGAAAAGCTGCTCACGTTCCATGAGGCGGCGTCTGGCGCGCGGTTCCATGCCAATTATTTTCGGCCGGGCGGGGTGGCGAAGGATTTGCCCATGGGCCTCGCTGACGATATTTGGGCGTGGAGCGAAACATTTCCGAAATTCCTGGATGATTTGGAAAATCTGCTGAACGATAACCGGATTTTCCGGCAACGCTTGGTCGATATCGGGGTGATTTCGGCGCAGGATGCGCTTGGTATGGGATTTTCCGGGCCGAATTTGCGGGCTTCGGGTGTGGCGTGGGATTTGCGGCGGGCGCGGCCTTACGACAAATACGCCGAGGTGGATTTCGAAATTCCGGTGGGTAAGCATGGCGATTGTTTTGATCGCTATTTGGTGCGCATCAACGAGATGCGGCAAAGTTGGAAAATCATCAGGCAAGCGCTGAAGAAAATGCCTGAAGGGCCGATCAAGGTGCAGGACCCTAAATTCACACCGCCCAAGCGCGCCGAGATGAAGCGCTCGATGGAGGCGATGATCCATCATTTCAAGCTCTACACCGAAGGGTATCACGTGCCAGCGGGTGCCACCTATACGGCGGTGGAAGCCCCGAAGGGCGAGTTTGGGGTTTATTTGGTCGCGGATGGCAGCAATCATCCGTATCGATGCAAAATTCGCCCGACGGGCTTTGCGCATTTGCAAGCCATTGAGATGATGACGAAGGGCCATATGCTGGCTGATGCGATCGCGATTCTGGGGTCGATCGATATTGTGTTTGGCGAGGTTGACCGATGAGTATGGATGCAAAACACGTAGATCAACCGAAAGAATTTGCGTTTGATCCGGTGAGCGAGGCGGCGATCCCGGCGATTATCGCGACCTATCCGCCGGGGCGACAGGCGAGTGCGGCGATGCCGCTGTTGGATTTAGCGCAGCGCCAAATGGCGCGGCTGACCGGCCATGCTTGGGTGCCGCGCGCGGCGATGGATGTGGTCGCGGCCCGGCTGGGCGTGGCGCCGATCCGAATTTATGAAGTTGCAACATTTTACACGATGTTTCATCTGGCACCGGTGGCGCGGCATCATTTGCAGGTTTGCACCACCACCCCGTGTTGGTTGCGCGGATCGGATGCGGTGCACCAGGCGTGCAAGGTGGCGGCGCAGGCCAATCCGGATTTGTTCAGTGTTGAGGAAATGGAGTGTTTGGGCGCGTGCGTGAATGCGCCGGTTTTGATGATTAATGATGATCTCTATGAAGATTTGGACGGTGCGCGCACCGAGGCATTGTTAGCGGCGGTTAAGCAAGGTGAGGCCCCGCCTGCCGGTTCGCGCATTGGACGGCGAGGCTCTGCGCCGGAGGGCGGGCCGACCACTTTGTTTATGCTCGATGCGGCGGACGGAGCAACATCCTGATGTTGAGTGACAAGGACCGGATTTTTACCAATCTCTATGGGCTGCATGATTGGCGGCTGGCGGGTGCGCGGGCGCGCGGCGATTGGGATGGAACGGCGGCGATTTTGGCGCGCGGGCGCGATGCGATTATCGAAGAGGTGAAAGCCTCCGGGTTGCGCGGGCGCGGTGGGGCGGGGTTTCCGACCGGGATGAAATGGTCGTTTATGCCCAAGCAAAGCGATGGGCGGCCGAGTTACTTGGTGGTCAATGCTGACGAAAGTGAGCCGGGAACCTGCAAGGATCGGGATATTTTGCGCCATGATCCGCATAAATTGGTGGAAGGCTGCTTGATTGCTGGGTTTGCGATGGGCGCTAACACCGCGTTTATTTATATTCGTGGTGAGTTTTACAACGAGTATTTGCATCTGAAGGCCGCGATTGACGAGGCCTATGAGGCGGGGTTGCTGGGGCCAGATGCGTGTGGTTCGGGCTGGGCGTTTGACGTGCGCGTGCATCGCGGTGGCGGTGCCTATATTTGCGGCGAGGAATCAGCGCTCTTGGAAAGCATCGAGGGCAAGAAGGGGATGCCGCGGATGAAACCGCCATTCCCGGCGGCGATGGGGCTGTACGGATGCCCAACGACGGTGAATAATGTTGAATCGATTGCGGTGACGCCGACGATTTTGCGGCGCGGGGCTGATTGGTTTTCGGGTTTGGGCCGACCGAAAAATACCGGAACCAAGATTTTTTGCATCTCCGGCCATGTCAACCGGCCTTGCAATGTTGAGGAAGAGCTGGGAATCCCGCTGCGCGAACTGATTGATAAACATGCGGGTGGGGTGCGCGGCGGTTGGGATAATTTATTGGCGGTGATCCCGGGCGGATCATCCGTGCCGATGCTGCCAAAATCGGTGTGCGATACTGTGCTGATGGATTATGATAGCTTGCGGGATGTGCGCAGCGGCTTGGGTACGGCGGCGGTGATTGTGATGGATAAATCGACGGATTTGATCCGGGCGATTGCGCGACTTTCAGCATTCTATAAGCATGAAAGCTGTGGCCAATGCACGCCGTGCCGCGAGGGAACCGGGTGGATGATGCGGATGATGAACCGGTTGGTTGAGGGGCGTGCGGAGATTGCCGAGATTGATTTGTTAGAGCAAGTCACCCGGCAGGTGGAGGGCCATACAATTTGTGCGCTGGGGGATGCGGCGGCGTGGCCGATCCAGGGGTTGATGCGTCATTTTCGGCCGGTGGTCGAGCAGCGGATCAGAGATTATCAGGCGCGCACGGCGCCGCGTGTGGCGGCGGAATAGGGGCGGGCGATGAAACACGCTGACCTGACTGAGCCGGTTTGCATCAAGACATCCGATATTTCTGAGTCGCGGTTTACCCAGGTGCTGATGAATCGTGCGGCGTTTGAGGATGTGGGCCTGGTTTCATCATCGTTTGCCGATGTGAATTTGGCAGGGACGCAGTTTATCAGGGCTGATTTGTCCGGTGCCGTGTTCGATGATGCCTTGCTCGCGGGGGTAACGGTGCGTGATTGCAATATGTCGGGCGCCCGCATTGACGATGTTGCGCTGGCTGGCGCAGTCATTACCCGTGCGGATCTATCGGGTGTGCGGATCTCCAATTGTTCGATTGCGGGTTTGCATATTGATGGCGTGGATATCGATGCCCTGCTGAGCGCGCATCGGGAGCAAAAATAATGGCGAAGGTGACGGTTGACGGTATCGAAATCGAGGTGCCGAACACGTACAGCGTGTTGCAGGCGGCTGAGGCGGCGGGGCGCGAAATTCCCCGTTTTTGTTATCATGAGCGCCTGTCGGTCGCGGGCAATTGCCGGATGTGTTTGGTTGAGATTGAGAAAATGCCAAAACCGGTTGCGTCCTGTGGGCAGCCAGTGGGCGACGGTATGGTTATTTATACCGACAATGAAAAAATTCGCGCGGCGCGCCGCAATGTGATGGAATTGCTGCTGATCAATCATCCGCTGGATTGCCCGATTTGTGATCAGGGCGGCGAGTGTGATTTGCAGGATGAGGCGGTGGGGTATGGCCGTGGGCAGTCGCGCTATGAGGAACATAAGCGGGCGGTGCCGGATAAATATCTCGGTCCGCTGGTGAAAACGGTGATGACGCGCTGCATTCATTGCACGCGTTGTGTGCGGTTTTTGGCCGAGGTGGCGGGGGTGCCGGAATTAGGCGGGGTCTCGCGCGGTGAAACGATGGAGATCACCAACTATGTCGAACGGGCGCTGAGTTCGGAATTATCGGCCAATATTGTGGATATTTGCCCGGTTGGCGCTTTGACATCCAAGCCCTATGCGTTTGTTGCGCGCACCTGGGAGCTGAGCAAAACCGACAGTATCGATGTGCTGGATGCGGTGGGTGCGAATATTCGGGTGGATACCAAGGGGGGTGCGGTGTTGCGGATTTTGCCGCGCCGCCATGATGGGGTGAATGAGGATTGGCTGGCCGATAAAGGACGTCATGCGCCGGTTGATGGGATCAAATATCGCCGGTTGGATCGGCCTTGGCTGCGGGTGAATGGCACGTTGCGCGAGGCGGGTTGGGACGAGGCGTTTGCGGCGATTGCGACACGGATGCGCGGGATGGCAGGCGCGCGCATTGGCGCGATTGCCGGCGATCTTTGTGATGTTGAGAGCATGTTTGCGCTCAAGCGCCTGATGACTGCGCTGGGATCGGGCAATTTGGATTGCCGGCAGGATGGGGCGGCGCTGGATGCGTCGCGCCGGGATTATTATCTATTCAATACGACGATTGCCGGGATTGATGAAATTGACGCGCTGCTCGTTATTGGGGCCGATATTCGGCGTGAGGCGCCGGTGTTGAATGCACGGATTCGCAGGCGTTGGATGGATTTGCCGAGCTTTGAGGCGGGTTTGATCGGCGCGCCGGTGGATTTGACCTATCCGGCGACTTGGCTTGGCGATGGCCCGGCGGCGTTGACGGCGCTGCTGGATGGTTCGCATGATTTCGCCAAGGTTCTGGCGGGCGCGAAAAATCCGGCTTTGATCCTGGGTCAATCGGCGCTTACCCGGTCGGATGGTGCTGCGGTGCTTGCGGCGTGTTGGCAGCTCGCGCGGCAATTCAACATGATCCGGCCTGATTGGCATGGTTTTAATGTGTTGCATCGCGCGGCGGCGCGGGTTGGTGGGCTGGATATTGGGTTTGTGCCGCAGTCTGGCGGGCTGGATGCGCGCGCGATGCTGGCCGGCGGGGTTGATCTGCTTTGGTTGCTCGGGGCGGATGAGATTGATGCGAAGACGGTTCCGGCCCATTGTTTCGTGGTCTATCAAGGCCATCACGGTGATGCCGGTGCGGCGCGGGCTGATGTGATTTTGCCGGGGGCAAGTTACTTGGAAAAGCCTGGGCTTTATGTGAATACCGAGGGGCGCGTGCAGGCGGCGGCGCAGGCGTGTTTTCCGCCGGGTGATGCGCGCGAGGATTGGACGATTTTGCGGGCGTTCAGCGATCATCTTGGCCATCGTTTAGGTTTTGATGATTTGGCTGGGTTGCGGGCGCAATTATCGGAATCGCACCCGGTTTTTGCCGATATCGGGGGATGCCGACGCTTGGCGAGTTTGGATTTGACCGGGCCGGCGGGTGATCCTGCGTTGATGGGTGCGGAGGCGTTCGCGCGCCCGATGCCGGTTTATTATCAGACCGACCCGATCAGCCGGGCCAGCCCGACCATGGCGCGTTGTGTCGCGGAAATCGCGGCGCCAATGCCAGCGGCGGCGGAGTAGCATGATGGGCACTGGATTTTTCGCAAGTGACATCGGGATTTTGATTTTGACACTGGCCAAGGCGGTGGCGTTGCTGGTGCCATTGTTAATTGGGGTTGCTTATTTGACCTATGCCGAGCGCAAGGTTTTGGCGGCAATCCAACTGCGACGCGGGCCGAATGTGACGGGGCCGTTTGGGTTGGGGCAACCTTTTGCTGATGCGCTAAAAATGCTGTTCAAGGAAACCGTGATTCCTGCTGGGGCGAGCCGGGCGCTGTTTTTAGTGGCGCCGATGATCACATTTGGGCTGGCGATTTTGGCTTGGGCGGTGATTCCGGTGAATAATCACTGGGCTATCGCCAATATCAACGTTGGCATTTTATATCTATTCGCGATTTCCTCGCTTGGTGTGTATGGGGTGATCATCGCGGGGTGGGCCAGTAATTCGAAATTTGCGTTCTTGGGCGCGATGCGCAGTGCCGCGCAGATGATTAGTTACGAAGTATCGATCGGGATTGTTATTCTGACGGTGCTGGTCTGTGTGGGCAGTTTGAATTTGAATGCGATTGTGCTCGCGCAGCGCACGGTTTGGTTTGCGGTGCCATTATTACCGATGCTGGTAGTGTTTTTCATCTCAGCGTTGGCGGAGACCAATCGGGCGCCGTTTGATTTGCCTGAAGGCGAGAGTGAGATTGTTGCAGGATTTTTTGTTGAATATAGTGCCATGAGTTTTGCGCTGTTTTTCCTGGGCGAATACGCCAACATGATTTTGATGAGCGCGCTGACCACGATTTTGTTTTTCGGGGGCTGGTTGCCGATTGCACCAATTGCGCCATTCACCTGGATACCCGGGCCGATCTGGTTCGTTGCGAAAGTGGCGATGGTGTTGTTTGTGTTTTTATGGGTGCGTGCGACGTTGCCGCGTTTTCGCTATGACCAGCTAATGCAACTTGGCTGGAAAGTGTTTTTGCCGTTTTCACTGGGTTGGTTGGTGATCACGGCTGGTGCGCTCGAGGCGTTCGGGTGGTTGCCGCATGGTTGATTGGGAGAGACATTGATGGCGCGGCTTGATCGGTTCGCCCGGCAGGCGATTTTGGCAGAGATTGGCGCGGGGCTTTGGCTTACGCTGCGTTATTTTTTTAAGCCAAAGGCGACGCTGAATTATCCATATGAAAAGAACCCGATCAGCACGCGGTTCAAGGGCGAGCACGCGTTGCGGCGCTATCCGAATGGTGAGGAGCGTTGCATTGCCTGCAAATTATGTGAGGCGGTATGCCCGGCGCAGGCGATTACGATTGAGGCGGAACCACGCGCTGATGGATCGCGGCGGACGACCCGTTATGATATCGATATGACGAAATGCATTTATTGTGGCTTGTGCGAAGAGGCCTGCCCGGTGGATGCGATTGTTGAGGGGCCGAATTTCGAATTCGCGACCGAGACGCGCGAGGAGCTGATGTATGACAAGCAGAAATTGCTGGCCAATGGCGACCGGTGGGAAAGCGAATTGGCCAAGCGGCTTGAGCTTGATGCGCCGTATCGGTGAGCGCAGAGAAAGGGTGAGCCGCGCATGATCGAGCAGATTTTCTTCTACATGTTTTCGGCGGTGCTGCTGGTTTCGGCCTGCATGGTGATTACGGCACGCAATCCGGTGCATTCGGTATTGTTTCTGATTTTGGCATTTTTGAATGCAGCGGCGTTGTTTGTGATGGCGGGGGCAGCGTTTCTCGCGATGGTGCTGGTGATTGTTTATGTCGGCGCGGTTGCGGTGTTGTTTTTGTTTGTGGTGATGATGCTGGATGTTGATTTTATTGCGTTGCGCGAAGGGTTTCAGAAGTTTCTGCCGCTGGGTTTGACGGTTGGCTTTGTGTTGATGGCCGAGATTGGGTTGTCACTCGCGGGGTTTGAGGCGTCAGCCACGATGCGTTTGGCGGCGGCCACGCATCGGGTTGCCGGATTGTCCGATGCGGCGGCGATCGGGGATTTGTTATACACGCGCTATTTATATGTGTTTGAGCTGGCTGGCTTGTTGCTGGTGATTGCAATGATCGGGGCGATTGTGTTGACGCTGACCGAGGGGGTGCGACCCCGCCGGCAGGATTTGGCGCGCCAGCATGATCGCGCGATTGCCGATACGCTGAGCATGGTCAAGCCGGTGATTGGCGCGGGTATTGCACCCTTGCCGGCGCGGGAGGATGTGCCATGAGCCATGGCAGCTTGAACGCGTATTTGGTGGTGGCGTCACTGCTTTTGGTAATCGGGATTTTCGGGATTTTTTTGAACCGGAAAAATGTGATTGTCATCATGATGTCGATCGAGTTGATTTTGCTGGCGGCGAATTTGAACTTCGTTGCGTTTTCATCAGCCTTGCACGATATGGTGGGGCAGATTTTCACGATGTTCGTGTTGGCCGTTGCGGCGGCGGAAGCGGCGATTGGGCTGGCGATTGTGGTGGTGTATTTCCGCAATCGTGGCTCGATTGAGGTTGACGACGTCACGTTGATGAAGGGCTGATCATGCTTCTCGAAATTGCCGTTTTTGCACCGTTACTGGGTTCCATTTTAACGGTTTTGCTGCGGGCGAGTGGCGCGCGCGCGGGAGCGGTGTGGTCGAGTGTGGCGTTGATGGCGGTTTCGGCGCTGGCGGCGGTCGCGGTGCTGGTGCGGCATTTGGTTGATCATGTGGCGATGCATGATGTGGCGCTGGGGGCGTGGATCCATGTGGGTCATTTCGTAACGCCGTGGAGTTTGCGTGAAGATACGCTATCGCTGGTGGTGGTGGTGATGGTGAGTGTGGTCTCCGCGCTGATCCATTTATATAGTGTGGGCTATATGGCGCATGACCGCACGATGCCGCGGTTTTTTGTTTATATCTCCGCGTTTACCTTCGCGATGTTGATGCTGGTGACAGCGAATAATTTGCTCCAGTTGTTTTTCGGCTGGGAAGGCGTTGGGCTGTTTTCCTATTTGCTGATTGGCTATTGGTATGATCGGGCGTCAGCGAACGCCGCAGCGATCAAGGCGTTTGTGATGAACCGGGTGGGTGATCTCGCATTTTTGATCGGGATTGTGTTGATCTATGCGCAGTTTGGCTCGGTATCGTTTCACCAGATTTTTGCAGCGGTGCCGCAGATGGCATCGCATCATTATAGGTTGTTTGGCAACGCGCTGCCGGTGCTCGATGTGATCGGTGTGCTGCTGTTCATCGGGGCGATGGGCAAATCGGCGCAGATTTTTCTTCACACCTGGCTCGCGGACGCGATGGAGGGGCCGACGCCGATTTCTGCCTTGATCCACGCGGCAACGATGGTGGCGGCGGGTGTTTACATGATCGTGCGGATGTCGCCGTTGATTTCGTCAGCGCCGGGGGCGATGGCGATGATCACGGTGATTGGTGGCTTCACGGCATTGTTCGCGGGCACGATTGGTTGTGTGCAGAATGACATCAAGCGGATCATTGCATATTCGACCTGTTCTCAATTGGGCTATATGTTTTTGGGCGCTGGGGTTGGTGCGGATCAGGCGGCGATTTTCCACATGGTGACCCATGCCATGTTTAAGGCGTTGCTGTTTCTGGCGGCCGGATCGGTGATTCACGCGCTGGCGGACGAGCAGGATGTGCGCAAAATGGGCGGGCTGTGGCGCAAAATGAAAATCACCTATGTCACCATGCTCATCGGTTCACTCGCTCTGGCAGCCATTCCGCCGTTCGCTGGGTATTACTCCAAGGATGCGATTTTGGCGGCGGCGTTTGCCAATCACGGTGGGCCTGCGATGTTTGGCTGGGTTTGCGGTGTGCTCGGTGCCGGGCTGACCGCTTTTTATATTAGCCGGCTGATGATCTTGACCTTTCATGGTGCGCCGCGCGGGGATGCGGATGTTCATGCGCACGCGCATGAGAGCGGCTGGACGATGTTGGTGCCGCTGCTGGTGCTGGCGCTGGGGGCGAGCTTTGGCGGCATGCTGTTGGATCGGCCATTTGTCGGTGCGGGGAACGCGGCGTTTTGGGGCAGCAGCATTGTGCCGCCGGCCAATATGGTGTTGCAACTGAGTGTGCCGGTGCCGGCCTGGGTGGCGGATTTGCCGTTGTTGCTGGCGCTGGTTGGCTTTGGGGTTGCTTACGTCTTCTACGTGATCCGCCCGTCGATGCCGGTGGCGCTGGCGAAGGCGATGCCCGGTGCTTATCGGTTTTTGCTGAATAAATGGTATTTTGACGAGCTTTATGACGCGGTGTTCGTGCAACCCTCGAAGCGGCTGGCGCGGGTGATTTGGCGTGGCGCGGATGATCAGGTGATTGATGGCGTGCCCACCGGCTTGGCGCGTTGGACGACGGATTTTTCGGTGCAAATGGGGCGGGCGCAGAATGGCTCGCTCGCGGTGTATAGTTTCGTGATGCTGCTGGGCCTGTTGGTGTTGCTCAGTTTATTCTTGGTGGTGCGGTGAGGATGGATCGATGATAACTTTGATCGCCGCAGCGCCGATTTTGTCGTTGTTGATTTGGCTGCCTGTTATCGGTGCTTTGATTATCTTTGCGACCGGCGATGCCAGCGAGGCGAGTGCGCGCAGCGTGCGCTGGGTCGCGTTATGGACCAGCTTGGTTGAATTGGTGCTGGCGCTTGGCTTGCTCGCGGCGTTTGATCCGCGACGGGCGGGATTTCAGTTTGTCGAAAAACTCGCCTGGTTGCCGCAGGCCGGTGTGTCATATCATCTGGGCGTTGACGGGATTAGTTTGTTATTCGTGGTGATGAGCGCATTGCTCACCCCGATTGCGATTGTGGCAAGCTGGCGTGAGCCGCGACGGGTGCGGGCTTATATGGCGGCGTTTTTGTTGCTGGAAGCGCTCACCATCGGCATGTTCGAATCGCTTGATTTTCTGTTGTTCTATGTATTTTTTGAGGGCGTTTTGCTGCCGATGTATTTAATCATCGGCGTGTGGGGCGGCGAGCAGCGTGTGCGTGCCGCGGTGCGGTTTTTCTTGTTTACGTTGGCTGGCTCATTGCCGATGCTGCTGGCGCTGGTGTGGATGTGGCATCATGCCGGCACCACCGACATGGTGACGTTGATGCATACCCCGATTTCCGCAACGGCGCAGAATTGGTTGTTCATTGCGTTTTTGTTAGCGTTCGGGGTGAAGGCGGCGGTTTGGCCGCTGCATAGTTGGCTGCCCGATGCGTATGGCGAGGCGCCGGTTGCGGGCACGGTGATGCTGGCGGCGGTGCTGTCCAAAATGGGCAGTTACGGATTTTTGCGGTTCAGCTTGCCAATGTTGCCGCAGGCAACGATGTATTTCGCGCCGCTGATGCTGGCGCTGGGGGTGATTGCGATCATTTATTTGTCGTTCGCGGCCTTTGCGCAAACCGATATGAAACGCATGATCGCTTATTCCTCGGCGGCGCATATGGGCATGATTGTGGTTGGCATTTTTACCCTCACCGTCGAAGGGATTGAGGGCGCGTTGTTTCAGATGATTTCGCATGGTTTGGTGATTGCCGCATTGTTTTTGTGTGTGGGCGTGTTGCTCGCGCGGGGGCAGTCCCGCTTGCTTGAGCATCTGGGCGGGCTTGCGGTGCGGATGCCGGTTTTTGCCACGTTTTTGATGATTTTTGTGTTGGCCAATGTCGGGCTGCCGGGAACATCTGGCTTTGTGGGTGAGGTATTGATCCTGGCCGGCGCGATCAAGGTGAATTTCTGGCTGGCGCTGCTGGCGGGGAGCGGCATGATCTTGAGCGTGATGTTTATGCTGGTGCTGGTGCGCCGGGTGCTGTTCGATCAGTCGCGCTCATCGGTTGCGCTGGCGCCGCCGGATGTTGGCGCGGGAGAATGGTTGATGTTAGCGCCGTTGGCGATGCTGGTGTTGGTGCTGGGTATCCATCCTGATGCGCTGACCGTGCCGTTTGATCGGGCGGTGCATGGATTAGTGCAGCAAACAGGCGGGGTTTTGGCGATGAAGGCGGATTTGCATCATCGGATGCTGGCGATGGTGTCACGATGAGCGCCGGGAGTGGGGTGATCATGTCGGTCCTGCCGGTGCTGTTCATCGGGCTGGGTGGCTTGGTGATGCTGCTGGCCGGGGTGCTGGCACGGCGCGATCATAGTTTCGCGATTACCGCCGCTGCGATTATTGTGCTGGCGCTGGCAGGGCGTTTGGTGTTCGTGGCGCCGGACGGGGTGGTGTTGCACGGTTTGCTGGTGACCAATGGGTTCACCCGCTTTGCCGATATTTTGGTGCTGCTGGGCGCGATTGGTGGGCTGGCCTTGTCGATTGCGTATAATAAACGCATCGGGATCGGGCGGTTTGAATATCCGGTGCTGGTGCTGTTTGCGGTGGTGGGCATGATCGTGCTGGTGGGCGCGAATAATTTGCTCAGCCTGTATGTCGGTTTTGAAATCCAATCGCTCGCTTTGTATGTGCTCGCTTCGTTTGCGCGCCACTCATTGCGCTCAAGCGAGGCGGGGCTGAAATATTTTGTGCTCGGGGCGCTCTCATCGGGGTTACTGCTCTACGGTATTTCGCTGGTTTATGGCTTTGCCGGCACCACCGGCTTTGCCGGGATTGCGCGGGCATTTAGCGGCGATAACACCGCGATGATCGGCTCGACATTTGGGTTGGTGTTCGTGCTCGTTGGGCTGGCGTTCAAGATTTCGGCGGCACCGTTTCATATGTGGACGCCCGATGTCTATGAGGGCGCGCCCTCGGCGGTGACGGCGTTTTTCGCCACCGCGCCGAAAGTGGCGGTGATGGCGCTGCTGGCGCGGGTGCTGCTGGGGCCGTTTGGCGGCATGTTGGTCAATTGGCAGATGCTGGTCGAAATTCTCGCGGCGGCATCGATGATTGTCGGCGCGATTGGTGGCATGCGGCAGAATAATATCAAGCGCCTGATGGGATATTCGGCGATTGGGCAAATGGGTTACGTGCTGATGGGCCTGGCTGCGGGCAATCAAGCGGCTGTGCGCGGGGTGCTGATTTATCTGACCATCTATGTGGTGATGTCGCTTGGCGTGTTTGGCTGCATCGTCGCGATGAGCCGCAAGGGCCGCCCGGTTGAGCAGATTGGGGATTTGGCCGGTATGGCGGCGGAAGATCCGCGCTACGCGTTGGCGCTGGCGGTTTTTATGTGGGGTTTGGCCGGGATTCCGCCGCTCGCTGGGTTTTTCAGTAAGCTCTATGTGTTTCTGGCGGCGGTTCGCGCCGGGCTCGATGGGTTGGCGGTGATTGGTATCGTGACCAGCCTGATGGCGGCGGCCTATTATTTGCGCGTGATCAAGGTGATGTATTTCGACCGGGGCGAGCCTGGGTTTGATCAGCGCACGGTGGGGATGAACGCGGTGATTTACGCGAGCGCGGTGGCGACCGCTCTGTTCATCCTGATGCCAGCACCGATCACCGAGGCATCGACCTATGCGGCCCATGCGCTGATGAGCGCTGGTTTTTGACACAAGGCGCGCCGGTTCCCGGTGAGGGCGCGCCCGCTTGGCGCCCCGCTTGGCGCCCCGCTTGGCGCCCCGCTTGGCGCATTGAGCGGTTCGCTGAAATTGGCTCCACGTCCGATATTTGTGCTGAGCGCGCGCGGGCGGGCGAGCCTGATGGGTTGGTGCTGTTGGCCGCGATGCAAACCGCCGGGCGTGGGCGATCGGGCCGGGCCTGGGCGTCGCCGGTGGGGAATCTATACATGTCAGTCTTGCTGCGCCCGGCCTGTCCGGCGGTGCAAGGCGGGCAGTTCGCGCTGTTGGCCGGCCTGTCGCTCGCCGAAGCGCTCGCGGCCTGTTGGGGCGAGCCGCGCAAGATCGGCTTGAAATGGCCGAATGATGTGATGATCGGGCCGGCTAAGCTCGCCGGGGTGCTGCTCGATGCATCGGTGGATGCAACGGGCATGATCGAATGGTTGGTCATGGGGTTCGGCGCCAATCTGGTCGCTGCCCCCGCCTTGGCGGGCCGGCCGACGATTGCGCTTGCGGATGTCGCGCCGCCGCCTTTGCCCGAACCGGTCGCGCAGGCGCTGTTGGATCGGTTGGCGTTTTGGCGGGCGGATTTGGCGCGGGATGGCGGGGCGGCGCTGCGCGCGGCGTGGCTGGCGCGGGCGCATGCACCCGGCACCAGCTTGAGCGTGGATGGCGGGCGGCTGGTCGGCGCCTTCGAGGGGATTGACGCGGAGGGTAGTTTGCTGCTCCGCATGCCAGATGGTGCAGTGCAACGCGTGCGCAGCGGGGATGTCGGATTACCGTGACGCGCCGCGCAGGCGGGAAAGGAGCGGAGCAAAAATGCTGCTGGTGATCGATGCCGGGAATACCAATATCGTTTTTGCCGTGCATGATGGCACAAGCTGGCGCGGCAATTGGCGGATCGCGACCGATGCGCCACGCACAGCGGATGAGTATGGGGTGTGGCTGGAGGCGCTGTTTCGCCGCGCCGGGCTTGATCCGGCGGATTTGCGCGGTGCCGTGATCGGCACGGTGGTGCCGGCGGCTTTGTATCATTTGCGGCGCTTGTGCCGGGATTGGTTTTCGATTGAGCCGCTGATTGCGGCGGCGACGCTCGATTGGGGCTTTGCGATTAAGGTGGATCACCCCAATGAGGTGGGGGCGGATCGGCTCTTGAATGCGCTGGCGGCGCATCACCGCTATGGCGGGCCGCTGGTGGTGATCGATTTTGGCACGGCGACGAATTTTGATGTGGTTGACGCGGATGGTTCCTATATTGGGGGGGTGATTGCGCCGGGTGCGAATTTGTCGGTCGAGGCTCTGCATCAGGCGGCAGCGCGGTTGCCCCGAATTGGGGTTGGGCGGCCGCAATCGGTGATTGGACGATCGACGGTACCGGCGATGCGGTCCGGGATTTATTGGGGCTATGTGGGATTGGTTGAAGGGTTGGTTGCACGGATCGAGGCGGAATATGGATCGGCGTTGAAAACCGTGGCCACCGGCGGCTTGGCGCCGCTCTTTGCCGAGGGCAGCGACCGGTTGGGCGCGATTGACCCGGATTTGACCCTGGATGGGCTTCGGCTGCTGGCCGCGCGCAACCCTGCGCCGCCGCGCCGGGCGCGGGATATGGATCATGAATGAGGCCTTGTCCGATGGCCTGTGAGATCGGATTTACCATGAATGAGAGACCTAAACTTGACCTTAAAGAATGAGGCCGAAACCGGCCTAACCTTCGTGCCGCTTGGCGGCACTGGCGAAATTGGTATGAATTTGAACGTGTACGGGCTGGATGGCGCGTATCTCGCGGTTGATTGCGGCATGGGTTTTGCCGGGCCGGACGCGCCGGAGGCGGAATTGCTGGTGGCGGATGCGCGCTATCTGATCGAGCGGCGCGATCGGCTGGCCGGGCTGGTGATTACCCACGCGCATGAAGATCATATTGGCGGGATTGCCTGGCATTGGCCGGAATTGCGCTGCCCGATCTATGCAACACCCTTCGCGGCAGCCTTGATCCGCTCGCGCTTGTCCGAGGCCGGGTTGCTGACGCGGGTGAAATTGCACGAATTTGCCCCCGGCAGCGCTTTGACGGTGGGGAAGTTCAATATCAGCACCATCCGCATGGCGCATTCAACGCCGGAAGCGGTGGCGCTGGCGCTCCGCACGCCCTATGGCACGGTGCTCCATACCGGCGATTGGAAGCTTGATCCGGAGCCGCTGGTAGGCCCGCCTACCGATGAGGCGGCGTTGCAAGCGCTGGGCGATGAAGGCGTGCTGGCAATGATTTCCGATTCCACCAATGCCGTGGTGGAGGGCCATTCCGGCTCCGAGGCCTTGGTGCGCAAAAGCTTGATCGCGCTGATCGCCGGGATGCGCGGGCGCGTGGCGGTGACGTGTTTTTCCAGCAATATTGCGCGGATTTCCAGCGTGATCGCGGCGGCGCGGCAATCAGGGCGGCGGGTGGCGTTGGTGGGGCGCAGCCTGTCACGCTATGTCGAGGCGGCGCGCGGCGCAGGTTATTTGCGTGACGTGCCCGATTTCGTCGATGAGCGGGAGATCAACCGAATTGCCGATGACCGATTGCTGATTTTGGTCACTGGCAGCCAGGGCGAAAAGCGCTCGGCGCTGGCGCGGATTGCCGCTGATCAGCATCGCAGCGTTTCACTCGGTGAGGGCGATACGGTGATTTATTCCTCGAAAATGATCCCCGGCAATGAGCGGGCGATTGGCGCGGTGCAGGACGAGTTGGTGCGCGCGGGTGTGCGGGTGATGACCGATGGCGATCACATGGTGCATGTGTCCGGCCATCCGGCGCGCGATGAACTGCGCAAATTATATAAATTGGTGCGCCCGCGCTATTTGATCCCGACCCATGGCGAATGGCGGCACATGGCTGCGCAGGCGGAGCTGGCTGAAATTGAGCAGATCGAGACGGTGTTGATGGAAAATGGCGATGTTGTGCGGTTGGCACCCGGTGCGGTCGATGTGATCGAGCAGGTGCCGACCGGGCGGCTTGCGATTGATGGCGATCGACTTGTGCCGATGCAAGGCGGGGTGATGGCGGCACGCCGGCGGATGCTGGGCAATGGCGTGGTGATTGGCAGTATTGCCGTGGATCGGGCCGGGATTTTGCGCGGGGCGCCCCGGATTATCGCGCCAGGGCTGTTTGAGCCGGATGATGCCGGATTGGCGGCGCTGGCGGAAGATTTTGCCGATGGATTTGCCGATTTGCCCGAATCGGTGCGGCGCAATCCGCAGGCGCTGAACGAGGCGGCGGAATCAACGCTGCGGCGGGTGCTGGGCCGCCGATTCGGCAAGAAGCCGATGGTGAATGTCCAGGTGATCTCGGTGTAATCGCGGTATGATGGCGGCGCGAGCGGAAATAATAGGCAATATTTTTGAAAATCACGACATGTTGAGTATAAAATAGGCAATTTATGGATAAGAGCCTTATATTTATGCGGAAATATGCAAAAAATCGCTTTACCGCGCTGCAATATCAATGCATCATAATCACAGGATGAAGGTTGGTTCTTCATTCCGCCGTGTGACTGGCGTTTCCTCCCTGAACTTGGCCCGCTGGCCCTATGGTCGGCGGGCATTTTTCTGGGCATAACCCGGCGCGATGCAACGCCCCCGCGAATTGACCGATATTACCGCTTGTCGCGCGATTTTCGCGCTGCTGGTGTTTTTGTACCACGTCAATTTGCATGTTGGGTTTGCCGGGGCGCTCGGTTGGTTCGCGCCGGTGGTGACCCATGGCTATTTGGGGGTCGATGGGTTTTTTATGCTCTCCGGGCTGATTTTGACGCGGGTTGAGCGCGATATGGTGTTCAGCGTGCAGGGCGTGTTGCGGTTCTGGGGCAAGCGGCTCGCGCGGATTTATCCGGTGCATCTGGCGGTGATCCTGCTGTTGGCGCTGCTGTTGGCCGCTGGGCTGGCATTCGGGCTGACGCCGCGGGACCCGCACCGGTTTGGCGGGCTGGCGCTGGTGGATAATGTGCTGCTGATCCAGGCTTGGGGCACGTTGCGGCATTTGGCGTGGAATTATCCGGCCTGGTCGATCAGCGCCGAATGGGCAGGATATTTGGTGTTTTCGTTCATTTTGGCGGGATTGATTGAAATGTCGACCATGGTGATCGGCACCTTCATCCCGCTTTGTTTCATGCTGCTGGGGTTTTTATCGTTTCTGCATGGCGGCTTGAACCAGACCTATCTCGATAGTCTGCCGCGCTTTTTCGTGGAATTTATCGCGGGCATGAGCCTCGCATTTATTGTGCCGCTCTGGGCCGATGACATGCCGGGACGCGCGCTTGCCGCCATCGGGGCGGTGGGGGCGGTGCTCTCGGTGATGTTTTTGCATGATGCGCTGACGGTGTTTTGGCTGGGCCTGATGTTGACTGGTTTTGCCTTCGAGGCGGATGCCGAGCGCCCTGCGGTGATTGGCGGGCTGGCGCCGCTGCATTGGCTGGGGGTTTTGTCCTACGCGATTTACATGAGCTTCGCGCCGGCGGAATTGCTGACCTCGCAAGCCTTGCGCCACCTTAGTTTGCCACCGGCGACGCATGGTTGGCTCTATGCCGCGATGATGACCGTTTTGACGATGATGCTGGCATTGGCGCTGCATTATCTGGTTGAACTGCCGACGCGCCGGGCTTTGACCGCTCGGCTTGACCCTGCGCGTGCTAAGGCCCTGGCCGATGGCTCCGTGCCCTTGTAAACAGAGTTTGCTTTTACCCAGAACAGGATAGACCATGCGCTTGACCCGCTCGCTGATCCCCACCCTCAAGGAAAATCCGGCCGAAGCGCAGATTGTCTCGCATCGGCTGATGCTGCGCGCGGGGATGATCCGCCAGCAAGCCGCCGGGATTTACGCTTGGCTGCCGCTCGGTCAGCGCGTGCTGAGCCGGATCGCGGCGATTGTGCGCGATGAGCAAAATCGCGCCGGGGTGCAGGAAATTTTGATGCCAACCATTCAATCCGCCGATTTATGGCGCGAGAGTGGCCGCTATGATGCGTATGGGCCGGAAATGCTGCGCATTCGCGACCGGCATGATCGCGAAATGTTGTATGGCCCGACCAATGAGGAAATGATCACCGCGCTGATGCGCGATAATGTGCAATCCTACCGGGATTTGCCGCAAATGCTGTATCATGTGCAGTGGAAATTTCGGGACGAGGTGCGGCCCCGTTTTGGTGTGCTGCGCGGGCGCGAATTCCTGATGAAGGATGGTTATAGTTTCGATCAGGATCAGGCCGGGGCGGTGGCGAGCTATCGGCGGATGATGCTGGCCTATATGCGCACCTTTCGGCGCTTGGGCGTGCGCGCGATCCCGATGCGCGCCGATACCGGGCCGATTGGCGGGGATTTGTCGCATGAATTTCATATTCTCGCACCGACCGGCGAGAGCGGCGTGTTTTATGATAGCGCGTTTGAGGCGGTTGATCTGGGCAGCGATAGCTATTCCTATGATCGTCCTGAGGACCTTGATGCGTTTTTCGCGCAGATGACCGGGCTTTATGCCGCGACCGATGAAAAACACGACCCGGCGGCGTGGAGCCATGTGGCCGCTGCGGATCGGCGCGAAGGGCGCGGGATTGAAGTGGGTCAGATTTTCTACTTTGGCACCAAATATAGCGAAGCGATGGGCTTCACCGTGGTCGGGCCGGACGGGGCGAAAATCCATCCGGAAATGGGCAGCTACGGCATTGGCGTCTCGCGGCTTGCGGGGGCGATTATCGAGGCGAGCCATGACCAAGCCGGGATTATCTGGCCCGATAACGTCGCACCGTTCCGGGCGGCGATTTTGAATTTGCGCCAGGGCGATGCGGTAACGGATGGATTATGCGAGCAGATTTACGCGCGTCTCAGTGAGCACGATTTGGGCGATCAGGCTCTATATGATGATCGGCCCGCCCGAGCGGGTGAGAAATTTGCGGATGCCGATTTGTTAGGCCACCCGTGGCAAATTATTGTTGGGCCGCGTGGTGCCGCGTCGCAGCAGGTGGAGTTGAAACGGCGTGACAGCGGCGAGCGGAGCGAATTGTCGATTGCGGATGCCATCGCCCGAGTTTTGTCCTGATGTTTTCAGCATTTGAGCGGCATGTGGCGTTTCGCTATTTGCGCGCGCGCAAGGGCGAGCGATTCGTCTCGATCATTGCGATTTTTTCGCTGATCGGCATCGCCCTTGGTGTGGCCACGCTGATTATCGTGATGAGCGTGATGAATGGGTTTCGGCAGGAATTGCTCGCGCAAATTCTGGGTCTGAATGGAGATATTGGCGTGTTCGGTGCGGGCGCGCCGATCACCCGCTATGACGCGATGGCGGGGCGGATTCAAAAAATCCCCGGTGTGATCATGGCAACGCCGATTGTCCAAGGCGAGGTGTTGATTACCGGTCCGCATGGCGGGGCGATTGGCGGGGTAGCGCGCGGGATCGAGGCGCCGGGGTTGATGGCGCTGCGCACCGTCTCGCGGCATTTGACGGCGGGTTCATTGGCGAATTTCCACGGGCAATCGGTCGCGATTGGCGATGGGATTGCCAGCCAGTTGGGCCTCAGCGTGGGGGGCACGATCACCTTAATTTTGCCGCAAGGCAACGCGACGATTATTGGCACCATCCCGCGCATCGAAAGTTTCACGGTGGGTGCGATATTCCAGACCGGCATGGCGCAATATGATTCGAGCTTCATGTTTTTGCCACTGCATGCGGCACAAACATTATTCCGCGTGCCGCCGGATGCGGTGACGCAATTTCAGGTCACGGTGCGCAACCCCGATCATGATGCCGCGATCCGGCACGCGATTTTTACCGCCCTGCCGGGGCAGAAAATCAATATCGTTGATTGGCAGGACAGTAATAATGCGTTTTTTGCGGCGGTGAATGTCGAGCGTAACGTGATGTTTTTGATTTTGACACTGATTATTGTGGTGGCCGCGTTCAACGTGGTGTCGTCAATGATCATGATGGTCAAGGATAAATCGGGGGATATTGCGATTTTGCGGACGATGGGGGCGACATCCGGCGCCGTGATGCGGATATTTTTCATCGTTGGGGCCTCGGTGGGGGTTATTGGCACCCTGATCGGCTTTGGCTTGGGCGTGGTGTTTTGTGCCTATATCGAGCAAATCCGCCAAGCGATTCAATCGATCACCGGAACCCAGTTATTTAACCCAACGGTGTATTATTTAGAATCGCTACCAGCCAAGCTTGAATGGTCGCAGGTGACTGAGGTGGTGTTGCTCGCGATCCTGCTGTCGTTTTTAGCGACATTATATCCAAGTTGGCGCGCCGCCCGCACCGACCCGATTGAGGCGTTGCGTCATGAATGAGGCGTTGCGGCTTACTGACCTGGTAAAAACCTATCGCGAAGAAGGCGCTGTGTTGCAAATTTTGCGCGGTGCGGCGCTGCGTTTGCAGGCGGGCGAGATTGTGGCGCTGGTGGCACCATCGGGTGCGGGAAAATCAACCTTGCTGCATGTGGCTGGCTTGTTGGATCGGCCCGATTCCGGCGAGGTTGCCATTACCGGCTTGCCGACCCGCAGCCTGTCTGATTCCGAACGCACCCGGCTGCGCCGCGAGAAAATCGGTTTTGTCTATCAAGCCCATTATCTGTTGATGGAGTTTACCGCGCAGGAAAACGTGATGCTGCCTCAGCAAATTGCAGGCGTTGCCCGCAAGGACGCGGCAGACCGGGCGGCAGACTTGCTCAGCGCCTTTGGCCTATCGCCACGCTTGCAGCATTTGCCTGGAAAATTATCGGGCGGTGAGCGCCAGCGCGTCGCGATTGCGCGGGCCTTGGCCAATCGGCCTGCGCTGCTGCTCGCCGATGAGCCGACCGGCAATTTGGATGTTGGCACGTCCAATGTGGTGTTTGAAGAATTGTTGCGGGTGGTGCGCGATCAGAAAGTGGCCGCGTTGATTGCCACCCATAATCCTGAACTTGCGGCCAGGATGGACCGGCAAGTCGTGCTGCGTGATGGCCTGCTGACCTAATAGCCAATCACCAATAAGCAATTAGTGAAGGAGCGGTAATGAACAAGCTTGATCCGTCAGCGGCGACTGTTTTGGAGTTGGTGCGGCTGAGCAATGCGCCAACCACAGATCGCCTTTCGCCTTCGGAGGCGCGGGAGGGATATTTGCGCGCGCGGATGGTGTTCAACCCGCCAGCACCTGCACTCACTGAAATTCGTGATTTCACCGCACCGGGGCCGGCTGGCCCCATTCCTTTGCGGCTCTATCGCGACGGCACTGACAACACCGCGCGCGCCGGGCTGATTTATTTTCACGGCGGCGGCTGGGTGATCGGTGATTTGGAAACCCATGATGTCGCCTGCCGGCAGATCGCCCAATTATCAGGTGCGGTGGTGATCGCTGTTGATTACCGGTTAGCGCCTGAGCATAAATTTCCAGCCGCCGTGGATGACGCCATTGCCGCGACGGCGTGGATTTGCGCGCAGGCCGCATCGCTGGGCATCGATCCGCAGCGAATTGCCGTCGGCGGCGATAGCGCCGGGGGTAATTTGGCATCGGTGGTGGCGATCGCAGCGCGCGATCAAGCGGGGCCAAAACTGGCAGGGCAGGTCTTGATTTATGCCTCCGCCGATATGACGGCGGAAACCGAGAGCCATCGGCAATTCCGCGATGGATATATGCTGACCCAGGCGGTGATGCAGTATTTCCGGGGGCATTATTTGAATAGCGATGCAGACCGTGCGGATTGGCGGGCCTCGCCGAACCAAGTGGCGCGCTTGGCGGACTTGCCGCGCGCCTTGGTGATTACCGCCGGCTTCGATCCGTTGCGCGATGAGGGCGAAGCCTATGGCATGCGCATGGTCGCAGAAGGGGTGCCGGTGATGTTTCGGCGATTTACTGGGCAAATCCACGGGTTTTTGACAATGGGCCGTTTGGTGCCGCAAGCGGATACGGCGATTGCGGAGATTGCCGGATTTTTGCGCGAGCTCTAACCAGCGCTGGCTTCGCGCCGGAGTTCCAGCTCTAACCATTGCTCTTCGGCCTTCGCCAAAGCCTCGCGTTGGCGGGCGAGTTTTTCCGTGGTGCTCGCGAATTTTTTCGGATTTTTCAGAAAAAGTTCCGGGTCCGCCAGAATCGCTTCACGGGCGGCAATGTCGCTGTGCAGAGCCGCAATTTCGGCTTCCAGTGTTTTTAATTGGTGGCGGTCTTTAAAGGAAAATCCGCTCTGATGGGCCACCGGGCGCGGGCTGTTCGCGGCTTTGGTTTTGGTGGCGGGCGGCTCAGTGCTGTGGCCGCGCTGGGCTAACATGTCGCTATAGCCGCCGGCATATTCAATCCAGCGCCCGTGGCCTTCGGCGGCGAGGGTGGATGTGGCGATACGGTCGAGAAAATCACGATCATGGCTAACCAGCAAAATCGTGCCCGCGTAATCGCTCAGCATCTCCTGCAAGACGTCCAGCGTTTCCAGATCGAGATCATTGGTGGGCTCATCAAGGATCAGCAGGTTGGAGGGTTTGGCGAGAATCGCAGCGAGCAGCAATCGCCCGCGCTCACCCCCCGATAACGCACCGACCGGCGTGCGCGCCTGTTCGGGGCGAAACAGAAAATCCTTCATATAGCCAATCACATGGCGAAATGAACCGCCGACCTCCACCTGATCGCTGCGCCCGCCGGTTAGGGTTTCGGCCAGGGTTTTGGCCGGATCGAGCGCCGCGCGCTGCTGATCGAGCGTCGCGATGGTGAGATTGGTGCCGATGGTGATCTGGCCCTGATCGGGCGTTTGTAGCCCGGTGAGCAACTTGAGCAATGTTGATTTGCCCGCGCCGTTTGGCCCGACAATACCGAGCCGGTCGCCGCGCAGAACGCGGAGCGTCAAATCGCGAATAATCACTTGCTCGCCAAAGCTTTTGCTGATGCGCTCGGCATCAAACACGATCTTGCCGGACAGGGCGGCGCTGCTGGTATTCACTTTGAGGGTGGCGGGGGCGCGCTGCTCGGTGCGTTTGCGCTCGCGCAGAGCCGCCAGCTCGGCCACCCGGCGCACATTGCGCTTGCGCCGGGCGGTAACGCCATAGCGCATCCAATCTTCCTCGCGCACGATCTCGCGGCTCAGCTTTTGCGCGTCGCGTGCTTCTTGCTCAATCACCTCGTCACGCCAGCTCTCGAAATGGGCGAAGCCGCGATCAATCCGATTGGTGCGGCCCCGATCCAGCCAGACGATGCTGCGCGAGACGCGTTCCAGCAAGCGGCGATCATGGCTGATCAGCACAATGCCGGCGCGCGATTGGCGCAATTCGGCTTCGAGCCATTCAATCGCCGGGAGATCCAGATGATTGGTCGGCTCATCGAGCAGCAAGATATCGGGGGCAGGGGCCAGCACCCGGGCAATGGCCGCGCGGCGCGCTTCACCACCAGAGAGATGTCTCGTGTCTTCGGCGCCGGTCAGGCCGAGCTGATCGATCAGGCCACGCGCGCGATGGCCGTCGGTTTCCGCGTCCAGCCCGTCCAACACATAATCGAGCACGGTGGGAAAGCCGGTCAGGTCCGGCTCCTGCGGCAAATAGCGCAGCGTGGCGCCGGGTTGCAGAAAGCGCGTGCCGCGATCGGCGCTGATCGTGCCAGCGGCAATGCGCAGCAAGGTGGATTTGCCCGAGCCGTTGCGGCCAACCAGGCAGATGCGCTCGCCGGGGGCAACGCCAATGGTCGCTTGGTCCAGCAGCGGTGCGGCACCGAGGGAGAGGCGAATATCTTGCAACATGAGCACGGGAGGAGCCATGGCCGACTTGTGGCCGCTGGCATGACGGATGGCAAGCGCGCCACAGCCGGGCTATAGCGCGGCCATGGTGCGATTAACCGAAATTCGATTGCCGCTCGATCATCCGCCCGAGGCGCTGCGGGCGGCAGTGTTGGAGCGGCTCGGCGTGGCTGATGCGCAATTGCGCCGCATGGTGGTGTTTCGCCGTGCGGTCGATGCGCGGCGCAAGGCCGCGATCAAGCTGACCTACACCATCGATGTCGAATTGGCGGCAGGGGTAACACCGGCTGAGCATCGTCATACCGGGGTCACGCCGGACATGGCGTATCGAGTGCCGAAGGTCGCGCAACCGCCCGCGCGCCCGGTGGTGATCGGCACCGGGCCGTGCGGCTTGTTCGCGGCCTTGGTGCTGGCGCAGGCCGGGTTGCGGCCAATTATTCTGGAGCGCGGCAAAATGGTGCGCGAACGCACCGCCGACACGTGGGGATTATGGCGGCGCGGTGTGCTGAACCCGGAATCGAATGCGCAATTTGGCGAGGGCGGGGCCGGGACGTTTTCGGACGGCAAATTATACAGCCAGATCAGCGATCCGCGCCATTTGGGCCGCAAAGTGCTGACCGAATTTGTTGCCGCCGGCGCGCCCGAGGAAATTCTCACGGTCGCGCACCCGCATATCGGCACGTTCCGGCTGGTCGGCATGGTCGAGACCATGCGCGCGACCATCGAAAAGCTGGGCGGTGAATATCGCTTCGGCGCCCGGGTGACGGATTTGGTGATTGAACCGGCGGCGGGACAAAGGCGCTTGCGCGGGGTGGTGCTGGCCGATGGCACCATGATCGCAACCGATCACGTGGTGCTGGCGATTGGCCATTCGGCACGGGATAGTTTTGCCATGCTGCGCGCGCGCGGCGTGCATTTAGATGCGAAACCCTTCGCCGTGGGCGTGCGGATCGAGCATCCGCAATCATTGATCGACCAAGCGCGGTTTGGCCAATTTGCCGGGCACAAGCTGCTGGGCGCAGCCGATTACAAGCTGGTCCACCACGCCAGCAATGGCCGCGCGGTCTATAGTTTTTGCATGTGCCCCGGCGGCACCGTGGTCGCCGCAACGTCCGAGCCGGGCCATGTCGTGACCAACGGGATGAGCCAATATTCGCGCAATGAACGCAACGCCAATGCCGGTATGGTGGTGAATATCGATCCTGCGGATTATGGCGGCACGGAGGATGTGTTGGCCGGTGTTGCGTTTCAGCGCGCCCTGGAAGCCCGCGCTTTTGTCGCCGGCGGCGAAAATTACCGCGCACCGGGGCAATTATTGGGGGATTTTCTGGCTCAGCGGGCTTCGAGCGCCTTTGGTGAGATTATTCCATCCTATCGGCCCGGCGTGACGCTGACTGATTTGGCGCCGTGCCTGCCTGATTTCGTGGTCACGGCAATGCGCGAGGCGCTGCCGGCATTCGGGCGGATGATCCCCGGATTTGACCGGGCGGATGCGGTGTTGACCGGCGTTGAAACCCGCACCTCCGCGCCGATCCGGATCACCAGGGGGGCTGATGGCCAGAGCTTGAACACAATCGGCCTGTTCCCGGCGGGCGAAGGGGCGGGCTATGCGGGCGGGATTCTGTCGGCGGGGGTCGATGGGATCAAGGCGGCCGAGGCGGTGGCGCAAAGTTTGCTGGTGCGCTAACCAAGGTCGATGGAGGGCTGAGCAATGGATATGGTGCGGTTTGCCGATTTGGTCGCGTTTCCCGATGAGGCGGAATTGCCGCCGCTCGACCGCGCCACGCTGGACCCGGCGGGGCTAAACGAGGATCAGCGCGCCTGGGTCCGCGATGGGGTGGTGCTCAAGCGCAAATTCATCCCCGATGATCTGCTCGATGCCTATATTGCGCGCCGCGCCGCCTATCGGCCCGGCACCAGTCGAAACAAGGTTGGCTGGTTGCATGGGCATTGTTATATCGGCGTGCCGGAATTGCGCGCGGTGGCGCTGTATCCGCCGCTGATGGATATGTTGGCGTCGCTGATCGGCGAGGAGATGATTTTTCATCTGGCCCTGACCGGCTGGGTCAGCACCCAACGCGAATGGCATCAGGATGATTACCTGAACCCGGATTTCGTCAATACCTGGTATGCGGCGGTGTGGATCGCGCTTGAGGATATCGATCCCGAAAGCGGGCCGTTCGAATATCTGCCAGGATCGCATCGCTGGGGCTTGCTGCGCGGCGAGAAAATTCGTGCGTTTTTGACCGATGAAGAGCGCGAACGGCGCGAGCCGGTCACCGGGATTAACCAATGGCCTTCATATGCCGAACAGTTCGTGACCCCGGCGATCGAGGAACAAATTGCCCAATCAGGTCTGCCGGTGGTGCCGTTTCTCGGGCAGAAGGGCGATGTGTTGATCTGGCATAGCCGGTTGATGCATCGTGGGTCGCGGCGCAAATCCGATATGCCGCGCCGCTCGCTGATTACGCATTATTCGGGGATTAATCACCGCCCCGATATGCTGCTGAAGGCGCGCGATGAAAATGGCCGGGCCTATGCGGTGTTCGATATGCCGCCGGATATTGATTAGATCAATCAAGTTTTAGTCGGCGAGGGTGATCAGCACCGGCACGTGATCGGAGGGTTTTTCCCGGTCGCGTTCGGCCCGGTCGATCACCGCGGCGCTCAGCCGTTCAGCGAGGCGTGGCGAGAGCAGCGCGTGATCGATGCGGAGCCCCTGGTTGCGCGGCCAGGCACCGGCTTGATAATCCCAGAATGTGTAGAGTGTGTCGTTCGGGTGCAGGGCGCGCACCGCATCGGTCAGGCCGAGCCAGAGCAGCGCCCGGAACGCCGCACGGGTTTGTGGGCGCACCAGCGCGTCCGTGGCGCTCAGCGCGCCTTTGGCGAAATCGGCATCGGTGGGGCACACATTATAATCGCCGATCAGGGCGAAATCCCGCTCCTCGGCCAGCAAATCAGCCGCGTGGCGGCGCAGCGCCGTCATCCAGTCGAGCTTGTCCTGATAGCCCGCCTCGCCGCCGGAATTGCCGTTGGGCAAATAGAGATTGCCGATCACCAAGTTGCGAAAGCCAATTTCCAGATAGCGCGATTGCCCATCCTCAGCGCGGCCCGGCAGCGCGTTGCGGCGCAGCGTCACGGGTTCGCGCGCCAGGATCGCGACACCGTTATAGGATTTTTGGCCATGGATGGTGGCGTGATAAGATGTGTCGGCCAGCGCCTCATGGGGAAATTGATGCGCCTCGCATTTAAGTTCCTGCAGGAGCAACAGGTCCGGCTGGTTACGGCCCAGCCAGTCCGCCACATGGGTCGCCCGGCTGCGGATTGAGTTGACGTTCCAGGTGGCGATGAGGGTCAAAGCAGGCTTAATCGACCGAGAAGGACGTGCCGCAGCCGCAGGAGGTTTTCGCATTCGGGTTTTGCACCGCGAAATAGGACCCCATCAGCGTGTCTTTATAGTCAAGTTCGGCGCCGGCGAGCAGCTCTAGGCTCGTCGGATCAATCACCACCCGCGCCCCATCGCGATCCACGACGATGTCTTCATCGCTTACCGCATCGGTCAGGTCGAACTTATACTGAAACCCGTTGCAGCCACCGGCCAGCACTTCGACCCGCAACGCCGCCCCCGCCGCGATAGCAGCAACTTGCTTGGCCGCCGCATCGCTGATCCTGAATTTTGCACCGTTCTCCATAGCGAGAATATAGGCGCCCGGGCGGGTTTTTGCCAGCGCCGTTTATGCCTGATTATGCTTTGCCGTGGCAGTGCTTGTATTTTTTGCCCGAACCGCATGGGCAGGGCGCGTTGCGCGGTGTCGCAGCCCAGGTTTCCGGTCTGTTGGGATCAACCGCATCGGCACGGTAGCTGGTGAAATTCGTCGCCGAACCCTCCGGTGCGGTCATCACGGCGGGGTCGGCGAGCAACAAATCACCACCATAGGCAGCGGTTTGCGGATGCGAGGTCATCATATAAGCCGGATCGAACGGGGCCGGCGCTGCTTCCGGCTCGGTGCCAAGTTCGACATGGGCGAGAGCCATGCAGACTTGTTCCTTCAACTCATCGAGCATGGCGGTGAACAGGATGAAGGCCTCGCGTTTATATTCGTTCAGCGGATCACGCTGGCCATAGGCGCGCAGCACGATGCCCTGACGCAAATGATCGAGGGCGAGCAGATGTTCTTTCCAGAGATGATCGAGCGTTTGCAGCAAAATCGATTTTTCGATCACCCGGCTCAGCTCGGCGCCAAACGACTCGGTTTTGGCCGCCATATGCGCATCAACCGCCTCAGCGATGCGCTCGCGCAAATGGCTTTCATCGATGCCCTCTTCGGCGGCCCAGGCTTCAATCGGCAGCGCAAGATTGAAAATACGCTGCACATCCTCGGCGAGTTCGCCACTCTGCCATTGCTCGGCATAGGCCTTGGCCGGAATCCGCCGTTCAACGATGGCGCTGATCACATCGGCGCGCATTTCCGCGAAAATATCCGAAACATCGTCCGCACGCATGAATTCGCGGCGCTGCGCATAAACTTCGCGGCGCTGGTCGTTCATCACATTATCATATTTCAGCAGATTTTTGCGGGTGTCGAAATTGCGCGCCTCAACCTTTTTTTGAGCCTTTTCCAGCGCTTTGTTGATCCAGGGATGCACAATCGCTTCGCCATTTTGCAGGCCGAGCCGCTCTAGCATCGGGCCCATGCGCTCAGAGCCGAAAATGCGCATCAAATCATCATCGAGCGACAGAAAGAACAGCGACGCACCAGGATCGCCCTGCCGGCCTGAGCGGCCCCGCAACTGATTATCCACGCGCCGGCTTTCATGGCGCTCCGTGCCAATCACGAACAGACCGCCGGAGGCTTTGACCGCCTCATGCGCCGCATCGATTTCAGCGCGGATCTCGGCTTCGCGGTGCGCGCGGGCTTCGCCTTCCAGCTCTTCCAACTCAAGCTTGAGCCGCACCTCCAAATTGCCACCCAGTTTAATATCAGTGCCGCGCCCGGCCATGTTGGTGGCAATGGTCACGGCGCCCGGCGCGCCCGCGTTCGCGACGATCGAGGCTTCCTGCTCATGAAACCGGGCATTCAGCACATTATGGGCCACATTGCTTTGTTTGAGCAGATTGGAGAGCAATTCGGATTTCTCAATCGAGGTGGTGCCAACCAGCACGGGCTGGCCCCGTTCGCGGCATTCATTAATCAATTTGGCCACCGCCTGATATTTTTCATCGGCAGAGCGAAACACCTGATCGTCCTGATCATCGCGCCGCACCGGCACATTGGTCGGGATTTCGACCACGCCGAGCTTGTAGATTTCGTCAAACTCGTCGGCTTCGGTCAACGCCGTGCCGGTCATGCCCGATAATTTCGGATAGAGGCGGAAATAATTCTGGAAGGTGATCGAGGCGAGGGTTTGGTTCTCACGCTCGACGGTAACATGCTCCTTGGCTTCCAGCGCTTGATGCAGGCCATCGGAATAGCGCCGCCCATCCATCATCCGCCCGGTGAACTCATCGATAATGATGACCTGACCATTTTTGACGATGTAATCGACATCGCGGGCAAATAACGTATGGGCGCGCAAACTCTGCTGCACATGATGCACCAGCGACACATTGAACACGTCATAGAGATTGCCTTCGGTGAGCAATCCGGCATCGGCCAACATTTGCTCGACCCGCTCGGTGCCAATCTCGGTTAGATTGACGGTTTTGAGCTTTTCATCCTTGTCGTAATGCGCGGGGTCGGCGGCAAGGATTTTCACCACCGCGTCAACCTTGGCGTATAAATCGGTCGGCTCATCGGACGGGCCGGAGATGATCAGCGGGGTGCGCGCCTCATCGATCAGAATACTATCAACTTCATCGACGATGGCGAAATTGAAATCACGCTGCACCATGTCGCTGAGGGCATATTTCATATTGTCGCGCAAATAATCAAAACCGAATTCGTTATTGGTGCCGTAGGTAATGTCGGACGCATAGGCGGCGCGGCGCTCGTCATCCTCAAGGTTCGGCACAATCACGCCGGTGGTCAGGCCGAGGAAGCCATAGACCTGACCCATCCATTCGGCATCGCGCCGGGCGAGATAATCATTCACCGTCACCACATGCACGCCCTTGCCTGATAAGGCGTTCAAATAAGCGGCGAGGGTCGCGACGAGGGTTTTGCCCTCGCCGGTTTTCATTTCAGCGATCTTGCCTTCATGCAGAACCATCGCGCCGAGGAGCTGCACATCGAAATGCCGCAGGCCAATGGCCCGCCGCGCCGCTTCACGGCAGGTGGCGAAGGCCTCGGGCAGAATATCATCAAGCGTGGCGCCGGCGGCGAGCTTGGCGCGCAACGCCGCCGTCTGACCGGCCAATTCACTGTCGGATAGTTTCTGAATGGTTGGTTCCAGCGCATTGATCGCGGTGACGCGCCGCTGGAAGGTTTTCAGCAGACGGTCATTGGAGGTGCCGATGATAAGGCGAGCGACGCGAGCGAACATGATAGGTCAGTTCCGATACAGCGATTCCGGTGAAGCGGCATTCCGCAAGGGTGGCTGAGCGCTGCCGCCCAACCGTTTAAACAGTTGAAATAGGGGGGCGGCGGCGGCGGGTCAATGAAGCGGCGGTGTTTGGCATCGAAATGGTGGCGATCTGTCGGTTCCGAAGGCTCTCCAGCGCCCGGCGCTTGCGATGCGCGGAAGCTTGCGGCATGGTGCGCGCGCCCGGATTCCCGGGAGTTCCATGGGTCACGCCGAGGCTGCGTGGCCGGAAAATCACCCCGGATTTCGAGGATGACGATGTCGCGTTCTGCCCCCTTTCTGATGACTGGTCTGCTTTCCCTGATCGCGCTGGGTGCCGTCACCGGCCTCGCGAGCGCGGACCCGGCGGCCCAACCCGCATCAACGACCGCGCCAATGGCCAAGCCGGACGCCAAGCCGAACACCAAGTTGGGCACCAGCGCCCAGGCGGCGGCGGCCAAGCAGGTCATCGCCAAAAATCCGGTGGTGGCAACCGTCGATGGTCATGCCATTCACCTCGCCGATGTCGCGCACGCGGCGCAAGCCTTGCCGCCGCAATTGCAGAATGCGCCCCCGCAGCAGCTCTACCCGGTTTTGCTCAACCGGCTGATCGAGGAGCGCGCTTTGCTGGTGCAGGCGCGCAAAACCAATATCGCCAAGCAAAAAGACGTCGAGGTCGCCGTCAAACATGCCGAGAATCGGGTGCTAGAGACCGCCTATTTACGCGCGCAAGTCGAGCCGCATCTGACCGATGCCGCGGTCAACGCTTATTACAAAACCCATTACGTCGATAAAAAGCAGCCGCACGAGGTTAAAGCGAGCCAGATTCTGCTCAAAACCAAGGCGCAGGCTGAGAAAGTGATCGCCAAGCTCAAGGGCGGCGCGAAATTCGCCGCCCTTGCGGCCAAATATAACCCCCAGAGCAAGGATGGCGGCGAACTTGGCTGGTTCACCCGCAACGACATGGTCAAGCCGTTTGCCGATGCGGCCTTTGCGCTCAAGCCGGGCACTTACACCAAAACCCCGGTGCAATCCTCGTTCGGCTGGCACGTGATCCTGTCTGAGGGCAAGCGGCTCAAGCCGGTGCCCGCCCTTGCCGATGTGGAAAGCACGATCAAGCGCAAATTGGCCGAGCAATGGATCAACAAAACCATGACCCAAGCCCGCGCCAGCGTGAAAATCAGCATGTTCAACCCGGATGGCACGCCAATCACCGCCACGCCCGTGCCGGCTGCCACGCCAACGGCACCGAAATAATCCGCCATGGCGGGCCCTCTGCCGATCTCGCCCTTGGCGGTCGCGTTTCCGAATATGCCCCCAATCGCCGGCGTCCGGTTCGCCACGGCGGCAGCGGGCATTCGCTATCGGGGCCGCACGGATGTGATGTTGGCAGAATTCGCGCCCGGCACCACCGTGGCCGGGGTGTTTACCCGTAATCAATGTCCCGGCGCGCCGGTGGTTTGGTGTCGGCAAATTCTGCCCGCCGGGCAGGCGCGGGGCTTGTTGATCAACGCGGGAAATGCCAATGTTTTCAATGGTGTTGCCGGCATGAACGCAGTGCGCAGCACTGCTGAGGCGGCGGCGCGCGCCTTGGGCTGCGCGCCTGAGGACGTCTTTACCGCGTCCACCGGCGTAATCGGCGAGCCGATGCCCGCCGAGCGGATGGTCGCGGTGATGAGCGAACTGGCCGGGCGGCTGGATGCGGATCATTGGGGCGGAGCCGCCCGCGCGATCATGACCACCGATACATTCCCCAAAGGGGCCACCCGGGTCGCGCGCATTGGCGGTGTGGAGGTGCGGATCAGCGGGATCGCCAAAGGCAGCGGCATGATCGCGCCCGATATGGCGACGATGCTGGCCTTCGTGGTAACGGACGCGGCAATCCCTGAGCCGATTTTGCAAACGCTGCTCAAATCCGGCGTCGAGCCGAGTTTCAACTGCATCACCGTTGATTCCGACACCTCGACATCGGACACGCTATTATTATTCGCCACCGGCCAGGCCGCGCATCCGCCGGTGCAGGACATCAGCGGCTTGGCCAGCTTTCGCAATGCGCTAAAGGCGGTGCTGCATGATCTGGCGCAAGCGGTGGTGCGCGATGGCGAGGGCGCGCAAAAGCTGATCGACATCACCGTCACCGGCGCCGTCTCCGCCCGGTCCGCCCGGCGCATCGGCCTCGCGATTGCCAATTCCCCCTTGGTGAAAACCGCAATTGCCGGCGAGGATGCCAATTGGGGCCGGATTGTCATGGCGGTGGGCAAAGCCGGCGAACCGGCGGACCGTGACCGGCTGGCGGTGGCGATTGGCGGGGTCTGGATGGCGCGCGACGGTCAGATTGTCGCCGGATATGACGAAACGCCGGTGGTCGCCCATATGCGCGGATCGGAAATCCGCATCGCCGTCGATCTAGGCCTCGGGCGCGGTCGCGCGCAGGTTTGGGGCTGCGATCTGACGCATGGCTATGTCGATATCAACGGAGCCTATCGCAGCTAATCACGGTAACGTGATCCCAAACGCCTGGGTGATTGGATCGTTCGCGCATCCGATGCGCGCGGTTGGCGGTAATCCCGATACCAACCGTTAACATCCAAAAATTCAGGAGTTTTTCTATGACAATCAAGCGCGCACTCTTGGCCGCAACGATCATGTTCGGCTTTGCGGGTACCGCAGCGGCGGCGATGTCCGGCACCGTGATGGTCGGCGGGGCGCCGATGTATCCCACCAAGAACATCGTGCAAAACGCAGTGAACTCGAAGGACAACACCACGCTGGTCGCTGCGGTGAAAGCCGCCGGACTGGTCACCGCCCTCGAAGGCAAAGGCCCGTTCACCGTGTTTGCGCCCACCAATGAGGCGTTCAACCTGCTACCCGCGGGCACCGTGCCGAGTTTGCTGAAGCCAGCGAACAAGCCCGAACTGAAATCGATCTTGCTGTATCATGTGGTCTCGGGTGACTACACATTCCGCGCCCTCGCCGCGCTGATCCACGGCCATGGCGGCAAAGCCACCTTGAAAACGCTGAATGGCGCGCCGCTCACCTTCACCATGAATGGCCCGCACAATATCGTGGTGACCGACGCCAAAGGCGGCTCGGCCAACATCATCATTTATAACGTGAAACAGTCAAACGGCGTGATTCAGGTGATTAATCGCGTGCTGATGCCGTAATTCGTCCGCGACGATCGATCTCGGCGCGATGATCTCCCCGTCATCGCGTTAACCTGGACCAGCGATCATGCGCGATCGCTGGTCCATTTTTATCGGCAATGCTAGACCGGCGCCTCGTGACCGCATGAAGGGCGCAATTATGCGAGAAATCAACCGCATCCAAGAATCGCTCCGGCGATCAGCCGCGTTGAAAACAGCCTTGGCCAGCGATCCGGCGCCGATCATCGCCGTGGTTGATCGCTGCACCCAGGCCATTGCGGCGGGGCATAAGCTGATGTTTTGCGGCAATGGCGGTTCTGCGGCGGATGCCCAGCATCTGGCGACCGAATTGCTGGTCCGCCTGCGCGGGACTGTGGCGCGCAATTCCTGGCCGGCCCTGGCCCTGACGCTCGATCCAACCATGCTGACAGCGGCGGGTAATGATTTTGGCTTCGATGAGATATTTGCACGACCGTTGCAAGGTCTGGGGCGGGCGGGCGATGTATTGTTCGCCATCACCACCTCCGGACGATCCGCGAATATTCTGCGTGCTTTGCAAACCGCCCGCCAGCTCGGCATCACCACGGTCGGCCTCCTCGGCGGCGATGGCGGTCCGGCGCGGGCTTGGTGCGATCACGCATTGATCGTGCCGGATACCGAAACCATGCGCATTCAAGAATGTCATATCACCCTGGGGCACATCATTCTGGAATTGGTCGAAGATCGCCTGACCGGGGCAGCGCCATGAGAGTGCTGGTGACCGGCGCTGCTGGCTTCATCGGGTTTCACGCCGCCAAAGCCTTGCTTGATCGCGGCGCCACGGTCATCGGCGTTGATGATCTGAACCCGTATTATGATGTTCGGCTCAAGCAGGCACGGCTGGCGCAACTCGCGCTTGATCCCCGCTTTTCATTCGTTCAGCTCGATATTGCGGATCATGCGTCATTGCGGGCCGCCATCGGGCCGGTCGAGGTGATTGTGCATCTCGCCGCCCAGGCCGGGGTGCGCTACTCAATCGAGGCCCCGTTTGCCTATGCCGCGTCCAACATGACCGGTCATTTGTCGATCCTCGAACTCGCCCGCCACATGCCGGGTCTGCGGCATTTGGTTTATGCCAGCTCCTCCTCGGTTTACGGCGCAGGATCGGCGCTGCCTTACAGCGAGGCCGCGCGGGCGGATCATCCGCTATCGCTCTATGCCGCCACCAAACGCGCCGATGAGATGATGAGCGTCGCCTATGCCCATCAATTCGGTTTACGCCAGACAGGGTTGCGATTTTTCACGGTCTATGGACCATGGGGCCGGCCGGACATGGCCTATTTCGGCTTCGCCGAAGCCATCACCGCCGGGCGGCCGATCACGCTTTATGATGGTGGAACGCTCAAGCGTGATTTCACCTATATCGATGATATTATTGAAGGTTTGCTTGGGGTGATCGATCATCCGCCGGCAGCCGACGGCGAGCATCGGCTGTTCAATATCGGCAATCACCGGGCGGAATTGGTTACGGATTTGGTGGCCGCGCTGGAAGCCGCTTTAGGTCGCCGCGCCCTCATCACCGATCAACCACGCCCTGCCGCTGATCCGGTGGAGACCTGCGCCGACATCGCAGCGTTGGCCGAATTGACCGGTTTTTCGCCGAAAACCAGCCTGCGCGATGGCGTGCCGCGTTTCGTCGCCTGGTTTCAGGATTGGTGTGCGATGAGGGGTTGACGGCGACACGCGATTGTCATATCTCTTGGCCATCGGCGGCGACGTCGGATGTCGCGGTCGGTTTCGAAGTTTCGACGGGATCTTTGGTCCCGTCTTTTTGTTCTTTGAGGTTTGTGAATAGGCTAGGAAGGGATACGTTGGTGGCGTTTGGCTGCCTGGGTATTGGGGTGAT
>JBMFWT010000012.1:0-59379 GCA_049964975.1 Acidiphilium sp.
ACCGTTTCGGTGCCCGGCGCCTCAACCACGACGGTGCTGAACGCGGAACCAACATTGTAGCTACCGGTCGATGATGCGCCGGTTGGCGCAGACCCAGGGAATTGCTGGTCGCTAATAACAAACAGACCACCGGTTGCGGAGGTTCCGGCTATCAAGGCCGTTGCGCCGGTTACCTGGTCGACATTGGTAAATGACACGGTTCCAGCCGTGACTTGACTGCTGATCGCGGTGAGCGCGCTCTGCAGCGCTGCTTGGGCCGTGGAGGTCACGCCGGTGAGGGGCACCGAAATCAAACCATTCAGGGTGCCTTGGTTGACACCACCGATTACTGTTACCGTCGAACTCATTAGGGGACCTCCAAATACTTAATTTATGGTTACCGTCTAGCGGGTTCGTTAATGGTAAGCAAGAGAAAATTCGGGGTGGTTCGTTAATTTTCTTGAGCTCAACCAAGAGTTGGTATTAGCCGCGCATTCAACGGTTGAATCGAGCATTTCCGCCAAAAATCTTGCCTCAACTTTTGATACTGATTTATATTTTGATATTTTTGTATGATTTTATGAGGCAATATGACAATTGTAAGTCAGTTGTCGCGGACCCGTGAGGAGGGTCATCCCAACGTCATCATTAACAATTTAACCGATTATCAACAATGTTTTCAAAATGGTTTTTGGCGGCGCGAACGCCGGATTCGCGCCGGGTGAGGTTGATCAGTGAGCGGTGAAATCGAGGATTATTTTGCCGATATGGGTGCTGGTTTCCATCAGGCGATGGGCCTCTGCGGCGGCGGCGGCTGGCACCACCTCATGCACCACCGGCTTGACCCGGCCTTGTTCCAGCCAGGGCCAGACCATGCGGTGCAGGGATTGCGCGATTGCGCCTTTTTCGGCGGTGCTGCGCGGGCGCATGGTGGAGCCGGTGATGCTCAGGCGCTTGAGCATGATCGGCAATAAATCGAGCTTGTCGGCGATATTGCCCTGCATGAAGGCGATTTGCACCAGCCGGCCATCACGTTTGAGCAGCTGCAAATTGCGCGCAATGTAGGGGGCGCCGACCATGTCCAGCACCACATCGACGCCAGAATTGTTGGTGAGGCGCTGGAGGGCGGCGCCAAAATCCTCGTCGTGATAATTAATCGCGGCGGTCGCACCGAGGGCGGTGCAGGCGGTGCATTTTTCGGCTGAGCCGGCGGTGGCATACATGTTCGCGCCGAAAGCCGCGCCGAGTTGGATGGCGGTGACGCCGATTCCCGAACTGCCGCCATGGATCAGCGCCGATTCGCCCGGCGCCAAGCGGCCCAGATCGAACAGATTGGCCCAAACCGTGAAATAGGTTTCAGGTAACGAGGCGGCTTCGATCAGGCTGAGGCCGCGCGGCACGGGCAGGCATTGGGCGGCGGGGACGGCCACGTAATCGGCATAGGCACCGCCATTGCAGAGGGCGGTGACGTCATCGCCCAGCGACCAGGTGGTGACGTTTTTGCCGCGTGCGACCACATGACCCGCCGCTTCCAGACCGAGAATCGGGCTGGCACCGGGCGGCGGCGGATAGGCCCCCTTGCGCTGCTGAATATCCGGGCGATTAACCCCGGCGGCGGCGACGGCGATTAGCACCTCATCATCGCGCAGCATCGGCAGATCGGTCTCGCCTAGCGCGAGAACTTCCGGCCCGCCGGGCGCGGCCATGGCGACGTAGCGCATGCGCGTGGGCAGGGCAGAGGCTGCGGACGGGTTGGCCATATTTTCGCTCCTTGGGGTTGGCACAGCCCATATAGAGTGCAAGACGGAGCAAAACCATGCCGAACCTTTTATCGCGCCGATTGTTTTCGCTCGGTTCTGCCAGCCTTGGTGCGGCGGCGCCTTTTGGTGCGCGGGCGGCGGCCCCGCGTGCGCCGGTGGGGCCCGCGTTGGTGGGTGTGATTCTGCCCAGCAATGGCCGGTTGGGCTTGGTGGGGAACGAGGCGTGGCGCGGGATTGCGCTGGCTTATGCGGCTTTGCCGCCGACGCAGCGCCCCTCCTTGCTGCTGGTGACCGCCGAGACCACCCGCGATGCGCAGCGCGCGGTTGGGGTGCTGCATGATAAAAATGCGGCGCTGATTTTGGGCACGGCCTCATCCACCTTGTCATTCGCCGCGACCGAATCCGCCGAATTGGCCAATATCGCTTATTTGGAGCTGGATGCGTCGGCTGATGGGATCACTAAGCGCGGGTTTCGCAGCTTGCATCGCTTCGGCACCACCAGCCGCGATGCGGCGACGGCGGTGCGGGCGGCGATCATTGGCGTGATCGCGCCGGGCTGGCGGATCGCGCCGCAGGATCTGCGCATCGGCGTGCTGTTTGACATTGGCGCGACCGATGGCGCGTTTGCCGCGGCGATGCTGAGCGCGCTGAACAACGCCAAGATCACAACGCTGCTGCCGATGGCCACGGCCACGGGCCGCGATGACCTTGATGAGCCGGTGCGGCGGATGAAGCGGGCGCAGCTTGATTTGGTGATCCATGCCGGGCAGCCGGACGGCGCGGTGTTGTTTTATCAGGCCATGGCGCGGGCGGGGTGGCGGCCCCGGATGGTGATTGGCACCGGGGCGGGCTATGCGCTGGATACGCTGCCTGCGCTGATCGGCGCTGGGTTTGACCGCACGATGGTGGTGGCCAGCCCGAATTATGGGCCGGCGGCGGCATTGATTGCGCGGGCTTATCAGCGTCGCTACGCGACCAAGCCGCGCGGGGCGGTGAGTTTACAAACCTATCTGGGCGCGCATTTGGCGTTTCAGGCGCTGCAGGCCAGCACCGCCAAAACCGGGATCGCTGCGATTTTGGCGGCGCTGACGCTGCCCGTCGGGAGCTTGGCCAATGGCTGGGGCGTGCAGTTTGACGCTGACGGGCAGAACCAGCGCAGCTTTAATCGCTTGCAGCAATGGCAGGACAGGGTGCTGCGCCCGATTGAGCCGGGTCAACCGGGCGCGGTGGCGCCTATCCTGGGTTTTTAGCCCCGGTTTTGGCGTTCGGGGCCGGGGGTGCTGCGGGTGATGCGGCGGCGGGTGCGCCAGGGGCGGGGTTGGGCGAGAGGGCTGCGTAATAGGCGGTGACGGCGGTGATGTCCGCCGGGGTGAGTTTGCGCGCAATATGACGCATCAGATGCAAAGGGGTTTCGCCGCGCGTGCCTTTTTGCCAGGCGACCAATTGCGCCGAGAGATAGGCTGCCGACTGGCCGGCGAGGCGCGGGAAACGCCCCTGCCCTAGCCCGGCATCGCCATGACAAGACGCACAGGCCGGAACCGCGTGCGGCGTGTCGGTATTCAGGCCCTGCATCGCGATTTGAGCGCCTAGGCCGCTCGGCGCGGGATCAGGCTCGGCCACCGGCGGGACCGGCAGGCTCGCGTAATAGGCCGCGATTTTGGCGCGGGTGGCGGCGTTGAGGCTGGCCCCCATGGCATTCATCATCGCGTTCGCCCGGGTGCCGTGTTTGAAGGCATAGAGCTGCTGTTCGAGATAACCGGCATGCAGGCCCGCCAAGGCCGGGAAGCCGGCGGCTGGGTTGCCCATGCCGTTGGCGCCATGGCAACCTGCACAGGATGCAACCTCCGGCGGGGCGGCGGCAATGCCGATGCCGACGGTGCCGCCGATCGCGATGGCCCCGATCGCGACGGTAAGGGCGGTGGCTGCAAGCCGGTGGCGAAAGCGATTGGTCATTATCGAACGCTCCTTCATGTCAAAATGACGGTTCAAATCAACCCTGAGGCGATATTGATCGTCAGCGCCAGAATAACAGTGTTGAACACATAGCCAATGAGGCCTTGCACCGTGGCGATGCGGCGCATGGTGCGTGCGGTGATTTCCACGTCCGAGACCTGAAACGTCATGCCGATCACGAAGGCGAAATAGATGAAATCCAGATAATCCGGGCGCTCTTCCTCGGGAAAACGCAAGCCTCCGGCGATTGCCCCGCCGGGCCGCTTTTCGTAATATTCATGGGCATAGCGATAGGCGAAGGTGACGTTGGTCATCAGCCAGGATGCCGCCAACGTGATCGACACCAGCGCCAGATACAGCCCGTCATGGCCTTTTTTCACATTCAGCCCTGAGAAAATGACGATCACCAGAAAGCTCATCAGCGCGCCGAACAGGGTGATCGCGAACAAGGTCCACTCGCCTTCTTCCTGGCGGGCGGCATCGGCCTGGATGTCGGTATGATCGGCGCCGATGAAGTGGAACACCACCAGCACCAGATAGGCGGCGACCATGGCATCCCAGCTCAGCGCAACCCGCGTCATTGAGGGCAGGGCGGCGGGGAGCAGCGGGAAGGCCGCGAGGCCGCAGACCAAGCCTGCGAACAGGCGCGGGCGACCGCGAATGATTTTATAGAGCAGCCAATTCTTCATGCGCCCCTGATAGCCGAGGATGCGCGGCCCTGGAAGCCATGGGGGAAATCAGATACGAGCCACCGATGGCGCGGATTTCGCTCACCCATGTGACGCAGCGTGTTGGCTCAACCGACCGGCTCAGTGATATCACGCTCGACATTGCGGATCGTGAGTTTTTGGTGGTGGTGGGCCCATCCGGCTGTGGCAAGACCAGCTTGCTGCGGCTGATTGCCGGGCTTGACCCGGTGACCCATGGCACGATCAGCATTGATGGCGAGCCGGCCAATGCGGTTCCAGCGGAGCGGCGCGGGCTGGCGATGGTGTTTCAGAGCCATGCGCTATACCCGCATTTGACGGTGGCTGATAATTTGGGGTTTGCGCTCCGCATGGCGGGAGCTGACCGGCAGAGGCTGGCGGAGGCGGTGCGCCGGGCGGCGGCGCTGCTGGAGCTTGAGCTTTTGCTTGCGCGCAAACCGCATGAACTTTCTGCCGGACAGCGCCAGCGCGTCGCGATTGGCCGGGCGATTGTTGCCGCACCGCGTGGCTATTTATTTGATGAGGCGCTCGCGAATTTGGACGCGGTGCTGCGCGCCCAATTGCGCACCGATTTGGTGCGGCTCAATCGGGCGTTACAGACCACGATGATTTACGTCACCCACGATCAGACCGAGGCGATGATTATGGCGGATCGGATTGTGGTGTTGAATGCGGGGCGGATTGAGCAGATTGGCACGCCACGCGACGTGCATGATCGGCCCGTCAATCGGTTTGTCGCGGGGTTTATTGGCGCGCCGGGGATGAATTTTTGTCCGGCGGTGGCCACCGAGACCGGGTTTTTACTGGCGCAGGGCGCCTCGTTCGTGGCGCCGGCGCGGTGTGCGGTCGGGCAACAGGTAACGCTGGGGGTTCGGCCTGAACATGTGCGGATTGATCCGGCGGGTCCGCTGCGCGGGCGGGTTGAGCGGATTGAGCATGTTGGGTTTGAGGCGCATGTGCATCTGCAGACCGATGATGCGGCCCTGATGATGCGCGCACCACCCGATTGTGCGCTGCGCGCCGGGGAGATTGTGCCGCTCGCGTTCGATGGCGCGCAGCTCCATGTGTTTGGGCCTGACGGTGTGGCGTTAGAAAGAAAACTCGACTAACAAATCCTTTGCCTCGACCGCATCGCCCGGGCGCACATGCACGGGGCCGATGACGCCCGCGACCGGGGCGTTGATCCGGGTTTGCATTTTCATCGCCTCAATCGCGATCAAGGGTTCGCCGACCGCGATGGTTTGACCTTCGCGCACCAGCACGGCGACGATGGTGCCTGGCATCGGCGCGCCGATTTCATGGACGCGTTGCTCATCGGCCTTACGGCGCAGGGGCCGGGCCGGGGTGGCGGAGCGGTTTGGCACTTTGACCACGCGCGGCTGGCCGTTCAGCTCGAAAAACGCCCGAACATTGCCCTCATCATCGGTTTCACCCAAAATTTGCAGGCGCACATTGAGGGTTTTACCTGGCTCCAGGCTGATGGCGATTTCATCACCGGGGCGCATGCCGTAAAAATAGACCGGGGTGGGCAAGGTGGCGACCGGGCCATAGGCCTCGCCGCTGGCGCGGAATGCGGCATAGACATCGGGATACATGGCATAGGACGCTAACGCATCATCATCGAGCGGGCCGCCGCAGCGCGTTTGCGCTTGCGCGCGCAGGCTGGTGAGATCAGCCGGGGCGAGCAACGATCCGGGCCGCACGATATAGGGTGTTTGGCCTTTGAGCACTTTGCGCGAGAGGGTTTCGGGCCAGCCGCCGGGCGGTTGGCCGAGATCACCGCGCAGCATATCGACAACCGATTGGGGAAATGCAACTTCTCTGGTGGGGTCGAGCAAATCGGCGGGGGAAAGGTCTTGCGAGACCATCATTAAAGCGAGATCACCCACGACTTTGGAGGAGGGCGTGACTTTCACAATGTCACCGAGCACCATGTTCGCATCGCGATAGGCGCGGGCAATCTCGTGCCAGCGAGTCTCCAAGCCGAGCGAGCGGGCTTGCTCGCGCAGATTGGTGAATTGACCGCCGGGCATTTCGTGCAAATAGACTTCGGAGGCGCCGGCCTGCAAATCGCTCTCGAAGGCGGCATATTGGCTGCGCACGGCTTCCCAATAGAAGCTCATTTGGCGGATCGATTCCGGATCAAGCCCGCTATCGGCCTCGGTATGGCGCCAGGCTTCGACCAATGAGCCGAGGCAGGGTTGGGAGGTTAGTCCGGAGAGCGAATCCATAGCGGCATCGATTGCATCGGCACCGGCGGCGATGGCGGCTAACAAGGTGGCACCGCCAATGCCGGAGGTATCATGGGTGTGGACATGGATTGGCAGGCCGATTTCGCTTTTCAGCGCGGAGACCAGCACGCGGGCGGCGTTTGGTTTCAGCACGCCCGCCATGTCTTTGATCGCGAGGATATGGCAGCCTGCGGCTTCGAGCTGTTTGGCAAGATCGATATAGTAGTTCAGCGCGTATTTGGCGCGATTGGGATCGAGAATATCGCCGGTGTAACAAATCGCACCTTCGGCGAGCTTGCCTTCGCTGCACACGGCATCGATGGCGATGCGCATATTATCGACCCAATTGAGGCAATCGAAAATCCTGAACAAATCAATCCCGCCAGCCGCAGCGCGACGGACGAAAAATTGCACGATGTTATCGGGGTAGTTGGTATAACCGACGCCATTGGCACCGCGTAGCAACATTTGCAGCAGAATGTTCGGCACGGCGGCGCGGATGGCGGCCAGGCGCTCCCAAGGGTCTTCGGCGAGGAAGCGCATGGCCACATCGAACGTGGCGCCGCCCCAGCATTCCAGCGACAACAAGCCGGGCAGACCCGCATTATAGGCCGGTGCTGCGGCCAGAATATCGTAACTGCGCATGCGCGTTGCTAACAACGATTGATGCGCATCGCGCATGGTTGTATCGGTGATCAGCACCGATTTGTTATCGCGCATCCAGGCGGCGAATGCGGCGGGGCCTAACCGATCCAGCTTTTGGCGCGTGCCTTCGACCGGCGGGGCGGACAGGACGGGGGCGATGGGCACCCGGCGATGGGCCACGGGTTTGCGTTTGCCACGGGTTTCGGGGTGGCCGTTGACGCTCACATCCGCGATGTAACGGAGCAGTTTGGTCGCGCGGTCTTGCCGGCGCGGTAGGCTGAGCAGTTCGGGCGTTTGATCGATGAAGCGGGTGGTGTAATCGCCGGACTGAAAAGCAGGATGGGTAAGCAGGGCTTCAAGGAAAGCGAGATTGGTGGTGACGCCGCGAATCCGATATTCGCGCAACGCCCGCACCATGCGCGCGATGGTTTCCTCGGGTGTGGGCGCCCAGGCGGTGACTTTTTCTAACAGCGCATCGTAAAACCGGGTGACCACGGCGCCGGAATAAGCAGTGCCGCCATCAAGGCGGATGCCAAAACCAAAGGCGCCGCGATAGGCTGAGATGCGCCCGTAATCGGGGATGAAATTATTCTCGGGATTCTCCGTGGTGATCCGGCATTGCAATGCGTGGCCATCAAGGCGGATGGCGCTTTGCGCGGGAACGCCGGTGGCTGCGAGATCGCCGATCGCGCCGCCGCTCGCGATGCGGATTTGGGCTTTGACAATATCGATGCCGGTGACCATTTCGGTAACGGTATGTTCTACCTGAATCCTTGGATTAACCTCGATGAAATAAAACTCACCGGTCGCGTCATCGAGCAGGAATTCAACCGTGCCCGCGTTTTGATAAGCGGTGGCGTGGCCAATGCGCAAAGCAGCCTCGCACAAGGCCATGCGGGTTGCCGGGTTGAGGAAGGGCGCTGGTGCGCGCTCGACTATTTTCTGATGGCGCCTTTGGATTGAGCAATCACGCTCATAGAGATGCACGAGATTGCCATGGGTATCGCCGAGCAATTGCACTTCGATATGCTGTGCGCGGCGCACCAATTTTTCGAGATAGACCTCGTCATTCCCGAAGGCGGCGAGGGCTTCGCGGCGAGCGGCGGCGATTTCATCGAGCAGGCGAACTTCATGTTCAATCGGGCGCATGCCGCGCCCGCCGCCGCCCCAGGAGGCTTTGAGCATCAGCGGATAGCCGATTTGCGCGGCGATGCGCTGGTTTTCGTGCGGATCATCGCCGAGGGGGGCGCTGGCCGGCATCACCGGGACATTGACGGAGGTGGCCAGATGGCGCGCCGCGACTTTGTTGCCGAGACGCCGCATGGTTTCGGGCTGCGGGCCGATGAAAATAATCCCGGCGGCGGCGCAAGCTTCGGCAAAATCGGGGTTTTCGGCGAGAAAACCATAGCCAGGATGAATGGCGTTTGCGCCGGATTCGCGGGCGACGCGCAGGATTTCATCGATCGATAAATAGGCTTCAATCGGCCCGAGCGGCTTTTGGCCGGGCTGGCGACCGATCAGATAGGCTTCATCGGATTTGAAGCGATGCAGCGATAATTTATCCTCTTCGGCATAAACGGCGATGGTGGTGATGCCGAGTTCAGAGGCGGCGCGAAACACCCGAATGGCGATTTCTGAGCGATTGGCGACGAGAAGACGTTTGATTTGCTGGGTCACGCCAAAATCCATCTGAGAGTTCGCGCACAGGATGGCGGGCGGGTGGTGTGACGTCAAGAAAAACTGTGCGGTGCAGCATCGGTCTGGTCGGCGGGCGCGTTTTGCGGCATAATCAGTGGAGGCCCCGTAGCTCAACCGGATAGAGCACCTGCCTTCTAAGCAGGTTGTTGCGTGTTCGAGTCACGCCGGGGTCGCCATGGACGGTGAATCGTGGCTACTGTGTCACGTGCAAGCATTATTCTGCCGGTTAGGCTGATTTATCTCTTCACGGCAGCCGCTTAATTTGGCAGAGTGTTTTACGTTACTTCGCTTAAATCAAAATCGTCGAAGGGGAGATCCACCATTATGATTAAATTGTCTCGCTATGGCGCCTTGGCCGGCATTCTGGCGCTGGCTGGCTGTTCAACGGTGGCGCAGGCGCCTGCAACCAGCAATATTTCGCCGCAAGATTTGGGCTTTATCACGACGGCCTATCAGCTGGTGCATTTTGACCTAGCAGCCTGCGCTTATGTGCAGAAGGGTGGTTTGACCCCGACAGTGGTGCCGGTGGCCAACAAGATTTGCGCCGACGCCGCGAAATATGCGCCGCAAATTCAAGCGCAGGCAAAGGCCAACGGCGTGACGCTGCCGAACACGCTGCCGGTTGAACTGAAGGCGCAACTGGTCGCGTTGTCATATCATCCATCGCCGAGCCTGTCGGTTGCATTCCTGCGCGATGAGATTTCGAGCCATGAGAGCGCGCTCGCTGTGTTCCAGGACGAAGTTCACAACGGCACCTCGCCGGAATTCAAGCAGGTGGCGATTGAGACCACGCCGCTGGTCCAGCAGAATTTGGACATGCTGCGTGACGCGCTGCCCAAGAATATGGGCGAGTAACATCACCTCATCGAAAAGCCGCCGGGTCTTGCGATCCGGCGGCTTTATTGTGCGCGGGTCACGCGGCGCGATGTGACGTTATATGGTGCCCGGCCCCGGCACCAGCAGCGAGAGCCAGGTAGCGCTGAGAGCGGGTTTGGGTTCTCCCTCGATTTCGACGGTGACATCTTGGCGCATTTGAATACGGCCCGAGGCTTGGATTTCCAGATGTTCAAGCTTGAACACGCCCCGAATTTTCGCGCCTGAGCGCACCGGGGCGACGAAACGCACACGATCAAACCCGTAATTGATGCTCATGATCAAGCCTTCGAGGCGGGGTAGCACCTGCTGGGCGAAATGGCTGAGCATCGAGAGGGTGAGAAATCCGTGCGCGATGGTGCCGCCAAACGGCGTTGCGGCGGCGCGCACCGGATCGATATGGATATATTGTCGATCTTGAGTGACGCCGGCAAACCGGTCGATCATTGATTGATCGATTGTGAGCCAGGCGGACGCCCCGAGTTCTTGGCCGATTTTGGCGCGCAGATCGGTGAGCGTCATCGTATTGATCGGCTGATCCATAGGCTACTCCGCCGCTTGGCCGGCTTGGAGCTGGGCGAGCTCCTTGCTCACCAGCGCATCATGCGCCTGCTCGTCGGCGAGAGCCGCTGCGGGGCTCCAGCGGCCCCGCATGAGAAAGACGGTGAGCAGGAACAGCACAATGCCGCCTTCGCAAATCCAATACCAATGTTTCCATTGAATGGGGGCTGCGGCGGCAGCTTCTTTGATAGCGCCGAGCGCGGCCAGCAAGGACGGCGGTGGCGCAACATGAGCGGCGAGTGCGTGTTTATAAGCCGCGATCACATAAGGTGCGGCAAGCAGGGTGTTGACCGAACGCACCACCAGCGGGAAGCCGAGGAAACACACGGTGACGACCACGCGCAACATCCACCCCCAGATGGCGAGGCCGGTGGCGGTGAGGGCGGGATTGCGCGCTTCGACCGTCTCGGTGAAGCTCGCCATCCACGTGACGTAAGCAAAGCCGATAAAGAAGGATTGGCCAGCGACCAGCATGGTGAGCACGGAGAACGGAGCATGGGTGCCCGCGAGCCGGAGAAAGAAAAAATTCAGCACCAAGCCGCCGATGCCGCCAAAAATCATGAACGGTTTGCGCACGCGCAATTTGTCCGACAGGATGCCCGCGATGATCAGGGCGATTGCGTTGGTGCCCCAGTTCCAATTGGCGAGGATATTGGCCTGTTGGACTGAATAGCCGAAGACGGTGACGAAATAAATTAGACCGAAAGCGACGGCGGTATAGTAAAACAGCAGCATCACCGAGACGCCGAAGGCGGAGGCGAGAATATCGACATGGAGCATTTGGCGCCACGGGTTGCGCAGGCTGGCTTCGATATCAAGGCCTTTGGCTTTCAGCTCGATCAAGGTGCGGTCGCGTAAATTGACCATCATTTGATCGCGCAGCGAGGGGGCAAGTTCTTTGAGAAACAGGAAGGCGAGCACGAACACGGCGAGCACGGCGTAGCCGCAAATCTCATAGGCGCTCTGCCAGGTTTTGAAAATCGGCAAGGTGAGTGTGGTGACGACGCTCACGGTGAGACTGCCGAGCACCGGGCCGATGGTCCAGAATCCCATGGCGGTGGCGCGCCCGACCTGCGGCGAGAAATCGCGGATCAAGGCGGGGGTTGCGACCAGGATGATGCCTTCGACGAAGGACACCACAAAGAAAGTGATGCCCCAGGCGCGGGCGGTGGTGACGTTGGGCATGACGAAGGCGATCAGCAGGCCGACGATTAACAGGCCATAGACCACCAGATTGGCGCGACCGAAACGGTCAGCGAGGCCGGCCAGTAATGAGGCGAAGGCACCGATGAGATTGCCGAAGGCGAGAATATAGACGAAATCGCTGAAGGGTAGTTTTAGCCCAGCCAGCAGTAACGGCGCGACGCCACCGCCCGCGTAGAGCGCGTAATAAAGCGCAATGGTAATCAGCACGACCAGGAGCAAGTAAAGTTTACGCGGCCCTTGATCGGGGTAATGCGCGAGACTGCGTTGCATGGGTGAAAACGCCATGGACGACCCTCCTGATGTGATGATGGAGCGGTAATGTCTTAGTCGGGCGGACCACATTGAGCAACAGCCCGGGAGCACAAACTCGGCGGCCCCGGGAAGGGACCGCCGGTTGATCGGCGCGAAAAGCAGAAAATCCCGGAACTAAAAGACTTTGGCGACTTGCACGAGGAAGACCACGTCGTTCTTCACGCCGCCGCGCACCCGCACATCGGTCGTTAATTCAGTTTGCAATGCGACGGTCGGCGAAACGAAAGAACCGGCGACGATGCCGACTTGAGTAACATCCGAACGCGTGCCGGTATCTTTTTTGTATGGGAAACTAAAGCCATTAGGCAAGGTGACGTTACCCGTTAGATATTGTTTGCCGCCGAAGGTTTGTTCGAAGGACAGGCCAACATAGGCACCGGTTTGCGGGTGGAAGTAATAAGGGAGGTAGGCCAGGATTTGTTCGGTGGGCTGGGTATGCTCGGCGCCCTTAAAGAAGCCCGAGGTGAAATTGTTGTTGTTGCTGTAGATGTAGGAATCGAGAGCAATATCGAAATCCAGATGCGGCGTTTTCGGCGTGCCGGCGACGATGTGGCTATACAGCACCTCGAAATTATTCACGTAGTTATTGGTACCCGCATTCAGCACGTAGTTCGGGTTGTAGGCACCGGTCGGTGGGCTGAAGAAGTAGGCGAGCGTGACCACCTGATCATCGGCCGGATCGTTATAGACTTTCAAGAAGCCGGAGAGCAGCGGTTCGGCGAAGCCATTATTACGCGAGAGCGATGCACCACCGACCTCGACATTACCAAGATATGAAATGTAAGGCTCGATCACCTGCACGCCCGGGAGCATGCCATCAATCGGCGAAAAGGTGTGAATAATGCGAAGGATTGGCACATCAATCGCGACATGAGTATTACCCGATTCGACGCCATTCGTTGAGTAATAGCTACTGGCGCTCAAGTATTGATTGTAGAACTGCGCCACGGTGATGTTGGGCGGCGGCGTTGGGAAATCATAGGGCAGCGGCGCGCCGGCTTGGGCGACGCCCGCGAGGCCGAAGCAGGCGAGACCAGCACCGACGGCGAGCGCGAGGCGGGCAATAAAGGGACGCTTGGACTTGGTATTCTTCGACATCGATCAGACTCCCCATAGATTTTACTTATGATTGGACGATACACGAGTTATTGTGACATTCAAGTAAGAACGTGCAATATCCTGCGCGGTCATGCAAAATTTTAATGATAGCGTTGCTTGAACGACACAGACGAATTGCATCAAAGATAGTTTTTTCCTGCTTCTTCAGCGAATCGGGCGGGTGTGCCCTGCCAAACCAGCCGCCCATGTTCGATCAAATAAACGCGATCAGCGTGGGGCAGGGCAAAGGTGATATTCTGTTCGCCCAAGAGCAGCGTGATATCGGTGGTTTCGCGCAGCACCCGCAAGGCATCCGATAACTGGGCGAGGATGACCGGTGCGAGGCCCAATGTTGGTTCATCGAGGATCAGCAGGCGCGGCTTCATCATTAAAGCGCGGGCGATGGCGAGCATTTGCTGCTCGCCGCCCGACAGGGTGCGGGCTTGTTGCTCACGCCGGGATTTGAGAATGGGGAATAATCCAAAGAGCCAATCTTGCCGCGATTTTTGCTCGGCGGCGGGAAGCCGTTGCGCTGCCAAATCGAGATTATCGGCGACACTCATGGTGCCCAACAATTCGCGCGTCTCCGCGCACTGCACCAGGCCTGCGCGGGCGATGGCCGCGGGGTCGGTTTTGCGGCGGATTTCGCCATCCCAAATGATCGTGCCTTGATGGGCAACGAGGCCGGACATGGCGTTGAATAACGAGGTTTTGCCCGCGCCGTTGAGCCCGACGACCGAGACGAACTCGCCTTGATGCACTTTCAGCGAGATTTGATCGAGCGCTTGGGCCTTGCCGTAAAACACGCTGAGATCAGCAACATCAAGCAGCACTTGATGCGCGTTAATCTCGGCCTCGGGGCGTTCATGGGTTTCGATGGCGCCGCCAATATAAACGCGGCGGACGGTTTCATCGCGCATCACGTGATCGGGCGTGCCTTCGGCGATTTTTTCGCCGAGATAAAGGGCCAGCACGCGGTCGGCCAGGGCGGCGATGCTTTTGACATTGTGATCGACCAGCATCACCGCACGGCCTTGATCGCGAAAAGCTCTGATCAGGGCTGCGAAATCCTCGACTTCATCGCGCGCGAGGCCGGCGAACGGTTCATCGACCAGGACCACGCGCGGATCCCGCGCCATCACTTTGGCCATTTCCATGCGGCGTAAATCGGCGAATGGCAGGCTCGCGGGCGTGCGGTCCAGCACTTTATCGAGGCCGCAAAGGGCTGCGATTTCGCGCGCCCGATCGAGCGCGCCCGGGGGCGGGCGCAGCCGGGTGAGACTATCGGGCAGCAGGCCGAGCAGGATGTTTTGCAGCACGGTTTGCAAACGCAGCGGGCGGGCATGTTGAAACACGAGGCCAACGCCAGCGCGCGCGATTTGATGGGTTGGCCGGCCAGCCAGATCGACCCCATCGAGCAAAATCCGCCCGGCGGTGGGTTTAACCACGCCCATGACCATTTGCATGGCGGTGGATTTACCGGAGCCATTCGGGCCGATCAGCCCAAGAATTTCGCCGCCATAGAGCGAAAAATCGAGCGATTTGACCGCGACCAGCCCGCCAAATCGTTTGGACAGACCTTCAACCACCAAGCGTGGTGTTGAATCCTTCATGAGCGCCGCCGTGCCGCGATCATGCCCAGCAGGCCATCGGGGAAAAACATGATGACGCCGAGCGCCATCAGGGCCACGACGAAGGAGGAAAGTTGGCCAAGGGGCCTGAGCAGTTCGGCAGCGACAATCAGGAAAATCGCGCCGATGGCACCACCAATGATGGTGCGCCGACCGCCCATGACAGCGGCGATGATCACGCGGATGCCGATGGCGAGATCGACCACGGCATTGACCGAGGCGGTGCCGAGATAAAACACCAGCAACGCCCCGGCGAGGCCGGAGAAAAATGCTGAAACCGCGAAGGCGAGAATTTTATGCCGGGTGACATCAAAGCCCAGGGCGGCGGCGGCGACGCGATCTTGCCCGGCGGCTTGCAGGATCATGCCGAGCGAGGACCGGGCGATGGTGAGCAGAATGGCGCCACTGATGATCATGAAAATCAGGGCATAGGCGTAATTGATTTTACTGCTGATCGAGAGCACCGAGGGAACGGAAAGGCCGATTTCACCGCCGGAGACGCCCGCGAAAATAACGATGGCTTGTTGCAAGAGCAAAACGGCGACTAGGGTGATTAATCCGAGATAGGGCCCGCTGAGTTTCAGCGCCGGAATCGCGAGCGCGACGCCGCCAATCACAGCGGCGGCGGTGCCAAACAGCACGGCAACCGGCAACGGCATGCCGAGCAAGGCATTGCCGATGCCCGCACCATACGCCCCAAGACCGATCAGGAAGGTGGGGCCGAAATTTACCTCGCCGGCATAGCCAAATAGCAAATCCCACGACATGGCGAACACCGCGAAGTAAAAAGCGGTGGTGAGCACGCCCAGCACATAGCTGCCCGCGCCGAGAGGCAGGACGACCAAAATCGCGAGAATGGCAGCGAGGATCAGAATATTTCGGGTTTTGAACGCCTGCATCAGCGTTTGCCCAGCAGCCCCTGCGGGCGCACATACATCACGGCGATCAGCAATAACAAGGCGGGGACTTCGCGCAAGGCTGGCGACACCAGATAGGCCGTGAGTGTTTCGATATAACCCACGATATAGGCGGCGATGAGGGTGCCGGAGACCGAGCCGAGACCGCCGAGCACGACGATGGTGAAGGCGCTGCCGGTGAGGCCCGCGATATAGCCGGAGCCGGAGCCTAAAAAGCTGCCGATCAGCACCCCGGCAATGCCGGCGAGCAGGCCATAAATCAGCCACGCGACCAGATAAATGCGCTCAAGGTCGAAGCCAAGGAGCGTGAGAGCGCGCGGATTGATCGCGGTGGCGCGTAGCCTTTTGCCAATATCGGTGCGATTGACTAACAGCCAGAGCAAACCCATCACCGCCCAGGCAATGGCGGCGGTGAGAAATTCATTGATCGGCGTGCGCACACCCAGAAAATTGACCGTACCAGAGAGCAGCGGCTTGACCGCCACCGGCGTGTCGGAAAACCAGTAATCGAGCAGTTCTTGCAGCATCACCCCCCATAACAAGGTTGCGGTGAGCACAAAGAGTTCGCGCTCGGTGCCGGGAATGGCCCGCGAGCGCTGCACCGGGCGCACCACCGCGCCATAGGTGACCAGCGTGACCGCGAGGCCTGCGCCGATGCCCACACCAGCGCTAACCCAGGCATTGGCGCCGAGGGCAGTGCCGACATACCAAGCCGCCATGGCCGAGACGACGAGCAAGCCGCCATGGGCCAGATTGAGCACGCCGCTCACCCCGAAGATCAAGGTAAAACCAAGCGCTCCCAGGGCGTAGAGCGTGCTGATCGCGAAACCATCGATAAGAATCTGTAGCGCGAGCAAGAATTTTCGCTCCTAAGGGAACGTTAGAGAAAGCCGGCCGGGTGCGCGAACACCCGGCCCGTGCGCGAAATTCTTATTTCGCCGACGTGACAAATGATGGGAAAACCACTTTCGCATTGGCCAATTTCAACGGCCAGACGCATTTTTGCACGCCATTTTGCCACTGGATGGCAACGCCAGTGATATAGCCAGGGCCATAGCGCAGCGCGTGGGTGAATTTGGCCGCTTTGCCCTGGAATTCGAGGCGGCCTTGGGTGCCGACCATATCGGTTTTTTCCAACCCGGCCACAATCGCGTTGGGCTTGGTTGATTTTTCCCGCTTGATCGCATCCGCGAGCGCATACATCGCATCATAGGTCGAGTAGGCCGAATAGGCTGGCTCCGAGCCGAACTCCTTGCTGTAGGCGTTGGTGAACGGGATGGTTTTCGGTGTGATCGCGACACCGGGGGCGGAAGTGTTGCCGGTCAGCACCCCTTCGGTTGCGCCATTGGTGGCTTTCCAGAACAGCGAGGACCCGGCTTGCGCGTTGATGCCGACCAAGGCGACCGGCACTTTTTGTTCGGCCCATTGCACCGTGGGTTGTACACCGACATGCGCCCAGCCCGCCATAATCATGGCCGGGTGCATCGCCTCGATTTTTTGATAAATCGGGGTGAAATCGGTGGTGTTGGGATCAAAACGAATATTATCCAAAACTTTGACGCCAACTTTGGGCAGGCAGTTATCGTAGCCGGCATCGAGCGGCTTGGTCCATGCAGCGTCTTCGCTGAGCACCACGGCGGTGGTCATATGCATCGGCACCAGCAAATCCTTGGTGGAATCGCAAACCGCTTGCGCAAGATAGGCGGCGGGCAGATAGGCATGGAAAATATATTTCCGCTGCGCATAATCGGCATGGACATATTCGGCGAGCTTGTTGGAAGCAGCCCCGGTGATCAGGAACGGTTCATGCAGGCGGGCTGACCAGGGTTCGAGCGCCAAAGCGACTTCGCTGGTAAACGCACCGAGAATCGCAACCGCGTGATCCTGGCGGGTCATGCGCTGGAACGAGCGGATCGCATCGGTGGTCGAGACGTGATTATCTTCGATGATCAGCTTGATCGGCCGACCATTAATGCCACCCGCCGCGTTGATTTGCTGGACGGCTAAGGTCGCGCCGTTGGCAATCGCCTTACCCGGAATGGTTGCCATTTCAGCGGTAACGCCGATGACGATTGGCTTTTGTGCGGCCTGAACCGCGACGGTGGAAACGCCGGCCGCCAAAATTGCTGCCAAGGCGATCCCAGCCCCCCGCTTGATGTTGGGTTTGGACATTCTTCTCTCCCCTCAATACTGTGCGTGTTGCGCGCAGGGTCTTGTTTGGCCCCGGCACAATAATGCCACAAGCTACGTAAACGGCAAGGGGCTGAGTCAACCTATTTGCATAAGGATCGATATATGCATGAAACTCTAATTATTGCAGCGCAACATCGGGCCGAGCGCCGGGCGGCGCAGATGCTGGCTTCGGACGCGGCCACGACCGGGTTGGGGATGGTTGTGCAGGCGATTGCGCCGGGGGCGGCGACGCTGCGCCTGACCGTTACCGGCGCGATGGTGAATGGCCATGGCACCTGCCATGGCGGGTTTATTTTTGCCCTCGCTGATAGTGCCTTCGCCTTCGCCTGTAATTCACACGGGGATGATGCGGTGGCGGCGCATTGCACGATTACCTATCTCGCGCCGGCGCGGATTGGCGATGTGCTGGAGGCCCGCGCAACCGAGCTTGAGCGCTTTGGCCGCAACGGGATTTATGACGTAGTGGTGACCGCCGACGCGCCGGGCGGGCCGCGCAGGATTGCGCAGTTTCGTGGCCATTCGCGGGTGATTGGTGCGGCTCAGGCCGAGGCTCAGAGTGGCGCGGGGGGTGCCAGGGCGTAATCCATTTCGGCGGTGTAATCAGGGACATCGCCGCCGAGATGCGAGCTGAACAAAGTGATATGCTCAATCGGAAATGGCGGGGAGCGATAAAGGTTGCGCGCCTGGACAAACTCAACAAGGCGCGGCGTGACCGGCTGGTCCATCCGCGCCAGTGTGACATGCGGGGCGAATCGCCGCCGTTCGGCGGTAAGGCCCGCGCGCCGCAGCGCGGTTTCGATTTTGGCTTGCAAATGCAGCAATGCCTCGTTGCGCACCACGCCGATATATAGCGTGTTGGCGCGGCCCGCCTTTTCAAACCAGCCTGCGCCGGCGAGGGTCAGTTCGAAGCCACGGGCGCGCACGGCGGCCAACGCGTGATCGATCTCTTCGGCTTGCAGCCGGTTGGCTTCGCCGATGAACCGGAGCGTGAGATGCATGTTCTGCGCGGGCACCCACCGCGCACCGCTCAGATTAATCGCGAGCGCGGCGAGCGCCTGCTTGATCTCCCACGGCAAATCCAGGGCGACAAATAATCGCATGGCGCGATGTTGCCGCAATGCAGCGCGCTTGCCAATCCGGCGGTGCGCGACCGGCGACCAAACTGCTATCCAATCGGCGTGCTCGCCGATCAGGGTCTAGCCGATCAAAGCGCGCACCTGCGCTTGGTAATCAGCAAGCCAAACCTGCGAGGGCCGATCCAGGAGCGAGAGATCGATCAGCCGGTCATCATAGGGAACCAGCGTGAGGGTTTCGAAACTGAGGAACCGGCGCGGGGTGGAAAATTTGGTGCAGTTTTTGACCAGCAGCAGATTTTCGATGCGGATGCCATAGGCCCCCTCCTGGTAAAAGCCTGGCTCGTCAGAGAGGATCATGCCGGGCTGTAACGGCACGGGCTTGCCCGCACGGCTGATGCCGGCAGGGCCTTCATGCACCGACAGATAGGAGCCGACGCCATGGCCGGTGCCGTGATCGAAATCCAACCCGACTTCCCAGAGCGGCGCGCGCGCCAGGGCATCGAGCTGCGGGCCGGTGGTGCCTTCGGGAAACACCGCGCGGGCGATGGCGATATGGCCGGCGAGCACTCGCGTGTAGCGCTCAATGATCTCGGGCGGTGGCGCATCCGGCCCGGTCCAGAGGGTGCGGGTGATATCGGTTGTGCCATCGGGATATTGGCCGCCGCTATCGATCAGATAAAGCTCGTTGGGCTTGATGGGCCGATTACTGGCGGGGGTGGCGCTGTAATGGATGACCGCGCCATGCTCGCCGGCACCGGAGATGGGCGCGAAGCTCTCGGCGCGAAATTCGGGGGCCTGGGCGCGAAATTCCCGCAATTTCGCGGCAGCGGATAATTCATCGAGATCGCCGCGCGGCGCTTCGCGGGTGAACCAAGCGATAAAGCGCGTCATCGCCAGCGCATCGCGCCGATGGGCGGCGCGCGCACCCTCCTGTTCGACCGGGTTTTTCAGCGCGCGGGGCAGCACGCATGGATCATCGCCGGACACGGTGATGACGCCCATATCGCCGAGCATTTGGGTGTAGCGGATCGGGGCGGTCGCCGGATCGAGCACGACGCGCTTGCCGCGCAGGGTGCCGAGCGCCTGGGCCATGGCGTTGCGCGCCACGACCTCCACCTCGGGGCCGAGATGGGCGGCGACCGTGGCATCGATTTTTTCGGGTGCGATGAACAGCAAGGCACTGCCATCACGCCGGAGCAACGCGGTGGCCAAGGTTAGCGGGGTGTGCGGCAAATCGCCGCCGCGCAAATTCAGCAACCAGGCCACCGCATGCGGATCGGTCAGCAGGGCGGCATCGGCACCGCTGGCGGCGATGGTGGCTCCGATGCGGGCGCGCTTTTCCACGGCGGATTCGCCCGCATAGCGCAGCGGATGCGGCTGCGCTTTGGCCATTGGCGCGGGGGGTCGGTCATGCCAAAACACGTCAATCGGGTTTTCGCTTGGCACCATCACCACCCCGGCATCGCTGAACGCGGCGACGGCATTGGCGCTCATCAACCACGGGTCATAGCCGATGCGCGCGCCAGCGGGACCATGGGCGGCGAGCCAGGCTTCTGGTTTGGTTTCGATCATGTGCAGACGCTGCCAAATGGCCGGATCGGTCTGCTCGGCCAGTTGAATGGTGTAGCGACCATCGGAAAACACCGCCGCTTGATCGGCAAGCACGATGGCGAGCCCGGCACTGCCGGTAAAGCCGGTGAGCCAAGCCAAGCGCGCATCTGATTCCGGCACATATTCGCCCAAAAACTCATCGTTGCGCGGCTGGATGAACCCTTGCAAGCCACGTTCTTGCAGCCAGTGGCGGATTTTCTTGACATGATCAGAGTGCATGCATTTTCCCTCATTCTATGCGTTTAACACATGGCTGGGCGCGAAAGAATCCAGCTACCGCCGCGCCCGCAACGCGCTATTTTCCAGCTCATAACACAAGCCGATCAAATTGGATCGGTGAAACAGCTCCCCAAACGAGGTTTCCTATGTCGATCACCCTGAACAACCGGCGTCGTGACGCCGGGGCCGCCATCACCAACGCCGTCGCCACGCAGGACGAAGCGATTGCTGCGGCGTTTCGCGAAAACGCGCGTCAGGCTGCCAGCCTGTTCGAGCGTGGCCGCCATTTGCTTGCGCAGTTCCGCGCCCGGCGCAGCGTGGCGCTGGAATTGAGCCAGTTGAACGACCGCGAATTGGCCGATATCGGCCTGACCCGCGCCGATATTCCGGGCGTGGCCAGCGACGATTTCGCCCGCCGCCTGTAATCGCATCGGGTTTAGCGTTGCCGCCGATCCGGTTTGCGGAGCACCAGGGTGCTCCACGCGCCGGATCGGATGCGCGATTGCAGAACCAAGCCGTGGCGGCGATGGGCGGTGAGCACCCAGCGCTCTTGCACGGTGAGCAGGCCGGCCAGAATGGCGGTGCCGCCCGGCGCTAAATGGGTGGCGAGTGTGCCGGCCATGGCGGCCAAGGGCCGCGCCAGAATATTCGCCAAAATTAAATCGAACGGCGCGGCGCGCTTAAGCGCACGGCTTTGCCAGCCATCGGCTTTGATCACATTGAGCCAAGCGCCCACCCCGTTGCGGCGCGCATTTTCGCGCGCGACCCGCACAGATCGGGCATCAATGTCGGTGGCCAATAGGCGTTGATGCCAGAGCGTGGCGCAGGCGATGGCGAGCACGCCCGAGCCGGTGCCCAAATCCAGCATATGCAAGGGCCGACGCTGGCGGTAGCTCTGCTCTAACGCGAGCAGGCAGCCACGGGTTGATTGATGCTCGCCAGAGCCAAAGGCCAACCCGGCATCCAGCGTGATGGTGAGGCGCCCAGGGGCTGGCGGCTCGCTGATATGGCTGCCACGGATGGCGAAGCGGGCGCCGATTTGTTGCTCGGGGAAGCCGGCATAAGAGCGGGCAAGCCAGCCACCGGCGGGCACTTGATCACGCTCGATGCGGGCGGCGACGCCGGTGATCGCCTCGGCGATCAGCAGGCTATGATCGAGGCCGGTGAGCGTGCCGGGCTCGGCATAGCCTTCGATCACCCAGATATTGCGCGCTTCATCGAGCGTGAAGCTGACCGCCAGGCAATGCGCGGCGATGGCGGATTCGTAGGCTTCCAGCGCATCGGGCGGGACGGTTGCGACCACCCGATCCAGCAATTCCACGCGCGCGGTCATACCGGCTCCACAAAACGATCCAGCACGCGTTTTTCTCCTGCTTGGTCAAAGTCGATATCGAGCCGATCATCCTCAGCATCGCGCACGGTGCCATAGCCGAATTTTTGGTGGAATACCCGTGTGCCCACGGCAATGCGCGTGGCGCGCGCGGGGCGGGCGGGGGTTGACCATTCTTGCGGGCGCAGCGCGAGGACCGGGCGCGCCGTGTGAAAAACCGGCGCGGTGCCGCGCGCGCGTTCCAAAGCTGCCGATCCGGTGACCGCGACCACCTCGGCGGGCAATTCTTCGATGAAGCGCGAGGGGATGCTGGTTTGCCAATTGGCAAAAATCCGCCGATTGGCACAATGGGAAATGATCGCCCGCTGGCGCGCACGGGTGATGCCGACATAGGCCAAGCGCCGCTCTTCTTCGAGCGATTTGGTGCCGCCTTCATCGAGCGCGCGCTGGTTGGGAAACACGCCCTCCTCCCAGCCGGGCAGAAAAACCGTGTCGAATTCCAACCCTTTAGCGGCGTGCAACGTCATTAAGAACAGTTTGTCATCATCGGGCGCGTCATCATTATCCATGACCAGCGCGACGTGATCGAGGAAGCCTTCGATGGTCTCGAAATCGGCCAGAGCGCGGACGAGTTCTTTGAGATTTTCCAAACGCCCCGGTGCGTCCGGGGTTTTTTGCTCCTGCCACATGGCGGTGTAGCCGCTATCATCGAGCAGATGCGCAAGCGTGGTGACATGGCCATCACGCGGCAGGGCGCGGCGCCAGCGCTCAAAGCCGGCCAACAGCCCGCGCAGCCCTTCGCGCGCTTTGCCGCGCAGGGTTGATTCCGCATCGATCCGCTGGGCGGCGGCGAAGAGCGGCACCTGATCGGCGCGGGCGCGCTCATGCAGGGCGCGCAAGGCGGTGTCACCGAGGCCACGCTTGGGCACGTTGATGATGCGCTCAAAGGCCAAATCATCGGTGGGGCGCACCAGCACCCGCAAATACGCGATCGCGTCGCGAATTTCGGCGCGCTCGTAAAAGCGCAGGCCGCCAATGATGCGGTAGGGCAGCCCGATGGTGATGAAGCGTTCTTCAAAGGCGCGGGTTTGAAAGCCGGCGCGCACCAAGACGGCGCATTCGGCGAGGCGGTGGCCGGATTGGCGGAGCGACTCAATGCGCTGGGCGACGGCGCGGGATTCTTCATCGGAATCCCAGAAAGCCTGCACCTCGATATTTTCGCCGGTGGCATCGGCGCGGCCTGGATACAGGGTTTTACCGAGACGACCTTCATTATGCGCGATCAAGCCGGATGCGGCTGCCAGAATCGGCGCGCTGGAGCGGTAATTCGCCTCAAGCCGGACGATTTTGGCGCCAGGAAAATCATGCTCGAAACGGAGAATATTCTCGATTTCAGCACCACGCCAGGAATAGATGCTTTGATCATCATCACCGACGCAGCAAATATTTTTCTCGGCCTGGGCGAGCAGGCGCAGCCAATAATATTGCACCAAATTGGTGTCTTGATATTCATCGACCAAAATATAGCGAAAGCGGCGATGGTAATGGGCCAGAACCTCGGGATCGCGCTTGAGCAAATCCATTGAGAGCAGCAAAAGATCGCCGAAATCCATGGCATTCAGGGCGCGCAGCCGCTCTTGATAGGCGCCATAGAGGATGCGCGCGGGGTGAATACCGAAATCCTGGTCCTGATCGGCGGGGACATCGGCGGGCAGGAGGCCGCGATCCTTCCAGCGTTGGATCAGGCTCATCAGCGCTTGCGGAGAAAATTGTTTCACATCGATTCGGTGCGCTTCCATTACTTGTTTCAGGGTGCGGAGTTGATCGTCCGGATCGAGGATGGAAAAATTCGCCGTGCGATCGACCCGCTCGGCGTAGCGGCGCAGCATGCGGGCCGCGAGCGCGTGGAACGTGCCGAGCCAGAGCCCTTCGGCCGGCTGATCGAGCAGAGCGGCGACACGTTCGCGCATTTCGCGGGCGGCTTTGTTGGTGAAGGTGACGGCGAGAATTTGGTTCGGGAAGGCACGGCGGGAGAGCAGAATATGGGCAAAGCGCGTGGTCAGCACGCGGGTTTTGCCGGTGCCAGCACCTGCCAAGACCAGCACCGGGCCATCGATGGTCTCGACAGCCTCACGCTGGGCCGGATTGAGGCGGGCGAGATAATCGCTCACGCGCGCGGCTTCACGCCGAGGATGCGGGCGATGGCATAGGTCAGATCGGCGCGGTTGAGCGTGTAGAAATGAAATTCGGTGACGCCATTGGCTTGCAGCAGGCGAACCTGTTCGGCGGCGATGCTGGCAGCGACCAATTGCCGCGTGTCAGGCTCGTCATCGAGCCCCTCGAACATATCGGCCATCCAGGCGGGAACGCTGGTGCCGCCCATGGCACCGATGCGCTGGGCTTGGGCGAAATTGGAGACGGGCATGATGCCGGGGATGATCGGCGCGGTGATGCCGGCGGCGCGGGCGCGGTTGAGGAAATCCAGATATTTATGGGTATCGAAAAACACCTGGGTAATCGCGTTGCTGGCCCCGGCATCGAGCTTGCGCTTGAGATTATCCAAATCATCGCCAGGGCTGGCGGCTTGCGGGTGGGTTTCCGGATAGGCCGCGACGGAAATTTCGAAATCGCCGATGCGCTTGAGCCCGGCCACCAAATCAGCGGCGAAATGATAGCCCTGCGGGTGCGGTTGATAAGGCCCGCCGCCGGGAACATCGCCCCGGAGTGCGACGATATGGCGCACGCCGGCATCCCAATAGCGGCGCGCCACCGCATCGACCGCCGCGCGGGAGGCCCCGACACAGGTGAGGTGCGCTGCGGGGATCAGGCTGGTTTCCGCGAGCAGGCGAGTGATGGTGGCGTGGGTGCGCTCCTGGGTGGAGCCGCCTGCGCCATAGGTGACGGAGACAAAGCGCGGTTTGAGCGGCTCAAGCCTGCGAATGCAGGACCAGAGCTGCGTTTCCAAGGCTTCGGTTTTTGGGGGGAAAAACTCGAACGAGATGGCGGGCGGTGCGAACAAGCGGTGCGGGTGCATCAGGGATTCGTGGCAGGAACCGGCGGGCGATTCAAGGGTGCGGCGGGGCAATCACCCGATCCGGCAAGGTCCGATTGTCACGCGTTGATGATAACAGGCGGACATTCCAAACCGCGAGGGCTGTTGGGGGCTACATTTGCGGTCGAGTTTGGTTTGTTTGTCCATGGTTTGACGCGCGAGAACGCCGCCGATCAGGGGCGGCCATTGCCACAATAGATTGATAATGAACGACTAAGTGTGACGGCGAGAAATTATAAGCAATAATCGGGCCAAATTTCGGTTTGGTCTGGCGTTGGGGCAAAAATTTAGTATAGTGATTGCATGTCGATCGGACCGCGCCTTGATGTCAGGCAATCGCAGAGCCTGGTGATGACGCCGCAATTGCGGCAGGCGATCCAATTGCTGCAATTCACCAATGTCGAAGCGGCGCAGTTTTTGGAGGAAGAGATGCTGCGCAATCCGCTGCTGGTGCGCGATGGAGCGGGCGCGGTTGGCGAGGTGGCGAGCGGGGTTGATCGGGATGGCGGGGCGGCGGCACCCGACGCGGAGGCGGTTTTGGTGCCGCCCGTGCCACTCGATACCGATTTTTCCAATGTTTATGATCCCGGATTGGGTTCCGATCAGGCTGGGGGACAAAACCGGTTTGATGATGGGGAGGAGGACGCGACGGGCTGGATTGCGGAGCGTCCAGCGAGTTTGCGCGAGCATGTTGAGCAACAGGCGCGGCTGACCTTTCACGATGCGCCGACATGGCGGATCGCGCGGGCGCTGATTGCCGCCTTGGAGCCGAGTGGTTGGCTGGCCGAGCCACCGGAGGCGATTGCGGCGAGTTTAGGTGTGGCGCTGGAGACGCTGGAAGCGGTGCGGCACAAAATGCTGCGGTTTGACCCCACCGGGGTGTTCGCGCGCGATTTGGCCGAGTGCTTGGCGGCGCAGCTAATGGAGCAAAACCGGTTTGATCCGGCGATGGCGGCGCTCATTGGGCATTTGGATGTGTTGGCGCGGCGCGATTATCGGGCATTATTGGCGATTTGCGGGGTGGATGAGGCGGATTTGCGCGATATGATCGCCGAAATCAGGCGCTTGGACCCCAAGCCGGGTGCGCGCTTCGAATCCGAGCCGGTGCGGGCTTTGATCCCGGATGTGATCATCCGGCTGGGGCCGGATGGCACCTATAGTGCGGAATTGAACCCGGAGACGATGCCACGGGTGCTGATCCGGCGCGGTTTTCATGCGCGGATGGCGGTGGGGGCGGCGCGTGAGACCAAGCAATTTTTGAACGAGAATTTGCAGGCGGCGAGTTTTCTGGTGCGGGCGCTGGAGGCGCGGGCGCAGACGATTTTGCGGGTGGCGACCACGATTGTGCAATTGCAAGAGGGGTTTTTTCGCGCCGGCATCGCGCAGTTACGGCCGTTGACCTTACGCGATATTGCCGAGGCGTTGGAGCTGCATGAAAGCACGATCAGCCGGGTAACGGCCAATAAATCGATGGCGACGCCGCGCGGAATTTTTGAGATGAAGTTCTTTTTCACCGCGGCACTGGGCGGCGTGGATGGCGAGAATCACAGCGCCTCATCGGTTCGCCATCGGATTGCGGCGCTGATTGAGGGCGAGCCGGCGGGGGCGGTGTTGTCTGACGAGGCGTTGGCCAAAATATTACAAAAGGAAGGCATAGACATTGCCCGCCGAACTGTGGCCAAATACCGCGAGGCGATGCGCATCCCTGGTTCGGCGCAGCGCCGACGGGATAAAGGATTGATGGGGTAGCCCAAGTTCATTGACCCGTTCGAGATTCGAACCGGCACCAATCGCTTCGCAAAGGATAGTCGCGATGCAACTTACAGTCTCCGGCAAGCAAGTTGACCTCTCGGACGCGCTGCGCGTGCATGTTTCGCGCCAACTCGAGACCATTACCGGCAAATATTTTGACCATGCGCTCGAAGCGCATGTGACGTTCAGCCGGGCGCGCAGTTTTTTCATCTGCGATATTAATGTTCATGCCGCGCGCGGGCTGATTTTGCGCGGCGAGGGCGAGGCGGGGGATGCGCATGCGGCGTTCGATGATGCGGCGGAGCATATTGCCAAGCGACTGCGACGCTATCGGCGCCGGGTGAATGAGCATGCGCGTGAGGTGACGGGGAAGGCGCAGCCGGAAATGGCGCGCCAATTTGTGTTGCGCGAAGTCTATGATCGCGAGGATGGCAGCGAGGAACTGGCTGAGCCGAAAATCAACGGCGCTGCGCCGGAAGTGGGGCCGCATGCGGCAGTGATTGCCGAGCTGCAAACCGAGGTGGAGACGCTGAGCGTGAGCGAGGCAGTGATGCGGATGGATTTGACCGATCAGCCGGTTTTGCTGTTTCGCAATGCGGGCAACCAAGCGCTGAACGTGGTGTATCGCCGCAGCGATCGGCATATCGGCTGGATTGATACCAAGAACGCCTGAGCGCAGCATGGCCTGATTGGGAAACGCGCCGAGAGGGTGGTGCGGGCGGTCGGAATCGAACCGACACTCTGTCACCAGAACCGGATTTTGAGTCCGGCGCGTCTACCAGTTCCACCACGCCCGCAGCGTTACCGTATCAATCAGCGACGCCACGCGCTTTTGCACGGTTGGCGGCGATTGATCAAGAGTGCGGCGCTGGTTTGGCGGTTGGTGCCTGCAAAGGCGTTGCCGTAAGCGTTGGCGTCGAAGCAGGCGTGGGCGCTGTGGTGGGCATCGCGGCGGGTTGCTGGCTGGTGGCGATTTGGGCTGCCATGTTTTGGAACTGGGTGATCAGTGCCTGGGCGTCTGCCGGGGACATATCTTGGGTGAGCACCGCTTGTGCCTGGTTCAGATTGCCGCCGATGGCCAAGGCGGCGGCGTAATCCTGGCGGATACGCGGCGTTGCGTTCGGCGCCATGGCGAGCGGGCCGAGAATCGCTTGGGCTTTTTGCGGCTCACCACCGAGCGCGAGCGAGAAGCCGTAATTGACTTTGGCGGCGCGCATGGTCGGGTCGATCGCGAGGGCTTGCCTGAAAGCTTGGTTGGCTTGAGGGATTTCGCCAATTTCATCATTAGCGATGCCAAGATCATTGAAGGCTTTCGCGTCCTGCGGATTATCCTGGGTAGCGGCGGTGAAGGCGGCCACCGCCCCTTTGGGATTGCTGTTCATCAGGCAGCGACCAAGGCCAATTTCAGCGCCAGCGGCGTGCGGGTTAACGCTCAAGGCGGTGTTGTAGGCGGGGATGGCTTTTTGGCAGATATGCATTTCGTAATAGGCATCGCCCTGATCGACCAGCGCATCGACATTGCGGGGATGATCTTTCAGCACCGCGTTGGTGACGTTGAGGGCCATTTGCGGATCACCCCCGGCCAGGGCGGTGGTCGCGACGTTGAGGGTGCTGGCGCCGATTTTGATTTGTTCGGGCGGCTTTCCAGCGCAGCCGGCGAGCAAGGACAGGCTCAGGAGCAGGATGGCGCTGGTGCGGCAGATTTGGGTCATCGATGATTGTCTCCGATCGGCGGCGCGAGGATATTCGCTTGATGGCACGTCCTCTGAAACCAGCGCGCCGTCAATGGTGCGTGCTCTAATGGCCGCCGAAATGCTTCAAATCGTTCATCACATTATGCGCGGCGGGGCCTGCGATCACCGCGAACAGGCTGGGCAGGATAAACAAAATCATCGGCACGGTGAGCTTAACCGGCAGGCTCGCGGCTTTTTCTTCGAAGCGCACCAGGGCGAGTTGCCGCAATTCAGCCGAAAGATTGCGCAGGGCCGCGGTGAGTGGCGTGCCGTAGCTTAGCGCTTGGATCAACGTGCCACAGAGCCGCTTGAACGCCTCGATCCCGGTGCGATCGCGCAGATTGGTGAGGGCGGTCTCAACAGTAGCGCCGATTTGCAGTTCGCGCACGGTGAGCAGAAGCTCCTGCGAGAATTCGGCGTGCAGCGTGCGCATTTCATCGGCCACACGCTGCAGCGCTGATTGCAGGCCCAGGCCAGAATCCACGCAGATAACCAGCATGTCCAGCCCGTCAGCGGCACCACGTTCGACTTTACGAAGATAGCTTTGCCGAATGCGTTGCAGAACCATTTCTGGTGCGAGCATGCCGATGATCAGCGAAACGGCGGCCGCGACGAAAACATAAATCGGTCGCTTGCCCAGCGCGAATCCGATCGCGAGTGTTATCAAGGGCAGGATCAGCGTCAGCAATACCTTGGTGCCGAGGAACAGACCGAACGCTGAGCGGCTGCGCATGCCAGCACTCTCCAGCATGTGCTGGAGTTCGGTCACGGTTTTTTTCGACAGCATTCCGCGATTAACAACTGCCAATCCGATTGCGCTGATTTTATCCGTCAGCGCGGCACCGCTGGCGCGCTGACGCAATTGCGGCGCCCCGCCAGTATCGATGGCAATCGAAATCCGCCGGCTCAGCACTTCACGCTGATTGACATCGCGCATTAGCGCCAAAGCGCTCGCAATGACTACGAGAAGCAGGCCGATAATGATTATAATCGTCACGGAAATAGTCATGGGCTAGCGAACCGAATTTAATGTGCCACGGATCATCCATCGCATCACCGCCTGACCGAGAACCAGCAAAATCAGCGCGATTGCGAGAGATCGGTGGCCGTAATCGGTGAAGAACAGTTTTTTCGCGTAAGACGGGCTGAGGAACAACAAACCAACGGTCGCGAGAACCGGCAGCAAGGTGAGCACGGTTGCGCTGGTGCGCGCCTCAGATGTCAACGCAAAACCGCGCTGGCGGATAGCCACACGGCGGCGGATGACGGAGGATAAGGTTTCGAGTGTGGTCGCGATGCTGCCACCGGATTTCGCCTGGAGCCCGATGGCGGCTGCGAAAAATCCGTATTCGGCGATTTTATTGTCATCCGCGATTTGGCGAATGGCTTCGTCCATGGGCACACCGACCGCGAGGAGGTCCGCGAGGCGGGCAAACTCGGTTCGTGTTGGCTCATGCGTGTCGCGCACCACCACGCGCAGCGCCTCGACCACCGGAATGCCGACCCGGACCGAGCGCACCACCGCATCAATGGTATCGGGGAATTGTTCGAATAATTTGCCACGACGGGACTGATTCATCACACCAAATATGGTTCGGCACATCAGCCAAAACATGATCGGCCCGCCGATGAAGGTGAGGATCAAGCGGTGGCCAAACAGGATGATAGAAAAATAGACAACGATGACTGTGACGATTAACAGCAAAATCAGAGTCAACAACCAGTTTAATCGATAATACCGGCTTTGATACGGGTCAATTTGCAGGAATTTATCACCGAGATCGCGGAAATATTTGGTTTTATCAACCTTGCGTTGCAATGAAACGTCATCGGCATCAATGACGTTCGCATTTTCGGTAATATCAGTCGCGGCCCGAATGCGGCCTTGGAAATGATGATCGTGATCGAACTGCTTAACCGACCACCGCCCGGCAACCAGGATGAGCAGCACCAGCGGGATCATCAATCCCAAGAAAATTTCGGCGTGGTGGCTCATCCAGCGGCTTCTTCAAGCGCCGCGTGCCAAAGCCGATCAAGCCGGTAATAGCTGAGCTTATCGAGAAAGGCCGAGCGAACCGGCATGACTTTATAGGCACCGAACAGCTTACCGTCGGTCGTTTCGCCTTGCACTTCATATTTGAAGATGGTGTTCAGCAACGGTGTTTCGTCTTCAGCACCAGCGATTTCGGCCAGTTGCACCAGACGGCGACTGCCATCGCGCTGACGTTCAACCTGGATGATCATGTGGACGGCGGAAACGATTTGCGCGCGCACGGCGCGCAAGGTCAGGCCGACATTGGCCATTTGCACCATATTTTCGATACGGGCGATGGCGTCACGCGGGGTATTGGCGTGGACCGTGGACATCGAACCATCATGGCCGGTGTTCATGGCCTGAAGCATGTCGAACGCTTCAGGTCCGCGCGTTTCACCAACGATGATCCGATCCGGGCGCATACGCAACGCGTTGCGCACCAGATCGCGCTGGTTGATTTCGCCCTTACCTTCAAGGCTGGGCGGGCGTGTTTCAAGGCGCACCACATGGGGCTGCAGCAATTGCAGCTCGGCGGCATCTTCGATTGTGACAACACGTTCCGTCGCATCGATAAACCGGCTCATCGCATTCAGCATCGTGGTCTTGCCAGACCCGGTGCCCCCTGAAATGATGATATTCAGTCGGCAACGAGCGGCAATTTGCAGGATTTTGGCGATCGGCTCGCTCATCGCGCCATATTTGACCAGATCCGAGAGTTCGATCGAGCGTTTGGCAAATTTACGAATCGACATACTCGCCCCGTCAATGGCGAGCGGCGGCAGCACGATATTGACGCGCGAGCCATCTTTTAAGCGCGCATCGACCATCGGGCTGGATTCATCGACGCGGCGACCGACCGAGGCTGCGATGCGCTGACAGATATTGGTGAGATGCGCCGAATCGCGAAATCGAACGGTAGTGAGCGAGAGTTGGCCTTTGCGTTCGATAAACACCCGGTTGGGCCCGTTGACCATGATGTCGTTGATCGACTCATCATCCAACAAAGGCTGCAGCGGGCCGAGCCCGGTCATGTCATCGACCAGTTCGGAGGCCAGTTGCGTTTGTTCGCGAGCGTTGAGCTGAATCCGGTTTTCGGTGGCGAGATCCGCGATTAGTTTTTCAATTTCAGGGCGCAGACGCTGCGAGGACAGCAATGCAACCGCAGCGGCATCCATGCGGGCCAGACAAAGGGTGCGCAATTCGGCAATTTCGGCGCGGGTATCTTCATCCGCCTTGCGCGGCGCTGAAAACGCGGCCTGGGCCTCGGCGAAACCGCGGGCCGAACCAACCGGGGCTGTCTGTTCAACCTCGGGCTGGGCCTCTTGGATCGGGCGGGGCGAGCCTGGTTGCGCGACGGGCGCGACGGGATTGACCGGCACACTGCCAGGCGCGCGGCGCCCGAAGCGCGGCGTGAGGATATCGCCGCTCATGTTGCAGGGCTCGTCGAACGGCCAAGCAGCCGCAGGCCGGGCAAGGCGAAGCGCGGACGGGCCGGTTGGCTGATATCGGCCCGGCTGACGCCCGACAGACCAACTTCATGCGACAGATCCAGAATGGCTTGGCGAAACGGCTTGAATTTCTCAATCGCCGGTTTGCCCATATTACCATGCTGGGTGAATTGCGGACCGAATTCCTGAATGGTGATATCAACCGTAATGCCGGCTTCAGCCTCAATTCGCTGCGGGGTAAGGCCGACTTTTGGGTCGAACCGGTTGAGCACCATGGTCGGGCGCTGGGTCTGGAACGGGCCATTGGGTATTGAGACCACCCGCATCGCATCCCGCAGACCCGACAGGCTTGGGTCAAACACCACGACCCGGTGATGCGCGAGATCGAGCATGTCAAAATGGTTGAACAGCGCGACCGGCGGGATATCGATGATTACGAAATTATAGCGAAGCCGCAGCGTTTCAATCAGCCGTTGCGCGGCGCCGGGCGCAGGTTCGGTGCGCACGCCAAACTTTTCCTCGCTGGCCAATAAATGCAGGCGCGCGGACACCGCTTGGGCCGAACGCTCGATAAACAGACTATCAATACGATCCGGCCGTTCGAGCGCCATTTTGAGGCCAGAGCCAACGGTGGTGCCCAGCATCATCGCCGCCGCAGCGCCACGATGCAGATCCGCCTCGATAAATACGGTATGGCGATTGGACGAAACACCAAATTGCCACGCAAGATTGGCCGCAATGGTGGTGGCACCGACGCCGCCGCGCGCGCCGACCACTGCGATCACCCGACCACCGCGATCCGCCTCGACCGGAGCCGCCTGACGCGAGATTAGCGGGCCAAAATAACGCCCGACCATTTCACGCGAGATTGGCTTGAAAATATATTCGGCGACACCGAGCCCGCGCGTCACTTGCCGGTAAAAATCGACATCGACCGCGTCGCCAATCACCAACACCTGAATACCCGGCTCAACAACATCGGCGAGCTGTGACAAAGCCTGCATCGGCGCGGGAACATCGGAAATATCGACGATCAGCACATCTGGCGATTCGGTTTGCGCCATGACTTCGGTCGCGGTGCGGACATCGCCACGCCGCAAATCGACCGACTCGCTCGAATAGGCGCTGAGAGCATCGCGCAGCACAGCGATCGATTGCGCATCATTCGCAAAGCCGATCACAGACGCTCGTTTACGCCGTCCGAGCGGTTGCTCCGCGATCATTGGACCAGATGCTGCATTGATAGCCATCGTTATGTTCCCCTTCAAGGCAACCTATAGCATACCCTAACCAAATCAGTATCCATCATTTTAAGCGCCATGTCTTGCTTTTTGTTAACACATTGACCGAAAACAATTAATAGCCCGCGCCGCCGCCGCCAGCCGCACCGCCACCACCCATCCCGCCGCCAGCACCACCACCGGCACCACCAGCACTACCGCCCGCGCCACCAGCGCCACCAGCGCCGCCACCAGCCGCACCACCGCCAGACCCCCCTCCACCACCGGAGCCAGAGTCTTTTTCGATTTTCGAGATCGCGCCAAGCGCGATCGTGCCCGTTAGAGCGGGGCTGCTTTGACCGTGAACCATGTCCGACGGATTTTGCAGCTCAACCGCGATATTGTGGTTGATGGCGTTATTTTCATGCCAAGTGCCCGTGCGTTGATACGGATCAAACTGCGAGCAACCCGCCAAGGCCAGGGTCGTGCCGAACAAGGCCGGGACGACCAGCACCAAGCGAAACGGGACGGAAAATTTCATCTTGAATTTCATCGCACCATGAACCCTGCTTGACCGGGAATCGTCGCGTGAACAGCCGTCGAACCGTTATTTTGCAAGAGCAAGAAGCGTTGCAATTGGTTCGGATTGCGAAACCCGTCATTCGGCGTCGCGAGTTCGCCTGGATTATTCACCGGCTTGACAACGTAAGGCGTGACCAGAATGACCAGTTCTTCCTGCTGGCGACTGTAATTATCAGCACGGAACGCGCCGCCGATTACCGGAACCTGGCCAAGCCCGGGCACTGACGTGTCGGTTTGGTTGCTGGTATTATAAAGCAAGCCAGCAATCGCGAAGGTTTGCCCACTCCCGAGCACGACCGTGGTTGACGCCGACTGCTCAACGAGCGAGGGGACGACCAGTGACTCGCCCGCGACCGCGATTTGGAATGCGTTTTGGGTGCTTGGAGAACTCACGGTTGGATTAACCGTGAGCGCGATGCTGCCATTATTCAAAACCACCGGTTTGAACGATAGCTGCACCCCGTAATTTTGATATTGCACGGAGATTTGGCCGTTTTGCCCCGGAACAGGCACCGGGAACGAGCCACCATCGATAAAGCTTGCGGTTTGACCGGACAGCGCTGTCAGCGTTGGTTCGGCCAGGATGTGGGCCAAATTATCGGTGTTCAGCGCATTCAATACGGCATCGATCGGCACCGTGCTGGACGGAAATGCCAGATTATAGGCGCCTGCGGTTTGCGCCGCACCTGCCGTTGAACTGATCAGATTGCCGACCGTCGAGAAACCAAACAGAAACTTGCCAATTGCAACACCGCTTCCCAGGCTCTGCCAGTTAATACCGAGCTGCTGGGTGATGGTGCGTGACATTGAGGCGATCCGCACCTTCACCATCACCTGTTGCGGCTCTGTGACATTGGTGAGGTTCAGCACTTTGCCTTTTTTGCCCGCTACCAATTGGGCATGCTTCATAATCTCGTAGTCTTCCGCAGGGGTGTTCACGTTACCGGACACGACCACGCCAGCTTTTTCAGTGGTGATATGCACATCGCTGTTCGGTGCTTCCTGGCGAGCCGCCGACTTGATCCGAACCGCCGGATAGGGCGACGGCGTAACGCTGACCTGATAATGAGCGACCAGATTACCGTGAGCATCCGTCGCCACCATGGTGGTGAGACCGGCGGATTTTCCGAAAATGAACAGCTTGTTTGGGCTTGCCGGACGCACCGCAATGATTTTAGGATCAGCGACGAAGACATTGGCCACCGAGGCCGGAACCGTGATCAGACGACCATTGCCGGTGGTGAGACCGATACCGCCAATCACCGGATGTGGTGGTTTGACGTTCTTTTGATGCAGGGTGGCACCAGAACCCGCGTCATCCGGCGCAACGTAGTTCGGCGAGAGCGATGCTGATGAGCCACCCGCTGAGCCACTTGGCAAGCCGCCCGGCGCGGACGCCGAGGCGGGACCGGACGCCGACGGGGAAGCTGGCGGCAACAAAGGTTGCGGCCGTGACGCGGCGAGATGCACGGGTGGGGCGCTGGGGGCGAGCGGCGCAATCGGCATTTTGTTGACGGGGATAACCCCATCCACAGAATCCGGATTTGGGCCGATGGGTTGAACATATTGGGCAATTTGCGGCTTCGCATATTGCGCCATCACGATATGGGCTGGGGCCGAGAGCGGCTCGTTGGCAATCGGGGCGCCGTTCGCCGCCTGGATCGCGCCACCGGGTGGCGGCGGCGCCGATACGCTCACCGAGAGGGTTTCGGGGGGTGCGATCGCAAGCACCAGAGCCAGGGCGCTCACCGAGCGCAGGAGTGTTATCGGGCGCATCAGAATTTGAAATCCTGGCCGTTAGAACTACCCTCGAACACTTTCATGGTGGTCACCCTGTTTTGATTTGGATTGGTATCGTTGAGTGCCGGCGAAACAGCATTGGCCCAGATAGGCTCGACAGGTTGCGATCCGGTTAATTTTTTCCCGGGCTCGGCGGAGTGGACCAGGAGCGAGAGAGGCCCCAGCTTTTCAGCGATTGCAAGATGCTCGGCTTGAACTGACGACACTTCGAGAGTCACCGTGGTGGCCTGCACATTTTGTTGCCCTGGGGCGGTTTGAACGCCGCCTTGCACAATACGCTGGCCGGTGGCGATCACTTGGACATCCGACAGCACAATCTCCGCCGCCAGTTGATGACCCGCCGGCAGTTGCGGCGCGTTGAGCGACTGGGTGAGAATAACATCGACGTGATCACCGGGCCAAATCAGCCCGGCGGAATCACTGATAGCGTCAACACCGATCGTGATGGCGCGCATGCCCGGCTTCAAAACAGCAGCGAGAAACCCGTGATCGCCAGGGCGGATGACGTTGCTGACGTCAATCGGCGAACCGGGGGCAATGGTGTGGCGGACCATGGCGCCGATTAGCGAGGCACGGCCTTGCGGGGTATCGAGAATAGCGTCTTTCGGTAAAGTGTTTTTGACGACCGGTTGCGCGCCGATCTCACCCGGTTGGATCAGAGTGCCCGCCGGCAATGAAGCCGCAGCGACCAAAACGCGCGTGGTTGGCTGGGCCGCAGCGACGGGTTTGGGGTGCGGGCGCAGCAGATCAACCCCCAGGAGCAACAGGGCGATAACCGCGAGTCCCATGACGCCGAGGACAATGTAGCGATAAACCATTTTACACTCCGACGCGGTTAAGCATGGGCTCGGCGAGGATCAAAAAGCCGCCGGCGGCAATGGCCATGGCGTATGGCAACGGGCCCCGATGCGAAATACGCCACGCCTCGGCCCGCAAGACCCGGACGGGCAAGGAACCCTGGCGAACACCAACAAAGGACGGTTGCGGAATGATCATACGCAATCCCAGGTAGACGATTGCGAGCAATCCGCCAAGTACGAAAACGCTGAGAATAAAGCCAATTTGGTCGGGAAGCGTGGGCGGCAGCACCAAAGCCAGGGCCGTCCAGAGCTTGACATCACCGCCGCCGACCACGCCCAGCAACCAGAGCGGGAGAAGGCACACAAAACTTGCCAAGGCGATAGCAAAACCAACCAACATATTGTGTTCAATCGCGCGGATGCCGGCGCCGAGGAATAAAATGATCACCGAAACGGCGTTTGGCACGGTGCGCGCGGCAAAATCATGCAAGGCTGCATAAATAAGCAGGCCGATGACGGTCAGGGTCAACATATCGACCAGGAAGGATGCCGTTAGCAACGTCGCCACAGATTAAAGCTCCCAGACAGGCTATGGCGTTTGCACGCCAAGAGTTTTCATATCACTGACTTATCACAGTTTTTTGTGAGAGTCGCGATTTTTTTTGCTGATGCTGCGCGGCGAGTGCCCGACGCGCTACATCGGCGCGTCACATCGATTTTGAGAGGCCACCCTGCCGAAACCAGCCATGCCAGCCGAAGCGCTGACGATCAAAAATCGGACCGATTCTGTTAATTAGAAAAATTCAAATCGCGCGGAATATTTGAGCCACAAAAGCAATTCTCCCCCGCCCGGCTTGCCGAGTGAGGGAGAAAACCGAAAGTCTAGAAATTAAGCATTGCCCAACTGGGTATTAACCGAGCCAAACACGCCTTTCAGGCTGGTCCCAACGGCGGACAGAATACCGATGATGGCGACGGCGATCAGGGCGGCGATGAGGCCGTATTCGATCGCGGTGACGCCGCGTTTATCGTTCCAAAGTTTGGTCAACATGTCGATTCCTTTCAAGGAAGAGAGTGATTTTAGTCAGGCCACGCACGCCGAGCGACTGAGTTAGCAAACCGCGACCGCCCGCAAAAATCTAGCCATCCGAATATCGCTTAGCGTATTAAGATTGCTAAACTTTCATGAACCATCAACTGTTCATACAGATTAATATACATGATCCTGAACAAACGTCAATGTTTGATTGAATTGATATCGCGAAAATTTATAAATTAAAATTTTCTTCGAAAAATGAGGATTGCCCACAGACCGGTCAAATCTGAAAATATGACCGCGCTATGCGTTGATCTCCAAGCCCCGAAAATCGCGGGCAGATTAGGACCCTGCCTTAAATCCATTATTTACGTGGGAAAAAATTGTGTTGAGCTGGCCGCCGACGGCGAACAGAACGCCGACGATGGGTATGGCGATCAATAAGGCAATCAGCGCATACTCAATCGCCGTCACGCCACGATCCGTTCGTCGCAGAAATTTTCCAGCGCACTGGCTCAACTGGGGGATGTAACCGTGAAAGTTATACATGAATTTCGTGTAATGGTTTCAGAGCGATTTGGCAAGAAGAATCATCCGGCCTTTTTGGGTGCCGTTACCCGATAAAGACGAAATCCTTGACGATTGGTGCGGCCAATCTGGCGCAACCAAGGGGGCGGACGATGTTGGGCAAGGCGCGGCCACAACGCATCCTCCGGGGTTGGTTTGCCGAGATAATTCAAGCTCGACGTGTTACAAAATAACACAAATTTTGCGCCGGTGCGGCGAAAAGCGGGCGGCGGCGCCGACCCGACCGGTGTGCGCCACGCGGTTCGAGCGCGCAAATAAGCGCCAATGCCGTGCTGATAGAGTGACCCGACCGTAAGGATATGGGTTCGATAGAGCAGTTGAGGCACGTAATTGACGCTGGTGAGCACAATTTTGCCGGCGGCGGGCGCCAATAAGCGGGCAATGCCAACCGTTGAGCATGTTGCCTGATGTGTTGTGTGGCGTTTCGGGTGGGCCAGCGCGTGCGCGACGCCGGGCATATACGGACCTAAGATAAATAGAGCGAAAATGCCGACGCGCGCCACCGCGACCTGAACGGGACGGTTCGCGAAGTGCCGTGTGACGTCAGTCAACATGATCGGCACCAAGGCCGCGGCGAAACCAGCCGGTATTTGCTGGAAAATAAGAAAGCGGGCAGTTAGCGCGACGGACAGGATGATCGCGACACTCAGCATCAGCCATGCCGCGAACTCCAACAGCACCGCGCGTTGGCGCCAAGCGCAAAAGACGGCGTAACACGCCGCCAAGGCACCGGGCGCAAGAATGAGGCTTACATGAACATAGCCTTTGATCGGCTGAACTTCGCTCATCTGGCCAAAGAATAATTTCATGTCGCGGGCGGGAATCAAGCCAAAGGGCCCCAGAGCGACCCGGGGAAACAGCGCCAGCCAGCCCGCCAAGCAGAGAGCCGCACCGATCATGCCCAGAGCGGCACGAACGTGCGGAGAGTATTTTTGTCGATCAAGCCACGCGAACCATCCGAGCGCGAGGGCGGTTGCGCCGGCCAGGACGACATAGATGATTGAGATCCGATCGGTTTCCGCGATCAGCGGGCCACCATGCGGTGGGTCAATCAAGGCGGCGAGCGTGGTGGTTACAAAAAAACCAGCACCGCACCACGCGAGGCCCGGCCCGATCGGGCGCGACAACCAAACCAAGCCGAGCGTGCCATAGCCAAGCATGATAAATGGCATGGTTTCGGGCATGATCCAGATTGCGAAACCGCCAGAAATACCGGCATAGAGCATGGGCCGGACCGCACCGTCGCGCGCGCGCAGGCACCAGCCGAGGGTAAAGGCAATGCTGGCAAGCAGGATGATATGATAATGCACTTCTCCGAATGCCTCGAAGCCGCGAATGCCGGGGAGCAACACAGCGACAACCGGGGCGGCCCACAGGAATTGACGCTCGGCAACCGGCGCGACCGCAAAGGCCAGGCTGGCACCCAGCGCGCCGGCGAACAGCGGCTGCGTGGCTACGCCACCCACATAGAGTGCGCGATGCCAGCCCAGAACAGGCGCCAGCGGGGCCGACAGGGCAAGAATGAAGGCATCGACCAGGCGCGACCATTCGACGATCAGCGGTTTGCCGGAATCATCGCGATAGACCAGGTTCGACAAATAACCACGACGAATTCCCTGCTCGATGCGCAGCAAGCGCATATAGCTATCGGTATCGACCAGACGATCGTGAAACACCTGCAAAATAGTGTTCGGGCTCGCAGCGATAGCCAGGAGAGCTGTGGCGCAGAAAATGAACAGATAAAAACGCCGATTGGTCATGCCGCGAATTTGCACAAGGGTCGCGCGAAGGCAACCGGCCAATGCTGAGCCCGAAACGCGCGGCGGCGCTGATCGTTGCCATCGTGATCGGGTTGATGGCCGAAGCCCTCATTGCGCGCTCCACCCTCATTGCTCATGGCGCACTGAGCCTCACGCAAGCCATGATGGCCCGGGATTTCGGCGATTTCTGGTCCGCTGGACATCTGGCCTGGGCTGGAAAATTGCAGATCATTTTTCATCCGGCCCAATTTCAGCATTGGCTAGACCATCGATTCCCCTTTGTGCGCGGGGCACGGATGTGGAGCTATCCGCCGAGCATGCTGCCCTTGGTGCTGCCCACTGGATATTTAGGGCCAACGGCTGGCTTCGTGGTGTGGACAATGCTGGGGTTGATCGCCCTCGCGGGGGCGCTCGCGCTGTTGGTGCCACGGCAGGATTTTGGCCCGGCTTGGTTGCTGGCCTGCGTGCTGCCGGTGCTGTGGGATAATATTTTGGTTGGACAGAACGCCGCTTTTACCGGCGCCTTGCTGATCGCTGGTTTTGCGTGGCTGGACCGGCGACCAGGATGGGCGGGGCTTGCGTTCGGATTGCTGACGATCAAACCGCAACTCGGTTTGCTGGTGCCTCTGGCCGTCATGGCGGCGGCACGGTGGCGGGCGGTGGGTGTGGCGGCCATCGTCGCGCTCGGCGTGATCGGGCTCAGCGCCTTGGCATTTCCAGGGTCTTGGGGGATGTTTTTTGCGCATGTCGCGCCGGTCATGCAGCACCGACTCTTGCGTGCCTATCAGCCCACATCGGGGCAGGCTTACATGTCGAGCGCGTTTATCGCCGCGCGGGGGGTGGGATTTCCTACTTGGGCTGCTTGGGGCGTCCAGAGCCTGGTCACGGGAACCGCAGCGATGGCCATGGTCAAACTATGGCGGCGGCGCGATATAGACGCCGCCGCACGGTTGCCACGGATTATGGCCTCAATCGCCTTATGTTTAGCCGCGACACCCTACACGTTGGATTATGACGCGGTTGGCGGCGGGCTGGCCTTGGCAGCGCTGATCGTAACCCAGGGGCAATCGCTCCGGCGTGATCGTTTCGAGATCGCCCTGCTGGCCATCGCGACGCCGGGTTGGAGCATGGTGTTGGCCGTGGTCTTTCATGTACCGGTTTTCGCTTGGATACCCTGGTTTATTCTCGGCTGTTGGGAAGCGTTTTCGCCCGCGCCTATTCATCGTGCTCCGGCGATCAGCACCGGGCGAGCGCGATAGGCGGCGAGGCTCATGCCACCGGCAGGCGCTTGGATCACGCGCAAAGGCGGCGCCACGAACTGAAAGCTGCCCGCGCCAAAACCCGGCGGCACCGCAACAGCGCCGGGTTTGGGTTTTGGTTTGATCGGGCGGATCGGCCCAGTGGGTTTGGCTGCTGCCAAAATGAGTTTCGGGGATGCGGCGACGGGGGACGCTGAACCGGCATGATGCCGCCAGACCGCAGCGACCTTTTGGTAATAGGGGCCACCGAGGCTGGGATTGAGTGAGTGATACCCGCCAATGGCGGCGTCCCAATGACCCAGATCCGTATGGAGCGTCAGGAGAAAATGCGCGCCGTACAGCGCATTGCTCAGCGGATCGAACGCGTCATGCAAGGTGGCGAATGCGTGCGGATGGGCCGCAAGGTCGATTTGCAGGCATCCCACATCAATCGCCTGTATGCCCTGCGCGCGGAGCTGGCGGACAGCGGCTATCGCTTGGGATTCGGTGGCGTAAAAATGGCCCGCACCATTCGCATCAATCGTCCAGGGCCAAGGCCCGATTTGGCCGGTTGCAGGGTTACGGCGACCGGATTCGACCATCGCAATCGAACGCAGCAGCCCGGCAGGGGTGCCGGTGATGGTTTGCGCTTGCTGGATCGCGGCGGCGCACGCCGCGAAAGGGTCAACACCGGGGGCAAGGCTGGTGCTTGTGCGCGGTTGGGGTTGTCGCGCGACATTCGATGCGGCGGTGGGCGGCTTGTTGGGCGGATGGGCGAATGGCTTGAGGGGAAGCGGCGGGGCGGACGCCCACGAAAATTGGGGGAACAGGGCGTTGGGCGGCACTATTCCGCCCGCCCAAGCGTGAGGCGCTATCAGGCTGGCCAGGAGGAAAACGCCATAATAGGGGGCTGTGCGGAGCAATCGGGCGACCATGACCCGGATTATTGCTGGGGAAAATTAATTTGAAGTTGAGAAAATGATGGGATTTTCGTGCAATGCTGCGCTGCAAAATTTATCTTGCACTGCACAATAGAATTCGCTATTTAGAATTATGCAAACGCGACATTGTCGTTTGTTTGCTTTCTTGGACGTTTCCTCCCTAAACTTGGCGGCACTTCGGTGCCGCCTTTTTTTTGCCCGCGCGCCGGGCGTGCCGTTAACCGATGGTCAACAAAGCAGTGGCGTTCGTCACGAGGCCGCTGAGCAGACGCGTGATCGCGGATTGCATGGTGTTGAACCCCATATGCCGCGTCAAACTTGTCTCGTCCATATAGAGGCCACGGGCAATTTCAATTTGCAGCACATGCACGTGATGACGGGGCCGCCCGTAATGGCGGGTGACGTAACCGCCGGCATAGGGATCGTTCCGGCGAACCAGAAAACCTTCGTGGCGGAGCGCAATTTCGACATGGGTGACGATATCGCGGTGACAGGCCGCACCATGGGCATCGCCCAGCACAATGTCGGGCGGGCGGCTGGATGGAGTCAGCGGGGTCGGCATCGAATGCGCATCGATCAGCAGGCAACCGCCAAATTGCGCCACGGTGCGCTCGATCAGCGTTTGCAAGGCCAAATGATAGGGCGTCCAACAGGTGGCGATGCGGGTTTGCGCCTCGGCAAAGCGGAGTTTTTGCCGGTAAATCGGCTCGCCGGAACCCACCAGCTTGGCGATGGTGCCCAAACCAGCCGCCACGCGCGGGCTGGTGCGGTTGATATGGGGCGGCAAGGCGTCTTCGAACATGGCCGGGTCGAGTTCCCAGGCTTCGCGGTTCACATCGCAAAACGCGCGGGGAAAATTGGCCGCGAGCAGCGGGACGCCCAGGCCGGGGGCTGCGGCGAATAATTCATCGACGAAGCAATCCTCGGTTTTGCGCAGTGAAAACGGCGTGAGGCGGGATGCGGCCAGAAATTCAGCGGGATAATCGCGGCCCGAATGCGGCGAGGCAACGATCAAAGGTGCTGCCTGCACGCGGGGTTGATGAAGGGTAATGGCGCCCGGCGCCTCAGTGCGCCGCGCCGCTGCGGGGGTTAATTCCATAAATCGCCGTCCATACAGCAAAATTGACGCGAAAATGCCGATGGTCAATGCTATATGATGCTGAGCATGTTGCATCGTTGAACCGGAGGCGCTGTTGATGACCCGCGTATCGCGCCCTGCCCGAGCGAAACCGACGATAATCCCCATCACGACGACCTCCATCATGACGGCGCGCCCTAATCCGGCGTCAGGCGGCCTGCGCTGATGCTACCCGATCAGGCAGCCCTGGCGGCGCTGATGGCAGGACGCCATGGCGACGCGTTTGCGCTATTGGGCCCGCATGGCACCGGTGCGCACAAGGTGGTGCGAACCATCCAGCCCGGGGCTGATGCCGTCACCTTGCTGGCGGGGAATGGCGTGGAGACGCCGATGGCCCGCATTCACCCGGGCGGGATTTTTCAAGGCGCCATCGCCGAGGGGGCGCGCTATCGGCTGGTGGTGCGCTGGGGCGACACCGAGATGATGCTCGATGATCCGTATTATTTTGCGCCGATTTTGGGGGAACTCGACCTGCATTTGATCGCGGAAGGGCGGCATTGGCAGCTTGCGGACCGGCTGGGTGCGCATCATCGCGAACAGCAGGGGGTGGCCGGCGTGCATTTTGCGGTATGGGCGCCGCACGCCGCGCGGGTTTCGGTGATTGGGGTATTCAATCGCTGGGACGGGCGGCGGCATCCAATGCGGTTGCATCCGGGGGCGGGGATTTGGGAGATTTTTATCCCCGGATTGGTGCCCGGTGATTTGTATAAATACGAAATTCTGACCGCGCAGGGCGCTATTTTCGCCAAGGCCGATCCGCTGGCGCAGCAAACCGAGGGGCCGCCGCGCACCGCCTCGATCGTGCCGGACCCAGCCCCTTTGGTGTGGAGCGATGATGAATGGTGCGCGCACCGCCGCAGTACAGCCGATCAGCCGATGAGCATTTACGAGGTTCATGCATCGTCCTGGCGCCGACACCCTGATGGCAGCCCCTATTTGTGGCGCGAATTGGCCGAAACCCTGATCCCTTATGTGCGCGAGGCGGGATTTACCCATATCGAGCTGCTCCCCGTGATGGCGCACCCGTTCGGCGGCTCGTGGGGCTACCAGCCGACCGGATTATTCGCACCGATGCCGCAACTCGGCACGCCGGCGGAGTTTGGCCAATTTGTCGATCGCTGCCACGCGGCGGGGTTGGGGGTGATTTTGGACATTGTGCCGGGGCATTTTCCCACCGATGCGCACGGCCTCGCGCGGTTTGATGGCAGTGCGCTCTATGAATACGCCGATCCGCGCGAAGGGTTCCACCCGGACTGGAACACGCTGATTTATAATTTCGCGCGCCGGGAAGTGCGCAATTTCCTGATTGCCCATGCGCTGTTCTGGGTTGAGCGGTTTCATATCGATGGGTTGCGCGTCGATGCCGTGGCCTCGATGCTGTATCGGGATTATTCGCGCCCGGCGGGAAGCTGGATTGCCAATGCCGATGGCGGGCGGGAAAATTTGGAGGCGGTGGCGCTGCTACGGCTGATGAATGACACGCTGCACGAACGCGCCCCGACCGTTGCGGTGATCGCCGAGGAATCGACCTCTTGGCCCGGCGTGACCCGCGCGGTTAGCGATGGCGGGCTTGGGTTCAGCCATAAATGGAATTTGGGCTGGATGCACGATACACTCGATTACATCGCGCAAGACCCGATTTATCGCCGCTATCACCATAATAAAATGACCTTCGGGCTGACCTATGCGTTCAGCGAGCATTTTGTGCTGCCGATTTCACATGATGAGGTGGTACACGGCAAAGGCTCGCTGCTTGGCAAAATGCCGGGCGATGAATGGCAGAAATTTGCCAATCTGCGGCTGTATTTGAGCTATATGTGGACGCAGCCGGGTAAAAAATTACTGTTCATGGGCCAGGAATTCGGCCAGCGTTTCGAGTGGAATCACGATTCGCAGCTCTCCTGGTGGGAGTGCGAGCAGGCACCCCATGCCGGCATCGCTTGCTTGGTGGCCGATTTGAACCGGCTCTATCGGGGTGAACGCGCTTTATCGGCAACCGATTTCGCCCCTGAGGGATTTCACTGGATTATCGTGGATGATCATGCGCAAAGCGTGTTTGCTTGGCAGCGGCGATGCGCGGGCGCGCCAACTCTGGTGGTGCTCGCGAATTTTACCCCGGAACCGCGCCCTTTCTATCGGCTCGGCGTGCCGCAGGCGGGCGAATGGCACGAGGTTTTGAACAGTGACGCGACATTTTATGGCGGCTCAGGGATGGGCAATTACGGTGCGGTGCAGAGCGAGGAGGTGCCCGCGCACGGCCATGCTGCTTCGCTGGTGCTGACCGTGCCGCCACTGGCGCTGTTGGTTCTGCGCGGGCCGGCATGATGGATGTTGGCAGCGCCAAACTGCGCGCGGGAGAGCCTTACCAGCTCGGCGCGCACTGGGATGGGATTGGCGTTAATTTCGCGGTGTTTTCGGCCCATGCCGAGCGGATTGAGCTTTGTGTGTTTGACCCGCGCGGCCAGCGGGAATTGGCCCGCTTTACCCTGCCAGCCTGCACCGATGAGGTGCATCATGGCTATCTGCCCGGGGCGGGGCCAGGTTTGGTTTATGGCTATCGGGCGCATGGGCTTTATCGGCCAGAAGACGGGCATCGGTTCAATCCGCATAAATTACTGCTGGACCCGTATGCCAAAGCGCTGGTTGGGCGGTTGCTGTGGTCGGACGCGCTCTATGGCTATCGCACCGGATCGCCGCACGCAGATTTATCGTTTGATCGGCGCGATAGCGCCTTTGCCATGCCCAAGGCGGTGGTCACCGCGCCAAATCTGCTTGCATCCAGCGCAACACGGCTGAGGCCGCCGCATGGCTGGGCCGAGACCGTGCTTTATGAGGTGCATGTGCGTGGCCTGACCAAAAACCGCAGCGACGTGCCCGTTGCCTTGCGCGGGCGCTTTGCCGGCTTGGCCCAACCCTCGGTGATTGCGCATTTGCGTGCGCTGGGCATCACGGCGGTCGAATTATTGCCGGTGCAGGCCTTTGCCCAAGACCGATTTTTGGTGGAGCGCGGGTTACGCCAATATTGGGGATATTCGACGCTCGGGTTTTTTGCGCCAGAGCCATATTACGCGGTGGAGCCTGGTCAGGCGAGCGCGGAATTTGCCGGTGCTGTGCGCGCTTTGCACGATGGCGGCATCGAGGTCATTCTGGATGTGGTGTATAATCATACCTGCGAGGGCGATGAGCGCGGGCCAACATTATCCTGGCGCGGGTTGGACAATGCCAGCTATTACCGGGCATCCGCTGAGACTGCCCGGTTCGGCGTGAATGACACGGGTTGCGGCAATATGCTGGATTTTCGTCATCCGCGCGTGATCCAGATGGTGCTTGATAGTCTGCGCTATTGGGTAGAGACTTTTGGGGTGGATGGGTTCAGGTTTGATCTGGCGACGGCACTCGGGCGGGAAACCGGCGGATTTGACCCTGGGGCAGGGTTTTTCGATGCAATCCGGCAAGACCCGCTCTTGGCCGGGGTCAAATTGATCGCCGAGCCTTGGGATTTGGGACCGGGCGGCTATCAACTGGGCAATTTTCCACCCGGATTTGCCGAATGGAATGCCGATTGCCGCGATACGCTGCGGCGATTTTGGCGCGGCGATTCCGGGCAACGGCCAGAGCTGGCCAAGCGGTTGATGGGCTCGCCTGAATTATTTGATCACCGCACCCGCAAACCATGGGCGTCGATTAACATGGTCACCGTGCATGATGGTTTCACGCTGCGCGACTTGGTCAGTTATCAACAGCGCCATAACGAGGCCAATGGCGAGGATAATCGCGACGGGGCGAGCGATAATTTATCGCATCATTGGGGGATTGAAGGCGCAACCGACGACATCGCGGTGCAGGCTTTGCGGTCGCGTGTGGCGCGGGCGATGCTCGCGACCTTGTTTTTATGTTTAGGCACACCGATGATTTTGGGGGGCGATGAAATCGGGCGCAGCCAGGCGGGGAACAACAATGCCTATTGCCAGGATAATGCGATCTCGTGGTTCGACTGGGATGACGTGGCACCGGCGTGGAATTTTCGCGCCATGATCGCCCGCCTTACCGAACTCAGGCGCGCGCATATAAGTTTGCGGAGCGACAAATTTTTGCATGGCGCGACCGAACATGGCGGGCTTGCCGATACCGCCTGGTTTGATGAGGCCGGTGCCGCATTGACGCCGGATGCCTGGAGCGATGGGGCGGCACAGCTTTTGATGGTGCGCCGGGCGGTGCTGGATGCCGCGCGCAATGGCGTGGATGTGACGTTGGTGCTGGTGAATGGCTCGGATACCGACCGGGATTTTGTGCTGCCCGCGATAGACGGCGGCTGGCGTTTCGAATTTGGCTCGGATGGTGACGCGGTGCGCGAGCCGGGTGCGGCCTTGCGTGTGCCATCGCGCAGCATCAGCCTGCTGGCTGGATGGGTGCCGGTGCATCAAGATGCGTGATGCGGCTTTGGACCTGCTGGCCGATGCGGCGGGGATTGCAACGCATTGGCGCGATGCGTTTGGCGTCACCCATGCCGTGCATGAGGATACGCTGCGCGCCGTGCTCGCGGCGATCGGGCTGACGGCGGCCAGCGAAACGCAGTGCCGCAATGCTTTGGATTTCGTGATCGCGGCGCGCCAATCGATCCCCAAGCTGGTCACCGGCGATGTTGGCGCGCCCGTGACGCTGCCAGGAACCGCTGGCCGCTACCGGATCATCGCGGCTGACGGTTCGGTCGTCGAGGGCATGGCTGAGGCGTCTGATGATGGAAGCGTGACGCTGGCACCGGTGTCACGGCCCGGCGATTATCAGTTGGAGTTTGGCCAGCGTTTGATCGATCTCGCGATAGCGCCCGCGCGGGCCTTCACCGTGCAGGATGCCGGGGCGACAAGGCCGTGGGGCCTCTCGGTCCAGATTTATAGCGCACGGCGGGATGGGGCGCGGATTGGCGATTTTGTTGCTTTGGCCGATTTGGCCCGCAGCGCGGCGCGGCATGGCGCGGATGTGCTGGCGATCAGCCCGGTTCACGCCCCATTCGCAGCGGCACCCGAGCGGTTCAGCCCGTATGCGCCATCAAGTCGGATTGCGCTGAATCCGCTTTATGTGGATGCCAGTGGCGGGCCTGCGCCTGAGCATTTGATCGATTGGCCGCAGGCGCATCGGGCCGGGTATCGGGCCTTGCGGGCGGCCTTTGCCGAGGGGGTCGATGCGGCGGGGTTTGCTGAATTTGAACGCGATGCGCACGAACGCGTGCGCCGCCACGCGCTGTTCGAGGCACTGACCGAGGAACAGGTGGCGCAAGGCGGATCGCTCGATTTTCGCCTTTGGCCCTCGGCGTTGCGTGATCCAGCAGGGCCTGCGGTGGCCGAGGCGGCGAGGCGGCTGGCGGGTTCGGTGCGGTTTCATTTATACGCGCAATATCGGGCGCAAGCGGGCTTGGCGGCGGCGCAACAAGCGGCGCGTGACGCGGGCATGGCGATTGGGCTGGTGACCGATTTGGCGGTGGGCACCGACCCGTCCGGCAGTGATTCCTGGGGCCAGCGCGATGCCATGCTGCACGGGCTGAGCATCGGTGCGCCGCCGGATGCGTTGAGCCGCGAGGGGCAAGGCTGGGGGCTGACCAGCTTTGCGCCCAATGGCCTGATCGATGACGGGTTCGCTGGGTTTCGCGCGATGCTGCGGGCGCAAATGGCGCCGGCGGGCGGCATGCGGATCGATCATGCGATGGGATTTACCCGGCTCTGGGTGATCCCCGAAGGCGCCGCACCCACCGAGGGCTGCTATTTGGCAATGCCGTTTGCCGACATGATGCGGGTGACGGTGCTGGAATCATGGCAAAATCGGGCGATCCTGCTGGCCGAGGATTTGGGCACGGTGCCGGAAGGATTTCGAACAACATTGGCGGCCCGCGGTTTATTGGGCATGAGCGTGCTGTGGTTTGAACGGCGCGGCGAAGGATTTATGCCCCCGGCGCTGTGGCGGCGCGAGAGTGCGGGCACGACCTCGACGCATGATGTGCCGACCGTCGCGGGCTGGTGGCGCGGCACCGATATTGGATGGCGCGAACATATCGGGCTGGCCGGCGATGATTGGGCAACGCGGGTGGATCAGCGGGCGCATTTATGGTGGGTGGTGCAGGATTCCGAATCGGCCAGCGGGGCAATGCCCCCGCCTGAAGCGAGTGCCGCGATTGCCGATGCGTTGGCGGCACATTTGGGCAGCACCCAGGCGGAATTAGCGCTCCTGCCGATCGAAGATGCTTTGGCGCTCGATCAGCAACCGAATTTGCCCGGAACGATCGATGAGCACCCGAATTGGCGGCGGGTATTGCCCGGCGAGGCGGCGACTTTGCTTGAGGATCAGGACGTCGCCGCCCGGCTCGCCCGGCTCCATCACCGCCGACGCCCAACACCGCCTACGCCCATAACCGCCGACGGGTTGACGCGCCGACGGGATTGAGCCGGTTTATTTAGCCGGGTGCGGGAAGCGGGCCGAGGCCGCCTGATTTCGGCATGTCCGGCTTTTGCGACATCGGAACCGAGCCACGGCGTTGATCCGGCGCGGGCTCGTCCACCACTTTGCGGACCAGCTTCTCGCCGCGAATGACCGCGCGGATCTCTTCACCGGACAAGGTTTCGTATTCCAGCAAGCCATTGGCCAAAGCATGCAAATCATCGAGCCGTTCGGTCAGGATGCGCTTGGCCTCGCTATAGGCGTGCCCAATGATGCGCTTCACTTCGGCATCGATCTCTTGGGCCGTCGCTTCAGAGACGCTTTTATGCTGCTGGATCGATTGGCCAAGGAACAAATCCTGGCCGTTATCGCCATACGCAACCATGCCGAGCGTGTCACTCATGCCCCATTCGGTGACCATCCGGCGGGTGATATCAGTCGCCTGCTTGATGTCACCCGACGCGCCGTTGGAGACGTTATCAGGCCCGAAAATGATTTCCTCTGCCGCACGACCGCCCATGGCTTTCACCAATTCGGCAAGCAATTTGGCTTTGCTCATCGAATAACGATCACCTTCCGGCAGGCTCATCACCAAGCCGAGCGCCCGACCGCGCGGGATGATGGTGGCTTTATGCACCGGATCGCATTGCGGTTGCGAAATCGAGCAAATAGCGTGGCCGCCTTCGTGGAACGCGGTCATGCGCTTTTCATCGTCACTCATCACCAACGAGCGGCGTTCGGCGCCCATCATTACCTTGTCTTTGGCGTTTTCGAACTCGGCCATCGCCACCACGCGCTTCCCCATGCGCGCGGCGAGCAAGGCTGCTTCATTGACCAAATTGGCGAGGTCTGCACCGGAGAAGCCGGGCGTGCCGCGCGCAATCACTTTCGGGTCAACATCCGAGGCCAGCGGAACTTTGCGCATATGCACTTTAATAATGCGCTCACGGCCATTCACGTCCGGGTTCGGCACCACCACCTGGCGGTCAAACCGGCCTGGACGCAACAGGGCGGGATCAAGCACATCAGGCCGGTTGGTCGCTGCGATCAAAATGACGCCTTCATTGCTCTCAAACCCGTCCATCTCGACCAGCATTTGGTTGAGGGTTTGTTCGCGTTCATCATTGCCGCCACCCAGGCCAGCACCGCGATGCCGACCCACAGCGTCGATCTCATCGATGAAAATGATGCAAGGCGCGTTCTTTTTGCCCTGTTCGAACATATCGCGGACCCGCGAGGCGCCGACGCCCACGAACATTTCCACGAAATCCGAGCCGGAGATGGTGAAGAACGGCACGTTGGCTTCGCCGGCAATGGCGCGGGCAAGGAGCGTCTTACCGGTGCCGGGCGGGCCGACGAGCAGCACGCCTTTTGGAATTTTACCGCCAAGCCGTTGGAATTTCTGCGGGTCGCGCAGGAACTCGACGATCTCTTGCAACTCGTTTTTGGCTTCATCGATGCCCGCCACGTCATCAAACGTCACGCGGCCTTGTTTTTCGGTGAGCAACCGCGCGCGGGACTTGCCAAAGCCCATGGCACGACCGCCGCCGCCTTGCATTTGGCGCATGAAATAGAACCAAATGCCCGCCATGATCAGCAACGGAGACCAGGAAATCAGATATTTAATCAGCGGATTCTGCGGATCGGTCAGGGGCCGGGCGGTCACGCTGACCCCTTTGGCGATCAGCGAGGGAACCAAATTCGGGTCGCTCGGCGCGTAGGTGGTGAATTTGCTGGCCGGTGCGACGCCTTCACTCTTCATGGTGCCCGCGATGTTATGGCCGCGAATCACGACTTTGGCGACCTTGCCGCTGTTCACTTCAGAGAGAAAAGTGGAATAGGCGATTTTCGAGCCGGCGTCTTTTTTGCCGACTTGAGGTTGGAACATATTGAAAAGCAACACGACGCTGAGGATCACCACGACCCAGAGCAGAAGGTTACGCCAAAAATTACTCATTCGACCTGATCCAGTTCAAACTCGAGCAACACGCGGGATACTCAGCTCGCTCCGGCCCGATGCCGGGGCGACAACGCAAGATAGCATGATAATGGCACGTCAATCGGCACCTCGCTACCCATTTTATTTAAATGGGATGGTATGTGGAAATTCCTATCCCATGGTTGCATGGCCGGGGTCCGTTGTCGCGGGGTAGGGTGGCGCGAATTCAACGCGGCAGGCCGGGCCGACGCCCAGATGCGGCACCGCCAGCAGCTCTTGGCCGGCGAACAAGGCGGGGAGCGTGCGCAGCACGCGTGATGGCAGCGCCGTGTGGCGGCGATACGCACGCGCCCATGCGCCCAACGCACCAAAACGGGTTGCCCCGGCAGGTGGTGTGCCGAGCAGAAAACGATGATCCCACAGCGCGCCGGCATGGGCCTCGACCGCCAGCTCACAGGCGATGGGCTCGCGGGCGAGCAAAAAGCCGCCGAGCCGGCGTGAAGCAGCGATTTGCACCCCACCAAGTGTTGCCGCCGTGAGCTTGGCGGCCAAGCGGGCCACGGCAGCCCGTGGCGGCTTATATTGCGCGCCACCCACCACGCGGATCAGCGCACTCAGCGCTTCGGGGGCGAGATGATCGGCCATGATAACGGCAAAACCTTCGGCGCTCAGCCGCACATTGGCCGCGAGGGCTTGGGCGGTTGCTGCCGCTTCCTCGCGATGTTGGGTCATCAGCGCTGGGGATGCGGGGTGGGTGGCGAGGCCGGATTGACGCAGCCGCACGCGCTCAAAAGCGGGGTTCGCGTTGCTCGGATCTTCGATCCACGGGATATTATGGGCGGTAAGATAGTGCCGGAGCGTGGCGCGCGGCACCGCCAAGAGCGGGCGGAGAATAACCAGATCGGCGCGGGCGGACCAAGGCGCGATGCCGTGCAAACCACGAGGGCCGCGCGCGGCGCGCATGGCGATGAGTTCGGTTTGATCATCGGCATGATGGCCAACCAGCAAAAAGGGCGCACCATAGGCGCGGGCGGCTTGGGTCAGGGCGTGGTAGCGCGCATGGCGCGCGCGCTCTTGCAAGGCGGGGCCGGGGGATAGATCGCGGAGCACAAGAATATCAGCGTCGATGCCCAAGCCGGTCAGACGTTGGCGGGTCAGTTCGGCCTCAGCCGACGCATCCTGGCGCAGCTGATGATCGACGATGAAGGCGCGCAGGCTGGCGTGCCGGTGCTGCGCCGAATGCTGGGCCCAATGCTGGGCCCAATGCTGGGTCAGGAGCGCGAGGGCGGTGGAATCGGCACCGCCCGAGACGGCCACGGCGAAACGCGGCGCTGGGCCAAATGGACCGAACTGCGCCATTTGCGCAGAAAAATGGGCCGTCAGATCGGACGGCGCGCGGCAGGCAAACGATGCGTTCAGTGGCAATGGGCGCGCTGGCGCAGGCTGCGAACCTGACCGGCGAGACTGGGGGACGGCGATGAAAACTGGCTGGTGAGCGAATCCAGCGTATCGCACGCCGCACTATATTGATGGATCGCGGTGAGCGACCCGGCGAGGCCGAGCAGCGATTGCGGCGCATAGGGGCCTGAGCGCGCCCCGTTATACGCATCATCATAAGCGAGTGCGGCTTCCTGATAATGACGCTGGCCGGTCAAGGCTTGGCCAAGCGTGTATTCGGCGGCACCGCGATCAGCCCCCCTTCCCTGCTTGGCGATGATGGCTTTGGCGTCCGCTTCGGCGGTGACGTAATCATGGGCGGCGAGCGCGTGGCGGGCGGCCACGATTGAGGCGGCAACCGGTGCGCGCGCAGCGGCCCGACCGGCTTGATTGACCGGCATTTGGCCGAGGGTTTGCGGAGCGCCCGCACGCTGGGCTGGCTGGGCGGCGGGCTGGGGGGCTGGCGTTGTGCCGGGCGGCGTGGCGCCGGGTGCCGTGGCACCCGCTTGGCCGAGTTGGAATTTCAGATCGCCGATTTGTTGCTTGAGCTCGTCATGCTGGGTGGCGACTTCGTGTTCGAGCGTATCAACGCGGCCACGGAGATTCTGCACCTGATCCTGCAAGGTTTGCACCTGTTGCAGCAAATTAGGCAGAAGCGCGTTGGCGCCCGCTGCGCTGCCCGTGCCAGAGGAGAGCGGCTGCGAGGCGCCGAGCGCGGAATTGCCGTTATCATTGCCGTTGCTTTGGCTGGTTTGCAGCTGTTGCACCTGTTGGCGCAGGGCCAGGATTTGGTTTTCCAGTGCGATACCCTCACGGCTCGTCACCATTTGCGCGTGCGCAATGCTGATCGGGGCGGCGCTGAGTGCGGCGAGGGTCAACGGTAGAGCGGCGATGAGGAGCGTGCGGCGCATGATATGATCCCGGATCGGTGGCGACAGATTTTCTAGATGGTTTACCGCGTTATCCGCGTGACGGGAATGCTTGGTGACAAAACAAAAACGGCGGCCCGGAGGCCGCCGTTGAAGCACCAAAGCCGTGAAGCGATTAGTGGCAGTTTTGCGGGTTGAAGCCCTGCACCGAGGTGATCGCGACGCGATCCTGAGCGTAGTCGGCCATGGTGTTGCCCGGCGAAACCAAGCAGGACTTGCCATAGGACACGGTTTGGATGCGCGAAGCGGCAACGCCCTTGGCGACGAGCATGTCGCGCGCGGCGTTGGCGCGGCGATGGCCAAGCGCCAAGTTATAGGCTTCGGTGCCGCGCGGATCGGCGTTACCGGCGATCAACACGTCAACATTCGGATATTTGGCAAGCCAAGCGGCTTGACGATCAAGGGTTGCACGGTCCGTCGCGGTCAGGCCCGACTTGTTGAACCCGAAGAACACGCGGTCACCGACGCTGGCGACGAGCTGCTGTTCGCTGCCCGGAGCCGGGCCTGTTTGGACCGGGTTTGTGTTGCCGCCGCCGTTCAAGGCCGTTTTGGCCGGCCCGTTCGAGCAGGCTGCGAGCAGGGCGACTGCTGCGAGTGCCCCCAAAGCTTTAATATTCATTTTGTTCCGTCCCGATGTTGGGTGCCAAAGAAATAGTAACGTAGACATAAGGAGAAAGTCACAAAAAATCCAGACCTAATCGCACGGGCGATCAGACGAGATTATTGGGACTCCCTTTTGCAGCACCGGCTGAACGACGCGGAATGCCCAAAAGCGGGCAAGACGAAGCGGGCGGCTCAGCAAGCGCGCATAAATTCGCGTTATCGCGCCGCGTAACAACGTGCAAGAGGCAAGTTCCGCCGCTTGACGCGGAGCAGGGACGCTTTGATGGAATTGCCGATATTGCGATATTTTCGCAACATGATTTTCCGCAAAAATAATCGCGGCAGTTTCACGAAATATTAACCAGCATCATCTACCAAAGGGGATGAGGCCATTGGTCTCCGTTTCCTCCCCTGGCTGTGCGGTGCGCCGCCAGCCGACCTCTCGGGCGTTTTCCGCGCTGAACGGCGGAAAACGCCCGTTTTTTAGGTGATCAGTGATCAGGGCGATCAGTAATCAGGGTGTCGGTTGGAACCCTTTGGCGCCGAGCTGCCACAGCAGGAACGTATATTCATCAGCCCGCGAGCGAATGAATTGATCCTTGGTGGACCCGATACCATGACCGGATTGATAACTGACCCGCAGCAAATCCGGACGACCAGAGGTGCTGGCGGTTTGCAGCCGGGCGATGAATTTAGCGACTTCCCACGGCGCGACGCGCGGATCATTGGCGCCGGTGACACCCATCACCGCCGGGTATTTCACGCCGTTGCGGATATGGGCCATCGCGTCCATCGCATAGATCCAATGGAAATCGGGCAGTTTAAGCACATTGCCAAACTCGATCTCGTTCGGCGGCCCGTTCGGGGTGAATTGCATGCGCAGCGCATTGGTGTCGCCATGGCTGTCGATGGCGGCGGCGAACAAATCAGGCCGCCAAGCCACCGCGCCGCCAATGGTGATGCCGCCGGCACTGCCACCTTCACCGGCGAGATGGGCGGGTGAGGTGTAATGATGATCGACCAAATATTGCCCGGCCGCGATGAAATCGAACACGGTATTGATTTTGGTGGCTTTCATGCCGGCCTGATGCCACGCCGCGCCATACCAGCCGCCCCCGCGCACATGGGCCACCGCGATAATGCCACCGCGCTCAAGCCATGGCAGGGCGGTCGGATCAAAATACGGCGTGATGGTGATGCCGTAACTACCATAGCCGATCAGCAGAGTAGGATTTTTGCCGTCGAGCTTGGTGCCCTTTTTCATGATGATCGATACCGGAATCATCGTTCCATCCCAAGAAACCGCTTTGACTTCCTTGGATTCGATATCGGCGAAGCTCACTTTCGGCGGTTTTTGCAGGTTGGTATTGATCACTGCTTGGGTGGCCGGCGAAAAATCATACCACGCGCTCGGGGTGGTCCAGCCGGACAGGCGGAACCAAATCCCGGCACCATTCGGGTCCGCGACGATTTGGCCGAGACCACCCTGGAACGGCATTTTGACGCTGGACGTCGCCCCTTTTTGATAGGCGACACGCTCGATCCGGCCCATGCCATCGCGCATGGCACCGACGTAAAGGGCGTGGCTGCCGGCAGCGAGGCTGGTAATCACGCGGGCGCTGGGCGCAACGATAGTTTGTGGCGGGGCGGGACGCGCCAGATCATAGGCGACCACTTTATAGCGCGACGCATCGTTCGAGGTGATCACGTCGAGCTGGTCGCCATGCACCGCGAAGCCGGAAATATTGGCGCTGCGCCCGGCCACTTTGTGCCAGACCGGCTTGCCAGCTTCGAGATCGGTGATTTTCGTGGCGTAAACATCATCGATCGATTGCAATTCTTCATTTTCGGTAAACAGCCCGATCGCCCATGGGGATTTTGCCGAGGTGAGCACCAACGCATCTTGCGACAGGGTCATCGGCACATTGGCCGCGACTTTCCAGCCGAACATCGGTTTATCGGCGGCACCGGTGGGGTCGTTGCTGCTTAGCAAATGCAGATAATCCCGGCTTTTTTGATAAAAATCGGTCACTGCCGCGTGGGGGCCGAATATGTGCAGCCGGTAATACACGAAGCCCTTGGAATCAGGCAGCCAGGCGACGGGCGGGAAATCACTATCATCGCCATCGACGCCGGTGATGCCGATATTGAGCAATTTTCCGGTCGCAACATCGAGCACACGCAGCTTGGCCTGTTCGGAGCCGCCGCCGGAAACACCGAAGGCCACATATTTTCCGTTTGGGGAGACGAAGTAGAAATTAATCGCCTGCGGTATGTGGTTTTTGCTGAAACGCATCGGATCGATCAGCAGGTGCGGCGTCGCGCCGACCTTGTCCATCACCATCAAATGCGCGGTATCCTGGCCGGGGCCGATGCCCATATAGAATATTTTGCCGTCAGCGCGGGTAATGTTGAACACGGCGCTGCCGACATTCGCGTCCTTTTTGATCTCGGCATAAATTTTTTGATGACCCGGAATCCGGTTCAAGACGGCACGGGTATAGGTATTTTGCTGCTTCATAAATAGCGCCAGGCGCTTGCTGCCCGGCTTTTCCATCCAGCGATAATCATCGACGACGGGAGTGCCGAAATCGTTGCTGACATGTTTGATGATCGGTGCCGAAGGCGGCTTGACCGGCATGGTTGCGGCATGGGCGGTCGCGGTGATCAGAGCGAATGCTGGCAGCGCCGCTGTCAGGACTCGACGGTGCCGATGGGTCTGAGGTTGCACAAATTTCATGGAAGCTCTCCGAAATATTATTGCTCTCGTTTAGCGGAGTCTGTGCTGGTCGGGTAGATGGGGACGATTCGGGGCCTGATCACGATTCCTTGATAATTTTGGTCGGGGTTTCTGGGGCCAATTCGGCGCGAACGGCGCTATCGATCATGATTTGTCTCAAATATGTAAAAAAATATTTATAAAATAATTATTAAGTTATTTTTTGATATTATAATTAAAACCGTCTCACTTCCGGGATGGTTTCATCGTATTTTTGGCATTGTTGTGTATTCACAGCTATGTTAACTCCCGTCCACATATCCGGAGGGTTGATTTCCATGGCGAACACGACTTGGACGAATGGCTACGGTGACGGCAATTGGTTTAATGCAAACAATTGGAACGGCGGCGTCCCAGTTGATTCGTCAACCGCCCTCCAGACCGTTATTGTGTCCGGGACGGTTGCGGCGGGCCCAACCATTTCGCCAACGGAAGCCGGGGTCAATACGGCTGACGTGATCATCGTAAAGCAGCCCTACCTCGCGGGCGCACAAGGTGTTTATGAAGACTATCAGCTTGACGGCCAAGCAATTGATTTAACCAATGGCGCAACCCTGACCATGCAAGGGGTGGCGCTTGGCCGCCCCGGCGGAACCGGAGGCTTGGCCGCCTCCTACTCCACCATTAGCGGCGTTGCCGCGCCCTCTGCGACGCCGGCATTCGACACCAAAATGTCGATCACCGCGACGGGATTGGACACGGCGATGTTCAATGACGTCAATCACAATTTCGGTTTTATGGGGGCGTCGGGCGCAGGCAACACGCTGAACGTGGTTATTGGCGTCGGCGGCAATGTGCAGAACGCCCATGCTCTGTTCAATTACGGCGAAATCGATGCCACGGCCGGTGGCGAAGTTGGCATTAACCTGTTGGCCCCAACGACCACCGGCGACACTGTTGGCTTTTATAACGAGGGCTGGGTCCTCGCCAATGGCGGCACGTTCGTTGCATCGAGCGTCGCAGACAAGCCGGTAACAGCCAATGCCGGCACAACGCCGGATGGCTTTATCGAGATTTCCAACGCCGGCGAAGCAGTGTTGGGCACCGTCGCGGCCAAGGAAGAGGTGCTGTTTAATGGCGGCGTCAACAATACCCTGGCTTTAAGCAGCCCCGGCAGCTTTGCTGGATCGGTGGCCGGATTTGGCGCGGGTCAAACAATTGACGTGCAAGGCTTCAGCGGTGCCGCGAATGTCGGCACAACGGTGGTCAATGGGGTTACTGAACTGGTAACGACCAACGGCACCGCAAAGGACATTATTACGCTCGCTGGCTCGCTCGCACCGTTTTTCGATGCCTCGACAATCACGCAGAACGGCACCACCACCGAGGTGCTGACGGCTGACGCAAAGACCTATACATTCACCGGCGGTGGCACGACGACAAGCTGGTTCAATCCAGGCAATTGGTCCGGCACGGCGTCACCGGGCGCGACCATTCACGCGGGCGAGACGGTCACCGTTCCGACCGGCACCGCCTCAATCGGCGGCACGGCGGTGACCGATAATGGCACCATCGATGTCACCGGCAGCACGACCTCGCTGACCGACACCACCTCGATGGCTGGCAACGGCACCATCTTCATCGATAATGGCGCGCAGGTCACCCTGTCCAATAGTGCTGGCAATGACAGCTCGCTCACCGTTGATTTTGGCACGCACGGCACCACGCTCGCGCCGAATGTGCTCGATGTGAATGGCAACACGCTCGGCTTTGGTGGCACCATCAATGGGTTCGGCACCAACGATCAGATCGTGCTGGGCAGCAGCACCGAGCCGACGCCGACCAGTGCGAATGATATTTCGCTCAACTATAACTCCACCACCAACGAACTCACCGTGTCTTCGACCGTCGCTGGCTCGGTTTCCACCGAGACGCTGCATCTCACCGGCACGTTCGACACCAATCCCGGCAACACCCTGGCCGACACGATTGGCTCCGGTGGCATCACCATCACCATGCCGGGGCAGACCAATGATTTCACCTTCTCGGGCGGCGGCACGACGACAAGCTGGTTCAATCCAGGCAACTGGACCGGCGGTGTTTCGCCGGGCACGCTGATCAACACTGGCGAGACGGTCACCGTTCCGACCGGCACCGCCTCAATCGGCGGCACGGCGGTGACCGATAATGGCACCATCGATGT